>REBU01000075.1 GCA_007692585.1 Paracoccaceae bacterium | reverse complement strand
CCCCCAACCAAAGCGTTATGAGCGCTCTGCTCTAACCAATTGAGCTACAGGCCCGACCTGTTCCGAGTGCTATGCGCAAAGCCGCAGCCGGTCAAGACGCGTTCCTCAGCGCGGATCGAACGCACCGATGGGTTTGCGCAGGAAGATCTGACCGGAAGCGTCCGGGTCCGGCAGGCGGCCCCCGCGGATATTGACCTGCAACGCGTCGAGCATACGCGCAGGCAGCTTCAGGGTCGCATCGCGCGCGTCGCGCAGCGCGATGAACTCGGCGCGGCCGATGCCGTCCTTCACATGCCGGTTGCACAGCCGGTGTTCCGCAACTGTGGCCATATATTTCGGGGCGTCACCCTCGTCGGGGTAATCATGGCCAATGTAAAGCCGCGTCTGCGCGGGCAGATCAAGGATCGCGCGGATCGAGTCCCACAGCGCCTCGGTGCTGCCGCCGGGGAAATCCGCGCGGCTGGTGCCAGAGGCAGGCATCATCAGCGTGTCATGCACGAAAGCCGCATTGCCCGCGACATAGGTGATCGACGCCATCGTGTGACCGGGCGAGAACATCACCTTGACGGGAATTTCACCGACCATGAATGCGTCGCCCTCATTAAAGAGCCGGTCCCATTGCCGCCCGTCCGTGGGAAAGTCGTCGGGCAGGTTGTAGATGTCTTTCCAGAGTTTCTGAACGCCTGTAACCTTCGCGCCGATACCATGCGGCACGCCGAGTTTTCCGGCCAGATACGGCCCGGCGCTGAAATGGTCGGCATGGGGGTGGGTGTCGAGCACCCAGTCGATCCCGATCCCTTCGGCTTCGACATAGGCGAGGATCTCGTCAGCGCTCTCGGTCGTCACGGCCCCCGCTTCGGGATAGAAGTTCCACACCGGATCGATGATCGCGCCGCGTTTGGTCGCAGGGTCATGAAAGACATATTGCAGGCTGCCGGTCGGACGGTCGAAAAAGGCCCGCACGATGGGCGATGGGGTCGATGTCTCGGTCATGGTCACTCCTTCAGATTTATATCTTTGAATGTGACTTAGGCGCTATGCCCTTGGATTCAAGCGCGGCTGTCAGCTTGCTCTGTGACCCCGGATCGGGTATCCGCGCGGCACAGTGGAGCGATGACGCGAAAGGCTTGAACATGGCAGAAGGCAAGAACGGGTTGAGCTATGCGCAGGCCGGGGTCGATATAGATGCGGGCAATGCGCTGGTCGAAGCGATCAAACCCGCCGCCAAGGCGACGGCGCGCTCCGGTGTCATGGCAGGGCTGGGGGGCTTCGGCGCGCTCTTTGACCTGAAGGCTGCGGGCTACAGCGATCCGATCCTTGTCGCGGCGACCGATGGGGTGGGCACGAAGCTGCGGATTGCGATCGACACGGGGCATCTCGACACGATCGGGATTGATCTGGTCGCCATGTGCGTCAATGATCTGGTCTGTCAGGGCGCGGAGCCTTTGTTCTTTCTCGACTATTTCGCAACCGGCAAGCTTGATGTCGCGGCGGCGACCCGCATCATCACGGGCATTGCCGAGGGCTGCAAACGCTCCGGCTGCGCGCTGATCGGGGGCGAGACCGCCGAGATGCCGGGCATGTATGACGCCAAGGATTTCGATCTGGCGGGTTTTGCGGTGGGCGCGATGGAACGCGGCGCGGACCTGCCCGCAGGGGTGCAGGCGGGCGATGTGCTGCTTGGGCTGGCCTCGGACGGGGTGCATTCCAATGGCTACAGTCTGGTGCGCAAGATTGTCGAACGCACAGGGCTCGACTGGGACGCGCCCGCGCCTTTCGCGGACACCACGCTTGGCGCTGCACTGCTCGCGCCCACGCGGCTTTATGTGCGGCCCGCGCTGGCGGCGATCCGGGCGGGCGGGGTGCATGCGCTGGCCCATATCACAGGCGGCGGGCTGACCGAAAATCTGCCCCGCGTGCTGCCCGACGACATGGGGGCCAAGATTGATCTGGGCGCATGGAGCCTGCCGCCGGTGTTCGACTGGCTGGCGCGCGAAGGTGGCATCGCGGAAGCGGAGATGCTCAAGACATTCAACGCAGGGATCGGTATGGTGCTGGTCGTCGCTGCGGATCAGGCCGCGGCGCTGTCGGCACTCCTGACCGCTGAGGGCGAGCGGGTCCATCGCCTCGGGGCTGTCACGGCAGAAGCAGGCATCCGCTACACAGGCGCGCTGGTGTGAGCAGCCGCGTCGCGATCCTGATCTCGGGGTCGGGCTCGAACATGGTCGCGCTGGCGCAATCCATGCAGGGCGACCATCCGGGGCGGCCCTGTCTGGTGCTATGCAATGATCCGCAGGCGGGCGGTCTGGCGAAAGCGCAGGGGCTGGGCATTCCGACCGCCGTGGTCGATCACCGCCCGTTTCGGGGGGACCGCGCTGCATTTGAAGCGGCGATGCTGGACCAACTGGACGCCGCGCAGCCTGATCTGATCGCGCTTGCGGGCTTCATGCGGGTGCTGACCGCCGATTTCGTGGGCCGTTTCGAGGGCCGGATGCTGAATATCCACCCCTCGCTTTTGCCGAAATACAAGGGCCTCGACACGCATGCCCGCGCGATTGCCGCCGGGGATGCAGAGGCCGGGTGCACCGTCCACGAGGTCACGGCCGCGCTCGATGATGGCCCGATCCTGGGCCAGGCGCGCGTGCCGATCCTGCCCGGTGACACGCCCGAGACGCTCGCCGCGCGCATCCTGCCCTTCGAGCATCAGCTCTATCCGCTGGTGCTGCGCCGCGTGCTGACCGGCGAGCGCGCCCCTATTGCGCTGCCCTGAACACCCGGATTTCACGCTCGATCCGAGCGAGTTCTGTGCGCGCAAGGGTCAGGTCCAGCCGCAGCGACAGAAGTTCGGACTGGTTGAGATGCCATTCGCGAGGCAATGGGTCGGTGCTGGCCAGTTGACGATTGCGCGCGCGCAAGGTGCTGATCTCTTGCTCGATATCGCTGATCCGGGCGCGCTGGCGATGGGCGCTGAAGCCCAGAGCATAACCCGTCTGAAACCCGCGCTGCGCAGATGCCGGGCAGAGGCCCCGATCAGGCCGGCCCGCCTCGCCCGCGCGCAGGCCCCCCAGGGGGGTGCAGAACTGCCGCAGTCCGGCGTCATAGCCGGTCTGCCACGCCGCGCGGTCCGGGGTCACATCGACGCGCGCGCAGGCGCTTTGGTGGCGGGCGAAAATGGCGCTGGCCTCGCGCCCTTCGGCCCCGTCGCGTGTGCCGATGGCTGTCCAGTCGCCCGCAAGACATTCCTCACGCGTGACGGTGGCGCAGCCAGCAAGCCCAAGACAGAGCAGAAGGGCAAGTCTGCGCATCGTCAGTTCTCCTTGGGCAAGGTGAAACGCCATTCGGTCGATTGGACGCGCGTGCCGTCTTGCGGGGTGAGCAGGATCGACGGGTAGCCGGGCTGGTTCGGGGCGTCAGGCCAGCATTGGCTTTCCAGCGCGATGCCATAACGGGTCGGCGCTGCATCATAGACCTGAAGGCCGGGCTCGGTCGTCGCAAGCTCCAGCGCAGGCGCGCCGGGCGCGCTGAGCCATGCGACAGGGCGCAGCGCCTCGGGTGCGGCAGACAGGCAAAAGCAATCGTCATAACCCGGCCCCGCGCTGAGAAGCCGTCCTGCGCGCAGGTCCAGATCGCCACTGACCGGAACAGGTGGTCCGACAGGGCAGAGCCGCGCGTCGAGCGGCAGCATATGATCCGCTGCGACGCGCAGGTGATGCCCGGTCAGGTCCGCGCCACCGGTCAGGTTCCAGTAGACATGTGGCGCGAGGTTCATCAGCGTGGGCCGATCTGTCCTAGCCGCCAGATCGAGGCGCAGCGTCAGGCCGTTCACGGCATAGCGCGCCTCCACCCGCCGGCGTCCCGGAAAGCCGCCTTCGCAATGCCCGAGATCCAGCGCGAAAGTCACATGCTCCGGCCCCTGATCCGCGATCTGCCAGTCGCGCGCGTGAAAGCCCGCTGCGCCGCCATGCAGAAGTTGCGTGCCTTCATTCGGATCAAACCGCCAGAGCATATCCCCGATCATCGCCTGCGCGCCTGACAGCCGTCCTGCCACTGGGCCGACCACCGCGCCGCGATAGCTGGTGTCGTTCTGGTAAGCTGCCCGCGTCGGCAGCCCTGCGACGAGCCCCGCGCGCTCCAGCCACACCTGATGCAACCGCGCACCATAGGGCATGATTTCGGCATTCAGCTGCGCCGAACCGATCCGCAGGGTCATTGCGCCATATGCGCCGCATAAAGCGCCACCGCCGCTGCGTTCGACACATTGAGCGAGCCAAAGTCGCCGGCGCTCGGCACCCGCACGATCAAATCACAGGTCGCGCGGGTCTTGTCGCGCAGGCCCGGCCCCTCGGCCCCCAGCACCACCGCAATCGGTCCCGGCGGAAACCGTGCCAGCCCTTCGGCCAGTGTCACATCGCCGGTCCCGTCGAGACCCAGGAGCACATAGCCCATGGCCTTCAGCGCCTCCATCTCCTCGGCCAGGTTGCGGATGCGCAGGTAAGGTTGCCGCTCCAGCGCGCCGCTGGCCGTCTTGGCGAGCGCGCCAGTCTCGGGGGCAGCGTGGCGTTGGGTCGCGATGACGGCTTTTGCGCCGAAGACTTCCGCCGAGCGCAGGATTGCGCCCACGTTATGCGGATCGCTGACATGGTCAAGGAGCACCACCAGCCCGCGTGCACCTTCGGGCGCGCAGACCTGCGACACCGATCCCCAGGCCAGCGGGCGGACCTCCAGCGCCGCGCCCTGATGCACGGCTTGCGCATCGAGGGGGGCTGCGAATTTGCGCGGATCGCTGATCTCTGGCTCCAGCCCCGACACCGCGACGGCATCGGCCAGCTTGTCTGCGGCGTTGCGTGTCAAGATCAGGCGGCGCTTGTCGCGTGCGGGGTTGCGCAGCGCATCCTCCACCGCGTGCAGGCCGAAAAGCCACAGTGTCTCCTGCGCGCTCGCGCGGCGGGCCTTTTCCTTATCGATCACCCATGTGGGTTTTTTCATGGGTTTTCCCCTTGGCTTGCGCCCGCGACAATGGGCCATGCGGGCGGTTGGGCGCAAGCGTGTTTTAGCCCTTGACGCTTGTGGGGGGCTTCGGTATTCGAGCGAGGCTTAGGGCGACGGGCTGCAAGGTGCGGCAGCGGACTGTAACTCCGCCGGGGAGACCCACGCCTGGTTCGATTCCAGGGTCGCCCACCATTTTCCCATCAAGACGTCAGAATGGCACGCAACGCGCTTGGTTGTGTCTTGCCTGCGTTGCACGCCGGGCATCGCATGCCCGTGCCGTGTGGGATGCCCTGCCCTCACCAAATCGGCGAGAGCAGGGCGCTGGTCAGGCCGCGTTGCGATCGGACTGTTCGGGCGCATCAGGAGTGCTGCCCTCGTCTGCGTTGACCCCGAGCAGCTTGGCGACATACTCCGCCACAGCAATGAGAGAGTCTGCCCCCAGCAATTGCATCACGGGAATGGACTGGCCGACATCGCGTTCCAGCGATCCGGCGAGCTCGACGGCCATCAGCGAATCGAGACCCAGATCGCCAAGCGCCTGTTGCGGGTTGATCTGGCTTGCGTTCGTGCCGAGAACCCGCGCTGCGATCTCGACGATCCGTTCCAGAATGAACCCGCGCTGCTCGGCCTCGGGCATACCTGCCAGAAGATCGGCAAGGGTCTCATCGGCCTGCAGCATCGCGGTCGCGTCGCTTGGAACGATGGGCAGGAAGCGCGGCACGCGGGCGGCCGGCAACATCTGATGCAGGCGCTGCAGGTCGAAGCGCGCAACACTGACGCGGGATGATCCAGCCGCCAAGGTGCGGCCCAGATCCTCCAGCGCCTCTCCCGCTGGGGTTGCGTCCAGACCTGTCCGCGTTTTCAGCATGTCGCGCACGTTTTCGTGCCGGGTCAGGAAGCCCACATCGCGGATCGCGCCCCAGCCGATGGCCAGTGCAGGACGCCCCTGTGCCCGCCGCAGCATCGCCAGCGCATCGAGATAGAGGTTGGCCGCAACATAGGCCCCCTGGCCGGGATTGCCGACCACGGCGGAAGAGGAGGAGTAGAACACGAAGGTTTCGAGCGGATCGTCCAGCGTGGCCTGATGCAGGTTCCATGCCCCCATCATCTTGGGCAGAAAGACGCGGGCGAGTTGCCCCGCCTCAATGTTCTGGATGGGCGCGTCCTCGATCACGGCGGCAGAATGAATGATGCCGATCAGTGGCGGCATCTCTGTGCGGATGGTCGCCACGATCTGCGCGACCTGAGCCGGGTCCGCGATATCGGCAGCAAAGCTGCGCACCTGAATCCCGGCGCTCTCGAATTCCGCGATGGCGGCTTTCGCCTCATCGCGGGTGGCCCCGCTGCGCGACACCAGCGCCAGCGCGTCAGCGCCTTGTGCGACCAGCCATTTCGCCGTGGCCAGCCCGAAGCCGCCCAGACCGCCCGTGACCAGATAGGTGCCGCCAGGGCGGACCTGACTGCTCTGGCGAACGACATACAGGTCTTCGGGGCGATCGAGTTCCAGCGACACGACCAGCTTGCCGACATGACGCGACCCTTGCATGGCCCGGAAAGCTTCGGAGGCCCGCGAAATCGGAATGACCTGATGCGGCAAGGGTTTGAGCGTGCCGGCGGAAAATTGCGCGATCACCTGCTCGAACAAGCGCTGGGCAAGGGCCGGGCGCTCGATCAGCAGCGTGTCGGCATCGATCCCGAAATAGGACAGGTTGTTGCGGAACGGGCGCAGCCCGATGCGGCTATTGTCATAGAGATCGCGCTTGCCGATTTCCAGGAATCGCCCGAAGGGCTTGAGGATGTTGAGGTTTTTCAGGATCGCCTCGCCCGCCAGCGAGTTCAGGATCACATCGACCCCCTTGCCGCCGGTGATGTCCATGACCTTGTCGGCATAAGCCAGACTGCGCGAATCGAGCACATGATCCACCCCGAGAAGGGCCAGCATCCGCCGTTTCATCGGTGAACCGGCAGTGCCGATCACAATCGCCCCTTTCTGCTTCGCGATCTGGATCGCCGCCAACCCGACACCCCCTGCGGCCCCATGGATCAGGATCGTCTCGCCCGGCTCCAGCCGTGCCAGATAATCCAGCCCGTACCAGGCCGTCAGGAACACGGTTGGCACCGTCGCGGCTTGGGCGAACGTAATCGTGTCGTGCATGCGCATCACTGATTTCGCCGCGGTCGTGACATGGGTCGCGAAACAGGACGAGGCGAAAGCCATCACGCGGTCGCCGGGGCTGACATGGGTGACCTCGGGTCCGACGCGGGTGACGATCCCGGCACATTCCATCCCGATCGTCGGGCCGGAAAACCCGTGTTCGACAGCCTCTTCGGGCAGCATTCCCATGCACCAGAGCACATCGCGGAAGTTCAGACCGGCGGCTTTCACCGCGATCTCAATCTGATCGCCCTGCGGGGCGTTGCGGGTCAATTCGCGCAGATGCAGCGAATCGAGCCCGCCCTGGGGCACGAAATCCAGCGCGTAATCAGTTGCGGTCAGCCCGGCATGCCGTGCCTCATCGGCAAGCGTGGTCAGCCGTTCGCGGTTGACATAGCGATGCCCGCCACAAAGCTGCACCTCGGTTTCCGCATCGCGGCGCGCGAGTTCCGCGGCCAGCGTGGCAGCGTCTTCGGGGTCATGCAGATCGATCAGGCGTGGCTCCAGCCCGCTATGCTCATTGCCGATCACCCGACCCAGCCCCCAGAGCGCAGCTTCGGCCGGATCGCGCGGCGCGGCCCCATTGGCGGTGGGAAAGGCACCCCGGGTCACAATACTCAAGCTGCAATCGCGATCCTGTCGGGTGAGTTCCATCGCGGCGGTCAGCGCGACAGCAGTGAGTGCGCGGCGGGTTTGTGCGTGATGCAGGCAGGCGCGGGGCTGGGCGTCGCCCAGAAGCACGACGTTCTGGGCATGCGACGCGGCAAGCGCATCGCGCAGCGTCTTAATGGCGGCCTCTCCCTCAGCCTGTGCGGGAAAGCCGGTCAGCGTGACCGCGTGGCCCGCGCCTTGTAGCTCGGCCTGCAGGGATTGCGCGAAGCCCACGGGGTTTTCCGCGACGATCAGCAACGATGTCGGGGTGATCTCGGGCGTGGCTGTCGGCGCGCTGCGGGTCGCCGTGCCCAGATAGAGCGCCGCGCGACCGAGGCTGAAGCGGCTCACATCCGCGAAGCCAGCATCCTGCAGGATATCGGCATCCAATGGCGCGGCGGTGCCCAGCAGCAGGCTTGCTGCGGCCCCCGTCCGGGGCACGAGCGCCATGAGCTTTGCGCCCTCGGCCATGACCGTTTGCAACTCTTCAAGCATCACGGCACCTTGCGCTGTGCCAAGCGCTTGCCCACTGCAGATTACCAGATCGAAATAGCCAAGGGCCAGTCCCTGATCGGCAAGCGCCCGGCCGGGGTCGATCGTCGCGCTGCGCAGGAACTTGTGGGCGCCGAGGCGTCGCTCGACCTTGGCGACATGCGCTTCGGACGTGTCGGTGAACAGATAATCGGCGCGCTCTGCAGGTAGGATCGGCAACAGCCAGGAGGTCAGCCCGCCCGTGCCGCCGCCGAGTTCGAGGATCCGCATCGGCCGGTCTTCGGGCCATTGCGCGACCAGCGCCGCGAGCCCTGTAAGGGCAAGCTGGTTGGTCTCGGCCGCAAACGGGGCTGTGTCGTGCAATTGTTCCAGCAGCGCTGCATCGGACGGCGTGTCATCCGCACCGCGCAGTCGCGCAAGCAAGGCGTCACCTTGTTGCGCAATCAGCAACAATTCTGCCTGATGCGAGGGATTATTGCGGAACGCCTCTGCCCAAAGCGCATCGACAAGTGGCAGTTCGCCTGCAGCACGGGTATAGGACTGCCCGTCGCGGGTCAACAGGCCCGTTTCTTCGGCCATGTCGAGCACCTGAGCCAGCAATGCGCCCTGCGCGCGTTTGATCCGCGCCCGCCGCGCGAGGCTGGCCAGCGTGAAGCTCGTCTCATTCTCAAGCAGCGCATCAATGGCCCGCATCGCATACATGCTGGCAAGCTTGTCGAGCGTCGCCCCGATATCCGCGACCATCACCGGCGCGGGTTCAAGTTCTGCCGGGTTGGGAAGGGCGGGCAGGCCGTGGGATTTCACCACGACAGTATCAGGCCGCCACCACTCGGATGTCAGCGGCGAGGTTACCTTGCCGGTCAGGTTGGCTTTCTGGCAGCGCGCCCCGTCCATCTGCATCACGACCTCGCCATCGGGGGTCATCAGCGTGAAAGTCGCGACCACCGAGCGATCGGACTCGCGCGAGATCGCCACATGGCACAGCACTTCGGGCGGGATCGGGCGGAAGCTGCGCACGCGGTCAAAGGCAACCGGGATCGTACTGATATCGCGTTTGTCATTCTGGCAGACCAGCGCGATGATGGTTTGCAGGCAGCTGTCAAAGAGCGAGGGATGCGCGCGATACGCCTCCAGCCCGCCCTCTTTCAGGAAATCGAGCCGCACGATGCCCAGCCCTTCGCGCTGTTGGGCGTCCGCGGGGGAAAGACGGACGCTCTGGATGCCTTGAAACAGCGGGCCATATTGCAGGCCGCGCTGGGCCGAGTCGCCGTAATGCTTGGCCGCATCGATTTCGACCGGCAGGCGGCGCATCAAGGCGGCGACATCCACAGGCTGCGCTGCGATGTCATCCAGCGGGCTGAGCCGGCCGCGCAGATGCACCTGAAAGTCACGCGAGCTACGGTCGCGACGCGAACTGATCGTCACCGAATTGTCGCGCGAATCGACCAGCGTCTGCACGATCGGATCGTTCTGGTCGCCAAGGACCAGCGGGCGCAGGATCTGCACCGTCTCCAGATCGATGACCCGGTCCTCACCCCATTTCAGACGGGCCGCTGCCAGCATCATTTCGACATAGCCGGCTGCCGGAAACAGGACTGAGTCCTGCACGACGTGATCGGCGAGATAGGACAACAGAACCTTGTCCATCGCCATTTCCCAAGTGCCGTCATTGGATGGAATGCTGACGCCCAGCAGCGGGTGGTCGCGCGTGATGCGCGCGGGACCGTCAGGCAGGACGACGCCGCCACGCCAATGCCGCTCACGCTGCCAAGGGTAGCTTGGCAAGGCAGGCATCCGCGACGGGCGCGTGTAGATCGCGGCCGGATCACAGGCCCCATGCGCGAGGCTCGCGGCAATCGCCGTGGCAAGATTGGCGGTATCGGATTCCTCCCGGTCCTTGCCCGGGCGGCGCAACGTCTCAAGTGCGTTCACCACGGCCCCAGCGGCGCGGGCGGTCTGGGCGATGTAATCCTTCAGCACCGGATGCGGACCCATCTCGATGAAAAGGCCGATGCCGTGCTCACTGAGACAATGGCTGATTGCGCCGTGGAAATTCACCGGCTTGCGGATATTGTCGAACCAGTAGCCCGCATCGAGCCGCGGCCCGTCGATCATTTCGCCATGCACAGTCGAGATGAAGGGATGCGCGCTGTCTGCGGGCTGCAGATCGGCAAGCGAGGTCAGCAGGCTGTCGCGGATCGGATCCATGGCGCTGGTATGGAACGGATAATCCAGCTGCAGCACGCGCGCGAATTTGCCGCTTTCGGTGACATGATCCGCCAGTCGGGCCAGACAGGACTCATCGCCCGCCACAGTCACGGCGGCCGGGCCATTGATCGCGGCGATCTCCAGCCAGCCGCCGATTTTCGCGATGGCGGCTTTTGCGGCTTCCGGGTCAAGACCGAGCGCGGCCATCTTGCCGATGCCAGCGGTCTTGGCCTGTTCATGCGAGCGGTGGTAGATCACCTGGGTCGCCTGCTCCAGGCTCAGCGCCCCGCTGGCGCAGGCGGCGGCCACTTCGCCTACCGAATGCCCCAGCACCGCTGCAGGCGTAATCCCCGCCTCGCGGAAGATTGCGGTCAGGCCCATCTGCTGGGCAAAGAGCAGGGGCTGGGCGATTTCGGTCTTTGCAATCGCCACATCGGCTTCCGGCTTGGCCATTTCAGCAAGGATCGACCAGCCCGCGAGCGGCGCGAAGATCGCGTCCACGGCTTCGATCCGGGCGCGGAACGTGGCATTGGTGGCCAGCAGCTCGCGGCCCATCCCCCACCATTGCGGGCCATTGCCGGAATAGACAAAGGCGGTCGGGATCTGTGGCTTCTCGGCGCTACCCGTGGCCGTGCCGGGCTGCGCGCTGGCGTCGAGCCATGCGTCAAGCTTGGCTGCGGCGTCCCCAGCGCTGTCCGCGGCAACGACAAGACGCATCCGCAGCGGCGACCGGCAGGCCCCGGCGGCATGCGCGATGGTCGCATAATCGGCATCGGGGGCGCGCAACAGGGCCGCATACTGGCTGGCCAGACTGCGCAAAGCAGCCTCGCTATTGGCCGACAGGATCAGATGCGCAGGTGCAGGCAGTCGGATGGGCGCGTCACTACGGCGATATTCTTTGACGATCACATGCGAATTCGTGCCACCAAAGCCGAAGGAATTGACCCCGATCGTTACCGGATGCTCCGGCAGCGCGATAGGCTGATCCACGACCGAGAGTTTCCAGTCGTCAAATGCGATCTTTGGGTTGGGGGTGTCAAAATGCAGGTTTGCAGGGATCATGCGATGCTTGAGCGCAAGGAGCACCTTGCTCAGACCCGCCACGCCTGAAGCTGGTTCCAGATGGCCGATATTCGATTTCACCGAGCCGATATGGCAACGGCTGCCATCTTCGCGCGGGGTGCCAAGAACCTTGCCGATTGCGGCACATTCCAGCGGATCACCGACCGAGGTGCCGGTGCCGTGGGCTTCGACATAGAAGACATCTTCGGGGGCAATCCCGGCCTCGCCATAAAGATCAACCAGCAGATCGGCTTGCGCGTCGCTGCTGGGCATGGACAGGCCCATCGTCCGGCCATCGGAGTTGATCCCGCTGGCGCGGATCACCCCGAGGATGTTGTCGCCGTCGCGTTCGGCATCTTCCAGTCGCTTGAGCAGCACCAGCGCTCCGCCCTCGGAGCGGACATAGCCGTTTCCGCTGGCGTCAAAGCTCTTGCAGCGCCCATCGGGCGACAGCATCGATGCGCGCGCGAAACCCAGCCAGGGCCGGATATGCGACAGGACACTGACACCACCCGCAAGCGCCGCGTCACATTCGCCGTTGCGGATCGCGCGACAGGCCTGATGGATACAGACAAGGCTCGATGAACAGGCAGTGTCAAGGGCGATGCTTGGGCCATGCAGGTCGAAGACATAGGACAGCCGGTTCGCGGCAATGCTGAAGGACACGCCAGTGTTGGAATAGGCATCCGGCATGCTTTCGCCATCGAGTTGCGAATAGTCATTGCTGGAAATGCCGACATAAACGCCGGTATTGGTGCCCGCGGTGCTGCGTGGCGGGATGCCTGCATCGTCAAAGGCTTCCCAAGCCAGCTCCAGCAAAAGCCGTTGCTGGGGGTCCATCTGTTTGGCTTCGCGCGGGGAAATGCCGAAGAAATCGGCGTCAAACCCGTCGATCTGGTCCAGCAGGCCGCAGGATCGGGTATAGACGCGGTCGTTACGTTCTGCATTCGCGTTGTGCCAGCCCAGATCCCAGCGATCGCCGGCCGCTTCGCCCACAGCATCCCGACCCTCGACAAGGAACTCCCACAATTGCGCAGGCGAATTGGCCCCACCGGGAAAGCGTCCGCTCAACCCTACAACCGCGATGTCGCAGAGACGCCGGGACAGGTTTTGGTCTTTCGGGTTAGAATCTTTGTCAAACATCTTGGGACCCCCGGTCTAACGCTAATCGAGTTAACGATTATTACTAAAAGTTAACAATTTGTTTACGGTCTGAGGCGCAGGTAAGTCCAGAGCAGTCTGCGGATGTGGCTGGAAAAAGTCACCATGGCCCCAGCGTCGATGCGCTGTTGCACAGGCTTCCGGCAACATTCTTGGTCGGCGGGCTTGATTGTCGTTCCGCATGACGTCAATCGCGGTCATATGGGGCAGAATCACGCTTGTTTTGCGTCGAATTCCGCGCAGGGATACAGGTGCGCACCATTGTGGCGCGCTCCAGGGGGACCGAGTTAGGCCATGTTGTCAGTGACTGCCGTTACCAGAACTCAGGGTTTTTTGAATGAGATCGAGATCATCCCTCTGCCCGCGCAGGGGGCTGTTCTGATCGAGGCGCGTTTTGATCCGCTGCGCGCCGATCCGCGCCTGTTCGAGGTCTTCGGCATGTCCATACCCCAGGCCCTCGACCGGATGGCAGACAAACGCGCGGCCGAGTTTCTCGCAGGGCGTCTTGTCGCAGCGCTGGGGGCCGAAGCGCTGGGCGTTGCGCCGCAGGAGATTGTCATCGGTCCGGGCCGCGCGCCACTCTGGCCTGCGGGTTTGGCCGGGTCGATCACTCATAGCGGCCAGCGCTGCGCCTGTCTGGTGACCCGGCGCGCAGATCTGATCTGCGGCATCGATCTCGAGCATATCGCCCAAGGCGCGGCACTCAGGGCGATCATGGACCGGTGCCTATCAGGGCCGGAGCGGATGCTGGCGCAGCAGGGCCTTGGTCTGCCTGCCGATCAGGCCGCGACGCTGATGTTTTCGGCGAAAGAGACGATTTTCAAGGCGCTCTATCCGACAGTCGGGCGAATCTTTGGCTTTGACGCCGCCGAGGTCGCGCGCGATCTCGAAGGCCGTGCTTTGCTGCTGCATCTGACCGACGCCCTGCATCCGACGCTGCCCGCAGGTCTGGCGCTGGCGCCGCGCTACATCTTGCGGGCAGATCACTTGCTGACGCTAATAATTGCGCCCCGCCCAGCGTTTTCAGCGGGTGACAGCACTGATGGCAGCGGCGCAGGCCGCGATATTGCGCGTTGACAGCCCGGCCATATTCGCGCGCCCATCGCCCAGCACATAGACGCCATGCCCTGCGCGCAGTGCGCTGATCTCATCCGCGGTGAGCGGCAGGATCGAGAACATGCCCTGCGCATGGCCCACGCCTGCGAACCGGTCTGAACCTGTGGCATCGCGCAACGCGCGCGCGAGCGCGCGGCGGTTTTCCTGCACGCGCTGGCGCATGGCGTCCAGTTCCGTCTGCCACTGGTGGCGCAGCGCTGCGTCGCCAAGGACCGTGCTGACAACCCGCCCTCCGTGATCAGGCGGAAAGGCGAAGGCCTGACGGTTCAGCCCTGCCAGAGCAGCGGCCAGCGTGTCGCGCTGCGCCGGGTCCACGATGGCCATCGCGATCCCGACCCGTTCGCGATAGAGGCCGAAATTCTTGGAACAGCTCGCCGCGACCAGCAGTTCGGGCAGCCGCGCCGCAAGGTGGCGCAGCCCGCCCGCATCCGCGTCGAGCCCTTCGCCAAAGCCCTGATAGGCCATGTCGATGAAGGGCACAGCGCCCCGGCGCTCCAGAAGGGCAGCCATTTCGGCCCAGTCCTGCGCGCTCAGATCGACGCCTGTGGGGTTGTGGCAACAGCCATGCAGCAAGACCACATCGCCCGCGCTGACCTGTTCCAGATCGGCGAACAGCCCCTCCCGGTCCAGCCCGCCGCCCTTCGCGTCGAGATAGCGATAGGACTGCGCCCGAAGCCCTGCAGCGCGGATCAGCGGCAGATGGTTGGGCCAGGTCTGCGCGCTGACCCAGATCACGGCGTCAGGCCGGGCACTGCGGATAAGTTCGCAAATCTGGCGCACGGCAGATGTGCCGCCGGGCGCGCCAACGGCCGCCACCCGCGCCGAGGGCACAGCCCCGCCCAGCAAGAGCGCTTCCATCTGTTTCAGAAACGCCGTGTCGCCTGCGAGCGCCAGATAGCTCTTGCTTTCCTGCGCCTCAAGGATCTGCGCTTCGGCAGCTTTCACGGCGGCCATGACCGGCGTGCGCCCGTCCTCGTCGCGATAGACGCCCACGCCCAGGTCGATCTTGCCCGCGCGCGGATCAGCGGCATAGGCCTGCATCAGCGCGATGATCGCATCAAGTTTCGGGGCGGGCAGCGTTTCAAACATCGGGGGTCACTTTCCAACCGGCGTCCAGTCGCGGGTCAGCATGCGGCGGCGCTCCTCACGGTGGGTCAAGGTGAAGCCGTGGCGCTGATACTGGATCAGCGCGCGCGGATGGTCGAGCGTGCAGGTATTGACCTCCAGCCGGGTGATGCCGTCGATGGCCCAGCCCGTCAGGATTGCAGTGCGCAACATCCACGCCCCGAGCCCGCGCCCGACGGCTTCGGGCACAAGCCCGAAATAGGCCAGACTGCAGCTGTCCCCTTCCCGCCAGTCGAGCAGGAAGAACCCCTTCGGCCAGCCATGATCGATCAGCGAATAGAGCGCCACACGCGAGTCATTCAGCCAATCGGCGATGTCAGGATCTTCGCGCGCATGAATATCGGTCCAGGCGTAATCGCGCCCGACCGCGTCATAGAGCGCGCGGAAATACCAGACCGGCGGTCTCTCGGCTTTCAGCAATGCGCCGGTCATGGCCGTAGGCGTTACGGGCCAGCCGTAACGGGGCCGCGCGGTCATCTCGAGGAAGCTGACCGTGTAGCTGACCTCTTCTCCGGCGCGGCGGGTGGTCATCCGGTTTCGACCTTCAGATCGGGGAATTGCCCCCATTCGGCCCAGGAGCCGTCATAGAGCGCATGCGCGCGGTGGCCGAGGATTTCCAGCCCCAGACTGAGCACCGCAGCCGTCACACCAGAGCCGCAGGTCGTGATGATCTGACGGTCCAGATCGACGCCCGCGCCCTCATAGGCCGCGCGCAACGCGTCGCCGCGTTTCATCGTGCCGTCCGGGTTCAGAAGCTGCATGAAGGGCAGGTTCAGCGCGCCGGGCATATGGCCTGCGCGCAATCCTTCGCGCGGCTCTGGCAGTTCGCCGCGAAACCGGTCGGCGGGGCGCGCATCGAGGATCTGCCAGTCGCGCAGCTTCACGGCAGCGGCAACCTGGCTGACATCCTTGACCATATGCGCCTGCCGCTGGACTGTGATATGGCGCTCACGCAGCATCGGGGGCAGGTCTTCGACCTCGCGCCCCTCGGCCTGCCATTTGGGAAAGCCGCCATCGAGCACGGCCACATCCACCTTGCCCATCAGCCGGAACAGCCACCAGACGCGGGCGGCAGAAAACAGCCCCATCCCGTCATAGATCACGACCTGATGCCCGTCGCCCACGCCCATCGCGCGCATGCGCGACATGAATTTCTCGACCGGTGGCGCCATATGCGGCAGGCTGGAGCGCGTATCGCTGATCTCGTCAATGTCAAAAAACCGCGCATTGGGGATGTGGCCTGCCTCATATTCGGCGCGCGCATCGCGGCCCATTTGCGGCAGATACCAGCTGGCGTCCAGGATGCGCAGATCAGGGTCTTCGAGATGCTGGGCAAGCCAGTCGGTCGATACCAGCGTTTTCGGATCGTCCATCGGGCTGTCTCCATGATGTGCTGCGGTCTTGCGGGAAAACTATCGCGCCCGGGCGGGGCTGGCAAGGTGTTGACGGGGCTTTCGCGGGGACAGGCTTTGGCGTATTGAGCGCGCCATGACTGCGACGCTGTTACAGAGCTATGATGCCAGGGTTGAAACCGGCACGCTGCGCCCGGATGCGGCACAGCGCGCGGCTTTGCCCCTGTTCGAGCCGATCCTTGCCTATCTGAACCGGCCTGCGCCGAAATCCGGGGGGCTGCGCGGGCTGCTGGGGCGCAGCAAACCCGAGCCGCCGCCCTGTCTCTATCTCTGGGGTGGGGTCGGGCGTGGCAAGTCGATGCTGATGGACCTGTTTGTGGTCCATGCGGGCGATGTGCCCAAGCGGCGCGTGCATTTCCACGCTTTCATGCAGGAAATCCATTCTGGGCTGCATGCGGCGCGGGCGCGCGGGGTCGAAGATGCGCTGGTGCCAGTGGCCGACAAGGTCGCCGCCGAGGTCCGGCTGCTGGCGTTTGACGAGATGCAGATCACCGATATCACCGATGCGATGCTGGTCGGGCGCTTGTTCGAGCGTCTGATGGCGGCGGGGGTGGCGATTGTCACCACTTCAAACAGGGTGCCCGATGACCTTTATAAGGACGGGCTGAACCGGGCGCTGTTTGTCCCTTTCATCGAGATGATCAAGGCGCGGATGGTGGTGCATGAGTTGCAGGCCGAAACGGACTATCGCCAGCACCGGCTGGCGGGCGCGCAGGTCTTTTTCACGCCCGCCAATGCCGCCGCCCGCGCCGAGATCGCACGGTTCTGGGACGAGTTGACCGGCCATGATCCGGGCCAGCCGCTGCGCTTGCAGGTCAAGGGGCGGGCCGTGGTGGTGCCTGCGGCCCATAACGGGGTCGGGCGCGCGAGTTTCTGGGATCTCTGCGGTCAGCCGCTGGGGCCAGGCGATTATCTGGCCATTGCGCAGGCGCTGCGGGTGCTGATCCTCGAAGATATCCCCTATCTTTCAGCGTCGAATTACAACGAGGCCAAGCGCTTCGTGACCCTGATCGACGCGCTTTATGAAGCGCAAGTGCGGCTGATCGCCTCCGCTGCGGCGCAACCCGAACAGCTTTACACCGAAGGCGCTGGCGCGTTCGAGTTCGAGCGCACCGCAAGCCGGTTGCGCGAGATGCAGGGGGCCGATTGGGGCGCGCAGTAGCGGGCCTGCGCTTGATTGCGGCAGACCTCACCCCAGCGGCGCGATCAACGCGGCCCCTTCTGCCCGGTTGGAATTCACGCGGCGATCCACTCTATGCCAGCGCAGCGCGCCCTCGGGGGCCGCGCGCATCAGCCCTGCCGCGCCATGACCGGCCTCGCCCAGCCAGAGCGACCAGTCCTCGGGCGCCACGATCACCGGCATGCGGTGATGGATCTGCGCCATCGCGTCATTGGCCGCGCAGGTCACGATGGCGCAGGTCACATGGCGCTGATCGCCCTGAATCCAGTCCTGCCAGATCCCCGCGAAAGCGAGCATCTCATCTGTCCGCGATGCGATGAACCAGGGCAGGCGCTGGCCTTCGGTGTCTTTCGTCCACTCGTAGAACCCGGATGCCGGGATCAGGCAGCGGCGCTGGCGGGCCGCTTCGGCAAAGGCGGGCTTCTGCGCGATCGTCTCGGCGCGGGCATTGATCAGCAGCGGGCCGTCTGCCGCAGTCTTGTACCAGCGCGGAAGGAAGCCCCAGCGCATCGGCCCAACATGGCGCCGGCCGTCGCGACTGGTGACCACGGCAATGGGTTGGGTCGGGCAGATATTGTAGCGCGGCACCTCTGGCAGGTCATTGGCAGGCCGCGCCGCAAAGGCGCGTGCCATGGCGTCATTAGGCAAGGTAATGGCAAAGCGGCCGCACATGCGCGCCAGTCTATCAGAGCGCGGGGCGCAAGCGAAGGCGGCTGCGCCGTGCCAGCATCAGCCCGGCAAGAATGATCGCCAGCGCAAGGATGAAGCGCCCGGGCAGGTCTTCGCCCAGCACGACGACGCCCAGAAGGACCGACCAGACCGGCACATGGTAATTGACCTGCGACAGGAAACTGGGGCCAGCGCTGCGGATGATGCTGACCAGAAGAAGTGTCGCGTAGCCTGTCGGCAGCAGCCCCAGATAGAGCACCGCGAGCGCCGGGCGGATGGCAGGCAGAGGCGGCACCCCGTCCACGATCAGCGCGATGGGCAGCATGACGGCGCTGGCGATGGCGAGCGCAAGCACGCCGAATGCCACCGGGTGCACTTCGGGGCAGCGCCGCGTCACGATCGAGCCGAGCGCATAGCAGAGCGCCGCTGACAGGCAGCCGAGCCGCGCCCATGTCTCGAACTCCGACCCGGTGCTGGCCATCAGGCCAGGGCCGATCAGCACCCCGACACCGATCAGCCCCAATGCGAAACCCAGCGCCTTGGGGCGCGTCAAGCCTTCGCCTGCGACCAGAAGATGCGCAAGCCCCAGCACGAAAAGCGGGATCGCGGCCATGGTGATGCCCGCAAAGCCCGAGGTGACATGCTGTTGCGACCAGCCCAGCAGGAAAAAGGGCAGCGCATTGGACAAGATCGCCATCCCGCCCGCGAACAGCAAAAGCTGCGGTGAAAGCTGTAGCCGGACCCCCATCACCATTGAAATCGCCCAAAGTGTCAGCGCACCGATGACGATGCGCGACGTGGCTATCCAGACGGGTGAGACGCCTTCCAGCGCGACGGCTACCCCCAGAAATGACGCGCCCCAGATCAGTCCGAGGGCGATCAGTCCGATCCAGTTGGCGGGCGTTGGCGGTGAGGGCATGGGGCTTTCATTTCATCTGTGAAGTAATCTGCTAGGCTCTGCCCGCGGGCTTGTCCAGCCCTCAGACCCCGATCATCGTGCCTTGCAGGATCGCGAGGGATTTGCGGGTCGTCCCGTCCAGCGCGAAGACCTCGGCGCGCACGACGCTCAAGCGACGGCCTGCGCGGATGACTTCGCCCACGGCTTCGAATTCCTTGCCGAAAGCGGGCGACAGAAGGTTGATCTTGATCTCGGCGGTCATGACCTCCTGCCCCTCGGGCAACAGGCTCAGTGCTGCGTAGCCTGCCGCCGAATCGCCAAGCGCAAAGGCGACGCCCGCATGGGCCGCGCCATGTTGCTGGCCGAACGCGTCCAGCCGGGGCGCGCGGATCACGCAGCGCCCCTCGCCCGCCGCGATCAGCCGCGCCTGCAGGCTGTGCATCATGCTCTGGCGGGCGAAACTTTCGGCGATGCGCGGCGCGATCATGTCAGCTCCTGTCAGGATGTCATGCAGACTTGCCAAGGGCGGCGCGGGAAGGCAAGGCTGCAGATGGACGCGACAGGAGGACAGGATGCTCTATCAGGAACTCATCCGGCGCAAACGCGACAAGCAGGCGCTGAGCGCCGCCGAGATCACCGCGCTGGTGCAGGGGATCACTTCGGGCGATCTGGGCGATGCGCAGCTTGGGGCTTTCGCGATGGCCGTGGTGCTGAACGGGCTGGAGCTGCCCGAACGCGTGGCGCTGACCGAAGCGATGCGCGATTCCGGCACTGTGCTAGAGTGGGCACGCGGGCCAGTGATCGACAAGCATTCGACAGGCGGTATCGGGGATAATGTCTCGCTGATGCTGGCCCCGGCGCTGGCTGTCTGCGGCGCGGTCGTGCCGATGATTTCGGGCCGGGGTCTGGGCCATACCGGCGGCACGCTGGATAAGCTCGACGCGATTCCCGGCTACACCACCGCCCCGGATGAGGCGCGCGTGCAAGCCGTCGTCCGCGATCTGGGCTGCGCGATCATCGGCCAGACCGCCAGCCTCGCGCCTGCGGACAAGCGCTTTTACGCGGTGCGCGATGTCACCGGAACGGTCGAGTCCCGCGATCTGATCACAGCGTCGATCCTGTCGAAGAAGCTCGCAGCCGGGCTGGAAGGGCTGGTGCTGGATGTGAAATGCGGCAACGGGGCGTTCATGGCGACGCAGGCCGAAGCGGTGGATCTGGCCCGCGCTTTGGTCGAAGTGGCGACAGGTGCGGGCTGCAAAACCGTGGCGCTGCTGACGGATATGAACGCGCCACTAGCCCCGGCGGCGGGCAATGCGCTGGAAGTCAGCGTGGCGGTTGATTTCCTGACCGGGCGGGCCCGCTTCCCGCAGCTTTGGGACGTGACCTGCGCGCTGGGCGCGGAAGCGCTGCTGCTGTCGGGGCTGGCGTCGGATCTGGACGCGGCGCGCGCGGCGATGGAAGACGCCTTCACGTCAGGCCGCGCGGCGGAACGTTTCGGGCAGATGGTGAGCGCCTTGGGCGGGCCTGCCGATTTCATGGAGCGCCCGGACGCCTATCTGCCGCAAGCGCCTGTCATCCGCGCAGTTGCGGCCCCGCGCGCGGGCCATGTCGCAGGGTTCAAAGCGCGCGAGATCGGGCTGGCGGTGATAGAACTCGGCGGCGGGCGCAGGCAACCGACGGACCGGATTGACCCCAGCGTGGGGATCGCGCAGATCGTGGCCGAGGGCACGCAAGTTGCGCCCGGCGATCCGCTGGCGGTGATCCATGCTGCCGATGAGCCTGCGGCCGCGCGGGCCGAAGCGGCCTTTCTCGCGGCCTGTCACTTGGGCGACGCGCCCTCCGAGCGGCCTTTGATCCTGGAGCGGATCAGCGCCGGATAGCCTGCCCCGGCGAGGATCAGCGCGAGCAAGACCCAGATCGGCGCGTCGTCAAAGCGGCTGTAGAGGGTCGGCGGCAGCGCGCCGGGCAGGGGGCCGTCGAGAAAACCGGTGACGCCCAGCGCCAATTCCGCCGCGATGCCCCCGCGCGCATCGATAAACGCCGAAACCCCGGTATTTGCGACCCGCAGCACCGGCAGGCCCTGCTCGACTGCGCGCAGCCGGGCTTGCGCGAGGTGCTGGAAAGGGCCGGTCAACTCGCCAAACCACGCATCATTGGTGATCTGCAGGATCCAGTCGGGGCGCTCAGCCGTGCGCAGATGTCGCGGGAAGATCGATTCGTAGCAGATCAGCGGCAGCGCCACGCCCAGCGGCCCGAGGTCCAGAAGCGCAGGGCCGGGGCCGGGCGTGTAGCCTTGCAGCGCGCGCCCGGCCAGCCCGCCGATGGGCGTGCCCATCAGCCATTCCGAGAGCGGGATATACTCGCCGAAGGGCACCAGATGGTGCTTGTCATAGATATGCGTGATCTCGCCCGCCGTGGTCAGGATCGCGAGGCTGTTGAAGAATCGCTCATCCTCCAACCGCTGCACGCCAAAGCCGATACGCGTATCAGGGCCATGCAGGGCGGCGGTCTCGGCCATGATCTGCAGCCCGTCGCCCGCATATTCCAGCATGAACGGCACCGCCGTTTCGGGCCAGAGGATCAGGTCAGGCGCAGGCTCAGTCGGAAAAGCCGTCTGGTCCAACAGGCGATTGAAGAACAGGAATGTGTTCTCGGCCAGCCATTTTTCGTCTTGGGGCGCGTTGGGTTGCGCGAGCCGGATGATCGCGTCTCGGTCGGGCGGCAGTTCCGTCTGTGCGCCCGCCCAGAGCCAGCCCCCCGCCAGCACTGCGCCCGCGATGGCGGTCCCCAATGCGCGGCCCGTCCATGCGCGCGCAAGCACCGGCCCAAGGGCCGCGCCAGTGATCAGAAGCGACAGCCCGCCCGCGCCGGTGATTGCAGCGAGGTGCATCAGCGGAGTGCCGATCAGCGCATGGCCCAGCATCGCCCAGGGAAAGCCCGTGAAGACCCAGCCGCGCAGCAATTCCAGCGCCACCAGCGCGGCGGCCAAGGCCACAAGCCGCGCGCGGCCCTGCGCCAGCCACCCCCCCAGCAGCCCGGCGCCGCCCCAGAACAGCGCCATGCCGCCCGCCATCAGCACCAGGGCGAATGGGGCCATCCAGCCGTGGATTTCCGGCTCGATAAAGAACGGCTCGACGATCCAGAACAGCGCGCCTGCGAAATAGCCCGTTCCCGCCAGCCACAGCCGCAAGGCCAGCGCGCGCGGGCCTGCCGCAGGTGGCAGGATGTGAAACAGCAGCGCAAGCGCTGCGATTGTGACGGGCCACCAGCCCAACGGTGCCTGTCCGGTAGCGGCCAGCGCGCCCAAAGCGCCGTAGCCTGCGACCAGATACAGGCGCGTGCGCCATTGGGGCCGTGCGGGCGCGCTCATGCCGGGGTTACTGCGCCGCGTCGCGCAGTGCTTGGGGGATATGCACGCGCAGGCGTTTGATGCGGCGCAGCTCGGCTTCGATGACCTCGAATTCAAGGCCGGAGGGATGCGCGATGACTTCGCCACGCACAGGCACGCGGCCGGCCAGCACGAAGATCAACCCGCCGAGCGTCTCGATTTCCTCTTCGTCTTCGTCGCTTGTCAGCGCGAAGCCCAGCTCGGCCTCGAGAGTTTCCAGCGCCGTGCGCGCATCCACGAGCAGGCTCGACGGGCCTTCCTGCACGATCTCGGCCTCTTCTTCGGTGTCGTGCTCGTCCTCGATCTCGCCCACGACCTGCTCTAGCAGATCCTCGATCGTCACCAGCCCGTCCACCCCGCCATATTCGTCGATCACCAGCGCGAAATGCGTCCGCTCGGCCTGCATCTTGCGCAAGAGCACCGAGAGCGGCATCGAGGGCGGCACATAGAGGATCGGGCGCAAGAGCGCAGTCAGATCAATCGCATGATGGCCGTTGAACCCGTAGCGCAGCGCCAGATCCTTCAGCAGCAGCAGTCCCAGCGGCTTGTCGAGGGTTTCATCATAAACCGGGATGCGGGAATAGCCCGAGCTGCGAAACACCGCGACGATATCGGGCAGATCAAGCGCACGGTCCACAGCGATGATTTCGGCCTTGGGGATGGCCACATCCGCGACCCGCAGGCGCTGAAGATTGGCCAGACCCGGAAGCGTCTGTCCCAGCGCATCGGCCTTGGCGGATGCGTCTTCGTCATCTGGGCTCAGGGCATCGAAAAGCCGGCCAAACAGGCCGCGTGATTCGGTCTCTTTTGGATCGTCCAGCGCGCGTTGCGCTGCCCTAGATCCGTCCGTCGTGTCGCCCATCGGTCCTTTCCGGTATTACAGAGACATCTCCGCCCCGGTTTCATATGGGTCTGCGACCCCAAGTTGCGCAAGTATCTCGGTTTCGGTTTTTTCCATCAAAGCGGCATCTTTGTCACGGATATGGTCAAAACCAAGTAAATGCAGCGTCGCATGAACGATCAGATGGGTCAAATGCGCCTCAAGGCTTTTGCCTTGCTCAACGGCTTCGCGCAGGCAGGTGTCATGGGCCAGCGCAATATCGCCCAGTGGCTCAGGCGCGTCGGGCGTGCCGGGTTCAGGGGGGTCAGGCGGCGCGCCATCCTCATCGGCGCTCAAGTCCCATGTGGGCCAGCTGAGCACATTCGTCGCGCCAGCCTTGCCCCGGAACTCTGCGTTCAGCGTGGCGATTCGCGCGTCGTCGCAGGCCAGAAGCGCAATTTCGAACGCTTTTGCGTCATGCCCAAGATGGGCCAGCGCGGCCCGCGCCGCCCTGTCAGAGAGCGCGGCCAGTGCGTCTTCGTCCCAACGGTCATCCTCGATTACCAAATCGACCAGCAGCGTGTCAGCCACCCTGTTCCTCGTCGCGTTCATAGGCCTGGATGATCTTTGCGACCAGCGGGTGACGCACCACATCCGCCGAGGTGAAATAGCTGAAACTGATCCCCTCCACGCCGTCCAGAATCCGTTCGGCCGCGCGCAGGCCCGATTGCACCCCGCGCGGCAGATCGACCTGACTGCGGTCGCCCGTGATCGCCATGCGCGAGCCTTCACCCAGCCGCGTCAGGAACATCTTCATCTGCATCTCGGTGGCGTTCTGCGCTTCATCGAGCACGATAAACGCATTGGACAATGTCCGCCCGCGCATGAAGGCCAGCGGCGCGATCTCGATCCGGCGCTCCTCCATCAGTTTCTGCAACTGCTTGCCGGGCAGGAAATCATTGAGCGCGTCATAGAGCGGCTGCATGTAGGGATCGACTTTTTCCTTCATGTCGCCGGGCAGAAAGCCCAGCCGCTCGCCCGCTTCCACGGCGGGACGCGACAGGATGATCTTGTCCACCAGCCCGTCCGAGATCATCTGCACCGCCACAGCGACCGCCAGATAGGTCTTGCCCGTCCCTGCCGGACCGATGCCGAAATTCAGCTCATTGCCCAGAAGCGCGCGGGTGTAATCCTGCTGCGCCTTGGTGCGGGGCGAGATGATCTTCTTGCGCGTGCGGATCTCCAGCCGACCTGAGCGGAACATCTCTAACTGTTCCTGTGGTCCTTCATCCGCGCTGGGCTCGCGCCCCATGCGAATCAATGCAGCAATGTCGCCCGCTTCGACGCCGCGCCCTTCCTCAAGCCGCTGATACAGGGTTTCCAGGATCTCGACGGCCTGATTGCGCACCTCTTCGCTGCCCATGACATCCAGCTGGTTGCCCCGTCGCACGATCTGCACGCCAAGATGGCTTTCCAGATGTGTCAGGTTCTTGTCGAACTCGCCGCATAACTCGACCAACAGTCTGTTACTGGCAAATTCAAGATGCGACAGCGTGGTGGCTGCGGCGGCGGATGGCGGGGTCAACGCGCTGATGCCCAAGCAAGTCCTCCTATATGGCGGCGGGGTCGCGCCGCATGTCTGTAATGATATGCTGCCAACGCTCCCGATTTCAAGCAAGCCTGAATTTGCGCCAAACTGCATATTCGGCGAAATTTCACGGAAACGACACAATATCTGGCGGTGTCTGGCGTCAGAGCATCTCGCCCGCCAGGGAATTGGGGCCGGATTTGACAATCCGCACTTGCGCGATCTGCCCGATTTCGGCGCGATCCGTGGTGACATGGACCGCGTGCAGATAGTCGGATTTGCCGACCAGCTGCCCCGCCAGCCGCCCGCGCTTTTCAAACAGCACCGACACATCGCGCCCGACCATCGCATCCTGCGCGGCGCGTTGCTGCATGCCCAGCAGGGCCTGCAACCGCTGCAACCGGTCGCTGGCCACATCATCGGGCACCGGGGCGCGTTCAGCCGCAGGCGTGCCGGGGCGGGCGGAATATTTGAAACTATAGGCCTGCCCGTAGCCGACTGCGCGCACCAGCGCGAGCGTGTCCTCGAAATCCTGATCCGTCTCGCCGGGAAAGCCGACGATGAAATCGCCGGACAGAAGCAGATCGGGCCGCGCCGCGCGCAGCCGCTCAATCAGCCGCAGATACTGCGCGGCCGTGTGCTTGCGCGCCATGGCCTTCAGAATCCGGTCGCTGCCCGATTGCACCGGCAGATGCAGATAGGGCATCAGCTTGGGCTCATCGCCATGCGCGGCGATCAGATCGTCTTCCATGTCATTGGGATGCGAGGTCGTGAAGCGGATGCGCGCCAGCCCGTCGATCTTCGCAAGCTCCCGGATCAGCCGGGCGAGGCCCCATGTGCCCCCCGGCCCGGCGCCGTGATAGGCGTTCACATTCTGCCCCAGCAGCGTGATCTCGCGCACCCCGCGCGCGACCAGATCCTCCGCTTCCGCCAGAACCCGCGCCACGGGGCGCGAGACTTCCGCCCCGCGCGTGTAAGGCACCACGCAGAAGGCGCAGAACTTGTCGCAGCCTTCCTGCACCGTCAGAAACGCCGTCGGCGCACGTTTGGCGCGCGGGCCGCGGGGCAGGTGGTCGAATTTGTCTTCTTCGGGAAAATCCGTGTCGATCGCCTGTCCGCCCGCGCGCACGGCCGCTTCCATCGCGGGCAGGCGGTGATAGGTCTGCGGCCCCACGACCAGATCGACCAGCGGCTGGCGGCGCATGATCTCCGCGCCTTCGGCCTGCGCGACACAGCCTGCCACGCCGATCTTCAGGTCGGGATTGGCGGTTTTCAGCGGCTTAAGGCGGCCAAGCTCGGAATAGACCTTTTCAGCGGCCTTTTCGCGGATATGGCAGGTGTTGAGCAGGATCATGTCGGCGTCATCCATTGCCGACGTGGTCACATAGCCCGACGCGCCCAGCGCCTCAGCCATGCGTTCGCTGTCATAGACATTCATCTGGCAGCCATAGGTCTTGATGAACAGCTTCTTTGGCTCGGCCATGTGGACCTCTCGCGCGCTAGGGATCAGCGGGTCACATAACCGCGCTTTGGGCAAGGGGCAAGTTCAGCGCCGCGCGAATGGGCAGATGATCCGAGGCCTTGCGCGCAAGCGGGGTGTCATGGGCGCGCAGATCGATGACTTCGGCGCGTTTGCAGCCGATGATCCGGTCGAGCGGCAAGACCGGCATCTGCGCGGGGAAGCTCGCGATGGTCTGGGCGGAGCGCTTGACCGCGCGCAGACCCCGCCGCAATGGCATGAGCGAGCAACCCGCACCCAGCCGCCATTCGTTGAAATCGCCCATCACCAATGTGGGGCGGCCATCCCCTGCTTCGATTTCCTGCGTCAGAAAGCGTGCCTGTTGCAGCCGCGACTGGTGCAATAGCCCCAGATGCGCCGCGATGATGCGCAAAGGCTGGCCAGCGATGCGGATATCTGCGACGATCGCGCCGCGCGGCTCCAGCCCCGGCAGGGTCACGGCGCGCGCTTCTTCCACTTCGGCATTGCGCAAAAGCAGAAGGTTGCCATGCCAGCCATGTGCGCGCGCACCAAGCCTGTCGGTCAGGGCCACCGGCGCAAGTCCTGTCTCGCTGCGCAGCATATCTGGGTCGAGCACCCCCTTGCGGTCGCCGAAACGGCGGTCAACTTCCTGTAGCGCGACGATATCTGCGCCCAGTTCGTGAATGACCCTGACCGTGCGTCCAGGATCGCGCCGCATATCGGTGCCGACGGCCTTGTGAATGTTGTAGGAACTGACGATCATGCCTGCCATTGCGTTGGTTTTCGCGTTCTGCTCACCTTCAATATGGAACCTGACGGTTCGTTTCACAATAACGGCGATATCTCAAAACTGTGTTAAGGGCAGCGAATGGACAGTCCCGAACAGATCGATGCGCTGGTAATCGGCGCAGGCCCGGCAGGGTTGATGGCCGCGGAAGTGCTGGCGCGCGCCGGTCGGCGCGTCGTGATCTGCGAAGCGAAACCCTCGCCTGCGCGCAAATTCCTGATGGCGGGCAAATCCGGGCTGAACCTGATGAATGCCGCCCCGCTTGAGGCCCAGATCGCGCAATATGCCGAAGCCGCCGACTGGCTCGCGCCCATGTTGCACAGCTTCGGGCCCGCGCAGATCCATGACTGGGCCACTGGGCTTGGGCAGGCGCTTTTCACAGGCTCATCCGGGCGGGTCTTTCCCGAGGCGATGAAGGCCTCGCCGCTTTTGCGCGCCTGGCTCGGGCGGCTTGAGGGGCTGGGCGTCGCGCTGCGCCGCGACTGGCAGTGGCAGGGCGGCGCGTTCGATTTCGCGACGCCCCATGGGCCCCGATCACTCGCCCCCCGCGTCACTGTGCTGGCGCTGGGCGGGGCAAGTTGGGCGCGGCTGGGTTCAGATGGCATCTGGGCTGCGCATCTGGCCCGGCGCGGCATTGCCCTTGCGCCCTTTCAGCCTGCGAATATGGGCTTCATGGTCGCGTGGTCCGACCATATGCGCCCGCATTTCGGCCAGCCGATCAAGGGCGCGCGGCTGATCGCCGGAGAAACGCAGATCCGCGCGGAATTCGTGATCTCCGCGCGGGGCGTGGAGGGGGGCGGCATTTATGCCCTGTCGCGCGCCTTGCGCGCCGGCGCGCCGCTTTGCCTCGATCTTTTCCCCGATCTTGATCCGACCGCGATCGCGGCCCGCCTTGCACGTCAGCCGCGCAAGCAATCCACCGCAAACCGCCTGCGCCGTGCGCTGCGGCTTGACGGCGCGCGGCTGGCCCTCGTCATGGAATGCGCGCGGCCCTTGCCCACGGAGCCGGGCGCATTGGCGCATCTGCTCAAAGCGCTGCCTGTCGCGTTGCTTGGCCCGCGCCCGATGGATGAGGCGATCTCGACCGCAGGCGGCATCCCGCGCACAGCGCTGAGCGAGGGGTTGATGCTGAAGGATTGGCCCGGTGTCTTCGCTGCAGGCGAGATGCTCGACTGGGAAGCGCCAACCGGCGGCTATCTGCTGACCGGCTGCCTTGCGACCGGGCACTGGGCGGGCCGCCACGCTGCGGGCTTCTGAATTATCTGGCCAGAAATACTGAAACACCCCGACCGCGTCACGCAGGCCGTAGGTTCAGCGCCCGTTCACGCACTGGCAGATGCACAAGCGCCGAAAACAGCCCCACAGCGACGCCGACCCACCAGACCAGCGTGTAATCGCCATGCAGGTCATAAAGCGCGCCGCCCAGCCAGACGCCCAGAAAACTGCCCAGCTGGTGGCTGAAAAACACGATCCCGTAAAGCGTGCCCATGTAACGCAGCCCGTAGATATGCGCGATCAGGCCAGAGGTCAGCGGCACTGTCGCCAGCCACAGCGCCCCCATTAAGAGCGAGAACACGAGCACGGAGCCTGGCGTGATCGGCGACAGGATGAAAGCGGCCGCAATCACCGTGCGCGCCATGTAGATCCCCGCGAGCAGGTATTTCTTCGAATACCGCTTGCCCAGCCAGGCTGCGGTGATCGTGCCCACGATATTGGCCAGACCGATCAGCGAGATGGCCACAGCCCCCAGTGCCGAGGTCGTGGTGATCCCGAAGCCGGCCAGCATCCCGTCGGGCGCGATGGGGCCGCACATTTCGGTCACCATCGCCGGGAAATGCGCAGTGACAAAGGCGAGTTGGTAGCCGCAGGAAAAGAAGCCGAGGAAAATCAGCGTGAAGCTTGGGTCGCGGAAGGCCTGGGTCAGGGCCGCGCCCATGCTCTGCTCAATTTCCGCGCGACTGGCCGGGGCGGGGCTGCGCATCATCGGCAGCGCGAGCAGCGACAGCAGGATCGCGCCCGCAAAGAACAGAAAGACCATTTGCCAAGTATAGAAGCCGAGCAGGATTTCCGCCAGTGGCGCGCCGAAAACCTGCCCCGCACTGCCCGCCGCCGTAGCGATCCCCAGCGCGAGACTGCGGTTCTCGTCCGACGCTGCGCGCCCTACCACGGCCAGAATCACCCCGAAGCCCGTCCCGGCAATGCCGAACCCCACGAGGATTTCCAGCAGCTGATGCGCGCCCGGAGTGACCGCGAAAGACGACAGCACCAGCCCCGCCGCATAGACCAGCGCGCCTAAGATAATCGCGCGCCGGTCACCGAAGCGCTCGGCAATCGCGCCGAAGATCGGCTGGCCGATCCCCCAGGCGAGGTTCTGGATCGCGATGGCCAGTGAAAACTCGGCGCGCAGCCAGCCGAATTCTTCGGCAATCGGGATCTGGAACACGCCGAAACTGGCGCGGATGGCAAAGCTGATCATGATGATGACACAGCCGCCGATCAGCACGGGGGTCATCAGGGGAGCACGGGCGGGCTGGAGCATTGCGAGGCCGAGAACTGTTTCACTTGTGCAGTTAATCGACGCAATGCGCGCCTGTCGAGGCCTTTTGCGTCAGGCGACCAGCGTCTCGGCCGCTTTCAGATCCACGCTGACCAGCTGGCTGACCCCGCGCTCGGCCATGGTCACGCCGAAAAGCCGGTCCATCCGCGCCATGGTCAGCGCATTATGCGTGATGATCAGATAGCGCGTGTCGGCGCGGCGCGTCATCTCGTCGAGCAGATCGCAGAACCGCGCGACATTGGCATCGTCAAGCGGGGCGTCAACCTCATCGAGCACGCAGATCGGGGCAGGGTTGGCCAGAAACACCGCGAAGATCAGCGCAAGCGCGGTCAGGGTCTGCTCGCCGCCCGACAGAAGCGAGAGCGTCGAGAGCTTCTTGCCCGGCGGCTGGCACATGATCTCCAGCCCGGCATCAAGCGGATCGTCGCTTTCCACCAGCACCAGCCGCGCCTCGCCGCCGGTAAAGAGATGCGTGAAAAGCGTCGTGAAACTGCCGTTGACCTTGTCAAAGGCCACCAGAAGCCGCTCGCGCCCCTCGCGGTTGAGCGCGCTGATCCCGGAGCGCAGCTTGCTGATCGCTGCTTCCAGATCGGCCTTTTCCTGCACCAGAAGATCATGCTCGGTCTGCACGTCGCGCGCATCTTCTTCGGCCCGCAGATTGACCGCGCCCAGCGCATCGCGCGCGCGGCGCAGGCGCAGCAGCTCGTCTTCCATTGTGCGCGCATCGGGCATGGTGTCGGGGTCGGCGTCCAGCTGCGCCAGCAGCGCGTCGGGGGCGCAATCCATATCTTCCACGATGCGGGCGGCGGCGGCTGAAACACTTTCGCGCGCAGCATCGCGCCGGGCCTCGGTCACAGCGCGACCCTCGCGCGCTTCTGAGGCGGCGCGTTCCGCGGCGCGTTCGGCGTCCGTCGCAGCTCGCAGCGCCGTTTCCGCCGCATGGAGCGCCTCGCGCGCAGCGCTTGCACGCGTGCTGGCGCGCTCGATCTCGTCAGCAAGCGTTGCGCGGCGCGCGGCAATCTGTTCGGGCGCAAGGCGGGCCGCGATCAGTTCGGCCTCGGTCGCGGTTTTGCGCGCATCGAGATCGGCAATGCGGCTGTCGGCGCTGTCCAGCCGGTGCTGCCAGCCGCTGAGGGACTTCGTGATCTCCTGCGCCCGCGCGCTGCGCGCCGCAGCTTCGCGCCGCGCCTCATCAGCCTGCGCGCGGCGGGACATCATCGCGATGCGTGCCGCTTCCACTGCCATGCGCAGATGGTCAAGCTCGGCACGTTGCGCGTCGAGTGCGGGCAGCTCGCCTTCCTGCCTGCGCAGATCGCCCAGCGCATGTTCCAGATCGCCCCGCTCGGCGGTCAGGCGTTCAAGCTGCGCGGTTGTCGCCGCGACGCGGCTTTCTGCACCTGCGCGCGCAGAGTCCATCTTCGACACGGCCCGCGATGCGTCCGTCAGACGCTGTTCCGCCGCACGCCGTGCCTCGCGGGCCTGCCGCTCGGCATTGGCCAGATCGTCGAGACGCGCCTTGCAGGCGGCATAAGCGGTGCGCAGCGTCTCCAGCGCGGCTTCACGCTCCGTCAGCTCGCGTTCCAGTGCCGCGCGTTGGTTCATCTGCTGCAGGCGCAGGGCCGTGGCGCTTGGCGCGTCACTTGCGGCCAGATGCAACCCGTCCCAGCGCCACAGATCGCCCGCAAGCGTCACAAGTCGCTGACCAGGGCGCAACGCAGGTTGCAGGCGTGGGCCGTCTTGCGCCGCCACAACGCCGATCTGCGCCAGCCGCCGCGCCAGAGCGTCCGGCCCGGTGACATGCGCGCCCAAGGCAGTGACGCCGGCAGGCAAAGCCTGCGCGTCGGGGTATTGTGCAAGGGTGATCCAGCCAGAGCCACCATCGGCGAGCGGTGCGCCCAGATCATCGGCCAGCGCCGCGCCCAGTGCGGCTTCATGCCCCGGTGTCACATGCACCAGATCGAGGATGCGGGCCGCGTCGCTGCGATCGCGCTCCAGAAGCCGCGAGAGCGCGGCAAACTCCGCGCGCAGCGTGCTGGCCGCGCCTTCGGCCTCGGCCAATGCGCCGCGGGCTTCGGCCTCGCGTTCCTGCGCGTCGGCGCGGGTGTCCTCCAACTCGGCCAGCGCCGCTTCGGCATCTTCGGCCATGTCCTGCGTCGCGGCCAGCTCGTCCTGTGCCTGCGCCAGCTGCGCATCGAGTTCCGCCAGCGCGTCGCGCGCCTCGGTGCCTGTGGTCAGGGCCTTGTCGCGGGCGGCATCGGCCTTGGACAATGCTGCCTGCACCTCTGCGATCTGACGTGTCACTGATCCGTGCCGGGCGGCCAGCCGAGCGACATCCTCTGTGGCCTCGCCCAGCGCTGCTTCCTGCTCCTGCAGCGCCGAGGCCGCTTCGGATGCCAAAGCCAGCGCTTCTGCGACGCGCTCATCCTGCCCGTCGCTGGCCTGCGCGATCTGCTCGGCTTCGCGGCTGAGCTGGGTGATCATGTCCTGAGCGTCAGTGTTCAGCCCGGTTTCGCGCGCGATGTCACTGGTCAGTTGCGCGACCCGCGCTTCGAGCGCGCGCAGCGTGTCTGCGGCGCGGGCGTCTTCGCTGGCCAGCGTATCGCGGCTGACTTCCAGCCTTTGCAGGATCGCACCCGCCACGGCATCTTCTTCGCGGGCGGGGGGCAAGGCGGCTTCAAACTCGGCACGCAGCGCCTGCGCCTCGATTGCAGCGCGTTCTGCCGCGCTGCTGTCGCGCAGGCTGGCTTGCAGCTGGGCCTCGGCCTCGGCGCAGGCCAGATCCGCCTCGCGCCAGCGCCGGTAAAGCAGCATGCCTTCGGTCTGGCGCAGGCGCGTGCCGATGTCGCGGTAGCGCTGCGCCTGCCGGGCTTGCCTGGCGAGTGTCGCGAGCTGCGCCGCCAGCTGGTCGATCACATCGCTGATGCGTTCGAGATTGGTTTCCGTGGCGCGCAGCCGCAATTCGGCCTCATGGCGGCGCTGATAGAGGCCGGAAATCCCGGCGGCTTCTTCCAGGATCCGGCGTCGCGCCTTGGGCTTGGCATTGATCAGCTCCGAGATCTGGCCCTGCCGCACCAGCGCGGGGCTATGCGCCCCGGTCGAGGCATCGGCGAAGAGCATCTGCACATCGCGCGCGCGGACATCCTTGCCGTTGATCTTGTAGGCGCTGCCCGCGTCGCGGGTGATGCGGCGGACGATATCGAGCGTGTCGGCATCGTTGAACCCCGCCGGGGCGAGGCGCGCGCTATTGTCGATCTGCAGGCTGACTTCGGCGAAATGGCGGGCATTTCGCGTATCTGTGCCCGCGAAGATCACATCTTCCATACCTGCGCCGCGCATCGCTGTAGGGCGGTTTTCGCCCATGATCCAGCGCAGCGCTTCCAGCAGGTTCGACTTGCCGCAGCCATTGGGCCCCACCACGCCGGTCAGCCCCGGATAGATCACCAGATCCGTCGGGTCGGTAAAGCTCTTGAAACCATTCAGACGAAGGCGGTTGAACTGCACGGTGGACCTTGCTCGGCCATATCAATGTGCAGCACTGTCAAGCCTGTGGCGGAGTGAGTCAAGAGGTGCGGTCCTTATTTTGTGTGCGCTTGGCAGCTATCCGCTAGATGTGGAGTGAGTGGCGCGCAGACTGCGACATGATTTCACTTGCATCCGGCATAACATATAGATACATTCATATTATGAAATGTATTGAAGGAGCTTGCCATGCAATCCGAAACCTCACGCCCCTCGGACACCTATTCCCCGCTTTATTTCCTTGCCTCGCTGGGCGCGGGCGGGCTGGCTGTCACGTTCTTCATGTGGCTGATGCACTGGCTGCCGCATCCCGGCAAGACGGTCCCGGTCTTCGAGGATATCATGGCCGCCTTCGCTGCAGGCACCCCGCTGACGCAAGGGATGATCGTGGTGGCCGTGACCGGGATCGCCGTGTTTGCGGTCCTGAACCTCAAGCTTCTGGTCTGGAACCTGCGGCGCTATGCGGCCTGGTCGAAAACCGAAAGCTTCGCAAAATTTGCCAAGACCAATGCGCAAAGCCAGGTTCTGGCGATGCCGCTGGCCTTGGCCATGTCGATCAACGTCCTGTTCATTCTCGGGATGGTCTTCGTGCCCGGGTTGTGGTCCGTCGTCGAGTATCTGTTTCCGTTCGCGCTGATCGGGTTTCTGGCGATCGGGGCCTATGCGCTCAAACTCTATGGCGCGTTCCTGGGCCGGGTTCTGACCGAAGGTGGCTTCAACTGTGCGGCCAATAACAATTTCGGTCAGGTGCTCCCGGCTTTCGCGTTCGCCATGGTGGGCGTTGGCCTTGCGGCCCCTGCGGCGATGAGCACGCTGCCCGCTGTTGCCGGGACCGGTCTGGTGCTGTCGACGTTCTTTCTGATGACCTCCGGCCTGATCGCGGTCGTGGCGATGATGCTGGGATTGCGGTCGATGATGGAAAACGGCGCCAATGCGGAGACCGCGCCTACCCTGTCGATCATCGTGCCGCTGCTGGCCGTGCTGGGTATCCTGAGCCTGCGTCAGAGCCACGGGCTGGAGACCCATTTCGGTTCTGCCGCGACGGCTGGTGAAACTCTGGCCACATTGACGAAATTCCTGTCCGTGCAGGTTCTGTTTCTGCTGTTCGCCGGTCTTATCCTGATCCGTCAGGGCTACGCGGGGCGCTTCCTGTTCGGGCGCGAAACCTCGCCGGGGTCTTACGCACTGGTCTGTCCCGGTGTCGGTTTTGCCGTGATGGTCCATTTCTTCGTCAACAAGGGTCTGGTCGATGCGGGTCTGATCGCGAAATTCGGGCCGACCTTCTGGGCGCTGACAGCAATCGCGCTCCTGTCGCAAGTTGCAATGATCTGGCTGGTCTTCAAGCTCAACCGCCGCCATTTCGGCACCCCCCGCACGGCTGCGCCTGTCCCGGCAGAGTGACACGGGGCCCCATGCGCCTCAAACACCGGGCGCTCCTGCGCCCGGTATTTGATTCATGGGGCGCGCGCAGGCTGAGTGCGGGGCGAAGGCTGGTCCTGCGTAGCAACGGCCGGGTCGGTGCTGCGGCGAAAGACCGGCACAGGGTCGAGGATGATGCGCGTCGGGCATGGACGGCCCTCGATACGCGCGAGCAGCAGCGCGGCGGCATGGTCGCCAATCTCGCGCTGCGGGGGCACGATGGTCGAGAGATCTGCCACATGTTGCGACGTATAATCCAGCCCGCCGAAGCCAATCATCCGCATCTGTTCGGGGATCGCGATACCGCGACGCTGCGCTTCGCTCAGCGCTCCGAGGGCGAGGATATCGTTGGAAAACACCACGCCATCCAGTTCCGGGCGTCGGTCATGCAGCGCCGCAAAGGCCAGCGCACCCGCCGAGGCGCTTTGCGCATCGGCGGTGACTATCTCGGGCGGCGCCTGACCGGAATGGGAATTGAGCACATCACTATAGCCCTGCGCGCGTTGGCTCGCGCGGGCGTCGCGGCCCAGTTCGGCCCCAAGAAACGCAATCGCACGGCAGCCGCGGTCGATCAGATGCCGAGCCTGCAGTCGTCCGACATCGGCATGCGAAAACCCCACCATCAGATCAATCGGCTGGGGGCCGGTCTCCCACATCTCGACCACTGGCACGCTGGAGCCTTCGAGCATCTGGCGCGTCGCGCGGCTGTGGCCAAGCCCGGTCAGCACGATGCCAGAGGGGGACCAGGACAGGAAGGTGCGCACCAATTCTTCCTCGCGGGTCGGGTCGTAAGAGGTGTGGCCGATCAGGATCTGATAGCCCTGCGCCATCAGGGCCGTTTGCAGCGTGCTGACGGTTTCGGAAAAGAAGCTGTTGACCAGCGATGGCACGATCACGCCCACCACCCGCGTCGAAGCCGCGGCCAGCGATCCGGCCATGCGGTTGGGCACGTAGCGTAGCGTGTCAATGGCGCGCTGGATGCGCAGCCTGCGCCGTTCGGAGACAGCGTCAGGGTCGCGCAGAAACAACGAGACCGTCGAGGGCGAGACTTCCGCGATACGGGCCACATCGCTCATGGTGGTGCGCTGGGTTGAGCGGCGCTGGCGGTGTTCGGGCATGCGGCAGGCTCCGTGGCGGCGATCTGTGACTTCATGCCCGCGCAGCGCGACATGAGCAAGCTGCCTGATGCGCCGCTCATGATTTTTGCGCCAGCGGGACATGCGGAAGATGCAGCGGGTGGGCGCGTCCATGGCCACGTCCACCCGCGGCGCAAAAGATGCGGTCAGGGCTGACCCGTCCGCACCTCTTGTGTTTGGCGCAGGCGATCCGCCCCTCAGCGTATGGCCGACGCGCGGTCGCTTTCGACCTGTGCCTCGGCCCGTCCGACAGCGGCTTCAAACTCTGCAAGGAATTCTTCGCCTGCAGCGCCGAAGCTGCTCAGATACCAGTCGCGGATCGGCTCCGAGAGCGCGCGGAACTGGTCCATCTCCTCGTCCGTCAGGGCGATGATCTCATTTCCGGCAGACAGCCATTTCTGATAGGCTTCCAGCTCTTTACGGGGCTGGATGCCGAACTGGATCGTGGACATCAGCGCGCCGCCATCAAGTACCACCGCTTGCTGTTCCGGCGTCAGCGACTGGAAAGTGGCATTGTCGATGAACCACATCGACGCCATGTAGGCATTACCATCCAGCGTCAGATATTTCAGCTGTTCCTGAAAGTTCATGTTGGCGATGTCGCTGATTGAATTCAGGGTACCATCGACCACGCCGGTCTGAAGCGCGGTATAGACTTCGAGCCACGGCACGGGCGTCGGTGAGCCGCCCATGGCACGGACGAGCTGCTGCTGAAGCTGGGATTCGATGGTGCGGAAGCGGATTCCAGCGGCATCTTCTGGCGTGCGGACCGGGCGATCACGGGTCGCGATATTGCGCCAGCCGCCGGTCTGGGTCATGGCCAGAAGAAGGATGTCGTTATTGGACGACTCGAGGATCTTGCCGCGCATGAAGTTGGTGAAATCCTGATCCTGCAGGACAAGTTGCGCCACACGGTCGGACGTCAGCGCATAGGGGATGTCCATCCCCTGCACGGGCGGGAAAATCGCCGAAGCGCCGCCGGCGGTGGCCGTATACATGTTCACAACGCCCGCGCGCATGGATTCAAAGCACTCATTGGCCGACCCGCAAAGCTGCGCGCCCACAAAGATATTCACGCTGACCTCGCCCCCCGTACGGGCTTCGACGAAATTCTTGAACACCAGTGCTGCGTCATATTCCTGGTCATCTTCATTGGCCAGAAACACAAGGTTCAGCTCGGTTGCCTCCAGCGCCTGGGGCGTAAGGCCGCCCGTCAGCGCGACCGCGCCCGCCAGCAGGGCGGCGCGCGTGCCGCGAAGGGCGTTTTTCAGGTTCAACATAGCAGATTCCTCCCTTTTTGGATTAGTTTCGTCAGACATACCCAAGCTGGCGTGGCAACCACATGACCAGATCGGGAAACAGCACGAGCGTCACGACAACCGCGACCTCAAACAGGAAATAGGGGATGAGATCCCATGCAATTCGTTCGATCCGTTCGCCCGAAATGCCCGAGACCACAAAGAGCACCAGTCCCAAAGGTGGCGTGATCAGCCCGATGATCAGCGTGGTGCACATCACGACGGCGAAATGGATCGGATGAATGCCCACGCCAACCATCACAGGGGCAAGGATCGGCGCAAGGATCAGGATCGCGGGGCCTGCATCCATGATCGTGCCGATGGCCAGCAGGAAGAGCACCACGACCAGAAACAGCATCAGCGGATCGCTGGTGATGTTCAGGATGAAGCCCGAGACCAGTTGCGGCGTGCCTTTCAGGCTTACAAGCGAGGCGAAGGACACCGCAGCGCCGACCAGAAGCAGGATGATCGCGGATTTCAGCGCGGCCTTCGAAAACACGTCGATCAGTTGCATGAAACTGATTTCGCGGGTGATGAACACGCCCAGGACCAACGCGTAGAAAGCTGCGACGGCCGCACCCTCGGTCGGTGTGAAAACACCGCCCACGATGCCGCCTATCAGGATGATCGGGGTCAGCAGCGGCAGGAAGGCGGCTTTGCCCGTCTGCCATGTCTCAGCCCAGCTGGCGCGCGGGGCAGGGTCAGGGAAGCTGCGAAACCGCGCCACGATGGCCACCACGACCATCAGCCCGAAACCGATGATCAGGCCCGGAATGATGCTGGCCGCGAACATCGCTGCGACCGAGACATTCATGATGAAGGCATAGAGGATCATCAGCCCCGAGGGCGGGATGATTGACGCCAGCACCGACGAGGCGGCTGTGATCGCGGCAGAAAAGGACTTGGTATAGCCCGCCTGATGCATGCCGGGGATCATCACGCCCCCCAACGCCGAAGCATCGGCTACCGCAGACCCCGACCCGCCCGCGAGCATGATCGAGGATGACACTGACACTTGCCCCAAGCCCGCCTTGCGATGGGCGACAAAGGTTTCGGCGAAGCGCACGATGCGGCTGGTCACCCCGCCCGCAGTCATCAACTCGCCCGCGAGGATGAAGAAGGGCAGCGCCATGAGCGGAAAGCTGTCGATCCCCGCAAACAGACGCTGCACGAGCAGATTGAGGAACCGCGGATTGTTTTCGATGATCAGCGTCATGCCCGGCGCGAGCAGCATCACAAAGACAATCGGCGTGCCAATGATCAGAAGCCCGAGGAAGATCCAGATGTACAGAAATGCCATGACCTCAGCTCTCCGCGCCGGTGGAGGATCCGAAAACATTCACCTGATAGCGGCCCGGATGCACCAGATTGCCGAGCAGACGCAGCAGACGCTCAAACGAGACAAGTGCCACCAGACCGAAGCCGATGGGCATGATTGCATAGACATAGGCGAGCGGCAGGCGCAGCGAGAGCGTGAAACTTGATGAGGCCCGCGACACCAGTCCCCAGCTATACCAGATCGCCCCACACAAGAGCACAAAGACCGACAGTTCAATCATGAGCCCAACATAGCGCATGATGGGGTGATGCTGGATCGCAGCGACAAAGACATCGAGGCTGACATTCATCCCGTAGCGATGCGCGGTCGGGAAATAGAGAAACGCCATCCAGACCATCATCGTGCGCGACAGCTCTTCGGTCCAGCCGAAACTGTCATTCAGCACATAGCGGTAAAAGACGTGCACGATGACGATGCTGAGCATGCCGAAGAGCAGGGCTGTTGCAGCATATCCGGCGATGCGCGTCAGCCATCTGTTCACGACATCCAGCACGCGGATAACTGCGTCCATTCTGCCCCTCCCATTGATCGCGCAACGGTCTTTCCTCCAAAAATCGCAGCGCTACGAAATAAGCTAGCATGTCACGATACGACCTGTCAATCTCGTTAATATTAAATATAATCGTTTTAAAACATTGCTATACGATAAGCCCCTCCCTCATGCCGCTAAAATAAAGATGCTCAAAATTTCTCATCTTGCAGCGATCTTAAAATGCTGACACAGTGTCGCGGACGGGTTCTGGCAGGCGCATGCATGCCAAATCGGGAGGGAGTCGTGTCAAAACGCAGCCTTGCAGATCTTCGCAGCCAGCGGTGGTATGCTTCGCAGGATATGCGCGGTTTCGCGCATCGTCAGCGCACGCAGCAGATGGGGCTGCGGCGCGAGGAATTCATGGGCAAGCCCGTGATCGGGATCATCAACACATGGTCGGATCTCAGCCCTTGCCATGCGCATCTGCGCGACCGGGCCGAGGCCGTGAAGCGCGCGGTCTGGGCCGCAGGCGGCTTTCCGGTGGAACTGCCCGCGCTGTCGCTGGGCGAGGTGATGGTCAAGCCCACGACCATGCTCTACCGCAATTTTCTGGCGATGGAATGCGAGGAGCTCTTGCGCTCGCATCCCATCGACGGCGCGGTGCTGATGGGCGGCTGTGACAAGACCACGCCGGGGCTGTTGATGGGCGCAATCTCGATGAATATCCCGGCGATCTTCTGCCCCGCAGGCCCGATGCTGAACGGGCGCTGGAAGGGCAAGACGCTGGGTGCAGGCACCCATACCCGCGCCTATTGGGACAAGCTGCGCTCGGGCGAGATCTCGGACGCCGATTGGGTTGATCTGGAAAGCCGCATGACGCGGTCCTTCGGCACTTGCAACACGATGGGCACGGCCTCGACCATGACCTCGATCGTTGATGCGATGGGCCTCAGCCTGCCCGGCGCGTCCTCGATCCCGGCGGCTGACTCGGGCCATAGCCGCATGGCCTCGGCCTGCGGGTCGCGCATTGTCGAAATGGTCTGGGACAATCTGCGCCCGTCCGACGTGCTCAGCCCCGCGTCTTTCGCGAATGGTGCGCGGGTGTTCATGGCGCTGGGCGGGTCCACGAATGCCGCGGTACATCTGGTGGCGCTGGCGCGGCGCGCAGGCATCGATTTCGGTCTGGCTGATCTGGACCGCGCGGCGGGCGAAGTGCCGGTGCTGGTCAATATCTTCCCGGCGGGCGACCGGCTGATGGAGGATTTCCATTTCGCAGGCGGCCTGCCCGCGCTGCTTGCGCGGCTGCGCGATCATCTGGACCTGTCCGCGCGCACAGTCACCGGCACGCTGGCCGATGCGCTGGACAGGGCCGCGTGCTACGACGATGAGGTGATCCGCCCGCTTGACCGGCCCGTGTCGCAAGCCGCAGCGCTGGCCGTGCTGCGCGGCAATCTCGCGCCCGATGGGGCCGTGATCAAACCCAGTGCCGCCAGCCCGCATCTGATGCAGCATCGCGGTCGCGCGGTGGTCTTCGACACCCATGCCGATCTGGTCGCGCGCATCGATGACCCTGCGCTGGGCATCACGGCAGCGTCCGTGCTGGTGCTGCGCAATGCCGGTCCCAAGGGCGCACCGGGCATGCCGGAATGGGGCGCGCTGCCGATCCCGAAACACCTTCTGGCGCAGGGCGTGCGCGATATGGTGCGCATCTCTGATGCACGCATGAGCGGCACGCATTACGGCACCTGCGTGTTGCATGTAGCCCCGGAAAGTGCGGTGGGCGGGCCGCTGGCGCTGGTGCGCGACGGCGATGAGATCGTGCTGGATGTCGGTGCAAAACGGCTGGAACTATTGGTGTCAGAGGCTGAACTGGCCGCCCGCCGCGCCGCCTGGACGCCCCCTGCCCCACGCAGCACGCGCGGCTATACGGCGCTTTTCTGCGAACATGTCACACAGGCCGACAAGGGCTGCGATTTCGAAATTCTACAAGGCGGGCCGGATGAGCCTGAGCCGGAAATCTTCTGAAAGGACCGCAAGATGACGGGTGACGCCAATCGTTTCAAGGGCTGGATGGCCGCGCGCGAGGGCACCCCTGCGCTGGGCACATGGATCATGTCCGCCAGCCCCATCATCGCCGAGGCCATGGGCCATGCGGGCTATGACTGGGTTCTGGTCGATATGGAACACTCCCCGATCGATCTGGCGCAGGCAACCGCGATCCTGCAAGCGCTGTCGGGCACGCCCGCCGAAGTCGTGTTGCGCGTGCCGTGGAATGACCCGGTCACGGTCAAGCGGGTGATGGATGCAGGCGCGCGTTCGATCATGTTCCCCTTCATCCAGTCACTGGAGGAAGCCCGCGCCGCCGTCGCCGCCACACGCTATCCCCCGCAAGGCACGCGCGGCGTGGCCGCGATGCACCGCGCCAGCCGTTTCGGGATGGTGCCGGACTATCTGGCCCGCGCCAATGATCACGTCGCAGTGATCCTGCAACTGGAGACCCCTGAAGCCGTGGCATTGATGCCCGAGATTGGAGCCCTTGACGGTGTGGATGCGATCTTCATCGGACCCGGTGATCTGTCGGGCGGCATGGGACTTCTGGGCCAGATCGCCCACAAGGATGTGCAGGCCGCGCTGCGTGATGCCGCGCAGGCCGCACGCAAGGCCGGGGTTGCCTGCGGGATTGTCGGGGCCGATGCCGCGACCGTGCGCAGCTATATCGAGATGGGCTTTTCCTATGTCGCCATCGCCTCGGATCTGGGCTTGGTGATGGGCGCGGCGAAGGCATCCATCCGCGACATTCGCGGACAAAGCGCGCCGGAAGTAACAGGTGGCGTTTACTGAGATGGCTTTTGACACGGCATATCCCGCGCAGGCCGCGCTCGGTGAATGCCCGCTCTGGTGCGGGCAATCGCAGCGCCTGTGGTGGCTCGATATCGAGGCGCCTGCGATCCATTGCTTCGATCCCGCGACAGGCGCGAACACCACGCTGCCGATGGATGAAAATGTCGGCTGCATCGCGCTTCGCGCGGGCGGCGGATTTATCGCGGGGCTGCGATCGGGGCTGTGGCTGCTCGACGATCGGGGCCGCAAGGAAAAGCTGATCGCCGCCCCACAGCGCGACACGACGATCAGCCGGTTCAATGACGGGCGCGCGGATCCTTGGGGCCGCTTTTGGGCAGGCACGATTCATGAGCCGCGCGACCGCCCTGATGCGATGCTCTGCCGCGTCGACGCTGATCTGAGCTGCACGCGGGTTGCAGACGATATCAAAGTCTCGAACGGGCTGGCCTTCTCGCCGGATCGCAAGTGGATGTATCATTCCGACACGCCCGCCCATGTGATCTATCGCTACCCGCTGGACGCAGGTGGCACCCCCGGCCCGCGTGAGGTGTTTCATCAGTTTCCTCTCGGCCATGGTCGCCCTGATGGTGCGGCAGTCGATGCGGACGGTTTCTACTGGTCGGCACTCTATGAGGGCGGGCGCGTGGTGCGCATCTCGCCCGCGGGCGAAATCGTTGCGGAAGTCCCGGTGCCTGCGCGCTGCCCGACCATGTGCGCCTTTGGCGGATCAGATCTGCGCACGCTCTATGTCACCTCGGCGCGCCATGGCCGCCCGGCGGAGGAATTGGCGGACTGGCCTGCCTCGGGCAATCTGTTCGCGATGCGCGTCGATGTGCCGGGCCTGCCCGAGCCAAGGTTCGGAGGGTAGCGGATGGCAGAGGTCGCACATTACCCCTCGCTCGCGCGCGCTGCGGTGCTGGTCACTGGCGGGGCAACGGGGCTGGGCGCGGATGTCGTGCGCGCGATGCGGGCGCAGGGTGCGCAGGTGGGCGTGCTCGATCTCGACGCCGAGGCTGGCGCAGCGCTCGCCGCCGAGACGGGTGCCGCGTTCCGCCGCGCGGATTTGCGCGATCTGGACGCGCTGCCACAGGTCATTGCGGAATTGGCGCAGGTGACAGGGCCGTTCACGGTGCTGGTGAACAATGCCGCGCGCGATGATCGCCATGATTTCGCGGATCTGACGCCGGACTATTGGCGCGACTGCATGGCCACAAACCTGTCGCATCATGTCTTTGCCGCGCAGGCCGTGCTGCCGGGCATGGCGCGGGCCGGGGGCGGGAGCATTATCAATATGGGCTCGATCAGCTGGATGCGCGGCCGGCCCGGCATGCTGGGCTACACCACGGCCAAGGCCGCAATCCATGGTCTGACGCGCACGCTTGCGCAGGAACTGGGGCCGCAGGGCATTCGCGTCAATTCGGTCGTGCCCGGCGCGATCCTGACCGAGCGTCAGGCGAAACTCTGGCTGACGCCCGAAAAGAATGCCGAATTTCTGGCGCTGCAGGCGCTGAAATTCCGGCTGGAACCCGAACATGTCACGCCCATGGTGCTGTTTCTCGCCTCCGATGCAAGCAAGGGCTGTACCGGGCAGGATTTCATAGTCGATGCCGGGTTGACCCTGAACTGACCCGGCGAAGGAAAGGAAGCGATCAGGATGGAACCCATCCGTTACGGTATCATCGGCTCCGGCATGATGGGGCAGGAGCATATGCGCAACATCGCGCTGCTGGATGGCGCGCGCGTCATGGCAGTCTGTGACCCGGATGAAGGGATGCGCCGTCAGGCGCAGGCTTTGGCAGGGCAAGGGACGCAAGCGTTCAGCGATCATCGCGGCTTGCTGGCCGCGGATCTCTGCGACGCCTATGTGCTGGCCGCGCCCAATGACCTGCATGCCGGGCTGATGCGCGATCTCCTGGCCACGGACAAACCGATCCTGTGCGAAAAGCCGCTGGCCACGACCTCGGCCGAGTGCCGCGCGCTGATGCAGGCGGCGGACGGGCGGCGCGCCCCGGTCTGGGTGGCGATGGAATATCGCTACATGCCCCCGGTCGAGCGGCTGCGCGCGGCCCTGGCTGAGGGGCGCGCAGGCACTCCGCGCATGGTCTCGATCCGCGAGCATCGCTTTCCGTTTCTGGAAAAAGTCGGCGACTGGAACCGCTTCAATGCGCGCACCGGTGGCACGATGGTCGAGAAATGCTGTCATTTCTTCGACCTGATGCGCCTGCTGCTGGGCTCGGATCCGATCCGCGTCTATGCGTCGGGCGGCGCGGATGTGAATCACCGCGACGAACGCTATAACGGGCGAGCGCCCGACATCGTGGATCATGGCTTCGTGACGGTCGATTTCGCAAGTGGCACGCGCGCCATGCTGGAGCTGTGCATGTTCGCCGAAGGCTCGCATTGGCAGGAAGTCGTCTCGGTCACAGGCGACAAGGCGCGGCTCGATGCCTGTGTGCCCGGCCCCGCGCGCTTTGCGCCGGACGGGCAGGAGCGCCATTCGGAATTTGTCATCTCCGACCGCGCCTTGAAACGCGAAACGCGCGAGGTGGTCGAGGTGGATGCGCAGATCCTGGGCGCGGGCGATCACCATGGCTCGACCTATTTCCAGCATACGCGGTTTCTGGATCTGATCCGCACAGGGCATGGCCAGCCAGAGGTCAGCCTCGCGGATGGCTATTGGTCCGTTCTGGTTGGCGAGGCGGCCGAACAGTCGATCCGCACCCATCAGGTGATTGATCTGCGCGATTTCGGCACACCTGCCGTTTCCGCTGCATGAAAGGGATAGAGATGAGCGATATCGTGATTTCCGAATTCATGGACGCGCCCGCCGTTGACTGGCTGCGCCGCGATTTCAACGTCACCTATGACCCGACACTGGTCGAGGATGCCGCCCGCCTGCACGACGCCTGCGCAGGCGCGCGCGGGCTGATCGTGCGCAACCGCACGCAGGTGACCGAGGCGCTGATCACGGCTTGCCCGGAGCTGCGCGCGGTCGGGCGGCTGGGCGTGGGGCTCGACAATATCGACCTCGATGCCTGCAAGGCGCGCGATGTTGCCGTCTTTCCGGCGACGGGCGGCAACACGGTCTCGGTCGCGGAATATGTCATCACCGCCGTCCTGATGCTGCGCCGCGGCGCGTGGCTGGGCACCGAGGCGGTGCTGGCGGGCACATGGCCGCGCCAGCGCATGATGGGGCTGGAGGTTTCGGGGGCCACGCTGGGGCTTGTCGGTTTTGGGGCCATCGCGCAGGCGGTGGCGATGCGCGCGCAGGCGCTGGGCATGGCGATCATGGCGCATGACCCTTTCCTGCCCACAGATGATGCGGCATGGGCTGGCGTCGAGCGCTGCGAGACGCTCGACGATCTGCTCGCCGCCGCCGATGCCGTCAGCCTGCATGTGCCGCTGACGGCTGAGACGCGCAATCTGCTCGATACCGCGCGATTGTCGCGCATGAAAAAAGGCGCGGTGCTGATCAACACCGCGCGCGGCGGGATCATCGATGAGGCCGCATTGGCCGAGGCGCTGAGCTCTGGTCATCTGGCCGGTGCCGCGCTCGATGTGTTCGACGCGGAACCGCTGCCGGGGGGCAGCGTTCTCGAAGGTGTGCCGGGGCTGATCGCCACGCCGCATATCGCAGGTGTCACCGTTGAATCGAACACGCGGATCAGCTGGATCACCGTGGAAAATGTCGCCCGTCATTTGCAGAAGTGACCGCCCCCACTGCCAGACAGGACCGAAACATGCTTGACCAACCCACTGACCTGAAATCGCGCTTGTCCGACCCTGCGCTTCTGGAAACCCGCGCCTATGTCGCGGGCGACTGGATCGCCGGTGACGATGGCAAGACATTCGATGTGATCAACCCCGCGCGCGGTGATGTCATCGCGCAGGTGGCCGATCTGGGCCGCGCGGAAGTGGCCCGCGCGATTGCCCGAGCGGATGGCGCCCGTCACGACTGGGCCGCGCGCACAGGCAAGGAGCGCGCCGGCGTATTGCGCAAGTGGTATGAGCTGATGATGGAAAATCAGGAAGACCTCGCGCTGATCCTGACCGCCGAAATGGGCAAACCGCTGGCCGAAGCGCGCGGCGAAGTGGCCTATGGGGCGAGTTTCATCGAATGGTTCGCCGAAGAAGCCAAGCGCATCTATGGCGAGATCATCCCCGGCCACCAGCCCGACAAGCGCCTGAGCGTCATTCGCCAGCCGATCGGGGTTGCGGCCTCGATCACGCCCTGGAACTTCCCCAATGCAATGATCGCGCGCAAGGTCGCACCTGCGCTGGCTGTGGGCTGCGGCTTTGTCGCGCGCCCGGCGGCGGAAACGCCGCTTTCGGCGCTGGCCATGGCCGTGCTGGCCGAGCGCGCCGGGATCCCCAAGGGCGTGCTTTCGGTCGTCCCATCCTCGCGATCTTCCGAGATCGGCAAGGAATTCTGCGAAAACCCCGCCGTGCGCAAATTATCCTTCACTGGCAGCACGGAAGTCGGACGCATCCTGCTGCGTCAGGCCGCCGATCAGGTCATGAAATGCTCGATGGAACTGGGCGGCAACGCGCCGTTCATCGTGTTCGACGATGCGGATCTGGACGCCGCCGTGGCAGGCGCGATGATCTCGAAATATCGCAATAACGGCCAGACCTGCGTCTGTGCCAATCGCATTTATGTGCAGTCAGGCGTCTATGATGCCTTCGCTGAAAAGCTGAAAGCCGCAGTCGAGAAACTGCGCGTCGGCGACGGACTGGCGGAGGGCAGCGATCTTGGCCCGTTGATCAATGAAGCTGCCGTGGAAAAGGTCGAAGATCACATCGCCGATGTGCTGGCGAAGGGCGGCAAGATCCTGACCGGCGGGCGCAGACATGGCAATGGCGGGCAATATTTCGAGCCGACCGTGATGACCGGGGTGACGCCCGCGATGAAAGTCGCGCAGGAGGAAACCTTCGGCCCGCTCGCGCCGCTGTTCCGGTTTGACACGGAGGCAGAAGCCATCGCGCAGGCCAATGACACGATCTTCGGGCTGGCCTGCTATTTCTACGCCCGCGATATCGGCCGCATCACCCGCGTGCAGGAAGCGCTGGAATACGGGCTTGTGGGCGTCAATACCGGCCTGATCTCGACCGAGATCGCCCCCTTCGGCGGCGTCAAGCAATCGGGGCTGGGGCGCGAAGGCAGCCGGCATGGCACGGATGATTATCTGGAAATGAAATACATCTGTCTGAGCGTGTGAGCGGCGAAAAGGCCCTGCGTCATGGCTGAAATTTTCGGATATCTCCCCGACGGGCGCGCGGTAGAGCGCGTCCGCTTGCAAGCAGGCAGGCTTTCAGCGCATGTGCTGACGCTGGGCGCGATCGTGCAGGATCTGCGGCTGGCGGGCGTGGCGCATCCGCTGGTTCTGGGGGCTGAGGATCTTGCGCCCTATCTGGGGTCGATGCAGTATTTCGGCGCGATGGTCGGACGCTGTGCCAATCGCATCGCGAACGGCCAGATGGTGCTCGACGGGCAGCGCTATCAGCTTGCGCGCAACGTGCCGGGCGGGCATTGCCTGCATGGCGGCGCGCTTGGCAGTGCGGCGCAGCTCTGGTCGGTCACAGCGCATGAGGCCGACCAGGTCACGCTCGCACTGACCTTGCCCGATGGCGAGATGGGCTTTCCCGGCACGCTGACCCTGCGCCTGCGCATCGCGCTGCAGGGCACGGCGCTGGCCTTCGACATCCACGCCACGACCGACAAGCCCACGCTGTGCAATTTCTCGCATCACGGATTTTTCACGCTCGATGACAGCGGATCGCTGGCGCATCACAGCTTGCAGATCGCCGCTGAGAGCTACCTGCCAGTTGATGACGACCAGATCCCGACCGGCGAGATCGCCCCGGTTGCGGGTACTCCCTTCGATTTCCGGGCAGAGCGCAGCCTGTCGGGTGTCGCGCTGGACCATAATTTCTGCCTGTCGCACGCGCGCGGGCCGTTGCGCGATAGGGCTTGCCTGCGCTCGGCGCACTCGGGTCTGGTGATGCAGATGCAGACGACCGAGCCGGGCCTGCAGGTCTACACGGCCAATCACCTGCCCAAACCCGATGCGCGCGGGCCGGGGGGGCGGCCTTTCGGTCGCCATGCCGGCATCGCATTGGAGGCGCAGGTCTGGCCGGATGCGGTGAACCAGACGGGTTTCCCCTCCGCCATCCTGCGACCAGGCGAAGTCTACCATCAACAGACGCGCTACAGGTTTTCCAGGGGCGGTTCGGCGGCGTGGGCATAACGCCGATCAGGTCAGAAAATAACGTAGATACATAAAGACGTTTTCTCCTGGCCGGAAGCAGCGCAAGGCGTTGGTGAAATACGACAAACGACCCTACAAACGGCGCAACCGCATCAAGATCATGTTGGGAAGGCTCAAAAATTGGCAGCGCATCGCAACCCGCTATCACAGATGCCCGCAGGTGGTCCCATCCGCCGTCGCGCTCGCAGCAACTGTCATCTTCTGGCTTTGAATATCAAAGAGAAATTACTCAAAGACTGTCCGATTGTTTTCCGATAACGTCAGACGTAACGCCTGTGTCCGGGCTTGAAAAAAGAAAGGCGCCGCATGAAGCTTGATTTGGAAAAGGTTGAACCCATCCCAGGGTTCGACAAGGACGAATTCATGCGTACCTTGATCCGGGAACTCGCTGGGATCCTCGAAGATACAGTCGGCGTTCAGGAAGCGTCAGCCTATGTGAACCATGTAGGGCTGTTGATCGGGCGGGCCCTCAACCGCGATTACCGCGCAGCCTGCGCGACAGACCGGCTCGACCAGGAGCAGATAGCGTCGGCGCTGGTACATCTGAAGAAAAGGATCGACGGCGGGTTTTCGATCGAGCAGGTAGACGACGACATGATCATTCTGGTCAACTCGGCTTGCCCGTTTGGTGACAAGGTTGTGGGCCGCCCCTCGCTTTGCCGGATGACCGCGAATGTCTTTGGCCATATCGCCGCCGAGAACATGGGTTATGCCCGCGTCGGGATCAAGGAGGCTTTCGCGCGTGGCGACACACGCTGCCGGGTCTCGGTCTCATTTCGCCACTTACAGACAGAACCGGCAGCCGACGAGACGGATTTCTTCGGCTCGCTGGCATGAGCCGCCCGAAATGACGCATCCGCTCTCTTTGTCGCTGCCTGAAGTCATCGCCCTGACCGATGAGGCCGTCATCGTTCTGGATGTTCAGTCGCATGAGCTGAAGTTTGCGAGCGCGCGGGCACGGGACATGCTCGATGCGCCCGCCGAAGCCGACAACACCATCCGGCTGACCGACCTGCTTGACCCGGATGACGGCCGCCTGCTCCGTTTTCTTGGCGATGCGGCCACAGTTTCGAGTCCGTTGATCGCGCGAGTCCGGCGGCGTTCTGACGGGGCTGTGCTGACGATGAAAGGGCATCGTGTCACTAGCGCTGAAGGTGACCCCTCGATACTGATCGCCCTGAAGGGCAATACGGAACTTTCGCGGCGGTTTCGTTTGCTTGCCGAAAAGATAGCGGCACTGGACGGCGAGATCGTGCAGCGCAGAGCAGCGCAGGAACAACTGTCGCAGAACGCCGCAACACTGCAACGCATGCTGATTGCCGTGCGCCAGATGTCCGAGATCGACACCAAGGATGCGGCTCATTTGCAAGACGCCCTCGACGCGCTGCGGATCGGCTGCCAGAGACCCAGCGCTTTCATCATCGGTGTCGAAGCCGGGCGCCTGATTGTCATGGCCACCAGCGGCGCGTTGGCCCCGTTGTTCGAGACTGGCTCTCAGCTGGATGTGCCCGGCGGACTTACGCACTTGCTGGACTTGTCAGAAACTGACTGCGCAGAAGCTCTGCGCGGCGCGTTGCTTAAAGTCGCGCGCAACACCTGCGACCTGACCGGACTGACCGTGTGGCCGCTGCATATCCTCATGCTGCCCAAGGCATTCCTTTTGCTGGAAGGCGGCATCGAGAGCGGCGATGAGGCCAGTATCCTTGTCGAAACGCTCAGCAGTCTGATGAGCCGCGCCAGTATCGAGGCCGACCTGAGGCATTCGCAGAAACTACAAGCAATCGGCGAACTGACGGGCGGGATTGCGCATGATTTCAACAATATTCTTGCGGTGGTGTTGGGCAATGCCGAGCTGGCCTTGGACCATGCCACCGATCCTGACACCATGCCGCTTCTGGCCGAACTGATCGGCGACATCCGCGACGCGGCGTTGCGGGGTGCCACCCTGACGTCGCGCTTGCTGTCTTTCGCGCGCAAGCAGACGCTCAGGCCCGAAATCCTGTCGCTCAACACCGTTTTGCGGGATCTTGCACCGCTGTTGCGGCGCGCAACGGGGGCCATGATCGACACAGAGATCGTGGGCGCGGGCGGTCTGTGGAAGACCCGACTTGATCGAGGCCAGTTCGAGACGGCGCTGCTGAACCTGACCGTCAATGCCCGCGACGCCATGCCCAACGGCGGCAGGTTGACCATAGAAACCGCGAACACGCGCCTCGACGCCGAATATGCCGCCCAGCATTCCGAGGTGAGGCCCGGACAATACGTCATGGTTGCAGTCAGTGATACAGGGACAGGCATGTCGCTTGATGTCATCCGCGAGGCATTCACCCCTTTTTTCACCACCAAGGGCGTAGGTCAGGGCAGCGGGCTGGGTCTGAGCATGGTCTTCGGTTTCGTGAAGCAATCGGGCGGCCATGTCAAAATTTACTCGGAACTTAGTCATGGGACTGCGGTCAAGATGTATTTCCCGCGGGAACTCACCAACGACAACACCGAGACTGATCTGATGGCCCCGGCCTTTGGTCACCGGTCTTCCGCGCAGGGTCATATCCTTCTGGTCGAGGACGACCCCGCCCTCCTGCGCCAAGCCGAGCGGACGCTGCGCGTGCTGGGCTACACGGTAGATACGGCCCTGTCCGGGGAAGAGGCGGTCGTGCTGCTCAGATCGACGCGCTTTGACATCCTGCTGACCGATGTGGTGCTGCCCGGGGGCATCAACGGTGCGCGCTTGGCGGCAGAGGCCCGCAGCCTGTCACCGGGCATCAAGGTGCTGTTCATGTCGGGTTACACTGAAAACGCGATTGTGCATCACGGTCAACTCGACCCTGATGTTGAACTGCTGTCGAAACCATTCACACGCGATGATCTGGCGCGTCGCCTGAGGGTGATTGCAAAGGCTGATCAGCGTTGATCAGCTTGCGCTTTCAGTGTGAAACAGCATGAAAAGGTTGCCACCACCCGCGGGCCGGAAATGCGGGGCTGGCGCAATTACATCGGCGAGAAATAGAGGGTTTTTCAAGTTCGGCACGCAGACCAAGACGTCGAACCGGTCGACTTCCCCGCTTAAAGTTCAGCTGCCAAATCGCGATGCCTGCCCCTTTGCAGCTCCTCACAAGACTGCCTGTAGGCCTGCAGCAGCGAAAAAAGCCAAGCAGGCATGCTCTCGAGCGGCTTTCACGCTTTTGAAACTGCCGTGTGCCGGACGCGCCATGTGGAGCGTCCGGCAATGGTTAGTCCGAGCCCTGTTCCAGATCTATCTGATGGCTCACACACCCCTTGGGACTCATGGCATGAAGTTCAAAGGCCGGAGCCATTCGAGCAGGCTTGTGGCGTTGCGCGCCCGACAATGACAGGCTCAGCCCATGACCAATCGCCGGGGCTGTGCTGGACAGACATCCGGCCCAGATTGTCTGCATGCTGCGATGACTATGCCCGGCGATGATGCGGCGCACTCCGCCGCGCTCAATCAGATGCAAAAGCGCGTCCGCGTTCTGAAAGCCGGGTTTGTCCAGATGGGGTGCGCCCGTCGTGAATGGCGGGTGGTGGAGCGCCAGCAGGATCGGCTTTTGCGACTTGCCCAGAACACCCGCCAGCCAGTCCAGCCGCGCGCGGTCCAGCCCAGCGCCGCAATCTGGCAGCGTGCTGTCGAGTGCGACCAGTTGCAGATCTGCAATCGGGGCTGTGTAGCTCAGATGGTCAGGGGCGAAATCGGCCCAGCCTTCCAGAGCGATGCGAAACCCCGCAGGGTCGTCATGATTGCCGGGCATCGGCCATAGCGGGACCGGCGCCTGGCGTAAAAGCGGCAGCGCATGCGCATAGCCAGTTGCGCTGCGGTCGATGATATCGCCCGTCAGCACAATCGCATCCGGCGTGATATCCATCGCCGCAATCTGCGCGAAGGCGTGACGCAGGGCTTGCGCGGGATCATGGAACGGGTCGGCGCCATCGTCGCGCAAATGCGGATCTGTCAGTTGTGCGATCAGCGCCATGGTGTCAGCCCGAAAACGCGCTGCTGCCCTGACGGGCCAACCACAGATTGACCGCCAGCAGGATGCCGGAGGTGATGGTGATCGCGACCATGCTCATCGCCATGCCTGTCTGGACCGAACCCTGCTCGAATTGCGCAAAGACAAACGTGCCGACCGTGCGCATGCCCGCCGGTGCCAGCATGATCGAGGCTACCAACTCGCGTGAGGCAATAGCAAAGACCAGCATCATCGCGGCGATCAGCGACGGGGCCATCAGCGGCAGGGTCACATGGCGCAGCGCCTGCATCTGCCCCGCGCCCGCCACCCGCGCAGCATCATCGAGCGAGCCAGAAATCTGGCGCAGCCGCGCGACGGCATAGCGGATCGGATAGGGCAGCAGGATGCCGATATAGGCAATGAGCAGGATCGCGGCTGTGCCGTAAAGCGAAAGCGGTTGATAGGGCGAATTCCAGAACAGGATGATGCCCACCGCCAGCACGATGGCGGGAATGGCATTGGGCAGGACCGATAACCCGTCCATCACGGCCCGCCCGCGCCCGGTGCCGCGCACCACGATATAGGCGACCAGCCCACCAATCGCCGCTGTGGCGAAGGCCGTCAGCACGGCCAGCCAGCCGGATGTGATCAGCGCCTGCCAGGCACGGCTGCCAGTGCGGAAGATCGGCTCATAGTGGCGCAGGTCGAAATTCGACCAGCGCAAGCCGCCCGAGATGGTGCTCATCAGGGACGTCACCGCGATTGCCGCCAGCGGGATGATCACGCCGATCAGCGCCACCAGCGCGAACAGTCCCAGCACCGGCCAGCGCCAGCGCCCCAGGTCGGCTTTTTCCAGATCGGCGGGCTTGCCGGTCTGGCTGATATAGGACCGCCGCGTGGCGATCCAGTTCTGCAGCGTGAAGGCGGCCAGCACCATTGCCATCAGCATGACAGACCCCAGCGCCGCGCCTGAAAGGTCAATCGGCCAGTCCGACAGGCGAGTGTAGATGCCGGTGACCAGCACCTCGAAGCCTGTGCGCGAGGCCAGGGCGGTGGGTGTGCCGAGTTCCTCGATCGACATGGCGAAAACGATCAGCAGGCTGGCCGCAATCGCAGGGATCGAAAGCGGCAGCGTGATCACGAAAAAGGCCTGCAAGGGGCGCGCCCCATGCACGCGCGCGGCCGCGGCAAAGCGCCCGCCCACCATTTCAAGCGCGCGTGACACGGCGAAATAGACCAGGGGGAACAGGTTCAGCGTCATCACAAAGGCGACGCCGGTAAAGCTGAACAAGAACCGCCCCATGTCGAAACCGACAAGCTGGAACAGATAGCCGCGCGGCTGCAGGGTCATCATCCAGGCAATGGCGGCGATGAAGGGCGGGATCAGGAAGGGGATCAGAAAGACCACATCCCAGACCCGCGCACCCGGCACACTGAACAGCCCGCGCAGGATGCCGATGGGCAGACCGAAGATCAGACAGCCGATCAGCACCGAAAAGGCCAGCAGCAGCGTGTTGCGCGCCTGTGTCATCAGACGGTCATTTTCTGTCAGGACGACCAGCTTCGAGAACGCCCCCTCGAAGGAGCCGCGCGCAAAGTCGGGAAAGATCGCCTGGAGCAGGATGAACAGCACAGGCAGGCCGACCAACATGATCAGCGCTGCGGCGGCCAGCGGGGTCAGCAGGGATTGCGCGCGTGGCATGGCGGGGCTTTCAACAAGGGTCATGGTCCCGAAAGATCCGGGGCCATCTGGTCAGTTACTTTACAATGAAGATCAGCGGTTGGTCACAGTTTCATTAAAGCGCGCGATGATCTCATCACGGCGGGCCAAGACCGCGTCCTCATCGACCGCGATCACATTCAGATCGGTGATGCCGGGGCGCAGCCCTTCCACATCAGTGCGGGCGGGCATCATCCAGGTCTCGGCGACCAGAGCCTGACCGGCCTCTGACAGGACGAAATCGACGAATGCCTTGGCCGCATCCGCATTCGAGGTGGCTTCGAGAATGAACATCGGGCGCGGGGCGATCACAGTGCCGCTTTCAGGCACGATCACCTCGACGCTCTCGCCTGCTGCAGCTCTGGAATAGGCGATATAGTCCACCGCCCCGAAGACAGCCGCTGCCGCGCCCTGCAGAACCGGGTTCAGCGCAGCAGCATTCGGCCCCGGTACGATCATGCCATTATCGGCCAGCGCGCCCAGAAGCTCCCATGCTGTATCCCCCATCGCGGTTTCAAGCCCGGCAATCAGGTCAAAGGCAGACCCGGACTGTGCCGGGTCGGGCATGGTCACGAGGTCGCGGTAGCCCTCGCTTGCCAGATCCGTCCATTCGGCTGGGCGCGGAGTGTCGCTCTGGGTGTTCCACGCAATCGCCAGCGCCGAGATGCCTTGCGCCACATAATGGCTGTGCTTCAGGAAATCCGGCACAGTTTCGGCATTGGGCGAGAGGTATTCCATCAAGAGGCCGCGCTCATGCAGATCCACAGCCGAGCCCCAGCTGGCCGAGACCACGACATCGGCCTGCGGATTGGCCTCTTCGGCTTCGAGCCGCGCCATCACCTGCCCGGTGGTGCCCTGAAACACGTTTACAGTGATGCCGGTCTCGGCCTGAAAGGCCTCGGCCAGCGCATCGGCCAGCCCGCCGGGGCCGGCCGTGTAGAATGTCAGTGTGTCAGCATGGGCAACTGTGCCCATCAGGCCCATCGATGCAGCAAAGGCAGTTATGCGCAGCATATCGGTTTCCTTAGGTTTGGATCAGTGCGGGAAAACGCGCAGGCGATCAGTATCGATCGCCAGCGGGATCTGGCTATTCACGGCGGCCGGCCGGTCGGCGGGACAAACGAGGCTGATCGTCTGGCCATCCAGCCCCAGATGCAGAAGATACCGGTCGCCCTGAAACTGGCAGCGCAGAACTTGCGCCTTCAGCGCGCCCTGTGGGTCTGGCCGGATGGCCGTTCGCGGGATCAGGATACGCGCCGGGCCTTCCTGTGCCTTGCCTGCCAGAAAGGGCAGCGTCAGATGGGATGTCGTGCAGGTAAAGCCGTCTGACGCGCAAAGCCTGCCTTCGACCAGCGCACCGATATTCAGAAACTGCGCCACCTCGACCTGTTCGGGCGCGGAAAACAGCGCTTCAGGCGTGTCGATCTGCGCAATCTCGCCCTTCAGCATCACTGCCACGCGGTCCGCTATGGTGAAGGCCTCGGCCTGATCATGGGTGACATAGACTGCCGACAGGCCCAGCTCGCGCAAAAGCGTGCCGATCTCCAGCGCCAGCCCTTCACGCAATTCCCGGTCCAGATTGGACAGTGGTTCGTCAAACAGCACCAATGGCGGTTCAGCCACAATCGCCCGCGCAAGAGCGACGCGCTGTTGTTGCCCGCCCGAGAGCGTGCCCGGGAAACGCTCTGCCAGATGCCCCAGCCCCACCCGGTCGAGCGCACGCCGCGCGCGTGTTTCGCGTTCGCTGCGCCCCAGCTTGCGCATGCGCAGCGGGAAAGCCACGTTGTCAATCACGCTCAGATGCGGCCAGATGGCGTAATCCTGAAACACCATGCCGATGCCGCGCGCCTCTGGCGGGGCATTGAACCCACGGCCATCAACCACGCGCTTTCCGGCAATCTGCATCTGGCCCGAACTTGCGCAAAGCAGCCCTGCCGCGATGCGCAGAAGCGTGGTTTTCCCGCAGCCCGAGGGGCCAAGCAGCGCGACAACCTCGCCTGGGGCAAGCGAAAGGTCGATATTGCGCAAGACCTGCGTGTCACCAAAGGACTTGGCGATTTGCGCAGCGCGCAAGGCGGTCGGGTCAATCTCTGAACTGATATCTTTCATAAGCGCCGCCTAGCAGCGCGATGTAACAGTTTCTTGTCACGCGCCGCGACAAACACGCTCTTTGGCCAAACGGCCACCAGCGCGATCATCCCTGCCTGAGAAAGGCACAGGCGCAGGCCACCAATCTGAAAGCTGAGCCCCTAAAACGCCCTGCCTGTTCGCCGTGCTGCCGCGCTCACCCCAAAGTGATCCGCGCCTTCGTTGTTCACCTGTGGTGCGTGTTGCTCAGCGTATTGTCGTGCCCAGCCACAATACCAGCGCAGGAAAGGCGATCAACAGGGCCAGTCGAACCAGATCTGCGGCAACAAATGGAACAAGGCCCTTGAAGACGCGGACCATCGGGACAGATGGCAGAACCGCCTTCAGAACATAGACATTCATCCCGATCGGCGGCGTGATCAGGGCGATCTCGGTGGCAACGATGATCAGGATTCCGAACCAGACCAGATCGAAGCCCTGCGAAACGACAATCGGTGCAAAAAGCGGCGCAAAAATCAGGATGATGGCCATGGAATCCATCACACAGCCCAGCACAAGAAACACGAGCAGGATCGCGAGAATGAGCAGGATCCCGTCCAGACCGAAGCCTGTTACAAGCGCAAGGATACCTGACGACAGTCCGGAGAGTGTTAACAGACGCGACAGCATGAGCGCGCCAAACAACACAGCATAAAGCGAGACCGAGGTATAGGCGGTGTCAATGATGATCTGTCGCAGAAGCTGCAAGCTCATCCGCCTTTGCAGCATGGCGACCAACATGGCAAGCCCTGCGCCCATGCCCGCAGCCTCGGTGGGCGTGAAGAGCCGACCGTAAAGCCCCCCGATGATCAGGATGAATAGCAGCACGAACGGCCAGACCCCGGAGAGGGCGCGAAACCGCTCGGACCATGTGCTGCGCTCGCCTGCCGGGGCGTCCTCTGGACGGCGCGCGGCGATCAGGCGAATGACGACCAGATACATCGCCACGCCCAGAAGCCCCGGCACGATGCCCGCGATGAACATGTCACGGATATTGGTCTGGGTCAGGATGCCGTAAACCACCATGATGATCGAGGGCGGGATCAGGATCCCCAGTGTCCCCCCGGCGGCAATCGTGCCCGCAGCCAGCGAATCCGCATAGCCATAGCGTTTCATGCTGGGATAGGCGACCTTGGCCATGGTCGCGGCTGTGGCATAGCTCGACCCGCAGACGGCCGAGAAGCCCGAACAGGCTGTCATGGTCGACAATGCCAGCCCACCGCGCACATGGCCGAAAAACGCATAGGCCGCGCGAAACAGATCCTGCGCGATACCGGTTTTCGAGATCACATTGCCCATCAGAATGAACATCGGCACGACCGCCAGCTCATAGGACAGCACAGCCTCTGAGATCGTCATCGGCAAGAGCATGAAGGCGACATTCCAGTTCAATGTCAGGCCGATACCCACGATGGAAACGCCCAGGAGCGCGAAGGCAAGCGGGACGCGCAGAAAGGCCAGCACAATTGCGGCGGCCATGGCCGTCAGACCGATGATCATGTTGCGTCCTCTGCAGTGTCGAGATCCGTGGGAACAGGGCCAGTGAAGGCCGTCAGCGCAGCGGCCAGCGCCGAGAGGGCGCAACTGGCTGACATGTAGAAATAGACCGGGCCGCGAGGGATGCGTAATGCCTGGCTGACTTCGGAAATCTGGCCTGCAGTCATGCCCTGCCGAAAGAAGAGCCACGCGAGAAGCGCGAAGATCGTGGCGACGATCAAGCCAGCCAGCACCCGCCACCAACGCATCCAGGATTTCATCAGCACGCGATCAAACAGATCGACCGTCAGATGCAGGCAAGCTGCAGTGACCAGCGGCAGACCCGCAAAGACCGCCAGCGCCATCAGATGCTCGGTGATGTCATGGGCGCCGTAGATGGGCCGACCGATAATCCGCCGCCCGATCACATCTGCAAAGGTCAGCGCGACCATACTGAACAGAACGAGGGCAATCAGTGTTTCAATTCCGCGCCGTAGCCGCATCACAATAATATGCATGAACCCTCTCCTGTTCCGACACGCTGGTGAGGCTGCGCCGGGCCAGAGGCGACCCGGCGTTGCAGGACTTATTCGCCTACAAAGTCTGCATAGCTTGCCTGATAGAAGGCAAGAAGGGCTTCCGGGTCAGCAACGCCAGCGCCTTTTGCGGCAACAATCCAATCGGCGACCATCTCATCATAAATGGCGTTCACAGCACCGATCAATTCTTCCGATGCTTCCGTGAAGCTGTTTCCGGCAGTGGTCAGCTTCTCGACCGCAACGGGGTGCTGCTGATCAAAATTGCGGCCCCATGCGGCCGAGAGCATCTCGCCCGTGATGCCTGCAATCGCGTCGCGATCCGCCTCTGACAGACGGTTCCAACGCGCCTCGTTCATGGCGACGAAGAATGTGGCGTCATAGAAACCGTTCGGGAAGATCGTGTGATGGGTCAGCACGCCTTCCAGCCGGAAATTCATGACCGATTCGACAGGATGCAGCGAGCCATCGATCACGCCGCTTTCCAGCATTTCATAGGCGCGGGTTGCGGGTGCTGCGACCGGAACTGCTCCAAGCGCCGTGAGCATGCGTTCCTGAATCGGCCCGCCCATGCGGAATTTCTGATTGGAGATATCGGCGGGGGTCGTGATCGCGCGCGCGCCATGATGCAACTGTCCGCCACCAAACAGACCAAGCCCAAGCATTTTCACACCGGCAAAAGCCGGGTTATCGGACAGATATTCCTCATACGCGCGCCACAGGGCCACGCTCTGGGCTTCGGCATTGGTGCCTGCATTGGGGAATTCTGCGAACCACATGGGAATGAAGCGTTCAGGTTCATAGGTGAAATTGCCCCATGTGATATCCGCGATCCCGTTACGTACGAGTTCCCAATGCTGCGCCGGGCCACCAAGCGGAGCAGGAAGAATGTTCAGCGTTACGCGCCCTCCGGTCACTTCTGCAACGCGCTCGGCAAACGGCACCAGAAAATCCGTGTGGATGAAATGCGTGGGCGGCACCCAGGATGAGAGATTCAGGCTTTGGGCCTGCGCCTGTGCTCCGATCAGCGTTGCTGCAACAGCAAACACGCCTGAGGGAAAGAGGGAAAACGCGGCTTTCGTCATGTCATTGCGCCTTTTGATTGTTGAATCGGTGGGGATGGGCTGTTCGTGTCCTGACCAGATCGACGAAAATTTCTGCGCCGATGGGGATGATATCGGGGTCAAAGCGGTAGTTTGGGTGGTGCGGATAGGGGCCATCTTGTCCGACAAAGAAATAGCCGCCCGGAATACGCGTCTGAAATTCGGCGAAGTCCTCGGACGCCATCAGATGCTGCGCATGTGGCACCACTTTCTCTGCGCCCAGCAGTTTCATTGCAGAGGCCAGAATTGCGTCGCGACAGAGGGAGGCGTTCACGGCAACAGGCGCCACTGGTGTGATCTGCATTTCCACGCGCACGCAATGCACCAATTCAACTGCGCGGGCCGCATCCTGCATCAGCTTGCCCAGACGCGCACGCGCAACCTGATCGCCACAGCGCATCGTCCCTTCCAGCCGCACTGATCCAGGCAATATATTGCGCGCCGTGCCGCCAGTGATCTTGCCAAACGAGATGACCGCCGCCGCGCGCGCGTCGGTCACGCGGGTGGCGGCTTGTTGCAGCTGCGTCATGAAGCTGGCGGCGGCCAGAACCGTGTCCGCACCTGTATGCGGGGCCGATCCATGCGTGCCCGCGCCGCTGATCGTGACATCAAGATCGTCGCTGGAGGCCAGCGCCGCCCCGTCCGGCACGCCCACATGCCCCGGCTGTAGTCCCGGCAGATTGTGAAGCGCATACACCTCGTCGCAGGGGAAGCGGTCAAACAGACCATCTGCCAGCATGGCACGCGCGCCGCGTAACAATTCCTCGGCAGGCTGGAAGATGAAGATGGCCTCGCCCGCGAAATCGGGATGGGCGGCCAGATAACTGGCCGCTGTCAATGCGGTGACGGTATGGCCATCATGCCCGCAACCGTGAAAGCGCCCGTCTATGGTTGAGCTATAGTCCAGCCCGGAAGCTTCCTGCATGGGCAGCGCATCAAGTTCGGCGCGAATGGCTATGCGGCGCGGTGTGCCGTTGGGCTGACCTTGTCCAACCAGCCGCCCGACAACACCTGTGCCACCAATGCATTCGGCAACCTCCAGCCCCAACCTGCGCAGATGGGCCACGACGATGCCTGCGGTGCGCCGCTCCTCGAACCCTGTTTCGGGGTGCCGGTGCAGATCGGACAGCAGCGCGAGGGTCTGCGCCTTCTGGCCGGAATACCATGACTGGAACATGCGAACACCTTTTGTTGCAACTTGAGATTATATTATCTCGCAAATATCTTTTAAGTCAATCATCTTGTTGCGAGACCGATCCTAATCCCCTATGCTTGCCCAGAACCCGCGAGAGACATGCCATGACCCTTGAAAAGCCATTCAAAAACGATCGCTTGACCTATCGGTTGAACGTGATCGCCGATCAGGCCATCAGCGCGAATGAAGCGATCTTCGTGCGCGAGACAGGTTGCAACATCCGTGAATTGCGCGTCTTGCGCCTGATTGATGATTCGCCCGGAACAAGTTTTGCAGAAATCGCCAGAATCACCGGCTTTGAGCGCAGCCTGACGTCACGCATCATTCAGAACCTGATTGCTGCGGGCCTGATCCTGCGAGAGAACTCCGCGACTGATGCGCGTGTCTTCCAGCTTTCGACCACCGAAAAGGGCCGCGAAACGCGCCGGGTCGGACGGGCATTGTCGGACAGGCTGGAGGGCGTTCTGACGCGCCCCTTGTCGGACACCGAACTTGAAACGCTGAACCAGTTGCTGTGGCGGCTGGGAAAGTGGGTCGGCTCTGCCGAATACCAGGAGCTTCTGGCACAGGAGTAATATATTCTCATTGAAATACTATATTGACATGCAACAATATTTCCACTAGCCACTAAAGGCCGATAAAGCACCCGCAAGAGAGGCTGTGCACTGCAGCGCCGAAGGAGCAACCCCCCGGAACCTCTCAGGCAAAAGGATTGCGGTTGACATGGCAATCTGAAGCGGCCCGGCGTGACCCGCCACCAACCCGCGACAGAGGGGATCAGACTCGCCATCAGGCGGGGTGACACCTTTTTTGGCGGAGAAAGCCATGACCAGAATTGCCGTGATCGGCGCCGGTATCACCGGCGTCACGACTGCATCTGCCCTGACGGATCGGGGCTATGACGTGACCTTGTTCGACCGCAATCGCTATGCCGCGATGCAGACTTCTTTTGCCAATGGCGGCCAGTTATCGGCGTCGAATGCCGAGACATGGAATCGCTGGGCGACTGTGTTCAAGGGCATGAAATGGATGATGACGCGCGGGGCGCCGCTGTTGGTCAATCCCAAGCCCAGTTGGCACAAATACAGCTGGATGGCCGAGTTCATCGCGGCAATCCCCCAATATCGTCAGAACACTGTTGCGACTACGCGCATGGCTATCGCCGCGCGCGGATTGCTGAAGGAAAAGGCCGAGCGCTTCGGCTTCGACTTCAACTGCGAAGACCGCGGCATCCTGCATATCTATACGGAGAAGGCCGAATTCGATCACGCCACGCGCGTCAACAAGCTGCTGGACGAAGCAGGGCTGGAGCGCCGCGCCGTTGCGGCCGAAGAAATTCGCCAGATTGAACCTGCCCTGAGCGGGCAGTTCTATGGCGGATATTATACGGAGAGCGATTTCACCGGCGACATTCACCGCTACACGATGGGGCTTGCGCAAGCGATCCAATCGCAGGGCGCGAGCTTGCGTTTCGGGGCCGATGTCCAGTCGATCCAAGCCAGCGCGCAGGAGGTGCGGGTCACATGGGCGTTTGGCAGCGAAAGCCAGACGGAGCGTTTCGACGCGATCGTGGTCTGTGCCGGTGTCGACAGCCGCCGCATTGCGGCAGGTTTGGGCGACCGGGTGAATGTCTACCCGGTCAAGGGGTATTCAATCACCGTCCGGCTGGATGACGAGGACAGCCAGCGCGCCGCGCCCTGGATCAGCCTGCTCGATGACGAGGCGAAGATCGTGACAAGCCGCCTGGGCAAGGATCGTTTCCGCATTGCGGGCACGGCAGAGTTCAACGGTTACAATCTGGATATCCGTGACGACCGTATTCGTCCCCTGGTGACATGGTGCGAGCGATTCTTTCCCGGTGTCAGCACAGAACACGCGATTCCCTGGGCAGGGTTGCGTCCGATGATGCCCAATATGATGCCCAAGGTCGAACAGGGCCGCTGCCCGCGCGTGTTCTACAACACAGGCCACGGCCATCTGGGCTGGACGCTTTCAGCAGTCACGGCGGAATTGCTCGCTGAGCGTGTCGAGCATGACTTGCCGGCCGCGGCCTGAGCGCCCTCTCGACACATCCGGCGGCCCTGCAGCTCTTGCAGGGCCGTTTTGTTTTCTGCGCATCTTTTTGGCCGTCGGGGAATGCGCGCAGGGTATCACCCAAGACCCGCGCGCGCATCGACACACAGCCCTGTCGCGGGACATTCTGCACCGCAAGAACCCCAAGAAAAATGGTGACAGACGTGCCCAAGATCGACCAGATAGACGCCTTCATTCTGGATATCCCCACCATTCGCGGGCATGTCCTGTCGATGACGACGATGCGCACGCAATCGCCTGTGATCGTCCGCTTGCGCTGCTCGGACGGGTCCGAGGGGATTGGCGAGGGCACGACCATCGGCGGCCTGAGCTATTGCCCGGAAAGCCCGGAGAGCATCGTCTCGGCCATCGAGACCTATCTGGCACCTGCCTTGATCGGGCAGGAAGCCGACCAGATCACCACTGCCATCGCCTTGATGGACCGCCATGCGCGCGGCAACCGGATTGCGAAATCCGCTGTTGAAATGGCGCTCTGGGATGCCCTTGGCAAGCGCCTTGGTGCGTCGGTCGCGCAGCTTTTCGGCGGCCAGATCGCGCAGGATATGCCTGTGGCCTGGACGCTGGCTTCGGGCAATTCCGACACGGATATTGCCGAAGCGCAGGCGATGATCGCATCGCACCGTCACAACATCTTCAAGCTGAAGATCGGCAAGCGCGCCGTGCGCGAGGACGTGGCCCATGTTGGCCGGATCAAGGCGGCCTTGGGCGACAAGGCCAGCATCCGTGTGGACGTCAATCAAGCATGGACGCTGGCTGACGCCCGCTGGGGCCTGAAGGGCTTGCAGGATGTCGGCTGCGAGCTGGTCGAGCAGCCTGTGCAGGCGCGCTACCTAAATGCGATGGCGGAACTCACCCGCAGCTATGAGATCGCCGTCATGGCCGATGAAGCCCTTGGCGGGCCGGAAGATGCGCTGGCTGTGGCCAGCAAAAAAGCCGCCGATGTGTTTGCGGTGAAGATCGCGCAATCGGGCGGGTTGATGCGGGGGCGGGAAGTAATCTCGATCGGGCAGGCCGCCGGGATTGCGCTTTATGGGGGCACGATGCTGGAAAGCGCTGTCGGCACGGCGGCGGCACTTCAGCTGTTCTCGACGGTCGAGCATCTGGCCTGGGGGACCGAATTCTTCGGCCCGCTTCTGCTGACCGATGACATTCTGACCACGCCTTTGACCTATCGCGATTTTCGCGTGGTGGTGCCTGACGGCGTAGGACTTGGGGTCGCGCTCGACCCTGACAAGACCGACTTCTACCGCCGCGACAAGACCCGCAGCCTGCGTGCTGTCGCGGGTGCATAAGTCTCACATCCTGAGGAGGAGGAAAGCCATGTTCACCCAATCCAATCTTGACGAGCTGGAACGCCGACTGGACGGCATTGTGCAGGACGACCCGGAAAACGGTATCTACCGAGCGCGCCGTGACATGTTCACGGACGAGGAGCTGTTCGAGCTGGAGATGAAGCATATCTTCGAGGGCAACTGGATCTACATGGCCCATGAAAGCCAGATCCCGAACCCCGGCGATTATTTCACCCTGCATATGGGCCGCACACCCGTCGTGATCACCCGCGACAAGGAAGAGCAGCTTCACGCCCTGGTCAATGCCTGCTCGCACCGGGGCGCGATGCTGTGTCGGTTCAAGCGGCGCAACCAGAAAACCTTTACCTGCCCGTTCCACGGCTGGACCTTTTCGAATACGGGCAAGCTCTTGAAGGTGAAAGACCCCAATGGCGCGGGCTATCCTGAACAGTTCAACACGGATGGCAGTCACGACCTGAGGCGCGTGGCGCGGTTCGAGAATTATCGCGGCTTCCTGTTCGGCTCGCTCAATGCCGATGTGCAGCCGCTGGAAGATTACTTGGGCGAAGCGCGCAAGATGATCGACATCATCGTAGACCAGTCCGATGAAGGCATGGAAGTGCTGCGCGGGTCGTCCACCTATACGTTCGACGGCAATTGGAAGCTGCAGGCCGAAAATGGCGCGGATGGCTACCATGTCTCGGCGGTGCATTGGAACTATGTGGCCACGACAGCACATCGCACGGCTGACGGAAAAGAGGACAACATCAAGGCCACCGATGCGTCCAAATGGGCCAAGCAGCGCGGCGGCTTTCATTCCTATGTGAATGGTCATCTTCTGCTCTGGACCGCGTGGTCTGATCCGACCAACCGCCCCAACTATCCGCGCCTTGCCGAATGGACCGAGCGTTATGGCCAGACCAAGGCCGAATGGATGGTGGGCGTGCTGCGCAATCTCTGCCTCTATCCCAACGTGTTCCTGATGGACCAGTTTTCCAGCCAGATCAGGGTGTTCCGGCCTGTCAGCGTGGATAAGACCGAGGTCACGATCTACTGCATCGCGCCCAAGGGTGAAGCCCAGGAAGCCCGCACCCGCCGCATCCGCCAGTATGAGGATTTCTTCAACGCCTCGGGCATGGCCACACCCGACGACACCGAAGAATTCCGCGCGACCCAGCGCGGCTATGCCGGCGCGGCCCATGCGCCTTGGAATGACATCTGCCGAGGGGCGACCCAGTGGATCGAAGGCCCGGACGAGGACGCGAAGGCGCTGGGGATCAACCCGATCCTGTCGGGTGCACGGACCGAGGATGAAGGGCTGTTCGTGATCCAGCACAAGCAATGGACCGAGCGCATGGCCCAAGCCATCGCCAAGGAACGCGAAACCGCGCCTGATGCGCAAGTCGCCGCTGAATAAGGAGCGAGACACATGAGCACAACCACGCTTGACCGCCCCGCCAAAACCCTGACCCATGCCGAGATCGCGGCCTTTCTCTATTCTGAGGCCCGCGCGCTGGATGACCGCGACTGGGACACATGGCTGGGTTTCTACGCCAAGGATTGCCCCTTCTGGATGCCCACCTGGGATGACGAGGATCGCCTGACCGAAGACCCGCTGAACGAGATGTCACTGATCTACTACCCCGACCGTTCGGGGATCGAAGATCGCGTGTTCCGTATCAAGACGGATCGGTCCTCGGCGACCTCGCTGCCCGAGCCGCGCACCAATCACAACCTGTCGAATATCGAAGTGCTGAGCCAGCAGGGCGGGGTCGTGGAACTGCGCTTCAACTGGGTCACGATGACCTATCGCTATGGGACAACGGACCAGCATTGGGGCACGTCCTTCTACACACTGGATCTGCGGGGGGAGAAACCGCTGATCGCCTCGAAAAAGGTGATCCTGAAGAATGATCAGATCCACCATGTGATCGACGTCTACCACATCTGAACCCGCCACATCTGAACGGATACCAGCCCGCACGCCCGGAGGAGGGCGCGCGCAAGGGAGGAGTTTGCCATGACGACCTATAGCGTTGCCCTAAATTTCGAGGATGGCGTGACCCGCGTCATTCAATGCGACGATGACGAGAAGGTGACGGAAGCCGCCTTTCGCCAGAAGATCAATATCCCCATGGATTGCCGCGACGGGGTCTGTGGCACCTGCAAATGCTTCGCCGAGAAAGGCGAATACGAGCTGGAATTCTACCTCGACGAAGCCATGACCGAGGATGAGGCCGCCGAGGGCTACGTCCTGACTTGCCAGATGATGCCGCAAAGCGATTGCGTGATCCGCATCCCGGCATCCTCTGCGGCCTGCAAGACCGCGCCCGAGGAAATCAGCGCGACCGTGGCCGGGGTAGACCGGCTGTCGGAAACCTCGTTCTCGCTGCGGCTGATGCTGGATCGGCCCATGCAGTTCTTGCCGGGGCAATATGTCAATGTCTCGGTCCCCGGCACGGGCAAGCGTCGCTCCTACTCCTTTTCTTCGGCTCCCGGTGCGACGGAGGCCAGCTTCCTGATCCGCAACCTGCCCGGTGGCGTGATGAGCAGCTACTTGGCCGAGGCGCAGGCAGGCGAGCAGGTCACGCTGACCGGGCCGATGGGGGCATTCTACCTGCGCCCGATCACCCGCCCGCAAGTCTGGCTCGCTGGCGGCACCGGGCTCGCGCCCTTCCTGTCGATGCTGGAGCAAATGGTGGAACAGGGCACGGATCAGCCGATCACGCTCTATTATGCGGTCACCCGCGCGGCCGATCTGGTGGAACTGGACCGCGTGCAAGCCCTGGCAGAACGCATCGCAACGCTGCGCGTGATCACCATTCTGGCCGCGCCAGAGGACGATCACCCGCGCAAGGGCTTCGTCACGGATCACCTGCGGATCGATGATCTCTGCAACGGACAGGCCGATGTCTATCTCTGCGGCCCGCCCCCCATGGTGGATGCAGTGCGTGCGCATATGGCAAAGCTTGGGGTCACCCCAGCCAGCTTCCATTTCGAGAAATTCAACCCGACCGAAGAGAAGGCCGCTGCCGCATGAGCGCGCGGTTCGCAGGCAAGGTCATGGTCGTGACCGGGGCCGCGCAAGGAATTGGCCGCGCGGTCGCCGAAGGGGCGGCAGCCGAAGGGGCGCGCGTTCTGATCGTGGACCGCTCGCCCCACCGCGCGGAAGTTGCCCGCGCCATCAACAAAGCGGGCGGCGCGGCTCATGCGATTTCGGTCAATCTGGAAACCTGGGCGGGCTGCGCGAAGGCGATGGCGAAGGCTGTCGAGATATGGGGCCAGATCGACATTCTGGTGAACAATGTCGGCGGCACGATCTGGGCCAAACCGTTTGAACATTACGACGCCCCACAGATCGACGCGGAAATCCGCCGCTCGCTGATGCCCACGCTCTATTGCTGCCGCGCAGCGCTCGATCACATGCTCCCGGCGCAAAAGGGTGTGATCGTGAATGTGTCTTCCATCGCCACGCGGGGCTTGAACCGTGCGCCCTATGCGGCCGCCAAGGGTGGTGTGAACGCACTCACGGCAAGCCTGGCCTGGGAAGTGGCTGAACGTGGCATCCGTGTGGTCGCCACAGCGCCGGGCGGGACCGAAGCCCCGCCCCGCAAGGTGCCGCGCAACCCTAATGCGGCGGAAGAACAGCGCGAGGACTGGTATCAGACGATCGTCACCCAGACGATCCAGTCCAGCCACATGAAGCGCTATGGCACGCTGGAAGAACAGGCCCGACCGATTCTGTTTCTGGCGTCCGATGACGCATCCTACATCACCGGCTCGGTTCTGCCGGTTGGTGGCGGCGATCAAGGCTGACCCGGACCGGGCGGCCAACCCAACCCTTGGAGGAGGAAACCCCATGAAAAAGACCCTGACGGCGGCCCTGACCGGGCTTGCCACGATCCTTGGCGCGCAATCGGCGCTGGCGGACAAGCTGAATATCGGCCTGCTTCTGCCGTTCTCGGGCGTCTATGCGGCGCTCGGCACTGAAATCGAGGCCGGTTTCCGACTGGGGCTGGAGCATTTCGGCGATGATCTGGGCGTTGATCTGAACATCATCCGCGAAGATACCGAAGTGAACCCCGCCAATGGGCTGGCCCGCGCGCGCAAGCTGGTAATGCAGGACCGCGCTGATGTGCTGGTCGGCATCGTGTCTTCGGGCGTGCTGGGTGCGATCCGTGATTTCGTCCATGGCGCACAGGTGCCGTTGATCGTCGCCAATGCCGGCAATGACGAAGCCACAGGCGAGCGCTGCAGCCCCTATATCACGCGGCTGTCCTTCTCCAGCGGGCAGGTCAACCGTCCCATGGGGCGCTGGATGGCCGAGCAGGGGATCACGCGCGTCTATACCTTGGGCGCGGATTATGCCGCTGGCCGTCAGATGATCGGTGGCTTCACCGAGACCTTCACCGCCGCAGGGGGCGAGATCGTGGGGCAAGGCTGGACGCCCTTCCAGCAGACGCAGGATTTCGGTCCCTATCTGGCACAGGCGCGCGCCTCGGGCGCAGAGGCGATCTATGTCTTTTATGCGGGTGGTGAGGCGATTGCCTTCGTCAACCAGTATGACAGTTTCGGCATGGCCGAGACGATGCCGCTCTATGGCTCGGGCTTCCTGACCTCGCAGCTTTATATCAACGCTCAAGGCGAAAGCGCGAACGGCGTGATCACGGCGCTGCATTATGTGCCGACAGCCGATAACCCCGAAAACGTGGCTTTCATCGAAGCATTCGAGGCCAGTATTGGCCGCCTGCCGTCGGAATATGGGGTGCATGGCTATGATGCTGCTCGCGCGCTGACCGATGCGATCCGCGCCGGAGCAAGGGACCGCGCGAGCCTTGCCAATGCACTGCGCATGACCAGCTTCGACGGGCCGCGTGGCGCAACCTCGATCGACCCGGCGACCAACAACATCGTCCAGCCAATCTTTGTCTATGAAACGGTCACGGGCGAGACTGGCGCAATGACGCAAAACATCCTCGCCACGCTGCCTGCCGAGGCCGACCCGGTGAATGGCTGCGCCATGCCCGCCCCCGCCACCAACTGAACCCATCGGGGCCGCGACCTGCGGCCCCATCCCATCCGGTCATCAGGGGAGGAGAGCCCAATGACACCTGACCTAGGCTTCTGGACATTGCAGACCCTCAACGCGCTGCAACTGTCGATGCTTCTGTTTCTTCTGTCCATCGGACTGACTGTCATCTTCGGCCTGATGCATTTCGTGAACCTCGCCCATGGCGCGCTTTATGCGCTGGGGGCCTATTTCGCGGCGACCATCGCCAGCACCGCAGGTTTCTGGGTCGCGCTTCTGGTCGCGCCTCTGGGCGTCGCTATCGTCGGCATGGCGCTCTATGGTGGGCTGATCAGCCGCATGCGCAAATCCGGGCCGATGGCGCAGGTGCTGGTCACGTTCGGGCTGATTTTCGTGCTCCTGGATCTGACGCGCATCATCTGGGGCGATCTGGCGCTGGCGATCAACACGCCCGCCGCCCTGTCAGGTCGTGTCGAGATTTTCGGCACAGGCTATCCCGCTTACCGGCTGTTCATCATCGCGCTTGGCGCAGCGATCTTCTCAGCACTCGCCCTGATCCTGAGCCGCACGCAAATCGGCGCGATGATCCGCGCAGGCGTCGATAATGACGCGATGGCCGCCTGCATGGGCATCAATGTGGAACGGCTGTTCTTCATCGTCTTCTGCGTCGGCTGCGCGCTGGCAGGGCTTGCCGGAGCCGTCGCCGCACCGCTTCTGAGCGTCACCCCGGGCATGGGGCTGGAAATTCTGATCCCCACGCTGATCGTGATCGTGATCGGTGGACTTGGCTCGCTCAAGGGCGCGATTGCAGGCTCGCTCATCTACGGCTTCGTGCAGACCTTCGGGGCCGTCCTGCTGCCCGGTATCGCCTCCATCCTGATCTACGCGCTTCTGGCTGCTGTGCTGCTCTTGAAGCCCGTGGGCCTGTTTCCCGCGAAAGGATAATTCCGATGTTTCGACATACACCGCTTCGTTATGCTGCGCTGATCATCCTGTTCTCGGGCGCGGTTTTCACCGCCTTCACGGCCGGGTATTTCGGCATGGAGATCCTGACCGAAATCCTGATCCTTGCCATCCTTGTGCTGGCGCTCGATCTGGTCGCAGGCTTTGGCGGCATGGTCTCGCTCGCGCATGGCGCGCTGATGGGGCTGGGGGCCTATGCCTTTGTGGCGCTGGCGACCAAGGGGGGTCTTGACCCTCTGGTGGCAGCTGCTGCCGCAATTGCCATCACCGCAGGCACTGGCTGGGTGATCGGCGCGATCTGTGCGCGCAGTCATGGCATTTACTTCATCATGGCCACACTCGCTTTCGGCCAGATGGGCTATTCCTATTTCTTCGAGCGCCCGTTTTTTGGCGGTGATGACGGCATGGTGGGGCCGGGCCGCTTCGATCTGTCCTTCATCGGGGTCGATCTGAACGATGGCCGCAGCTTCGCGCTGTTCTGCCTTGCACTTCTGGGGCTGGTCTATCTGATCGCGGTCGCGACCCTGCGCTCGGGTCTGGGCCGTTCGCTGACCGGCGTCATGCATAACGAGAAACGGATGCGCGCATTGGGGCTGACCGTCTGGCGGGTCAAGGCCGATGTGTTCGGCATTTCCGGCGCTATGGCGGGACTGGCAGGTGTTCTGGCCGCCCAGCATATCCTTTTCATCTCGCCCAATCTGCTGCATTGGACTGTTTCCGGCGAGGCGCTCGTGGTCGTGATCCTGGGCGGGCTTGGAACGCTGGTCGGGCCCCTGATCGGCGCAGTTGCCTTTGTCGTGCTCAAGCATGAGTTGAGCCATGTCACGACCTATTGGCACCTGATCGTCGGGCTGGTCCTGATCGCTGTCGTGATGAGCCGCGCCAATGGCATTTTCGGCTTCATCGAGGCCCGCTTTGGTCCGCGCACCGACCGTTTGATCCAATCCATCCAGACTCGTGATGATGCCAAGGAGGCTGTGAAAGATGCTTGAGACACGCAATCTCGACAAGAGTTTCGGGGCCGTCCATGTCACACGCAATGTCTCGCTCAAACTGGAGCGGGGCGAGCGGCGGGTGATCCTGGGGCCGAATGGCGCAGGAAAGACCACGCTTTTCAACCAGCTTGTGGGCGAGATCACCCCTGACAAGGGCCAGATCCTGCTTGCGGGCGAGGATGTGACCAACCTGCCTGTTGCACGACGCGCCCGGCGTGGTCTGTCGCGCAGCTATCAGAAGAACACGCTCTTTGACGGGCTGACTGTCGAGGAAAACCTCGAACTCGCCGCCTCGGTCCATGCAGGCGTGGCGATGACACTCTGGCGCGATGCGCTGCAATCACCGAAGGTGCGCGCGATCGTGGAAGAGGTCGCCGAACAGGTGAACCTGATGCCGCATATTCACGCCAAGGTCTCTGAAATCAGCTATGGTGTGCGGCGTCAGTTGGAAGTTGGTGTGGCGCTGGCAACCAAGCCGCTGGTGCTGCTGATGGACGAACCCACATCGGGGGTAGGTCCGGAAATGGCAAAGGGGTTTCATGATCTGCTGGCCGGTCTGCCGCGCGATCTGACGCTCTTGATCATCGAGCATGACATGGATCTGGCCTTCGCCGTGGCCGACACGATCACGGTGCTGAATTATGGCGAGGTCGTCTTTGACGGACTGCCCGAAGAAGCCCGTGGATCGAAACTCTTGCGCGATATTTATCTGGGGGCTTGGGAAGATGCTTGATGTAACAGGACTAAACGCCGGTTACGGCGAAACGCAGGTGCTTTATGGCCTGTCGGTCAGCGCGAAACCGGGCCGCGTGCTGGCCATTCTGGGGCGCAACGGGGCGGGTAAATCCACGACGCTGAAAACCATCATGGGGCTGCTGCCCGCGCAATCGGGTGAAATCCGCATTGACGGCCGCCCGATCGCCGGTGCCAAACCCTATGACATCGCCCGCGCGGGTATCGCCTATGTGCCAGAGACGCGCGATATTTTCCCCTCACTGACCGTGCGCGAAAACCTTGAACTGGCCGCGTGGCGGTTCCCCTGCGCCGATGGGGGCTGGACCATGGAACGAGTGCTTGATCTCTTCCCGCGTCTGGGCGAGCGGATGGACAATGGCGGGATGGAGCTGTCGGGCGGTGAACAGCAGATGCTGGCCATTGCCCGCGCGCTGGTGATGAACCCGCGCCTTCTGATCCTGGATGAACCGACCGAGGGGCTCGCGCCGATCATCGTCAAGCTGATCCATGCCAAGCTGCAGGAGTTGCGCAACGCAGGATTGCCCATGATCATCGTCGAGCAGAATTTCGGCTTTGCCACATCACTGGCTGATGACGTGGTGATTGTCTCGAAAGGGCAGATCGTCTGGACGGGCTCTGCGCAGGACATTCGCGCGGATGAAGATGCGCAGCATCGTTGGCTGGGTGTGTGATCGCGGGGCGGGCAGGTCATCTGCGCGCCCTCAGAACCGCTTTTTTGCAACCTGCTGGGCAATTCGGATGAAATTGCTCACATGCACCGACTGATCATCCAGCCGTGTGTTGACCGATAGGGACGTGCGCGCGATTTCTGGCTCGATCTTCAGGAACTTGACCCCGTTGCGCTTGGCGGTCGCCACCGATTCCGGAACAATACAGACCCCTTCGCCGATCGACACGAGGCTGATTGCAGTCTGCAAATCCATGCACCAGATCCGCAAGGGCACTGTGAAGCCCGCATCCTCGCAGGCTTTGAGCACCATATCGGCATAGCTGGGGCGGGGAAATTCGGGATAGAGGATCAGGTGATGCGTCTGCAAGCGTTCCAGCTTGGCCACAGTGCGCGATCCCGTGTCGATCCCATCGGGCAGCGCAAGGATCAGCTTTTCTTCCAGCAATTCGCGGGTCAGAAATTCGCTGTCCTGCAGGGCTGGCCGGGCAAAGGCCACATCAATCTCACGCGCGACCAGCGCACGGTGAAGCTGGGCATTGTTCATCGGCATCAGACTTAGATTGACCTCGGGGTAATGCGCGCGGAAGGACTTCACGATATTAGGCAGAATGCCGAAAGTGGCAGACCCCACGAAGCCGACGCGCAGCCGCCCTTCGGCCCCTTGTCCCAGCCTGCGCACTTCGAGTTTCGCATCCTCCATCTGCCGCAGGATCGACCGCCCGCGCTCCAGCAGACGCTGGCCCGCCTGTGTCAGCGTGATCGCACTCCGGCCCCGGTTGAACAGCACCGCGCCCAGCTCATCCTCCAACTGCTTGATCTGACGGCTGAGGGGCGGCTGCGCCATGTCCAGACGCTCGGCGGCCCGCCCGAAATGCAGCTCTTCGGCGACCGCGATGAAATAGGTCAACTGCCTGAAATTCATGTCACTCCCCCACGGGCTCAGCTTAGCGGTTCCTGAGCACAAAAAAAGCCCCCGCGAACGGGGGCTTCACAGTCGACGAGCGAGGGAGGTGTCACTCGGCGGCGACGGCCTTTTCAGCGGCCTCGGCTTTCAGCGTGAAATCGAATGTGAAGTGCAGATCCGTGCCCATGCCTTCCGGGGCCGGATGGAACTTGCCGATCAGGCTGTCCTTGACGGCAAACACGCTGTCATCATGCAGCCAGTCGCTATCGGCATCATAGATCTGGCTGATCAGCGGACGATACCCGGCCTTCGAGATGATGAAATGCATGTGGCCGGGACGGTTCGGGTGGTGGCCCATGAAGCGCAACAACTCGCCCGCTGTCTCGTTATCAGGGATCGGATAGGGCACAGGGCGCACCGCGACAAAAGCGTAATGGCCGTTTTCATCCGTTTCGAACCGGCCGCGCAGGTTGTATTCGGGCTGGTCGGGGTCGAGGTTCTCGTAGACCCCGTTAGGCGCATCTTCCCAGACATCGAGCGTGACACCGGCCAGACCACGGCCCGATGCGTCGCGGATACAGCCCTCATAATAAACCGTTTCCTCATTGTCGTAATGCTTGAGGATCGTGGATGCGCCTTTGGGCAGCACAGGCGGGTTTTCACGGTAGAACGGCCCCAGCACCGTCGATTCGCTCTCGTTCCCATCGACGACATTGGTCAGCATATCGACCAGCACTTCCACGCCCAGGATATCGCCCAGCAGGATGAATTCCTGGCGGTTCTCGTCGCAGGTCTGGCCTGCGCGCTTCAGGTAATCGCAACCAGCCAGAAACTCGCCATGCTGCAATTTCACATCCTTGCAGAAACCGTGCAGATGCTTGACCAGCGAGGTCATGATCTCGCGCTGGCGGTCTGTGGTCTGTCCATGCTTGCCAAGGCTCGCGACCACCACATCGGTGATGTTCTCCAGAGTGACAGTTCCCATGATCTCCTCCTCAAGGTTGTGGGTGTGTGTCGGTCCGGACAAGCCTGCTCATCCGGCGCTGTGCTGTTGTCCTTTACGCTGGCCCCCAAACCAATGCCTGCGGCGGTATCGGGTGATACCTGGGACGCGCGCAAGGCGCGGGCGCTCCGGGTATCGCTCCATACCCGCGCAGGCATGGCGCAGCGCCGTTCGTTCATGCCACCAAGGCGCAAGAGTATTCATGGGAGGGTTAACCGTGATCGAGACATTCCGCGCGCTGCAATCGCAACTGGAGGACCGCCCGCATCTGCTGCGACTGGGGCGGCTGTTCTCCGAAACCGTGCTGATCGAGGTTGAGGGTCAAGAGGTCTATCTGACCTTTGACAAGGGCCATCTGGTCGCGATTGCCGAAGGCCCCAGCCGCAAGACGCCTTGGCGCTTTGCGCTGCGCACGGATGCCGACGCGCTGCGCCAGTTCTGGCAGTCGCGCCCTGCCCCCGGCTTTCACGACATTTTCGGACTGGTGAAGATCGGGCACGGGCGGATTGACGGTGACATCCTTTGCCTCGTCAAGAACCTGCGGTTTTTCAAGGAAGTGATGGCGCTGGCACGCGCAGAAGGGGGGGCAGCATGAGCATCGAGCCGATCATCGGGCAATATGTAACCGTCACGGTCGCAGGTGCGCCCCGGCGGATTTATTTTGAGAGCGCAGGTCAGGGCCGCCCGATCCTGTGCCTGCACACCGCAGGCGCGGATACACGGCAATGGCGGCACCTGATGAATGATGCCGAGATCACGGCGCAGAACCGTTTGATTGCGTTCGACATGCCCTGGCACGGGAAATCCCTACCGCCTGAAGGCTTCCAGACCGAAGAATACCTGCTGACGACCGGCTCCTATATCGAGACTGTACTGGCCGTGGTCGATGCGCTGGGCCTCGACCGCCCGGTTCTGGCAGGCTGTTCCATGGGCGGGCGTATTGCACTGCAACTCGCGGCTTTGCATGGCGCGCGTTTCAGCGGCTTCATCGCGATTGAAGCATCTGATTTCCAGCCTGCCTGGTATGATATCGACTGGTTCCACCGCCCCGATGCACATGGCGGAGAGATGGGCGCGGCGCTCGTTTCGGCCAATATTTCGCCCTTCGCGCCCGAAGCCGAGCGCTGGAACACCCTCTGGATGTTCATGCAAACCGGGCCGGGCGTGTTTCGCGGCGATCTGAGCTTTTACACCCGCGATGACAGCCTGATCGGCCGTCTTGGCCAGATCGACACGGGCCAAACGCCGGTGCATCTGATCGTGGGCGCTTACGATCTGACCTGCACCCCCGAGGACGCAAAGCGCACCGCCGATGCCATTCACGGTGCGACGCTGACGGTCATGGACGAGTTGGGCCATTTCCCGATGAGCGAGCATCCTGAAGGCTTCCGGCCTTTCTTCCTCGACGCGCTGGCGCAGATGCCCGCGCGCAAAAGCAAAGCGGCATGAGCATGACAAATCCTTGTATCATCTGCGTGGCGATCACCGGGTCGTTGCCCACCAAGGCCAACAATCCCGCCGTGCCGATCACAGTGTCGGAACAGATTGAGTCCACGCATGAGGCGTTCGAGGCAGGCGCGAGCATCGTCCATGCCCATGTGCGCAATGACGATCAGACGCCATCATCCGATCCCGAGAAATTCGCCGCGCTGAAGAACGGGCTGGAAAAGCACTGCCCCGGCATGATCATCCAGTTCTCGACCGGTGGCCGCTCTGGCGCAGGGCAGGCGCGCGGCGCGATGCTGCGGCTACAGCCCGATATGGCCTCGCTCTCGGTCGGCTCGAACAACTTCCCGACCCGCGTCTATGACAACCCTCCCGATCTGGTCGATTGGCTGGCAGCGGAAATGCTGGCCCATGATGTGAAACCGGAGATCGAGGCATTTGATCTTTCGCATATCCTCAAAGCCCATCAGATGTGGCAGGCGGGCCAGATTGCACAAACCCCTTATGTGCAATTCGTCATGGGAGTGAAGAACGCCATGCCTGTCGATCGTGAGGTGTTCGATTTCTACATCCGCACTGTGCAACGCCTGTTCGGGGCGGATGCGCCCTGGTGTGCGGCCGGGATCGGCGCACAGCAGGCCACGCTGAACCAATGGGCCGTGGCTGCTGGTGGTCATGCACGCACAGGGCTAGAAGACAATGTGCGGCTGGATCGTGACCGTCTGGCACCGTCCAATGCCGCGCTGGTGCGCCGCGTGGTCGAGATATGCGACCGCCAGGAACGCCCGGTGGCCACATGGCAGCAGGCGCGCGCAATCCTCAGGCTGCAGGGCAATAGTCAACAAGGCCAGGCCGCATGACAAGATCCTGCGGCGCGGAGCATCAGGCGCTGGCTGTGATCAGCACATCTCCCGCCGCGCTTTCTTTGCACCCATCCTTGTAAGCATTGGGTCTCCGCCTGCAGGCGGAGACCTTTGCGTTAATCGATGCATCGTCAGTCTGTCGCACCGTTATGTCCTTGGCCGTGTTAGCCCGCCACTCTCAAACCGGGGTCCAGAACAGGTGCGATGACCTTTGAAATCGCCAGAAGACGGGCATCGCCAAGCCGCGGCCCGGCAAGGGTGACGCCGACCGGCAGATCATTGGGCCCTTTCGCGCCGGGGATATTGATGCAAGGCACCTGAAGCAACGTCCACATGCTGTTCATGATGGCATCGCCAGTGGTGCTATCGGGGTTTTGCGGCGCCTCGCCAAGTGCAGAGGGCGTCAGGACTGCGTCAAGCTCCGTGCCGAAAAGCGCATCGAAGCGCATCCGGCACATGGCCGCCAGATTGACAGCCTCCAGATAGCTTTCCGGTGTCACATTCTTCGAATTCTCAACCCGATTGCGGAAATCCGCATGCAACAGGTGATAATTCTCCAGATATTCAGGCAGGAATTGTACGATGCCCTCTGCCGCAGAGATGGTTTTCTGCGCATCGCACATGTGTTCACATCCCTCTGGCATGTCCAGATCGAAGATCGTCACGCCCTGATCGGCCAGCAAAGTCGCAGCCCGCTCTATCGCGGCGACAGTCTCGGGGGCGCATTTTTCCCAATTCGACGTGCGCGCAATCCCGATCTTGAGATCCTTGAGTCGGATCGCGGGCAGGTTCTCCATGTGCCACATCCGAAAGGCGCGGGCCACGAGCACAAGATCATCCGGCGAACGGCCATACCAACCTAGCGTGTCCAATGTCGGTGAATACTGCCGCGATCCCGACCATGAAACGCTGTTATGCGTGGGCTTGATCGCATAAATGCCGTTGAAGCTGGCAGGCCGGATATGCGAACCACCAGTCTGGGTGCCGATCGCCAGCGGAACCTGCATATCCCCGACAGCCGCGCCTGAACCGGACGAAGACCCGCCCGGGGTGCGGCTTTTATCCATCGGATGCCGTGTCAGCGCCTTGCGGCCGCCTGCCGCGAATTCGACAGTATCCGTCTTTCCCATGACGAAACCGCCTGTGCCAATGATATTGCGCACGATCTGGGCATTCTGCCCCGGCTGAAACCCATCATAGATCGGCGAATTGTTGGTTGTCGGCATATCGGCGGTATCGATCATGTCCTTCACGCCGAAAGGGAGCCCGTGCAACGGCCCGCGCGAGCCCTCGTGGATCAGGACCTTGTCCAACTCGCGCGCCTTGCGCATGGCCATGTCGGGGTCAAGGTAAATCCAGGCTTTCACCGTGGCGTCCCGATGCGCGATGCGCTCGAGACAGGACGCGGTGAGTTCAGACGCTGCCAGCTTGCGCTCAGCGATCAATAACGCGGCTTCTGCTGCCGTCATTTCATAGGGCTGCGAGGGGATATCGTACATCTTCTTCTCCTTGGTTTTTGAAAGCTTTGCGGAAAGACGTGGTGCCTTTGGTCGTGGCTTTGGCAGTCAGACGAGCGCGGCTTGCCGACCGGCCCCCCCTTTGAACGGCAGCGGCGCAGATCGTTTTGCACCGGGTGTCGGCGCGCGCCGCTCATACGGTGTCGAGAACAGGTTCCTTGAACAAATCAGGATGATGGCTCAGCCATCCTGCGGCACATTCATAGGCGTCGGCGGCGCGCAGGACAGATGCCTCTTCAAACAGCCGACCGGCGATCTGCAGCGAATAGGGCAAGCCCTGGGGAGAAAAGCCCATGTTGATGCTGATCGCGGGGTTTCCGGTGGAATTGAAAGGTGTCGTCAGGGATTTTTTATTGAACAACCCATCCGCCTGCGGCTTTTCCAACTTGCCAGCAGGCTCGGCGCACGGACAGGCGATCAGGTCAACCGTCTTGAACACGGCCTGCATCGCACTCGCGAGACGCGTGCGCAAGCGCATGGCCCGAAGGTAATCCTCGGCACGGATCAGCGCGCCGCATTGTATACGATAGCGCAAGCTGGCACCCAGCAGGTCTGGTGTTTCGCGCAGGGTCTTGTTGTGGATACTGAACAACTCACTCATTGCGATGGTCTTCTTGCTGTCCGAAAACGCCTCGAGTGATGGCAGCTCGACCGCGACGATGCTGGCCCCAAGGCTTTCAAGGATCTCTAGCGCGCGTTTGAATGCCGCCATCGTGCCGTCCGAACACTGGGCCTGTTCCAGCCAGTCCCAGGGCACACCTACACGCATCCCCTTCAAATCGCCGCTCAACCCGGCCATGTAATCGGGCACCGGCACATCTGCGCTGCCTGGATCAGCCGCGTCATATCCGGCTATGACCTGCAACATCATCGCCACGTCCCGACTGTTGCGCGCCATCGGCCCGGCATGATCATGCGAGAAGGAATTCGGGAAAATGCCGCGACGGCTGACCCGGCCATAGGTCGGCTTCAGGCCCGCAATCCCGCAGGCTGCCGCAGGCATCCGCACGGACCCGCCTGTATCCGTGCCGATCCCTGTGGTGATAAAGCCCGCCGCAATGGCCGCTCCCGTCCCTGAGGACGACCCGGCAGGGTGGTGATCGGGGTTCCATGGATTATGCGCAGGTGGCCCGACAACATCCCAGGCCGCGCCACCATGCGCGAATTCCCATGTCGTGTTCTTGCCAATCAAGACCCCCCCGGCTTTGGCAAGCTTCGCAGCGACTGCGGCATCCTGCGCCGGGACATGATTGGCAAGACTTCTGGATTGCCCGGTCGTGCGAATGCCCGCCGTCTCGATGATGTCCTTCAGTCCATAAGGGATGCCCTGCATCGGACCACGATCCTCGCCGCGCATGAACTGCTGCTCTGCGGTGCGGGCATCTGCCATGGCCCGCTCGCGGGTGACTGTCAGAAAACTGTCGATGAACCGGTCGCGCGCCTCGACATGATCCAACAAGGCGCGTGTCACCTCGACAGGAGAAATCGTGCGGGCGCGATAGGCACTGGCGAGTTCTGCGGCAGTCATGAAGTTGGATTCAGGCATCAGGGCTTCCTTTCGCGATCAGAATTTGAGCGGGGTGAATACATGCGCAGGCTCATCGCTGAACCCATAGTCACGCTTCAGGCGCGCGAGCATCTCGCGCACATGCGGATAGGCATCGAGGATTTCCGCTTTTTGTTCAGGAGTCGGGCTGAATTCGGCGACCTCGAGCAGCGCAGTCACGCGAACAAGATCACTCGGTGCTGAGTCAGACATGAGCAGCTTCCTTTCTGGAAGTTGATTTTGGTCGAGCGCAACGAAAATGCCGCGCTCCATTTTGTGTACAATTAGGATTGCTGCGGTCAGATATTCGATTCGTCAAGGCCGAAGGCAACAGATCCGGAAATTGCCGGTTTCAGTCCAATCTGCATAGCTGGCGCAGCCTACCGCCTTGAGGGCGATCCTCCGCGATCCATAAATATCTGTTATTTATTTATTATATGGCTTTCCGGCCCAGCAACGCACATGCCCTGACGCAGGCCCCTTGCAGCAAGCCCCTTTTCTGCCCGCAGTTTTTTTAGGCAAGGATGCCATCTCCGGGGCAGATTAGGAAAAATGTTTTGTCTACAATGTCTGATTATAAAACCAGATTGCATCCAATCTGCAGACTTGCGTAGACTTGGAGACGATAGCTCTGCAATGCTTTGTCAGCCATCAGACACCCAATTCCGATGCGAACCCTTTCCACAAAGGATCCAGCCTATGAACATATCCCAGCTTCCCACCAGCCTGACTGGCCTTAACATCAGCGAGGCCGCGCAACTGATCGCAACGCGAGAAATTTCGCCCGTGGAACTGACCGAAGCCGTCCTGTCCCGGATTTCCGACGTCCAGCCACGGCTAAACGCCTATATCACCATACTGGCCGAGGCCGCGCTGGACAGGGCGCGCCATGCCGAGCAAGAGATTATGGATGGCAAACTGCGCAGCACGTTGCACGGAATCCCATTCGCCGTGAAGGATAACTACCACGTCGCGGGCATCCCGACGACAGGTGGCTCGCGGCTTATGGAAGGATATGTGGCCGACCGCACAGCGACAACTGTTGCCCGAGTGCAGGACGCAGGCGCGATCCTGCTGGGCAAGCTGAATACCTGGGAATACGGCACCGGAAACGGCGAGGTCCATGACGACCTGCCCTACCCCCTCGCGCGCAATCCCTATGATGTGACACGCTTCAGTGGCGGCAGCTCGACCGGGGCGGGTGTCGCGGTTGCTTCGGGCGCGGCGCTCTTTGCGCTTGGTTCGGATACAGGAGGCTCCGTCAGATTGCCCGCCGCCGCAACCGGCGTGCAGGGCATGAAGGCGACATTCGGGCGCGTCAGTCGCGCGGGCATTCTGCCCAATTGCTGGACCTGCGACATCGCCGGGCCATTGACATGGACCGTGCAGGACAATGCGCTGGTGCTCGGTGCAATGGCCGGGTTCGACCCGTCAGACCCACAATCTGCGAATAGACCTGTGCCCGACATGCTCGGCGCGCTGCGCATGGGCGTTGCGGGTATGCGGATCGGTGTCATCCGCGATTTCGGACCAGAGGCACCCGCTCCTCAGGCTGAGGTTGTGGCGCGCTTTGAAGCGGCATTGGACATCTTGCGCGATCAGGGCGTGGTGCTTCTGGAGGCCGCATTGCCAAAACCGGTCAGCGCCTATCGCAGCGCCCTGAGCGTGATCAACTGGTCTGAATCCTACTCGATCCATGAAAAGGACTTTCTGGAACGTCATCACCTGATGGGGCGTTCGCTGCGTGGCAAGATGATGGCTGGTTTCATGGTGCGCGCGGCGGATTATCTGGCCGCCCAGCGCGAGCGCCGCGCGCTTGCATGCGCCACAGATGCGGTCATCACCAAGTTTGACGCTGTGATCACCTTGACGACGCTTACCACAGCACCGCCCTTTGGTGACCAGGCCCTGTTGTCGGGCTTCACTGCAGGCTCGGTATGTTCTCCCTTCAGCATAACAGGTCACCCGGCCATGGCCGTGGCGACCGGTTTTGACGATAGCGGGTTGCCCACGAGCCTGCAGGTCGTCGGCAAATACTTTGACGAAGCTTCAGTCTACCGCGTCGCGCAGGCCGTTGAGCAGGGTCTTCCCGAACGCCAACGCCCGCTTCTCTAACCCAGATTCGACAAAAGAAGGACATGAACCATGCAAACTATCCGTGACTGGACCCTCGACGACATCCGACATCACGCAAAATGCCAGGGGCTGGAGCTGGAGCCAGAGGCGCTTGAGCAATTGCACGCGATGGCCAATCGCGTATCGGCGGCCTCTGCCGCTGTTACGCGCATGGCACACAAGGATAGTGAACCCGCGCCGGGCCTGTTCTTTCCGCTGGGGTGAAACGGGGGGGGGGGCGCACCTGACCTTTAGGATCGCAGGTGCGTCATTCCGCAGGCTCGCGCGGGGGGCTACCGGCCCATGTGGTCAGGTTCCATTTCCGGCGCGCGAAGAATGCAAAGCCCCCAAGAACCGCAAACAGCATTGCACCCCCGGAAAGAAACGCCAGCTTCAGGCCGAAGACCTGCCCGATGATCCCGAACATCAAGGGGCTGATGATTTGCGCAAACCGATTGGTCAGTAGCCGCAGACCCATCAGGCTGCCACGTTTCTCCTCGCCGATGACATCGACCATGATCATGATGCTGACCGGCATGTTGATCCCTACGGACGCGCCCATGAGGATCGCAAGTGCGATCATCAGCGCGGGCGTCTCGACTGCGACGGGTGTCAAACCGACGCAGGCGGCCGCGACGATACCTGCAGTCGTCAGGATACGTTCCAGCGGCGCGTGCCGCATCAGAAAGGTCAGAACGAAGCGCGACAGCATGCCCGCGAAGCCCTTCATCGCAATGACGACCGAGATCAGCATCGTCGGATAGGCATTCTGCGCCAGATAGAGCGGCATGAAGGTGATATAGAGCGCCTGCACATACATGATCAGGAACGTGGCGGTCAGCCCGAACTGTACCGCCCGGTGGCTGGTCAGATCAAACCCGTTGCGGTAGCTGCCGAAAACCCCGCGCGGGCTGAGCACATCCTTGACCCGTGGCGAGCCCGCATCGCGGACCGGATGCTGGTAGATCGACGCAACCCAGAGCAGTGCGAGCATGAACAACGATGTCGCAAGCGAGGCCGCAATGAAGGCCGCGCGGTAGCCGACGAGCGGCGCCGTGAAGGCTGAGACGATCGCGCCCCCGACGAGCGGCCCGATCAGCCCCCCTGCCGACATCCACATGGCGTATTTCTTGATGCTGTCGTTGCGCGCTGCCTTCTCGCCTTTCGATACCAGGACCTGCAAGGACGACGCCATGATGACAATCGCCGCGCCAAGCAGGATCTGCGACAGCGCCAGCAGGAAAAGACCGGACGCAAAGACCGTGGCCAGCATCGAGCCAAACAGGCTCAGGCTTCCGATCTGAAGCATCCGCACCGGGCCGACCGTATCGATCAACTGGCCCGACGGCAGCGCAATGAAGACCGGGAACAGGGCCTTGAGCGTCACCATAATGCCGATGGCAAGGGTTGATGCGCCGAGTTCAGCAGCAAAAAGCGGAAAAAACGGATTTGCCAGTCCTACGATCGTGAAGAAGATACCGCCGCCGACGATGCCGAAACTCTGGAATTTTTCATTTGGCATAGTGACAAGCGGCCTCACGGGATTTGCGATGTTGTCTGAGCTTGGGTTTCTCGGTGCGACATTGCTCTGTCGCCAGCGGACAGCGCGTCGCGAAAGTGCACCCGGAAATCTCGCTCAGCGGGCTTGGCAATTCTCCCTTCAGGACTGCGCTCGCGCGTTTGGCTTCGCGCGCCGGATCAGGAATGGGAACCGCGTCGATCAGCGCCTTTGTATAAGGATGCGACGGGCTGTTGAAGACAAGATCGGCGGGTCCATATTCGACGACCTCGCCAAGATACATGACGGCAATCCGGTCCGAGATATATTGCACCGTCAGCAGATCGTGGGAAATGAAGACAAACGCAACGCCGAGTTCCTGCTTGAGATCGGCGAGCAGATTGATGATCTGGGCGCGCACCGAAACATCGAGCGCCGAAGTCGGTTCATCGGCGACCACGACCGAAGGTTCCAGAGCCAGCGCACGCGCCACGGCGATACGTTGCAGCTGCCCGCCTGACAGCTGCCCCGGAAACCGGTCCAGATGCGCCTCGTCCAGACCGACGAGTTTGACAAGCTCCTCGACACGCGCCTGCCGCGTCCGCCAGTCGCCTTTGCGTTTCACCAGCAGCGGCTCCTCGATGATGCTGCGTATTCTCATCTTGGGGTTAAAAGAAGAGGCCGGATCCTGAAACACCATCTGCGTCAGGCCCTCGGTGAATATCTCGCCCGAGCTGGGCTTCTCCAGCCCCAATAACAGCCGCGCAAGCGTGCTCTTGCCGCAGCCGCTTTCGCCCACAATCCCAAGCGTTTCGCCCTGACGCACGCGCAGGCTGACACCATTGACGGCCCTGATGACATTGCGCTTGGTGCGCGACAGGAAGCTCGAGGACACGAAATGTTTGTTGAGATTGTTGATCTCGACAATCACCCTGTCGCGGAAGGGGCCGTCGTTTCGGCGCAAGGCGCGGTCGGGCTGCGCGTCAATGGGGCTTGATCCCAGACCTTCGGGCTGCCAACAAGCCGCAACATGGCTTGCGCCGCGGTCAGTCAACGCTGGTGCCTCGCGCGCGCAGATGTCGGTCGCAGCACGACAGCGCTCACGGAAAGCGCAGCCTTGGATGGCTTTCTTCATGTCTGGCGGCAAGCCGGGAATTTGCGGCAGCCGCGAGGTATTGAGCGCAGTCGGGCTGGGTATGGTGCGCAACAGGCTTTGCGTATACGGGTGGCACGGTGCGGCGAAAATCTCCTCAACCGTGGCGAATTCCACGATCCGGCCCGCATACATGACGGCCACCTTGTCAGCCAGACGCGCAACAAGACCCAGATCATGCGTGATGAACATCATCGCCGTATTGGCTTCGCTGGTCAGCTTCTTCAGGATCTCCACGATCTGGGCCTGAATCGTGACATCAAGGGCTGTCGTGGGCTCATCCGCGATCAGCAGTTTCGGACGACACGACAACGCCATCGCGATCATCACACGCTGTCGCATCCCGCCGCTCATCTCAAAGGGAAACGCCGTGATCCGCCGCTCCGGGTCAGGGATGCCGACCTTGCGCAACCACTCGACCGCCTCGGCATGGGCCTCTTTGTAATTCATCCCGAGATTGCGCATGATCGGGGCCGTCATCTGCTTGCTGATGCGCATGACCGGATCAAGCGAGGACATCGGGTCTTGAAACACAGTGCCGACCGAACGCCCCCGCAACTGGTTGAGCTGTCGCTCGCTCAGCTGCGCGATATTCGTACCCTCCAACAGAACATCGCCCGCCACCACCCGACCGGGATAGACCAGAAGTCGCAGGATCGACATGGCCATGGCGCTTTTTCCGGACCCACTTTCCCCGACCACGGCAATCCGCTCGCCCGGCATGATCGAGAAGCTGGCATCATCAACGGCGCGCACAGTGCCCCCATCGGTCGCAAATTCGGTGCGCAGGTTGCGTACATCCAGCAAGGGCGCGGTAATTTCACCTTGGTGTATCATCTTGTTCTCGCTTCACATGAGGGCGCGGCTTACTTCCGCGATCTGGGATCAAGCGCCTGACGCATTCCGTCAGACAGGAAATGAAAGCTGATGGCGATCAGCAGGATCACCACGCCCGGCAAGGTCGAAATCCACCAGGCCTGTTCCATATAAAGCTGACCCTCACGGATCAGATTGCCGAGCGAAGGTGCCGGCGGCATGATGCCAAGGCCGAGAAAGCTGAGGCTGGCTTCAACCAGAATGGCATTGGCCGCCGAAATGCTCGCCGCGACCAGCATCGGCGCAAGCGAGTTGGGAACGATGTGGCGCGACATCAGCCAGAATTGAGACGCATGCACCGTCCGCGCGGCGTCGATATAGGCGCGCGTTCTCAGACCCAGAACAAGCGACCGTTGCAGCCGGATGAAGCGCGGGATGTCGGCGATTGCGATGGCCATCACCACAGGCACAAGCCCTGTCCCCATGACCGCGATCAGACCAATGGCCAGCAAGAGCGACGGAAATGCCATGAAGATGTCAACAATGACCATGATGGCGCGGTCAATCAGGCCACCGAAGAACCCCGCAAGGGTGCCCAGCAACATGCCGACGACAAGCGCCAGTGCCGCGACGCTCAGGCCCACTTGCAGCGAGATTTTCACCCCTTCGAGCGTGCGGCTGAAGATGTCGCGCCCCATGCGGTCCGTCCCGAAGGGATGTTCCAGGGACGGCGGTTGCATCATTGCCATCAGGTTTGTCTGCAGCGGGGCTTGCAGCGGCAGCAACGGCGCGCACAAGATCAGCAGACCAAGAGGGGCCAGGATAAGCAGCGCGCCGATCATCTTGGAATTCGACAAAAATCTGTTCCGGCGCAAGGCCATGACAGTCTTGACCGGGAAAAACCGAGTGATGTCAGCGCGCTCCGGGGGGGTGATTGCAGTATTGCTCATGGCGCAGATTCCCTTCAGAATTTGACCCGGGGATCGAGCGCCCGGTAAAGGATATCAGTGGCGAAGTTGATGAACACGAACAGCAGCGCGTAGAAGATCATCAGCACCTGCACCAATTGATAGTCGCGACTGTTGATTCCATTGATCAGGACAGTCCCGACCCCAGGAATCGTGAAGATTGCCTCAACAATGATGGTCCCGTTCAGCAGATTTCCAAAACTCAGGCCGACCACTGTCACAATCGGCAACGCCGCATTCTTCAAGGCGTGACGAAAGAGCACGCGCAATTCGGACCACCCCATCGCCCGCGCCGTGCGGACGTAATCCTCACTCAGCACTTCGAGCACGGCCGTCCGTGTCATGCGCGCAAGGATCGCGACCTGGCTGAGCGACAGAACCAGTATCGGCAAGGCAAGGCGCATCACGATACTGTAGGGATCATCCCAGGAAATCGGCCCGCTGGCCGGAAACCAGCCAAGCGTGAGCGAGAAGATCAGCAAGAATACCAGAGCCGTCCAGAAAGACGGCATGAGATCGATGATCATCGCCAGACCCGTAATCAGGTTATCCAGCGTTTTATGTCCCTTATGCGCCATGAAGGCCGCAACGGTTCCAAGCGGGATCGCGATGGCAATAGCCAGAATGATGGTGGCGATTGCGATCAGCAATGTTATCGGTGCCGCACTCCTGATCAAATCGCTGACCGGCAGATTTGTAGTTAATGTCCGACCGAAATCGAGCACAAGCAAACCGCGCACGAAGTTCCAGAACTGGACAAGCAGCGGATCATTGAGGCCCATCTGATCGCGCAGTCGTTCAAGCGCGGCCCCGGAAAGTGTATCCCCGGCCATGGCAGCAGCGGCATCGCCGGGGATCAATCGCATCGCGAAAAACACCAGCATGACGACACCGATCGTTGTCACCACCAGTTGCAGCAGCTTCTTCAGGCTATATGCCAGCATGGCCGGGGCCTCCCTTATTCGATATCGACTTCGAAGTAGTTGACCTGCGACAGCATGTTGACTGTCACGCCAGTCACGTTCGGCGCACTCGGCCAGAACGCGTTCCACGTCCGCACCGGTTGATAAGGCAGATCCGTCATTGCGATGCGCTGCACGTCGCAATACATCTCCATCCGCTTTTCGGGATCGATCTCGGCTCTGGCCCCTTCCAGCAATGCGGTGAGTTCGGGATTGTCATACCGCGCCCCGTTCAGCCCTGCCGGCGCCTTGTTGTCAGGGTGCAGATACGCGAACAACACCATGTCGGGGTTGATCGCCGGAATCCCGCGACCGGCGACTTCAAATTCACCGGAATTGCGTCGCTGGTTGAATGTCGGCGCATCCACCAGCTCCAGCTGTAGATCGATGCCGACTTGCGCGAGAAAATCCATTTCAAACTGCACATCTGGCGGCACCCCGCCCGAGGCCGTAGAGAGTTGGCGAATGGTCAGTCCGTCGCCATAGCCCGCTTCTTCCAGAAGCGCGCGGGCCTTGTCCGGATCATAGGAGTATCTTGGGATATCGTCGCAATAGACATCCATCCAGGGCATCAGGATACTTTCCGCAACCCCGAACACATCCGGCGTGACCGCTTGCAGGATCGTGGGATAATCAATCGCATAGGCGAAAGCCTGGCGAACGCGCACATCTGACAGGGCCGGGTGCTCCATGTTGAAAATGCGCACACTGGGAAACAGATCGTCCGTCCGGTTGAGTTTGAACCCGGCTTCGCGCAGCACGTCGATATTCTGCTGGCGGTTTGACCGCATGACCACATCCACCTCGCCATTGCGCAACGCGATGGTCGAGGCCTGCTCATCCTTGATAATCCTGAAATTCAGTGTCTCGATCGGAGCAGGGCCGTGGAAATACTCCTCATGTCGCTTCAGGATGATATGAGAATTCACATCAAGATCAGCGAGATAGAATGGGCCGGTACCGACGGGGCGCCAGCGAACGTCCTGCCCGGCATCCTCGACAGCCTGCTGGTTGACAATCATCCCGACATGATAATTCGCCGTGTTATGGATGAAGTTCCCATCCGGTCCGTCCAGTGTGATCACGACAGTATAATCGTCCGGGGCCTCGACACTCACGACATTAGACAGCCGCGAGGCGTAGGGCGAGGCGGTTTCAGGATCCATGTTGCGGGCGAATGTGTAGACCACATCCGCAGACGTGAATTCACCATAGCCATGATGCCACTGCACGCCGTGACGCAGGTTGAAGGTCCAGACCGTGTTATCGTCAGTATGCCACGTTTCTGCCAGATCCGGGATGAGTTCGGCGGTGTGGCTGTCATAGCTGGTCAGCCCACTGAAGATATTGAATGCGATATTCTCGTTCTCGATCCGGAAAATATTCGTCGGATCGAAGCCCGCCGGATCATCATAGAAGCGGATGTTCAGCGTCTTGCCCGGTCCCGAAGCCATCGCATCACCTGCGGGCAGAACGACAACCGGCACGGCAAGCGCAAGCGAACTCGCGCTCAGCAGAATCATGGACCTCAGCTTACCTGATCGTTTCATTGCGATCTTCCTTTAATTGGCGTCATTGGATTGGATATCGGCCCTTTGCGGCCTTGGCGTGAGGCATCACTGCAGCCCCGCTTAGGAGCAGCAAATCATGCGGTTTTTCGTGCCGGAGCTTCCTCGGCGGTGCCCGAAATGCTGTGGAAGTAATCGATCACCATCTGTTTCGGTACGACATCTGCGTATTTCTGATGCATGTCGTAGAGATTGATGAAGTGGGATGCCTCTGTCCGGTCATAGACACATTCGGCAACGACACCCATGCGGTAGCGATGCGTCGCGCCGTCCACGACGGACGCGCGGACGCAGCCACTGGTGGATTCACCGCAGCAGATCACCGTATCAACGCCCAGCCCGTTGAGGTGGAATGCCAGGGGTGTGCCCTGAAAAGCAGACGCGGCCGCCTTCTCGATGACCAGCTCCCCGTCGATGGGCTTAACCTCATCGACGATCTGGGCACCCTTCCGTTTCATTTCTGACGAAAGCTTCAGGGTCGCCCGTTTGCCGTGACTCCAGGGTTTGACATCGGTTTCCAACCCCTTGACATGGATGACAGGAACGCCACAAGCGCGGGCCGCAGCCAACAATGGCACAGTCTGGTCAATCGCCGCCCAACCTTCCAGTCCCATGGAACCCGGCCAGGTCTTCATGGACTCGAAAATCGGTAACCGTTCAAAACCGACGACGCTGTAATACATGTCGATAAGCACCAGCGCGGGTTTGGAACCGAAGCCAGCCAGTCCCGTCTTGCCCCAGAGCTTGTCATGCTGCTTGTCGCGTTCGCTCAGGAATTTGTTCCATCCATAGTCAAAGCTCATGCGCGTTTCTCCATGCTCATGCGGAGGAGGTGCATCCAGCCACCAATCTCCGTATTGTATTCAAAGCTGTGCCGTTATGAAGAAAATCCCAATATTTGGATCGTTCTTTTCTTCTCTTGGATACAATCACGATGGACGGCACTGCAGCAATCAGTAAATTTCCCTATCGTACACAATTGTGTCTTGCGATGCTCCGACAGCCCTAATTTTCAGAGAGATGCGCATTTTGGTAGCAGTTTGGAATCCTGCCTTGGGATAGATTTGCGCACCTGCGCGTTCAGAGGCGTGCGCAGCACGAAAAAAGCTCCGCAAAGGTTTGCGGAGCTTTCTTATCTTAACTCAGAGATTTAGATGAAATTAACCAACTTTAGCGCGTTGCGCGGGTACGCCCTGTCACGCCGCATCATTGATCACTGCGGTTGCAAAGCATTTCCCCTTTCGGGTCTTCTCTTCGATTCGGCGCCAGTTTTCTACAAGCCGTCTTCCGGACCTGTATACATGCTCAGCTTCCAGGCTCTGCGCCCGCGACGGCTGATTGTTCAGAATGGCATCAGAAATCTCGAGATGCTCTTCATGCGATCGCCGTAGCATATCCCTGTCAAACCAATTGAACCTGATCAGCGCAAAGAAGGGAATTTCATTGGTTTGATGAATTGACCGAACCAGATAGCTGTTGCCTGCGGCTTCGTGAATGACGGCATGAAATGCTGAATTCAGATCACTCCAGCGCCGACACACATCCTCGTTCCAGACATCCTCCGCGATGATGTCTTCGGTTTCCCGCAACAATCTGTGATGCGCGCCGCGTTGCTGATCACTAAACCCGTTAAATGCGGCCAGACGGGCGGCCATCCCGTCAAGTTCTGCACGGACTGCATAAATTTCCTCAATATCGCGGGAAGAAAATTGCCGGACAGAATACCCACTATTGGGGCGATAAACCAACAGCCCTTCTGCTGCGAGCGTCGACAAGGCGCTGCGCACCGGCGTCCGAGACACTTTCAAGGCGACGGCCAATTCATTTTCATTCAATCGACTGCCCGGCGCGTAAGCACCCGTAGCGATTCTGTTGCGCAGCGCGCGTACCACTTCCAACCCACGTGTCGACATATAACCTCTTCAGCACAGCCAGATTACGCGTGGCATCCCTTTGCCACCCTCACCTTTACAGAAATGCATGACTGTACACCCCTGGTTGGCCAATATACTGAAAAATCCGATGTGTCGTCAAGTATGCGATTTCTGAAGACTGATCAGGTTGTATACAGAATACATATACCCTCCGAAGAACTCCCGACCGACATGGTTAAAGTCAGTTGCGATTGGGCGGGGTTCCGTCATGGGCCGTGCCCTTCCGGTCAAGGATCAGACATAGCAAGCTGAAGAATGGCGCGGCTCCCAACATGACCAGCAGCACCCGGATCAGATGATGGGCCACAACAAATGCGGCATCAGCCTGAATCGCTATCGCAACGATGCTCATTTCAGCCAGACCGCCAGGCGAATAGGCCAGTGCCAGCGAGGAGAACGGCAAGTCAGTGATCATCATCACCCCGAACGCGCAGAGAATGACGGAGGAGAGCAGCACCAGTGTCATCAGAAAGCCGATCATCAGGATTTGCAGGATGCTCGTGGCGGACATCCCGACAAATCGGCATCCCAGAACCGCCCCCAGGACAAGCTGTGCGATCTGCACCAGCTCCTGCGGAGGGATGAACACGATGACCCCGGCGAGATGCAGCCCGCCGGACAAGAGCATCGGCCCGACCAGATGCGGCGCGGGCAGCTTGATGCGTTGCCCGACCACGGAGCCAAGATAACCGACCCCAAGGAGGATGACGAAGTCGAGCCAATGAGACTCCATGATCGGCACGCCAATTGCCGAACTGGCACCAAGGGCGCTGCCGTTTTCCAGAAGCTGGACCAGAAAAGGCAGCGAAAACACGATGAACAGGATACGCGAGGAATGGATCAGCGCGATGGTGCGTTCATCGCCGCCATGCTGGCGCCCCACTTCGACCATTTCGACCAACCCGCCTGGCATTCCTGCAAAAAAGGACGTTGTGCGATCCAGCCCGGCATAGCGGTGCAGAAAAACAGCGCACGCCAGCCCCGAGCCGATCGAGAATACCAGAAGACCCGCAATACTGGGCAGCCAGCCCGGCAAGGATTGGAGCAATCCGGGATGAAACCCCGCACCAAGCATCACCCCGATTGTAGCAGTCATCGGTGAGCGCAGCTTCGCAGGCGCAAAGACCGGCAGCTGCAAAACTGTCGCGATGGTCACGATCGTCATAGCGCCCAGCATCCAAGGTAGTGGGAGGCCAGCTTGCACAAACAGCCATCCCCCCATCCATGCCAACCCCATCGTCATCCAGAATAGCCAGAATTTCCGGGGCGGGAGATGTGGCAGTCTGCGAAGTAGGGTCATGGATAAGCTTCCGTGTGTTTCAGGATTCAGGGAAATTGAATGGGCCGCTGCCGCGCCGCTCGAAACGCGATCCCAGAGGCTGCCAACACGATGACCGTGCCGATCAGCACCATCGGACCGGGCCAGTCGCCGAACCAGACCAGACCAATCAGCAAGGCCCAGAACATCTTGGTATAAGTCACGGGCGCGATCGTGGACGCAGGCGCATGAAAGAAAGCGCGCACCGTCAGATACTGACACAGGCCGGAAGCCAGCCCCATTGCGATCAGCCCGGCCCATTGCGGGGCGGTTGGTGCGACCCAGACCGCAGGCAGCAGCGGCAGCAGAAGCAAAGCCGAAATCGAAAGCGTGTAAAACGCGATGGCATGGGTGCCGTCAGTCGCCGAAAGCCTGCGTTGCAGCAGCATGCACAGCGCTGAAAAGATCGCGCCTCCGAAGGCGAGCATGGCCCCCGTCGCAGTGCTATTGCCGCTTGGCTGCACCATGAGCAGCACCCCGCAAAGTCCGAAAGCCACTGCCACCCATTCGGCACGCAGCGGCTTTTCCCGGCCGATCATTGCAGCGAGCGCGATGACGATCAGCGGCTGAGCGAACGAAATAGCCGTCACATCTGCCAGGGGCATCCGCGCATAGGCCTCGAAAACCATCACCAGCGACAGGGTGAACAGAGCTGCGAGCGCGAAATGCACGCCAGCAGCGCGGCTGCGCAGATGCGATGGACGCAGGCCAGAGACGAGCATGAGCATGATGATGGCAATGCTGGCACAGGCGTTTCGGAAAAACGAGATCTGCACGACCGGAAAGACATCGGTCATGCCCTTGACCACACCGTTGAGTATCGAGAAAAGTCCGATCCCCAAAAGCATGAGCAGCACCCCTTTCCTTGGGTCGGCGGGGCCGTATTCTGCCTGAATCAGCGCCATGTGCATGCCATGGTCACGGGCGCCATTAATCGCTTCGGTTTCATTCACCATCTCCTGGCGCCAGCCTGTGCAAACGTGCATTGCAGCGCCCAACTGGCAGAAAGATCAGTGTTCATGCCTATTCCTGATGCATACGATCACGCCGGAAAGGTCAAGCAGACAACGCCGTTTTTGGAAAAATAGTATACAATTTTGGAGACATGCTGATTATTTGAGCCAATCCAGACAGATCAGCGGCCACGCGCGGCCACGCATCTGATCCCGGTGAAAATTTAGTCACTTTCTTTCATATACTTACGGTTATGAGGTGCTGACCCAGATCTTGCCGCTTCGGCAAGACTTCACAATCTTTCCGATCCTGTCTCTGTTTTGTATCCAATATACTTGCGCCTCGATACACTCTGTGCAACCATTGCAAGAGCCTGCCTGCCCTGTGCCGCTCCCTGCCTTTCTTACAGCGACCCATCTGCCGTGCAGTCATCCTCTGTCGAGCCCGACAGGGCCAGGCACCATGTCAGGGCTTCTCGCATTCTTCCTGCTGCCGCCGCGTCAGCGCAATCGAAGGAAAACCATGAACAGTCAGCAGACCCCTCCCCATGAATATCCTTTTCCGGCCGGAGTGTCGGATGCCCCGCTTACCCGTCGGCTGCGCATGCGCCTATGGTGGGCCGCTGCATCGGGAAACATGCGTGGCTCTGTCCTTATGGGGGGGGCGATCCTCATTTTCGGTCTGATGATTGCATGTATCAAGGAAATCGGCAGCAGCCTGCCACTGCCGCAAATTATCGTCATACGTCAGGTCTTCATCACTTTGATGCTTCTGCCGCTGTTCTTGCCAAATCTGCGAACAACCCTGCACACCAAACATCTCGGCCTGCAGATCACCCGCGGGCTCTTGTCGTTGATGGCAATGCTCTGCGGCTTTACTGCCATCATCTACATTCCGCTCGCAGATGCGACCGCACTCGGTTTCTCGAAGGTGCTGTTCGTCACGATTGCAGCGGTCTGGATTCTGAAAGAAAAGGTCGGACCAAGGCGTTGGCTGGCGACCTTCTGCGGATTTTTGGGGGTGCTGATCATTCTGGCGCCCGGCGGGGCAGAGCCAATATCGGTCTATTACCTGCTCGCGGTGCTCGGAGCGCTGTTCGGTGCCGGGATCAATGTGACCATCCGGATGCTGTCGAGTTCTGAACGCACCGAAACCATCCTGTTGTATCAGGCGCTTGTGTTATTCACCGCCCTTGTCATTCCCACAGTGATGTGGTGGACACCGCCAACGCTCGAGCAATGGGGGTTACTGGTCGTGATCGGGGTGACGGGAACAGCCGCTCAGTTCCTGGTGACCCGGGCCTATCAGATCGGGCAGGCCTCTGCCCTCGCCCCGCTCGACTTCACCCGACTTCTTGTCGCTGTGGTTACGGGATTTGCCTTTTTTGGTGAGATACCCAACTGGCGGACCATGCTCGGTGCGATGATCGTCGTCGGGGCGACACTCTACACGATCAGGCGCAATTCTGCGCCGCATTTCGTCAAGCCAGACCCACCCTGAGTGAGAGAGAATCGCGAGCGATCCATTCCCGATATCGGATGAATCGGAGTTATCATGATCGGCCTGACTCTGAAGTCTAGCGCCTGCAGATGCACCAAAAGCCCGCGCGCCCGCTTAAGCTGTTGCGCCGAGCGGAGCGATACTTGACTGAACGGACGTCATACAGACCAGCACACGCGACGCTGCGGGGCCTCGCCGCTGCGATCACGCCTTCACGCCTGAGCCAGATAGAAGATAGGGCACCTCGACGACAGGCAGCCCGGCCAATTTGTCGCGCAGTGACGCTTGCCTGCGACACGCGCTTCCAGTGTCAGGATAAATCACCGCCGGAATGTAGTGCCGGATCGCGCGGGGATGAAAGGTCTCATATTTTCATGGTAGCGGAGGAGGGACTTGAACCCCCGACACGCGGATTATGATTCCGCTGCTC
>REBU01000007.1 GCA_007692585.1 Paracoccaceae bacterium | reverse complement strand
ACCATCCCGATATCGAGGAATTCATCAACTGGAAGGTGATCGAAGAACAAAAGGTTGCCTCTCTTGTTGCTGGCTCCAAACTCCATGAAGCGCGTCTGAACGATATTTTCGGCGCGATCCGGGTTTGGGATGGCAGCACGGAGGATGCCGTTGACCCCGCGAAGAACCCGAGCCTGAAAGCCGCGATCAAGGCGGCGAAGAAAGCCATGATCCCCGAGACCTATGTCGGCCGCGTGCTGCAATATGCGCGCCAGGGCTATGACAGCATCGAATTCCCGACCTATGACACCGATTGGGATTCGGAAGCCTATGTCACTGTGTCGGGTCAGAATTCCAACAACTCGGTGCGCGTGACCGATGCTTTCCTGAAAGCCGTGCGCGAAGATGCCGATTGGGAGCTGCTGCGCCGCACAGATGGCAAGGTGTCCAAGACCGTGAAGGCGCGCGAATTGTGGGAGCAGGTCGGCCACGCCGCCTGGGCCTGCGCTGATCCGGGTATCCAGTTCCATGACACGGTCAATGCCTGGCACACTTGCCCGGCCGATGGGCCGATCCGGGGCTCGAACCCATGCTCGGAATATATGTTCCTCGATGACACGGCCTGCAATCTGGCCTCGATCAACCTGCTGAAATTCTACGATGGCACCGAGTTCAATGCCGACGGCTACATGCATGCCGCACTTCTGTGGACGATCACGCTCGAAATCAGCGTGATGATGGCGCAATTCCCCTCGAAGGAAATCGCGCAGCGGTCTTATGAATTCCGCACGCTGGGGCTGGGCTATGCCAATATCGGCGGCCTGCTGATGAATATGGGTCTGGGCTACGATTCGGATGAGGGCCGCGCGCTCTGCGGCGCGCTGACCGCGCTGATGACGGGCGTTGCCTATGCGACTTCGGCGGAAATGGCAGGTGAGTTGGGCGCGTTCCCCGGCTACACGAAGAACGCCGATCACATGCTGCGCGTCATCCGCAACCACCGCCGCGCTGCCTACGGGCAAAGCGATTTCGAGGGCGTGAATGTCGCACCCGTGCTGCTCGATGCGGAAAACTGCCCCGACAAGCGGCTGGTAGAACTCGCGCGCGCCTCCTGGGATGAAGCGCTGTCGCTTGGCGAGCAGCATGGTTACCGCAATGCGCAGGCGACCGTGATCGCGCCGACCGGGACCATCGGTCTGGTGATGGATTGCGACACCACCGGGATCGAGCCCGATTTCGCGCTGGTGAAGTTCAAGAAGCTGGCCGGCGGCGGCTATTTCAAGATCATCAACCAGTCAGTGCCCGCCGCGTTGCGCAAACTGGGCTACCGCGAATCGGAAGTCGCCGAGATCATCGCTTATGCCGTCGGGCATGGCTCCATCGGGCAGGCGCCCGGTATCAACCACACCAGCCTGATCGGTCATGGGTTCGGCCCTGCGCAGATCGAAAAGATCGAATCCGCGCTGCCGTCGGCCTTCGACATCCGCTTCGTGTTCAACCAATGGACCCTGGGCGAGGCGTTCTGCCGCGAAACACTGGGCATCCCGGCCACTGAGCTGAACAACCCGACCTTCGATCTGCTGCGCCATCTGGGCTTCACAAAAGCACAAATCGAGGCCGCTAATGATCATGTCTGCGGCACGATGACGCTCGAAGGGGCACCGCATCTGAAGCCTGAGCATTACAGCGTCTTCGATTGCGCCAATCCCTGCGGCAAGAAAGGCACGCGCTACCTGTCGGTCGAAAGCCACATTCACATGATGGCCGCCGCGCAGAGCTTCATCTCGGGCGCGATTTCCAAGACGATCAACATGCCCAATTCGGCGACGATCGAGGAAACGCTCGCCGCCTATGAGCTGAGCTGGTCGAAAGGCATCAAGGCCAATGCGCTCTATCGTGACGGCTCCAAGCTCAGCCAGCCGCTGGCCGCAGCCCTGATCGAAGATGACGAGGAAGCCGAAGAGATCCTCGAGACCGGCACCCCGCAGCAAAAGGCACAGGTGATCGCGGAGAAGATCGTCGAGAAGGTGATCGTCAAGCAGATCATCCGCTCGAACCGCGAGAAGTTGCCAGAGCGGCGCAAGGGCTACACGCAAAAAGCCATCGTGGGCGGTCACAAGGTCTATCTGCGCACCGGCGAATATGGCGATGGCAAGCTGGGCGAGATCTTCATCGACATGCATAAGGAAGGCGCAGGCTTCCGCGCGATGATGAACAATTTCGCCATCGCCGTCTCGGTCGGGCTGCAATATGGTGTGCCGCTGGAAGAATTCGTCGATGCCTTCACCTTCACCCGCTTCGAGCCTGCGGGCATGGTGCAGGGCAACGACTCGATCAAGAACGCGACCTCGATCCTCGACTATATCTTCCGCGAACTGGCGGTCAGCTATCTCGACCGCACGGATCTGGCGCATGTGAAACCCGCAGGGACGGCCTTCGATGATCTTGGTGCAGGCGTGGCCGAGGGCGTGGCGAATATAGCCGAGCCCTCCGACGACGCGGCGTCGCGCTCGCTGGAAGTGCTGCGCCAGATCAGCTCGACCGGCTATCTGCGCAAGCGCCTGCCGCAGGAACTCACCGTGCTGCAGGGCGGCCAGACCACGTCCTTTGTCAGCAACAGCGCCACGGCTGTCGCCTACGAGACCCGCGAGACCGAGACAGTCACAGTCGCCCCCATGGACGCGCGCTCGCGTGCGAAGATGCAGGGCTATGAGGGCGATCCTTGCGGCGAATGCGGCAACTACACGCTGGTGCGCAACGGCACTTGCATGAAGTGCAATACCTGCGGGTCGACGAGCGGGTGTAGCTGACGTGGATTATTGAGCAGCAGACCAATAGAAAAGGAAAAAAGAATGACCACATTCGGAATCGTCGCAGACAAAAATAGTAGTGTACATCTAGAGGACTGCTACATTGAAGCTGACATCCCAATTGCTTTGAGCAATGACAGTGTTGCAACTTCTCGGCGCAACGTTTTCCGTGGGCGCAAAGCTGGGGTGAAAGTGAGTTCAGGCAGCAAATTTTATGACGTCGGATCGGACATCAAAGTTGCTGAGATCGAGCGCATAACAGGATTGCAGGTGCCATTGGAAATGCAAAAGGCAGCTAGTGAGGCTTTGTTGGAGGTCAAACAAGCATCCTCAAAGGAAGATGCCACTGAGAAGCTCAGTCGATCAGGGTTTGGGCGCTGGCTCAAAGAGCAACGTGGCGTTGAATGGTTGGCGATTGTCTCAAACCTCGCAATTGCATTTTGGGATAACCGTTGAACTTCGTCCCCGATATCTTCGCACGGATGGCAAAAGACCTCGCAACAGGACCTGCATGAAGTGCAACACCTGCGGCTCGACGAGCGGGTGTAGCTGAGGGAGCGCAGATGAGCATTGCTGTCAGATTTCGGTATTTTGTACGAAATTTCGAAATCACGGCGAAAAAATAATCCGGGGGAAACCTCTG
>REBU01000008.1 GCA_007692585.1 Paracoccaceae bacterium | reverse complement strand
CGGTGCCCCGGCAAGTCAGGAGTTATTGACGCGCGCCCCGGTCCCGCTTAGCCCTAAAGACACGCCCAAGGAGATGCCCATGACCCGTGCCCTGATCGTGATCGACCTGCAAAACGACTTCTGCCCCGGCGGTGCGCTGGCTGTGGCAGGGGGGGACGAAATCGTGGCGGGCATCAATGCGCAGATGGACAGGGCCGGGTCCGTGGTGCTGACGCAGGACTGGCACCCGGCAGGGCATCGCTCGTTCGCCAGCCAGCATGCGGGGCACGCGCCCTATGATGTGGTGCAGATGGAATACGGGGCGCAGGTGCTCTGGCCGGATCATTGCGTACAGGGCAGCCGGGGGGCCGCGTTTCATGAGGGGCTGGTGACGGATCGCGCCGACCTGATCCTGCGCAAGGGCTTCCGGGCAGGCATCGACAGCTATTCGGCGTTTTTCGAGAATGATCAGACGACCCCGACCGGGCTGGAAGGGTATCTGCGCGCGCGTGGGGTGAGCGCGCTGGATCTCACCGGGCTTGCAACGGATTTCTGTGTGGCCTGGTCGGCGCTGGATGCGGCGCGGCTGGGGTTCAAGGTGCGGGTGCTGACGGATCTGTGCCGGGGCATCGATCTTGATGGCTCGATGGCGCGCGCGCTGGAGGAGATGCGCGCGGCGGGGGTGGAGTTGGTCTGAGCCATGGATATCGCGACCCGCGTCTATAATCACCGCTGGAAGCTTGATCCCATCGTGCGCTCGCTGATCGACACGGATTTCTACAAGCTGTTGATGTGCCAGTCGGTTTTCACGAATCATCCACGCACGCAGGTCACCTTCAGCCTGATCAACCGTGCCGATCACATTCCACTTGCGCGTCTGATCGACGAAGGCGAGTTGCGCGAACAGCTCGACCATATTCGCGGCCTGCAGCTCTCGCGCGGTGAATCGACCTTTCTGCGCGGCAATACCTTCTATGGCAAACGGCAGATGTTCCGGCCCGATTTCATGGAATGGTTCGAGCGCTTTCGCCTGCCACCCTATCATCTGGAACGGGTCGGCGATCAGTATGAACTGACCTTCGAGGGCAACTGGGCCGAGGCGATGCTCTGGGAAATTCCGGCGCTTGCGGTGCTGATGGAGCTGCGCTCGCGTGCCGTTCTGGGGCGGATGAAGCGTTTTGAGTTGCAAGTGCTCTATGCCCGTGCGATGACTAGGCTTTGGGAAAAGATCAAGCAGTTGCAATCGCTTGAGGCGCTGCGCATTGCTGATTTCGGCACCCGGCGCAGGCATTCTTTCCTCTGGCAGGATTGGTGCGTGCAGGCGATGATCGAGGGCTTGGGCGAGAAATTCGCGGGCACATCGAATTGCCTGATCGCCATGCGCCGCGAAGTCGAGGCGATCGGGACCAATGCGCATGAATTGCCGATGGTCTATGCCGCGCTCAGTGACAGTGACGCAGCGCTGGCCGAGGCCCCCTACCGCGTGCTGGCCGATTGGCAGGCGGAACATTCCGGCAATCTGCGCATCATCCTGCCCGACACATTCGGGACCGCCGGGTTTCTGGACCGTGCGCCGGACTGGTTGTCGGACTGGACCGGGATTCGGATTGATTCGGGCGATCCGGCCGAGGGGGCCGAGGCCGCGATTCGCTGGTGGCAGGCGCGCGGCCAGGATCCGCGCCAGAAGCTGGTGATCTTCTCGGACGGGCTGGATGTGGACAAGATCATGGAGTTGCAGGCGCAATTTTCAGGGCGCGTCAGGATCAGCTTCGGCTGGGGCACGCTTTTGACCAATGATTTCAGGGGGCTGGCCCCCGATGATGGGCTCGCGCCCTTTTCGCTGGTCTGCAAGGCGCAATCGGCTAATGGCCGTCCGACGGTCAAACTCTCGGATAATCCGCGCAAGGCGATGGGGCCCGCCGCAGAGATCGCGCGCTACAAGCGGGTCTTTGACGTGGGCGAACAGCGCGCGAGTGCGATCGTGGTGTAGATCGCCTTAACGTTGCAAGCGGAAACTCTCTTGTTCGCGCGGGGGTCACACCGATTTTTGGTGACAGGTGGCTTTGTCTGTGGTGTCATGAAGATGTCGCAGACAGAGAAGGAGGACACCCAATGTCACTGAGTTCCCATATCGCTGAACTCCGCCGCAAGCATGAAAACCTCTCTGAACAGGTCGAAGTCGCGCAGCGCAGCCCCGCGACGGATGATCTGCAGATTGCTGATATGAAGAAGCAGAAACTTCGCCTCAAGGAAGAAATTGAACGGCTCTCGCACGCCTGACGGATGATCAGGTTTTGGAAAAATGCGAACGGCCTGCGCGATGCAGGCCGTTTTGTTTTGATGAACGCGCCCGGCAAGCCGGGCGCTGGGATCAGACGAAGAACTGTGCCCCATTGGCGCTGATTGTCGAGCCATTGATGAAGCCCGCATCATCGGCCACCAGAAAGCCTACACAACGCGCAATCTCTTCCGGCTCGCCCAGACGGCCTGCCGGAATGCCCGCAATGATGCTCTCGCGCACTTTTTCGGGGACCGCCATCACCATTTCGGTAGCGATATAGCCCGGACAGACCGCATTGGCCGTAATTCCGAACCGCGCGCCTTCCTGGGCCAGCGATTTCACGATGCCCAGATCGCCCGCCTTGGTCGCGGCGTAATTCACCTGACCGAACTGGCCCTTTTGCCCGTTGATTGAGGAGATCACGACAACACGCCCGAATTTGCGCTCGCGCATGCCCGGCCAGATCGGGTGGACGGTGTTGAACACCCCGGTCAGATTGGTGTCGATGACCTCTTTCCACTGCTCGGGCGTCATCTTGTGAAACGGCGCGTCGCGGGTGATCCCGGCATTCGCCACGACAATTTCGATGGGTCCAAGGTCAGCTTCGACCTGCGCCAGCCCTGCCTTGGACGCTTCATAATCGGCCGCGTTCCATTTGTAAGTCTTGATGCCGGTTTCTTCAGTGAAAGCTGCGGCTGCGGCGTCATTTCCCGCATAGGTTGCGGCGACCGTGTAGCCCTTCGATGCCAGTTCTTTCGAGATCGCCGCGCCGATGCCGCGTGATCCGCCCGTGACCAATGCCACTCTTGCCATTCTGTCCCCTCCTTCAGGATTGTGCTTGCGTAATATCTGCTATCTGAACCCGCAAGGTTGCGCAAGATTGTTGCGCAACCTTTTTCAGCTTCAACGTTCCAGACACATCGCGACGCCCATGCCGCCGCCAATGCACAGAGTCGCAAGCCCCTTTTTCGCGTCGCGGCGCTGCATCTCAAACAACAAAGTGTTCAAAATCCGACATCCCGAGGCGCCAATCGGGTGGCCAATCGCAATTGCACCCCCGTTCACATTCACTTTCTCAACATCCCAGCCCATATCCTTGTTCACGGCACAGGCTTGCGCGGCGAAGGCTTCATTGGCCTCGATCAGGTCGAGATCAGCGGCTTTCCAACCGGCTTTCTCCAGCGCCTTGCGGCTGGCATGGATCGGGCCGACACCCATGATCGACGGGTCCAGCCCGGC
>REBU01000040.1 GCA_007692585.1 Paracoccaceae bacterium | reverse complement strand
TCCTGTCCATGACCGCCTATTTCATGCAGGAACTGATCCTTGAGCCCTATGCGGGCCTCGTCTTCGGCTTCACACCGGGGCAATCCACTTCGATGTCGGGCGCGCAGAATGGCGGCGTGTTCCTGGGCATGGTGCTGGTGGGCGTTGCGGCGACCGGGCTCAGGCTCGGCTCGCTACGCGTCTGGGTCATGACGGGCTGCATCGGCTCGGCGGCGATCCTGCTCGCGATTGCCGGGGCCAGCGCTTGGGCGTTGCCACTGGTGCCGCTGGTCGTCGCGCTTGGCTTTTTCAACGGCATGTTCGCGGTCGCGGCGATTGGCTCGATGATGCAACTCGCAGGCGAGGGGCGCGACAAGCGCGAAGGCGCGCGGGTGGGCCTCTGGGGCGCATCGCAAGCCATCGCGGCAGGCTTTGGCGGGCTGACAGGCGCGGCGCTGGTCGATCTGGCGCGCAGCCTGATGCCAGTGGCCGATGCGTTCGGCGCAGTCTTTCTGTTTCAGGCGACACTCTTCATCGCGTCAGCGGCTCTGGCCGCGCGCATCATGACACCGCGCCCGTCGGCGCTGATGGTTCCGGGGGAATAGTCCATGTCCTATGACGTCTTCATCGTGGGCGGTGGCCCTTCTGGTGCGACCGCTGCAGATGATCTCGCGCGCGCAGGCAAGCGCGTGGCGCTTCTGGACCGTGCGGGCCGCATCAAGCCCTGCGGCGGCGCGATCCCGCCGCGCGCGATCTCGGATTTTGATATCCCGATGCGCCAGGTCGTGGCCCAGATCACCACCGCGCGGATGATCTCGCCCACAGGCCGCGCCGTCGATATCCCCATCGAGAACGGTTTTGTCGGCATGGTCGACCGCGAGCATTTCGACGAATTCCTGCGCGTGCGTGCGGCTGAACATGGCGCCGAGCGGCTGACCGGCACGTTCCTGCGCATCGAGCGCGACGCCCAAGGCACCCATGTCGTCTGGCGCGAGAAAGCGACGAAGGAAGAACGCCGCACACTGACGAAACTGGTGATCGGCGCAGATGGCGCGCGCTCGAATGTGGCGCGGGCGGAAGTGCCGGGCGGCGACAAGATCCCTTACGTCATCGCCTATCATGAGATCATCAAGGCCCCGCCCGCCAATGACTTCTACGACCCCGACCGCTGCGATGTGATCTATGACGGGCGTATCTCGCCTGACTTTTACGGCTGGGTTTTCCCGCATGGCAAAAGCTGCTCGGTCGGCATGGGCACGGAAAAGCCCGAGGCCGACCTGAAATCCGCGACCGCCGATCTGCGCGCCATGGCGGGGCTCACCGATTGCGAAACGATCCGCCGCGAAGGCGCGCCGATCCCGCTGCGTCCGATGGACAAATGGGACAATGGCCGCGATGTGGTGCTGGCAGGTGACGCTGCAGGCGTTGTTGCGCCAAGCTCGGGCGAGGGCATCTATTACGCGATGGTGGGCGGCCGCGTGGCGGCGACCGCCGCGCAGGCGGCACTTGCGTCGGGGCGCGCAAAAGATCTGCAACTGGCGCGCAAACTTTTCATGCGCGAACACAAGACCGTGTTCAAGGTTTTGCGCTCGATGCAGGATGCCTATTACAAGTCAGACGAGCGGCGCGAGCGTTTCGTGTCGCTCTGCCACGATGTCGACGTGCAGCGCCTGACATTCGAGGCCTATATGAACAAGAAACTGGTTGCCGCCCGTCCGCTGGCGCATCTGAAAATCGGGGTGAAGAACATGCTCCATCTGACTGGCCTTGTGCGCCCGGGCTACACATGACGCAGCTCATCCCGGCTTGGGACAACGGCAGGCTTACGCCTGTGGACAAGCTCGAGGTGCATCAGCGCGGGCTGCGCCACAAGGCGATCTCGGTTTTTGTGACCGAAGGCGACCGCGTGCTGCTCCAGCGCCGGGCGCTGTCGAAATATCACACGCCGGGGCTTTGGGCGAATACCTGCTGCACCCATCCCGGCTGGGACGAATCCGATCTTGATTGCGCGACGCGCCGCCTGCGCGAGGAATTGGGCATCGACGGGCTGGACCTGCGCCATGTGGGCGAGATCGAGTATCGCGCGGATGTCGGCGGCGGGCTGATCGAACATGAAGTCGTGCAGGTCTTCACCGGCCGCGCCATGCCCGATCTGAGCATCACGCCCAACCCGGACGAGGTCGCGGATACCGACTGGATCAATCTCAGCGCCCTGCGTGCCATGACCGAGCGTTTCCCGCAGCGTTTCACGCCCTGGCTGCGGATCTACATGGCCCAGCATATGGGAATGATCTTTGGCGCGCATGTGGCGCAGGCGCCGGGCTATGTGCTCCATCACTGACCCCGCGAGGCTCGCGCCTCATGCAAATTGCGGGTTGCGCTGCCAGACGGAGAAATTCAGCGCCCCGGCAATGGTGACCCAGAGCAGATAGGGCGCAAAGAGCATGCCCGCCAGCGGATCGATCAGCCAGAAGCTGACCATCGTGACAGCCACGGATGCCCAGAGAAAACACAACACGATCATCGCGGCGCGCATGCGCTTGAGGCCGAAAAACACCGGCGACCAGAGCGTGTTGAAGGCGATCTGAACGGCCCAGAAGGCGAGCGCCTGCTGCGAGCCTTCGACTTGCGCGACGCGCATCGCGGAATAGGCCATCGCGACGTAAAGTGTCAGCCAGACGATGGGAAAGACCAGACCGGGCGGCGTCCACCACGGCTTGTCCAGATCGCGGTACCAGTTGCCGGGCTCGAACATGGACCCTGTCGCGCCAGCAGCCCCGCAGGCTGCGAGGAAGGTCAGAAACAGCATCCAGTCCATCATTTATCCCTTATGCGGCGCGCCATCCCCGTGACCTACCGGAGCGCCCGTGCCGGGCGCAAGCCTTTACTGGTGCGCCCGTGGCCGGGCGCGGTCGGGCTGTGCCCATAGCACCGGAGATAACTCAGGCGCTGCGCCTGTCCAGTCCGCGCGCATGCAGGTCTTGTGCGCGCAACCGCGCCAGCGCGTCGATCAGCGTATCCGAGCGGCTGAAACCTTGGCTGTCGCGGCTGGCGGCCTCGACCAGAAAGGCGGTCTCGGGCTGGGGGCGGGCGTAAAGCGTGGCCATCTGCGGCAAGGCCAGGCTCGCCCCGGCGCGCAGCCCTGATGTGGCAAGCCAGCCGAGCTTGCGCGTCCGCGTCGTCACGGCGCGCCGGGTGATGCTGTCGCAGCCTTGCGCGCGCAGCACCTGCCCGATCCCGCAATAGATGGCGCGGGCGGCGAAAATGCCGGGACGGCAGCTCAGCGGCAGTGCCGAGATGCCGGGATCGGCACGCGCATAGAGCCGGTCGGCTTCGCACAAAAGCCGGTCGGTCATGGCGCGGATCTCTGGCGTGGCCGCGGGGGCGCGCAGGAACGCCGCAGGCTCCAACCCGGCCTCGGCGAACCAGTCGAGCGGCAGATAAATCCGCCCGCGCCGCGCGTCTTCGCCGACATCGCGGGCGATATTCGTCAGCTGCATCGCCAGCCCCAGATCGCAGGCCCGCGCCAGCCTGTGGCGGTCGCGCACGCCCATCAGCACGCACATCATGGCCCCCACCACAGCCGCTACCCGCGCCGAATAATCCAGCACGCCTGACAGCGTGTCAAACCGCCGCCCTTCCGCATCCCATGCCAGCCCTTCCAGAAGCGCATCGGGCAGGGCGCGCGGCAATTGATGCGTCTCGATCATCCGGGCAAAGGCGCGGTCGATGGGCGCGTCATGGGGCCTGCCCGCATAGGCGCTGTCGAGCCGGTCCTGCAGATGCAGCACCGCCTGGCCGGGATCGGCACCTTCATCGACCGCATCATCGGCCAGCCGGCAGAACGCATAGAGCACCAGCGCCGGGTCGCGCACATGCGCAGGCAGCAGCTTCGAGGCCGCGTGAAAACTCAGCGAGCCGGTGCGGATCGCCGCGCGGCAGGCTTCCATATCCGCATCGACGCTCATTCTGCGGCCATCGGCAGGACAGGCGCGGCCATGGGGGCGGCATCGGGAACAAGCTGGGCCAGCACTTCGGCCGTGCCGATCACCCCCGGCACGCCTGCACCGGGATGCGTGCCCGCGCCTGCAAGATAGAGCCCCGGCACTTCCTCAGACACATTATGCGGCCGGAAATAGGCGCTTTGCAGGATGCGCGGCTCGATCGAAAAGCCTGCGCCCAAGGGCGACAGATAGCGGTCGCGAAACGTGTCAGGCGTGAAGATCAGGCTCTCGCTCACGCGCTCCGACAGGCCCGGCAAAAGCCGCTCTTCGAGCATTTTCAGCATCTTTAGCCGGTAGGGTTCTTCTTCCGTCGCCCAATCCACGCCATTGTCATGGCCCAGATGCGGCACGGGCGAGAGCACATAGAAGGTGTCATCGCCATCGGGGGCCACAGACGGGTCCGTGACCGAGGGGCGATGGACATAGAGGCTCATATCCTCGGCGAGATGGCCCTTGATGAAGATGTCCTGAATATGGTCGCGGTAGCGCGGCCCCACGACGATGGTGTGATGGCCGACATCGCGCCACATCTCGCGCGTGCCCCGCGTGCCGAAATACCACACGAACAGCCCCATCGACCAGCGCTGGCGCTTGACCTTGGCATCCGTCCAGCGTCGCCGCGGCCGATTGCGCAAAAGCCGCGTATAAGTATGGCCCGCATCGGCATTGGACACGACCACATCGGCGTCAAGCCGCCTGCCATCGGCCAGCGTGATCCCGGCGGCGCGGCCCTTCTCGACGCGGATTTCGTCCACTTCCGTGTCCATCATCAAATGGCCACCCTGATCGCGGATCACCTGCGCCATGGCCTCGGCAATCGCCTGCACGCCGCCCATGGCGTAATGCACGCCGAACGCCTTTTCCAGATGGCTGACAAGAATATACATCGAGGTCACGCGAAACGGATCGCCACCGATGAAAAGCGGATGAAAGGACAGCGCGAAACGCAGGCGCGGATCACGCACGCGCCGCGCTGCATGGGCATAGACCGAGCGATCCGCGCGCAGCCAGGCGAAACGCGGCAGCACCTTGATCAACTCCCACAGCTCATTCATCGGACGCCGCCCGAGATTTTCATAGCCGAACCAGTAGCGATCTTCGGAATCATCGAGAAACTTGCGAAACCCGGCCAGATCTCCGGGCGACAGGCGCGAAACTTCGGCCTCCATCGCGGCATCATCGCCGCGCATGGTGAAGCTGGAGCCATCCTCCCAGCGGATCTCGTAGAACGGGTCCATGGGTTTCAGCGTCACATCGCGGTCGAAATCGCGCCCGCAAGCCGCCCAGAGATCGCGCAACCCCTGCGGCACAGTCACAATGGTCGGCCCCAGATCGAAGCGATACCCGCCCTGCGTGATCGAGGATCCGCGCCCGCCGGGCCGGTCGAGCTTGTCAATGACAGTGACAGCGTAGCCCTTCGCGCCCAGCCGCATGGCCGAAGCCAGCCCCCCCAGTCCTGCGCCGATCACAATCGCGCGCTGCGGTCCAGTCGAATCAAGCATCTTCGTTCCCATCTCGGCTTTGTTTTTTCCAGCTTACACCGACCGCAACTGTCAATCAAGATTTACATTCTGGACTTTACTATGTCTAGTTCTTGTGACAATCTTGGCGAGAGTTGAGAAGGACGGGAATCGTCATGCAAACTGTCACCTTGTCGCTGTTTCGTTTCGATACGGCGCTGACGAGGCTCTGGGTTCTGGGGCAGATGGGCGCCGCGCGCTTTGTCCTGCCGCAGCTTGACGGGCTGCAGTTCTGGAAGCTCTGCGGCTCTGGCACGGGCGAAGGCTTCACGCCGCGCCCCAACTGGGGCACATGGGCGATCCTGTGCGCCTGGGACAGCCGCGATCTGGCCGAGGCAGGGCTCGCGCGCAAACCCTTTACCAGCTGGCGCGCCAAGGCGGATGAAAGCTGCACGCTCTTTCTCGAACCCTATTCCGCCCGCGGGCAATGGGCGGGCGTCGCCCCCTTCGCGCCCGAAGGCTCCGGCCCCGAAGATGGCCCCATCGCCGCCATGACCCGCGCCACAGTGAAACCCGCGCATGCGCTGCGTTTCTGGGGACGGGTGCCCGATATTTCGGCCAAGGTCGGCAGCGACCCGAATGTGATCTTCAAGATCGGCATTGGCGAAGTCCCGCTTCTGCATCAGGTGACCTTCTCGGTCTGGCCCGATGCCGATGCCATGGCCGCCTTCGCCCGGCGCGGCGCACATGCCGAGGCCATTCAGGCCGTGCGCGCTCAGGGCTGGTTCAATGAAGAACTCTATGCCCGCTTCCGCGTCAGCGGCACGCAGGGCACATGGCAGGGCCGCGCGCCCCTTGCCCCCATTGCAGAAAAGGAAGCCGCATGACGCCGTTCCCCTTCACCGCCATCGTCGGACAGGACGAGATGAAAACCGCGATGATCCTGACCGCGATCGACGCCTCGATCGGCGGGGTGCTGGTCTTCGGCGATCGCGGGACCGGCAAATCGACCGCCGTGCGGGCGCTCGCCGCGCTCCTGCCGCCCATAGAGGCCGTCAAGGGCTGCCCGGTCAATTCCGCGCGGCCCGAGGATTGCCCCGATTGGGCCGAAGTCACGACGAGCGAGGTTGAGACCCGCCCCACGCCTGTCGTGGACCTGCCGCTGGGCGTCTCCGAGGACCGCGTGACCGGCGCGCTCGACATTGAACGCGCGCTCACACGCGGCGAAAAAGCCTTTCAGGCCGGGCTTCTGGCGCGGGCCAATCGCGGCTACCTCTATATCGACGAAGTGAATCTGCTCGAAGATCACATCGTCGATCTGCTGCTGGATGTGGCGCAATCGGGCGAAAACGTGGTCGAACGCGAAGGCATGTCGATCCGCCACCCGGCCCGCTTCGTGCTGGTGGGCTCCGGTAACCCCGAAGAAGGGGAACTCCGCCCCCAGCTTCTCGACCGCTTCGGCCTGTCGGTCGAAGTCACCAGCCCCAAGGAGATCGAGACCCGCGTCGAAGTCATCCGCCGCCGCGACGCTTACGAGACCAACCACACGGCCTTCATGGCCGAATGGCAGCCACAGGACGCAGCGCTGCGCGCCCGCATCCTCGACGCCCGTGCAGCCCTGCCGCATGTCCGCACCTCGAATGTCGCGCTGCATGACTGCGCCTCGGTCTGCCTTGCGCTGGGCTCGGACGGGCTGCGCGGTGAATTGACGCTTCTGCGCACCGCCCGCGCGCTCGCCGCTCTTGACGGCGCCGCCGAGCTCACCCGCGCCCATATCCGCCAGGCCGCCCCCATGGCCCTGCGCCACCGCCTGCGCCGCGACCCGCTCGATGATGCGGGCTCGACCGCCCGCGTCGCCCGCCAATTGGCCGAGGTGCTGCCATGACGGCTGCTTTCATCCTTGTCCAAATATCCCGGGGGGGTGCAGGGGGGGCAGCGCCCCCCCTGCTTTCCCTCAGACAAAAGCCTTGCGCATGACCCCCTATGACGACACCAGCGACACCCCGGGCCGCCCACCACCCCCGACCGATCCCTGGTCCATGGTCACGCTGGCGCTCACGCTCATGGTGGTCGACCCGGCGGGGCTGCGCGGGCTGTGGCTGCGGGGGCGGTCCGGGCCGGTGCGCGACCGGGTGATGGCGGGGCTCGCGGCGCTCAGCCCGCGCAAACTGCACCCGTTCATGGCCGAGGACGCGCTCAGCGGCGGCATGGACCTGTCGGCGACGCTGGCCACCGGCGAATTGCACCACCATGCCGGGCTGCTCGAACGACCGGGCCTCCTGGCGCTGACCATGGCCGAACGCTGCCCCCCGGGCCTTGCGGTGCGGCTGGGGCAGGCGCTTGACGATGACCCGACCCTGTCGCTTCTGGCGCTGGATGAAGCCGCCGAGGATGGCGAGGGCCTGCCGCTTGCGCTCAGTGACCGTCTGGGACTGTTTCTCGATCTCGATGGCATCACTTACGGCGAGAGCGCCGATCTGACCCTGCCCCTGCCTATGATCGCGATGGCACAAGCCCGGCTGGCCCGCATCGCCCCCGGCGACGCCGCCCCGCGACTGGTCCGGGTCGCGGCTGATCTGGGCATCACCAGCCTGCGTGCGCCGCTGCTTGCGGTTGCCTGCGCACGCGCCCATGCCGCATGGCGCGGGGCCGATGCGATAGACGAGGCCGATCTCCAGATCGCCGTCGCGCTGTGCTACGCCCACAAGGCCCTGCATTTTCCCGAAGACGCGCCGGAGCCGCAAGAGGCCCCGCCAGACCCCCCGCAGGACCAGCCCGAGGACGGGCGCGACCGCGACCAGAGCGAATTTGAGCTGCCCGACGAGATGCTCATTGACGCCGCTCGCGCCGCGCTCCCACCGGGGCTTCTGGCACAATTGCAGGCCGCGCGTCTGAGCCGCGCCGCGGGGGCCAATTCCGGGGCAGGGGCCATGCGCAAATCCATGCGGCGCGGCCGCCCCATGCCCTCGCGCGCGGGCAAGCCCGGCGCGGGCGCGCGGGTCGATGTGGTGGCGACCCTGCGTCAGGCCGCGCCCTGGCAGAAAATGCGCCGCGCGATGATGCCGGATCGCGGTGACCGGCTGCTGCTCATGCCGTCCGATATCCGCATCAAACGCTACCGCGACCAGACGGATCGCGTGCTGATCTTCGTCGTGGATGCGTCCGGTTCTGCAGCGGTTGCACGTCTGGCCGAGGCCAAGGGCGCCGTGGAATTGATGCTGGCCGAAGCCTATTCGACCCGCGACCATGTGGCGCTGATCGCCTTTCGCGGACATCACGCGGAGCTCTGCCTGCCGCCCTCGCGCTCGCTGGTGCAGACCAAGCGCCGCCTTGCAGGGCTGCCGGGGGGCGGCGCGACGCCGCTGGCGCATGCGCTGCAACTGGCCCTTGCTACAGCCGATCAGGCCCGCAGTCATGGCATGACGCCCACGCTGGCCTTCCTGACCGACGGGCGCGGCAATATCGCGCTGGACGGTCGCGCCGATCGCGCGCAGGCGGCGCTTGAGGCCACGCAGTTCGCCCGCGCGATTGCCGCGAAATCCATCCCCGCGCTTGTCATCGACACCAGCCTGCGCCCCAAGCCACAACTGGCGGAACTGAGTGCCGAGATGCGCGCGACGCTGATCGCGCTGCCGCGCGCCGATGCCCGCAGCCTGCAAGCCACGCTTTCGGCGGCTTTGGGGAGCTAGCGCGATGCAACTCATCCCCCCGGACTGGCCGCTGCGACAGCACTCGCGGCGCATCCGCTGCCGCCCGCATGACTGGCATGTGCAGATCACAGGCCAGGGGCCGGATGTGTTGATGCTGCACGGGGCCGGGGCCTCGGCGCATAGTTTTCACCCGCTGGTGCCGCATCTGCCGGGCTACCGGCTGATCATGCCCGATCTGCCGGGGCAGGGGTTTACGCGTGCAGGCGGGATGCTGCGGCTGGGGCTTGATGCGATGGCCGATGATCTGGCGACGCTCTGCGCCGATCAGGGCTGGCAGCCCGACGCGATCATCGGCCATTCGGCGGGCGCGGCGATTTCGCTGCGCATGGCCGAAGTGCTGCCCCGCCCGCCCCGCGCCGTGCTGGGGATCAATGCAGCCCTTGGGCCGTTTGACGGTTTCGCGGGCTGGCTGTTTCCGAAACTGGCGAAAGCCATGTCTGCAAGCCCCTTCGTCGCGGCAATCGTGACGCGTATGGCGTCAAAGCGCAGTCAGGTTGAAAGCCTGCTGAAAGGCACCGGGTCCAGCCTGACGCCGGATGGCGTGGCGCTCTATCAGCGGCTGGTGACCGATCCGCGCCATATCGAGGGCACTTTGGGAATGATGGCGCAATGGCAGCTTGAGCCGTTGATCGAGCGGCTGCCGCAGATCATGGTGCCGGTGCTGCTGATCGCCAGTGACGCGGATCGCGCTGTGCCGGCCCGCATCTCGCGCGCGGCAAGCGCGGCTTTGGGGCGCGCGGAATATGCCGAAATCGCAGGCTATGGCCATCTGGTGCATGAAGAAGTGCCCGAGCGCGTCGCCGCCCTGATCCTGCCCTTTCTGGGCCGCAACAGTGGCGGGCTGTCGCTGGTCGCGGAAGCGGAGCCGAGGGGGTAGAGCGCCCCCTCAGGGCCCACCCGCCCGCCCATGCCCTTCGGGGGCGCTGCCCGGCGTGGCCGCCGGGCGGGCTGTCATTCGGCGAAATGCCAGTTGCGCCGTCTGGGCACGCGCACGGCCAGCATGGGCTTCAGCAGCGGTTGCGCAAAGCGGCGCAGGTCGAGCGCTTCATGCACACCGATGCAGCGCTCGCCGTCGATCTGCGTTTCCACGGCGGCACGCGTGTAAAAGGGCGCGTCCAGCATCGCGAGCCTTTGGCGCGGGGTCGTGCCTGCATCCGCGCGCGTCTCGCGCCGCAGCGCCCAGAGGCTGCGGGCCATGCGCGCTTTTGGCGGGGCCGCGAAGGGCTCCATCCGCCCGTCGGGGTGGAAATGCAGCGCGGTTTCCTGCGCCGTCCCATCGCGCAGGGTCGCGTCATAGAAGCACGTCGTCCCCCCCGCACGCGGAAACCGCCCCCAGGTCCAGTAATTGAAATCTGCCTCCAGCGCCGCATCGCCGAAATTCGCGTCGAAATAGCCATGCCCCTGCCATTTATGTCCCGGCGCGAGATCCACCTCGATCCGCGCGATCGGCGCGAAGGGCTGCCAGCGGTGGCGCCCATCCGGCGTCAGGTCATGGCTCTGGCCGAACAGCGCCTCGGGGTGCAGCGTGATTGTGCCGCGCACCCGGCTGATGACCGGCGGCGCGGAGATCTCGTTGACCTCGATCACCAGTCGGTCGCCGTCCCAGCGGATGCTAGACGGCCCCACCTCGAACACATCTTCCGACTGGCGCAGGGCCGGGCGGCCCCGGTCGGTCATCGTGAACCGCCCCTGCGGGCCGTAAGTGGCGACATTGATGCAGCAATGGTTTTGCGGATCGCGCCGCCCCGACCAGCGATACCAGGGCGAAAACACCGAACCGATGAAGCCGATCACCGAGACGGCGCGGGCCCCGTCATCGCTGATCCCGTCAATATACCACCACGCATAGCCATCGGGCGCGACATGGGTGCGGAAATCCGGTCGCTGAGCACCGCTGCCGCCGCGTGCTGGCCCGAGAGCGCTGCCATCGGCACACCCGCCCCCGGATGCACGCCGCCCCCCGCCAGATAGAGCCCCGCGATCCGTGTCCGCGCCGTGGGCCGCAGAAAGGTCGCCAGCGTGCTGTCCGGGCTGCGGCCATAGAGCGCTCCGCGACTGTGCGGAAAAAGCTGCGCGAAACGGGCCGGGCTGGTCAGGGTTTCGGCCTGCGGCGTCAGATGCAGGCCGAAGGCGTTCAGCCGCGTGCAGGGATCTGTCTCGCATGGGATGTCCTCGAGGTTGGGGCCTGTCGCGGGCGCGTTCAGGATGAACTGGAACCGTTCCGGCCCTTGGGGCGGCGGGCCCGCGCGATCCTGCGCGCAGACATAGATCGTGGGGTCGCGCGGGATTTCACCACGCGCAAGCGGGCCGAATTCGCGCGCCGCGTCATCGGCGAAAAACACAGTGTGATAGGCCAGCGCATCCCCGCCCAGACCCTGCGCGCCAACCTCGGCGGCCAGCGTCCAGACATGGGCCGACAGGCTGCGCGGCTGCACCTGCGTCCCGGCCACAGCGGGCGCGTCCAGAAGATGCGGCAGCGCTGCGGGATCGCCGTTGAAGACGATCTGCCGCGCGGCCAGACGCTCCCCGCCCCCCAGTTCCGCGCCTGTGATCTGCCCGCCCTCGGCGATCAGCCGCGTGACCGGACAGCCCAGCCGCAGCACCCCGCCCAGGCTTGTGAATACGTCCGCCAGCGCCTGCGCCAGCCGCGCCATCCCGCCAGCAACCGACCAGACGCCCGCCGCTTCCGCCTGCCAGATCAGCGCAAGGATCGCGGGCGCGCGCAGCGGATTGCCGCCCACATAAGTCGCATAGCGCCCGAACAGCTGGCGCAGGCGCGGGTCAGTGAAACTGCGCGCGAGCGCGCGCTCCAGCGTCAGACCGGGTTGCAGCCAGGGCAGCACGCGCGGGTCCGAGAGCGCTGCGCGCGCGGCCCCCAGTGCGCTGGGGCGCGGGGCATGCATGATGGGGTCCGCGAAGGCACGATAGAGCGCCGTCGTCGCGCGGTCGAAGGCCAGAAACTCGGCACGGGCCTTGGCCCCGAAGGCACCCCCGATCGCATCGGCATTGGCCGCGCCATCGCCGACCAGATCCAGCCGCGCCCCGCAGCGCCAGTGATGGCGCGCGAGCACCAGCAGGGGCGTCAGCGTCAGATGCGCGTCAAGCGATGTGTCAGCCGCCGCGAACAGATCGTCGAAGACCGTGCGCATCGTCAGCACGGTCGGGCCGGCATCGACCGGGCCTGCGGGGCTGGGCGTCGTGCGCATCTTGCCGCCGGGCCAGTCATGCGCTTCGACCAATGTGACAGGCACGCCCGCTGCGGCCAGCCTGATGCTGGCCGCGAGGCCGCCAATTCCGGCGCCAATCACAAGGACCGAGTCTTTTTCACCACTCATGTCAGAGATTCTTGACTCTTTCGCCCAAACTGTCCAGTATTATTTACACATATATGTCCATATGGACTGACACCTTTGACCAAGCGAGGCTGACATGGACCTGAGCAAGCGAATCGACCGGGCGATGATGAACGCGATCACGCAGGCACAGGGCGCAGGCGATGCAGCGCCGGGGCGGCTGGCGGCGGCGCTGAATTACGCGGTCACACCGGGCGGCGCGCGCATCCGGCCCACGATCTGCCTCTCGGTGGCGCGGGCCTGTGGCGATGACCGCCCCGCGCTGTCCGACCGCGCGGCGACGGCGCTGGAGTTGATCCATTGCGCAAGCCTCGTCCATGATGACCTGCCCGCTTTTGATGATGCCGATTTCCGGCGCGGCAAGCCGACCGTGCATCTGGCCTTTTCCGAACCGCTTGCCGTGCTGACGGGCGACAGCCTGATCATCGCGGCGTTTGATACGCTCGCAGCGGCGGATGAGGCTGACGCGCTGCGCGCGCTGCGCCTTGTGCGGCTGCTCGCGCGCCACACAGGCATGCCGCATGGCATCTGTGCAGGCCAGGGCTGGGAAAGCGAAGCGAAAGTCGATCTCGGGGCCTATCACCGCTCGAAAACCGCGGCGCTCTTTGTGGCCGCGACCCAGATGGGCGCGCTGGCGGCAGGCCATGAGCCCGAACCATGGTCCGAGCTTGGCGCCCGCATCGGCGAAGCCTTTCAGGTCGCGGACGATTTGCGCGACGCGCTCTATTCCGAGGCCGATCTCGGCAAGCCGGCCGGGCAGGACGCGACGCATCAGCGCCCCTCCGCGGTCGAGGAATACGGCGTGCAGGGTGCGATCAAGCATCTGCAGGACATTCTCAGCGGTGCGATTGCCTCGATCCCGTCCTGTCCCGGCGAGGGGCAGCTTGCGCAGCTCGTGCGGCTCTATGCCGAGCGGATGACCCCGGTCGCCCCTGTGCGGGCCTGACCCATGGCCGATATGCCCGCGCCCGCGCTGCCCTTCCGGCCCGCCGGTTGGGTCAACCGGCTGGTCGCAGCACCTGGCTTTCAACGGTTTTGCGCCCGCGTGCCGGGGTTGCGTGGCATAGCGCGCCGCGAAGGGGCGGCGCTGTTCGATCTGATCCAGGGTTTCGTTCAAAGCCAGATGCTGCTGGCGCTGGTCGAATTGCGCGCGCTCCATCATCTGGCCGATGGCCCGGCAACCGCGCCCGCACTCGCCGCGCGTCTGGGCGTCCCGCCCGAGCGCATGGCGATCCTGTTGCAGGCGGGGGCGGCGATGCGGCTTCTGCGGCGCAAGGGCGACAGGTTCACGCTGGCGCGGCGCGGGGCGGCCTTTCTGGCGGTGCCGGGCTTGGCCGATATGGTGCGCCACCACGATGTGCTCTACCGTGATCTTGCTGACCCCGTCGCCTTCATAAAGGGTGACACAGATCCTGAACTGGCGCGATTCTGGCCCTATGTCTTTGGCGCGCAGGGTCCGATGGATGCGCAGGTCACGGCGCGCTACTCGCATTTGATGGCCGAAAGCCAGCGTCTGGTCGCGGAAACTGCGCTGGCGCAGATTTCGCTGCGGGGCGCGCGCAAGCTCCTTGACGTCGGCGGCGGCACCGGCGCGTTCCTGCGCGCCGTGCGCGCGCGCTACCCGCATCTTGAACTGGCGCTGTTCGATCTGCCCGATGTCGTGGCGCAGGCCGCGCTGCCTGCGGATGTGGCGCGCCATGGCGGCTCTTTCCGCACCGATCCGCTGCCCGAGGGTGCGGATGTGATCAGCCTTGTGCGCGTGCTCTATGACCATTCCGACGATACGGTGCGCGGCCTGCTGGGGCGCGTCTTCGGGGCCCTTCCCGCGGGCGGGCGGGTGCTGATCATCGAGCCAATGTCTGGCGGGGCGCGGCCCGATCCGCATACGGATGTGTACTTTTCAGTTTACACACTGGCGATGCAGACCGGGCGCACCCGCTCCGGCGCCGAGATCAGCGCGCTTCTGCAGCAGGCCGGATTCGCAGGAGTAAAGTGCTTTCAAGCGGATAGGCCCTTTATTACCTGCGCTCTGGAGGCGCAGAAGCCGTGATTGACTAATCGCTTGCCAAAAAGTGTCAATACTAATTGACAGTCTAACTTGTATGCGTATGATTACACATGAGCTGTTCGAGTCGCCTGACAGAGGTGCAAGGGACGGCCAACCCACTGGAGGACCGCGTGCAGACAGAAGCCATCATCCTATCGGCCCCACGCCAGCTTGCTCTCGGGCAGGTCGCGCTGAAGCCAGCAGGACCGGGCGATCTGTTGGTGCGCATCGACCATTCGGGCATCTCCACCGGCACGGAAAAACTCTTCTGGTCGGGCGAAATGCCGCCGTTTCCCGGCATGGGCTACCCGCTGGTCCCCGGCTATGAAGCCGCAGGCGAGGTGATCGAGGCCGGGCGCGACACAGGGTTCAAGCCCGGCGAGCGCGTTTTCGTGCCCGGTGCGAATTGCTTTGAAGCGGATGAGCGCGGCCCGGTCTTCGGCCTCTTCGGTGGGGCCTCGCGGATGCTTGTGACCGACGCCCGGCGCGTGACCCGCATTGATCCCGGCATGGCCGCGTCCGGCGCGCTTCTGGCGCTGGCGGCGACGGCCCGTCACGCGGTCGCAGGCCCGCATGCCAGCCTGCCCGATCTGATCGTTGGCCATGGCGTTCTGGGGCGCCTGATTGCGCGCATCACCATCGCCATGGGCGCACCTGCGCCGATGGTCTGGGAAGTGAACCCCGCCCGCGAAAGCGGCGCGCAGGGCTATGCGGTCAGCCATCCTGATGACGACACCCGCCGCGACTATGGCTGCATCATCGACGCTTCGGGCGCGGAAGGGCTGATCGACCAGCTTGTGGGCCGGATCGCGCGCAATGGCGAAGTGGTGCTGGCGGGGTTCTACACCAAGCCGCTGCAATTCGCGTTTGTGCCCGCCTTCATGCGCGAGGCGCGTCTGCGCATCGCCGCAGAATGGCAGCCCCAGGACCTGATCGCCACGCGCGACCTTATCGACGCGGGCAAGCTGTCGCTTGACGGGTTGATCACACATCACGCTCGCCCGCAGGACGCGGCGCAGGCTTATGAGACAGCTTTCAGTGACCCTGACTGCCTGAAAATGATTTTGGACTGGGAGGCCCATGCATGACCCTCGACATCCCGAACCTGAAGGATTTCGACCAGCGACTGCGTGACGAAGCGCATGAAGAACCCACACTGGAGGTTCCGCAATCCGAGCCGACGAAACACACGCAGATCATCGCGATCTACGGCAAGGGCGGCATCGGCAAAAGCTTCACGCTGGCGAACCTGTCCTGCATGATGGCGGAGATGGGCAAGCGCGTGCTGCTGATCGGATGTGACCCGAAATCCGACACGACCTCGCTCTTGTTTGCGGGCAAAGCCTGCCCCACGATCATCGAGACTTCGACCCGCAAGAAACTGGCTGGCGAGGAAGTGGCGATTGGCGATGTCTGCTACAAGCGCAACGGCGTTTTCGCGATGGAGCTGGGCGGGCCGGAAGTGGGCCGCGGCTGCGGCGGGCGCGGCATCATCCACGGGTTTGAACTGCTGGAGAAGCTCGGCTTCCATGACTGGGATTTCGACTATGTGCTCCTGGATTTCCTGGGCGACGTGGTCTGCGGCGGCTTCGGCCTGCCGATTGCGCGCGACATGGCGCAGAAGGTCATTCTGGTCGGCTCGAACGATCTGCAATCGCTTTATGTGGCCAATAATGTCTGCTCGGCGGTCGAATATTTCCGCAAGATGGGCGGCAATGTCGGTGTTGCAGGGCTGGTGATCAACAAGGATGACGGCACAGGCGAAGCGCAGGCTTTCGCCGATGCCGTGCAAATCCCGGTTCTGGCAACGATCCCCGCCGATGACGATCTGCGCAAGAAATCCGCGAATTATCAGATCGTTGGTACGGAAAAGAGCCAATGGGGCCCGCTTTTCGCAGGGCTTGCGGAAGCTGTAGGGATCGCGCCCCCGGTGCGGCCCGCGCCGCTGGATCAGGACGGTCTTCTGGCACTCTTCGACAGCAAGGACACGGGCGGCGATGTCGTGCTCGAGCCTGCGACGGACGCTGACATGCGCGGCAAGAATGCGGTCGCGGTCGCGTCGCTGGAAGTGGTGTATGACGATGCCTGAGGATTTTGGACATACGGGGAAGGGGGGCGCTGCCCCCGGGCCTGCGGCCCCCCCCCGGGATATTTCAGCAAGGATGAAGGGCGAAGTGGCCTATGATGCGGCGGCTGAAGCGCCGGTCGAGCTGCTGAGCGCTGGCGCAGATGCGCCGGACGTTCCCGTGCAAGCTGACGGGGCAGGCTGCCATGCGCCTGCCGAGCAGATGGAAGCGCAGGCGCGCGCAGCGGGCAATGGCGCGGTGCTGGACCAGTTCGCGATCGATTACCCGCGTGGGCCGCATGACAAGCCTGAATCCATGTGCCCGGCCTTCGGCAGTTTGCGCGTGGGCTTGCGGATGCGGCGGGTGGCCACTGTGCTGTCGGGCTCGGCCTGCTGCGTCTATGGCCTGACATTCGTCAGCCACTTCTACGGCGCGCGGCGCTCGGTGGGCTATGTGCCGTTCAATTCGGAATCGCTGGTGACCGGCAAGCTCTACGAGGATATCCGCGATTCGGTCCATGAGATGGCCGATCCCGAGCGCTATGACGCGATCGTGGTGACCAATCTCTGTGTGCCGACGGCGTCGGGCGTGCCGTTGCGGCTGTTGCCCAAAGCGATCAATGGTGTGCGGATCATTGGCATTGATGTGCCGGGGTTTGGTGTGCCGACCCATGCCGAAGCCAAGGATGTTCTGGCCGGGGCGATGCTGAATTATGCCCGCCAGGAAATCGCAGCCGGGCCTGTGCCTGCGCCAGTGGCCGGGCGGTCGGACCGCCCGACCGTGACGCTTCTGGGCGAGATGTTCCCGGCTGATCCGATGATGATCGGCGCGATGCTGGCGCCCATGGGGCTGGCCGCAGGGCCGGTCGTGCCGTGCCGCGAATGGCGCGAGCTTTATGCCGCGCTCGATTGTTCTGTCGTGGCGGCGATCCATCCCTTCTATGCGGCAGCTGTGCGCGAATTCGAAGCCGCAGGGCGGCCCATCGTGGGCTCTGCGCCTGTGGGTGTTGACGGCACGCATGACTGGCTGGCCGCGATTGGCGCGGCGCATGGTGTGCCGGCCGCTCAGATCGCAGCGGCGCAGAATGCGTTTTTGCCCGCGATAAAGGGGGCGCTTGCGGCGGCCCCGATCAAGGGCCGGATCACGCTGTCGGGCTATGAAGGCTCGGAGCTGATCGTGGCGCGTCTCTTGATCGAGAGCGGGGCGGATGTGGCCTATGTCGGCACGGCCTGTGCGGCGTCGCGCTGGTCCGCGGCGGACAAAGAGTGGTTGGAGGCGCGCGGTGTGGCGGTGAAATTCCGCGCATCGCTCGCGGATGATCTGGCGGCGGCGGATGGGCTCGACCCTGATCTGGTGATCGGGACGACGCCTGTGGTCCAGCATGCCAAGCAAAAGGGCGTGCCATCGCTGTATTTCACCAACCTGATCTCGGCGCGGCCCCTGATGGGACCGGCTGGCGCAGGCTCGCTTGGCGAAGTCGTCAATGCCGCCATCGCAGGCAAGGAACGCATGGACAAGATGCGCGACTTCTTCGAGGGCGTGGGCGAGGGCGATACAGCGGGCATCTGGGAAGGGTCGCCCAATCTGCGCCCCGATTTCCGCGCCCAGCACCAGAAGAAACTCGACAAGGCCGCGCGGGCCGCCAAAGCGCAGGAGATGATCTGATGCTGATTCAGGATCATGACCGCGCCGGGGGCTATTGGGGGGCCGTCTATGCCTTCTGTGCCGTCAAGGGGTTGCAAGTGGTGATCGACGGCCCTGTGGGCTGCGAGAACCTGCCAGTCACTTCGGTGCTGCATTACACCGACGCGCTGCCGCCGCATGAATTGCCCATCGTCGTGACGGGCTTGGGCGAAGACGAAATGTCCTCAGGCACCGAGGAATCCATGGCCCGCGCCTGGAAAGTGCTCGATCCGGCGCTCCCGGCGGTTGTGGTCACCGGCTCGATTGCCGAGATGATCGGCGGCGGGGTAACCCCACAGGGCACCAATATTCAGCGCTTCCTGCCGCGCACGATTGACGAAGACCAGTGGCAGGCCGCTGACCGCGCCATGACCTGGATCTTCACTGAATTCGGCATGACCAAAGGGCGCATGCCGCCCGAGAAGAAACGCGAAGAGGGGGCCGCCCCGCGCGTCAATATCCTCGGGCCGATGTATGGCACCTTCAACATGCCCTCTGATCTGGCCGAAATCCGGCGTCTGGTCGAAGGTATCGGGGCCGAAGTCAATATGGTGATGCCGCTGGGCGCGCATCTGGCCGAGATGCGCAATCTGGTCAATGCCGACGTCAATATCGTGATGTATCGCGAATTTGGCCGGGGCCTCGCGGAATGTCTTGGCAAGCCCTATCTGCAAGCGCCCATCGGGATGGATTCAACCACGCGCTTCCTGCGCCGTCTGGGCGAACTCCTTGGCCTTGACCCGGAGCCCTTCATCGCGCGCGAAAAGCATTCGACGCTCAAGCCGATGTGGGATCTGTGGCGCTCGGTCACGCAGGATTTCTACGCCACGGCCAGCTTCGCGGTCGTTGCCAGCGAAACCTATGCCCGCGGCTTGCGCAATTACCTGGAAAACGATCTGGGCATGCCCTGCGCATTTGCGGTGGCCCGCACGCGCGGACAGAAGACCGACAATGACCGCGTGCGCGCCCTGCTGGCCGAGAAACGCCCGCTGATCGTCTTCGGCTCGATCAACGAGAAAATGTATCTGGCGGAACTCAAGGCCGGGCATGGCCCCGCGCCGGCCTTCATCCCGGCCAGTTTCCCCGGCGCGGCCATCCGGCGGCACACGGGCACACCGATGATGGGCTATGCGGGCGCGACTTATGTGCTGCAGGAAGTCTGCAACGGGCTGTTCGATGCGCTGTTCCACATCCTGCCCTTGGGCGCGCAGATGGATGCGCATGACGCAACCCCGGCGGAACTGCGGCGCGATCTGCCCTGGTCCGAGGCCGCCAAGCTGGAGCTGGACCGGATCGTGGCCGAGCACCCGATCCTGACACGAATTTCCGCAGCACGCACCCTGCGTGACGCGGTCGAGAAAGCCGCGCTGCAAGGCGGGGCGGAAGAAGTTGACCGGGACATGGTCGTGGCATTGCGCCGCGCTCCGACCCGGACCTGACACCTGAAGGAGGATGCAAGATGGCTGACTACACAGTGAATGCCCCCCGTCCGCGCCATGAGCGCGCGCGCACATGGGAATACGGGCTCTATTTCGGTGTGATCTTCCTGCTGGCTCTGGTCACGGGTGTGCTCACCTGGTCCTGGCGCGTGATCACGACCGGGCGGCTGCCGTCGCTCGGGCCCGTGGGCCGCGCGCTCAAGGATGCGAGCGTGATCGCGCCCATTATTTTCCGTAGCTGAGAAGCGCCGGAATTCGTGCTTCCCGTGGGCATGGGTCCGCGGGAGAGGTGTAGCCCGGTAACGGTTCTCACCATACCCAGCCGCAGGGTGTGCGGCTAAGTCTTATGATCCAGGAGGATACTATGGCTGAAAACACTGATCTGTCGTTTACAGGTCTGACTGATGAGCAAGCTCAAGAGCTGCATTCAGTTTACATGAGCGGTCTCACGCTCTTCGCAGGCGTTGCCGTGGTTGCGCATATCGCAACCTACATCTGGCGCCCTTGGTTCTGAGGAAGGAAACAACATGTCCAAATTCTACAAGATCTGGCTCATCTTCGACCCCCGCCGCGTATTCGTGGCACAGGGCGTCTTCCTCTTCCTGCTTGCTGCAATGATCCACCTGGTGGTGCTGTCGAACGGCATCAACTGGTTCGCTGCAGCAGCTGCACGCGCTGCGGGCAACTGAGCAGGGCCTGAGGCCATAAAAGTCGCGGGCGGCAGGCAGGCCGCGTGTCGCCCGCGACGAGTTTTGAGACGGGATTTTCCCATCGCGGCAGGCCCGGCAACCGGGCCTGATCGCCACAATGTGGAGAGGGAAGCATGGCACTGCTCAGCTTCGAACGAAAATACCGCGTGCCGGGCGGCACGCTGGTCGGCGGGAATCTGTTCGACTTTTGGGTTGGGCCATTCTACGTCGGCTTCTTCGGCGTGACGACAGTGTTTTTCGCACTGCTCGGCACTCTTCTGATCTTCTGGGGCGCGGTGCTGCAAGGCACCTGGAACCCTTGGCTGATCTCGATCAATCCGCCGCCCTTGTCCTATGGGCTTGGTCCGGCACCGCTGCTCGAAGGCGGGCTGTGGCAGATCGTGACGATCTGCGCCATCGGGGCTTTCGTGTCCTGGATGCTGCGCGAAGTCGAGATCGCCCGCAAGCTCGGCATGGGGATGCATGTTCCCTTCGCTTTCGGTGTGGCGATCTTCGCCTATCTGACACTCGTGGTCTTCCGGCCCATCCTGATGGGCGCATGGGGGCATGCCTTCCCCTATGGCATCTGGACCCATCTCGATTGGGTGTCCAATGTCGGCTATACCTATGGCAATTTTCACTACAACCCGGCGCATATGATCGCGGTGACATTCTTCTTCACCACGACCCTGGCTCTGGCGTTGCATGGCGCGCTGGTTCTGTCAGCCGCAAATCCTGCGAAGAAGGGCGACACGATGAAAACGCCCGACCATGAAGACACGTTCTTCCGCGATCTCATCGGCTATTCGGTCGGCACGCTGGGCATTCACCGCCTCGGGCTTTTGCTCGCGCTGAATGCAGGCTTCTGGTCGGCGGTCTGTATCGTGATCTCGGGCACCATCTGGTTCGATCAGTGGGTCTTCTGGTGGGATTGGTGGCTCGATCTGCCCTGGTGGCGCGATATCGCAGGAGGCGTCAATGGCTGAGTATCAGAATATCTTTACCCAGGTGCAGGTGCGCGCCGCCCCGGAAATGGGCTTGGTTGAAGGCGTTGAGCTGGAAAACCGCACCAAATCCGCCAGCTTCTCGACCTTGCTCGGCTGGTTCGGCAATGCGCAGCTCGGTCCGGTCTATCTGGGCGCGATGGGGGTGTTAAGCCTCGTGGCTGGCACGGTCTGGTTCGTGATGGTCGGTCTGTGGTTCTGGGATCAGGCGGGCTATAACCCTGCGGTATTCCTGCGCGATCTGTTCTGGCTGTCGCTGGACCCGCCCGCGCCGGAATATGGTCTGGGCATCCCGCCGATGCGCGAGGGGGGCTACTTCCTGATCGCCTCGTTCTTCCTCTTGATCTCGGTCATGGCCTGGTGGGTACGCACCTATCTGCGCGCTGAAGCGCTGGGGATGGGCAAGCATGTGGCCTGGGCCTTTGCCTCTGCCATCTGGTTGTTCCTCGTGCTGGGCCTGTTCCGTCCGATCCTGATGGGATCGTGGTCGGAAGCGGTGCCTTACGGGATCTTCACCCATCTCGACTGGACCAACCTGTTCTCGCTGCGTTACGGCAACCTCTTCTACAACCCGTTCCACGCGCTTTCGATCGTGTTCCTCTATGGCTCGGCGCTGCTGTTTGCCATGCATGGGGCGACCATTCTGGCCGTATCCCGCTTCGGCGGCGACCGCGAGCTGGAACAGATCGTGGATCGTGGCACGGCATCGGAACGCGCCGCCCTGTTCTGGCGCTGGACGATGGGCTTCAATGCCACGATGGAAGGGATTCACCGCTGGGCCTGGTGGTTTGCGGTGCTGACCACGCTGACAGGTGGTATCGGGATCCTTCTGACGGGCACTGTCGTCGATAACTGGGCTGTCTGGGCCGAGGAACGCGGCTTCCGTCCGACCTACGATTAAGGAGCAACTTACCATGGCTGAACACGACTATATTGAGGAAACCCCGACCGCGCGGCTGCGCAACTGGGTGTTGTCCGAGATGATGCGCGGTGCAGGATATGCGGCAATGTTCCTGCTCGTGATCGGGGTGAGCTACGGCATCATCTGGGGGGTAGGCCAGCTTCTGCCCGACGAGAGCAAGAATGCCCCGCCACCCATGCCCTTCAGCGCGCTGACCGCGCCGCTGGATGTGGCCAAGGCATGAGGATCGGGGCAGGCGGGCGCAAGCCGTGCGCCTGCCCCCACAAGGGTTCGAACCATATAGCCGGTTCGGGCACGGGCTTGTGACGCCCGGTTCCCTTTCCTGTTGGCAACAGGGAACTGGTGCCGTGCGGGGCAACCCCACGGCGCCCTTTTTCATTCTGAAACCGTTTTTCAATCAGTGAAAAAAGGCAGGCAATGGATGACTCGGCTTTTTTCGTTCAACGAAAAAAGCTTTCATAAAAAAACACGGAGAAGGGAACGCCATGACACAGACACCACATCTCGACCGCGTCGCCTGTCCTGCGGATCTGCGCGATCTCGACGATCTTGAGCTGGAAGCGCTCGCCCATGAACTGCGCGCCGAGACCATCGAGACGGTCAGCCGCACCGGCGGGCATCTGGGCTCTTCGTTGGGCGTCGTCGAACTGACTGTCGCGCTGCACGCCGTGTTTCGCACCCCCTTCGACAAATTGATCTGGGACGTGTCGCATCAATGCTACCCCCACAAGATCCTGACCGGACGTCGCGACCGGATGGGCACATTGCGCCAGAAAGACGGGCTGTCAGGCTTCACCAAGCGCAGCGAATCCGTCTTTGATCCGTTTGGCGCGGCGCATAGCTCCACCAGCATTTCCGCCGCCCTCGGCTTCACGATCGGGCGCGATATGGGCCAGCCTACGGGTGACGCGATTGCGGTCATCGGGGACGGGTCCATCACCGCTGGCATGGCCTATGAGGCGCTCAACAACGCGGGCGCCGAAGGGCGCAGGCTCTTTGTGATCCTGAACGACAATGACATGTCCATCGCGCCGCCTGTGGGGGCGATGAACAGCTATCTCAACCGGCTGAACGCGCCCCATGCCACCCTCTCGGAAGTTGCGCAGGGCTTCATCTCGGCGCTGCCGCATTCCTTGCGCGAACAGGCCCTTGCGGCGCGGACCCGCGCCTGTGGCGGCCCGCCGGATGCGACGATGTTCGAGCATCTGGGCTTCACCTATATCGGCCCCATCGATGGCCATTCCATGCCTGACCTGCTGGCGACGCTGCGCATCGCGCGCGACCGTGCCGAAGGGCCGGTATTGATCCATATGCGCACCATAAAGGGCAAGGGCTATGCGCCCGCCGAGGCGTCTGAGTGCTGCTATCACGGGGTCGCGAAATTCGATGTGGCTTCGGGCGCGCAGGCGAAATCCAAGCCGAATTCACCGAGCTACACATCGGTTTTTGGCCGCGCCCTGACCGATGAGGCCGCCCGCGATCCGCTGATCGTCGCGGTCTCGGCGGCCATGCCGGGCGGGACGGGCGTCGATATCATGGGCAAACGCTTCCCGCGCCGGGTTTTTGACGTGGGCATCGCTGAGCAGCATGCGGTCACTTTCGCGGCGGGCATGGCGGCCAGTGGCCTCAAGCCCTTCTGCGCGATCTATTCGACATTCCTGCAGCGCGGCTATGACCAGATCGTGCATGATGTGGCGCTGCAAGGGCTGCCCGTGCGCTTCGCCATCGACCGTGCGGGGCTGGTCGGCGCGGATGGGGCCACCCATGCGGGCAGTTTCGATGTGGCCTATCTGGCGAACCTGCCCGGCATGGTTGTCATGGCTGCGGGCGATGAAGCCGAGCTGGTCCATATGGTCGCGACAGCTGCCGCCCATGACGCAGGCCCCATTGCATTCCGCTATCCGCGCGGCGAAGGGTCCGGGGTGGAATTGCCCGAGCGCGGGCAGGTGCTGGAGATCGGCAAGGGCCGGGTGCTGCGCGAGGGCGCGATGGTGGCGCTCCTGTCCTTCGGCGCGCATCTGCCCGAGGTGATGCTTGCCGCCGAGGCGTTGGAGGCGCGCGGCGTGACCTGCACCATCGCCGATGCGCGTTTCGCCAAACCGCTCGACACGGATCTGATCGGCCAGCTGGCGCGCCATCACGAGGCGCTGATCACCATCGAGCAAGGCGCCGAGGGCGGTTTCGGCGCGCATGTGCTGCATTACATGGCCAATGCGGGCCTGCTGGAGCGGCGGCTGGCCGTGCGCACCATGACCCTGCCTGACCGGTTCATCGAGCAGGCCAGCCCAGACCAGATGTATGCCGATGCGCAGCTGACCGCGCGTGATATCGCTGAACGCGCGCTTCAGGCGCTGGGGATCGAAACCCTTCCCACACAGGAAAAACGCGCTAAAGTGATGTAATATGAAGACCTGAGTTGATGTCACCGCAACAGGAGATGACCACTATGGCTACTGCAGAAATGAAGAACGCGCCACCGCTCTATGGCTGGGCCATTGCCTGCGCCGCAGGGCTTGTCGGGGGGGCTGTGTCCTTCCTGCTGGTCGGGATCGAAGGCAATGGCTCCGTGGCCATCGCCGGGGTGGTCACGCTGTTGGTCGGTCTGGTCTTCACCATCGCGGAGCGCCCAGCACCGCCTGCGAAAACGCAAGCTGATGTGACGCTTGCTCCTGCGACTTCCGCGCTCGCAACGCCTGCTGCGGTGGCTGCCCCGACGGCTGCGATGACGAGCGCGCCTGTTGTCGAGCCTGCAGCGACAGCGGTCGAGGAGGGCACCAAGCCCACGATGCTGAGCGCTCCGGTGGGCGCAGCTGATGACCTGAAGGCGATCAGCGGGGTCGGGCCGGTGCTGGAGACCAAGCTCAATGAGATGGGCGTCTATCACTTCTGGCAGATCGCGCGCTGGAGCGATGCGGAAGTGGCCTGGGTCGATGGATCGCTGAACTTCAAGGGCCGGATTGAACGAGATGGCTGGATCGCACAGGCCAAGACCCTGGCCGAGGCCAGTCCTGCCAAGCCACCAGCGTGATCTTGACGCTGTGATCCTTGACGACGGGATCCTTGAAGATGGACGCGGCGCGGATTTGCGGGCCGCGACGGGGGCCGAGTGGCGCTGTGTCAGTGACACTGTGATGGGCGGGGTCAGCTCGGGGCAGTTGCGTCGGACCGCTGACGCGCTGCATCTGAGCGGCACGGTCAGTCTGGAAAATAACGGCGGTTTCGTGCAGATGGCCTTGCCGCTGGCGCCACGTGGTCAGATGCTTGATGCGACGCGGTTCAATGCCCTGCGCCTGACCGTGCGGGGCAATGATGCCGACTATAACCTGCATCTGCGCAGTGCGGATATGACAGCCGTCTGGCAGTCCTGGCGCGCGACATTTCACGCATTTCCCGAGTGGCAGGAGATTACGCTGCCATTCTCGCAATTCACCCCGCACCGGACTGCGCTTGCCTTCGATCCGTCCCGGCTGACCCGTCTGGGGCTGGTCGCTATCGGGCAGGTGATGGTGGTTGATCTGCATCTGGCCCGGCTGGAATTCCTGCGCGTCTGAGGATCCTGCGCAGGAAACCTGCCGGGGGTGTTGCGCAAATAACAGGCAGGTTGAAAACGCGCGGGGGCTGGACTATTGTGCGGATCTTGTTGCTTGGTCTGGTGCGCATGTCCGACACTGATCCCCTTGCCCATGACAGCGCCCATGCCGTCGAGACGGTTGTGGCGATCGGGGCATCAGCCGGTGGCTTGCAGGCACTGCATGAGTTCTTCTCGGCGATCGATCCGGGGCTGAACGCGGCCTATGTGGTCATCCAGCATCTTGCGCCCAATCACAAGACGATGATGGACAGTCTGCTGGCGCGCAACACCACGATGCGGGTCAAGGTCGCGGCGGAGGGTGACCGGCTGGCCGCAGGCTGTGTCTATGTGATCCCCTCGGGCGTCACGATGCGGCTGTGCGATCATCGGCTGCATCTCGATCCGCGCCCGGCTGTGGGCATGACCTTTCCCATCAACACGTTCTTCCATTCCATGGCCGATGCAGCCTGCCAACGCGCGATTGCCGTGGTGTTGTCGGGCACCGGATCGGATGGGTCGGAGGGGCTCAGCAGCATTGTCGAGGCCGGGGGCTGGGCGCTGGTGCAATCGCCCACCAGTGCCAGTTTCGACGGGATGCCGCTGAATGCCATGGCCACGGGGCTGGCCCATGAAACAGGCACGCCCGAGGCGCTGGCGGGCTTCATCGAGAAGATCATCGAGGAAAACCGCGCGCCGCGTCTGATCACCATCGATGCGGAAGTCGAAACCCCCATCGAGGATATGCTGGAGGAGATCGGCAGGCTGATCGATATTGAGCTGGCCAATTACAAGCCGCATACGCTGGTGCGCCGGCTGGAACGGCGGATGCTGGCGACGGGCACCAGGGATGTGCGCAGCTATATGCGCCTTTTGCGCAGCGAGGGGCAGGAGACGGACCGCCTGCGCAGCGAGATGATGATCCCGGTCACGTCCTTTTTCCGCGACAAGGACGCTTTCGACGAATTGGCCGAGACGGTGATCCGGCCTGATCTGCTAAAGCGGGCAGAGGATCCGTCGAGGACATATCGCATCTGGTCGGTGGCCTGCTCGACCGGGCAGGAAGCCTATTCGCTGGCGATCCTTGTCTTCGAGGCGATGCGGCTGCTGGAGCTCGATCTGGCGGTCAAGATTTTCGCCACTGATATCGAGCCGAGTTATCTGGCCGTCGCCTCCAGCGGCATCTATCCGGCGCGGCTGTTGCAGAACATGCCGCAAGAGCTGCGCGAGCGGTATTTCACGCGCATCGACGATGACAGCTATCAGATCGTGCCCCGGCTGCGCCGCGCCATCGTGTTTTCGCGCCATGATGTGCTCAGCGATCCGCCATTTCTGAAGCTCGATCTGGTGGTCTGTCGCAACATGATCATCTATCTGCGGCCCGCCCCGCAGGAACGCGCGCTGCGCCGGATGCTGTTCGGGCTGAATGCGGGCGGCGCGATGTTCATGGGCGGATCGGAAGCGCCGGGCAAGCTGGCAGGGCTGCTTGACACCGTGTCCGCGCGTAGCAAGATTTTCCGGCTGCGCGGCGAGTTGCGCCATCTGTCCGCGGAAGATTTCCTGCTCTCGGCAGGCACAATCGCGGCCCGGCGTGATCCGCGCAGACGGTCTGCTACCGCAAGCCCCGTGACCGATGCGACCGACGCGCTGGCGGCGTCGACCAACTGTCTGATCAAGGCTTTCGTGCCGCCTTCGGTGGTGATCGATGCGCAGCGTGAAATTCGTCATGTCTACGGCGATGTCACGCCCTTCCTGCGTCTGCAGCCCGGTGACGCGACGCTCGATCTGGTGACGCTGCTGCCCGAGCGGATCGCGGCTGTCGTCTCGACCCTGATCTTTGCCGCGCTGCGCGACCGGACGCAGACCAAATCGGTGATCATGCAGCCGGACGGGCCGGGCGATGACACTGGGCTTGATCTGCCCGTGCGCATCGAGATCCGGCCTGTCGTGTTGCCAGGGCATGAGACTGCCGCGCAACTGGTGATCAGTTTCGAGCATCTGCGCGGGCCGCATCCTGTGGCAGAGCGGGTTGAAGGCGCACAGGATCTCGCCTCGCTGACCGCCCGCCGCGCCGTCGAGCTGGAGGCCGAGCTGGGTCAGGTCCGCGACACGCTCAAGGCCACGATCGAGGAGCTGGGCAGCGCCAATGAAGAATTGCAGGCCAGCAATGAAGAATTGATGGCCAGCAACGAAGAATTGCAAAGCACCAACGAAGAACTGCAATCGGTCAATGAAGAGCTGCATACGGTCAATGCCGAGTTGCAGGAAAAGATCATGCAGCTCAATGAAGCCTATGCCGATCTCGAAGGGTTGTCGCGTGCGGCGCGCATTCCGCTGATCTTTCTGGACGGCTACGGGCGGATCACCCGGTTTTCGGCCCAGGCCACCGAGATCTTCCGCCTGCGCGATCAGGATATTGGCCGCCCGCTGTTGGATATCACCCACACGCTGGTTGGCTTCGATCTGGAAGCACGGATCGCCGATGCCGAAACCCAGAGCAAGACGCAGCAATATGAGGTGCGTGACCGCGAGAAGCGCAGCTGGCTGGTGACCATCCAGCCCTTTGTCGGGCGCTCCTCGGAGGAGTCGCGCATGGTGCTGTCCTTCATTGATGTGTCCAGCGTTCAGGCGATGCGCTATCTGCAATCGGTGATCGACGCGGCGCCGCAAAATCTGGCCGTGCTGGATGCTGCGGGCCAGATCGTGCTGGTCAATGAGGCCTGGCGGCGCTTCTCGCGCGAGAATGGCGGCACGCACCGGCTGTCAGACGGGCAGGATATCGATTACCTGCAGGCGCTGGAAGGGTCCGCGCGCCAAGACAGCACGGCGCGTCGGGCGCTTGAGGGGCTGAAATCACTCCTTTCTGGGGCGCGTGACGAGTTTTCCTTGATCTATCCCTGTCATTCGCCCACACATGAACGCTGGTTCCTGATGCATGCTTCTGCCTTGCGTGATGGTGGTTGTGTGATAACGCATCTCGACATTTCCAACCTTGATTACCCTGTGCATGAAGAAGTCGCGGAATGAGCAGCGAGAGCGAGCAGAGCAACACCAAGCAGGACCATGCGCGCCGCCGCATCGAGAAGATGTTGCAGAGTGGCAAATTGCCTTCGCTCAGCATGTTGTTGCAGCGCGATGAGGTCAGTATCGACGAGCTGGCGCTGGATCTGCTGACGCATCAGGTCGAGATCGAGGTGCAGGTCGAACAGCTGCGCGAAGCGAATGCAGCGCTGGATGCCGAGCGGCGGAAATTCGAGACGATCTTTCACGACATGCCTGTGGCAGCCTTGGTGGTAGACCCGGAAAGCGGGGCGATCACGGCAGAGAACCAAAAGCTGCGCAAGCTTTTCCCGCGTCGTTTCGGGGATACGAGCGGGATACATTACCTGCGCCATATGGGCGAAAACCGCTTCGATCAGGACCGGATTTCGCTGGGGCTGGCGGACTGCCGGATCGGGTCTGCGGCGGATGTAAAGGCGGTGAGCCTGATCGACGTGACGCCGGGCAGCTACATGATGTGCGACATCCGCATGGCGCGCCTGCAGATCGGATCAAACAGCGCGCCGGCCGTCCTTGGGATCATCCAGCCCTATGATCGGCGTTATTGACGCCATATTTCTCGCAATTGTGATGCCGATTACTCGGGTTTTATCGGAACAAGCTGGCTGTTCTGAAGTTCACCTTTTTACGGCTTTTTTAAAACCATGATATTCTGGTTTATTTATTTTCAGGACTTGAATCTGCATTTGACCTGATTTCAGAATACTTTGTGTCACTTGATGACAATTCAGCGTTCAATCCCTGTCTGCGTATTTCTGAATGATCAGGGGGTTTTCATTTTTAAATAACGAAGGGCCTGCCAAAAGGCAGGCCCCTGTTTAATCCAAAAACGCGGATTAGCCTTCATACTCGGGCAGGCTTTCCATTTCCTCTTGGGTCATGGTGACTTGCACACGCACATTGCCATCTTCGTCGTTCCACAGGATATCGACATCATCGATCTCCAGTGCGATTGTGTGGTTGCCGATGCCGAGGAAGCCGCCGACATCCATCACAGTATGCGTGATGTCGCCGTCTGCGCCAATCACCAGATCATCGACAGTCGCGATGTTATCGCCTTCGCGGCCATACACATCCGCGCCCATCAGCCGGTCGGCAGTGCGCTCCGTTTCCGGCATCACCTGGTAGCCTGCAGGCACTTCCGTGCGGGCTTCGGCGTGCTCGGCGGTGCCGTCTTGCATCGGCGCTTCAGTCGCGGTGCCCATACCAGCGCTGTCGAAGTTGCGGGTCGATTCAAACCCCATCGACAATTGATCTTCGTCCCATTCGGGGAGCGCTTCAAGCTGCTCGCGGCTCATCGTTGCGACAACAAAGAAGTCATCCAGATCAGAAGCTTCGCTGTCATCGGCCACGAAATACAGATCGTCGATATCAACCATCACGGTGCGAGCGCCGAAGCCCAGGAAACCGCCCACATCGATCAGAACGCCGCGAACTTCGCCGTCCTTCGTCATCACGATATCATCGATGCCGCCAACGTTGTTCCAAGCGTCCCGGCTTCCCGAAAACACATCACTGCTTTCCCAGCGCATACGCTCCTGATCGGCCATGGTCTGGTTGGTGCCCTGACGGGTCTGGGTCAGATCGCGTGTTGCTTCGGTGTCGAGCGTGTAGAGATCTTTGCCCGTGAAGCTGCTGACCAGAAAGGCTGGAACAGTGTCTGCGCTCATTGCGGCTGTCTCTGTCTGCATCGCGCCATTGGTGGTCTGCGCAATCGCGCCCATGGATGTCACAGCGACAAGTGCAGTCGTAAGCATGAACTTCTTCATAGTAAACTCCTGTTTGTGTCTGGCCTCGTGAGGCTCTGACCATAAACCAGCGACATGTTCAGAAGTTCCAAAATAATTTAATGCCGGGATGAAAAAGCGGCACATGGCGAACCTAAAGACGATTGCGCTTCATATTCCGCGGAGACGCGCCCTTATATAGGGAGACGATATGGAACCACGCGCAAGGAAAATGACCTTTGGCCGCGAGGGAACCTTTCCCTGAATTATCCGTTGGAACGACAATCGTTGCTTTGCAACTCTCTATATGAAAGGAAATACAATGCTCGGATGGGCTTTGACTTTTTTAATCGTGGCACTGATTGCCGCAGCGCTTGGCTTTACTGGGATCGCAGGCACCGCATCGTCGATTGCGCAGATCCTTTTCATCGTCTTCCTCGTTCTGTTCGTGGTCGCGATGGTGGCGCGCGCCGTGCGGGGCAAGCCCCCGGTCTGACCCGGCGCAGCACTCCGGCCACCGCCTGAACCCCTGATGCAACTGACAAGGAGATACAGCTCATGCCGTCCGATACCACAGGGCATATGCCCCCGAAGCTCGCGCCTGACGCCACTGCCGAAACGCCGGTTGCAGCTGGCACCGGGCCTGGACCTGACCCCAAAGAAACAGCGCTCGATCTGATCGCCGAAGCGCATACGCGCGTTGTCGATACGGTCAGCGGGTTCGAAAAGCTGGTCGAAAAAGCCGCGCCGGGATTTCGGCAGGTGGCGGAGACGTTTCTTGACATGCATGTCCGGCATGCGGATGCGTTGAGCGCGTATCTTGCGCAAGAGGGGCGTCGTCCTGACGAAGACGGGTCGGTCTTCGCGACGGTCAATCGCGCGGTGATCGAGATGCGGTCCTGGTTCGAGACCGTTGATCATGACATCATGGACCGGGTTGCTGAAGGCGAAAAGCATGTGCTCGACGCCTATCAGGACGCGAAAGATGCCGAACAGAGTATTGAGGCCAATGCCATGCTGGCGCGGCATATGTCTGAGATCGACATCATGCTGAGCACGCACAAGGACTGACGCGCGCGCGATGCTGCGCAGCGGTGACCAGGTCAGCCGCCCCGTCGTGGGCGGTTGACGGCCTGCGGTGCCCGTGTGACCGCGCGGGGGGCTTTCGCGCCGTGCGCATCGCCTGCAGGTTGGGCCGGGTAGCTGTCATGCGGGCCGTTTTCCCAAAATCAGGTCAATCAGATCATCAGTAAAAAACGGTGTTCTGAGGACCGTATAGCGCAGCGCGCCCAAGCTGGTCCCGGGCGCATCCGATATCAGGACGATCTTTGTTCCCAGTGCATCGAGCGTGGTTTCAAGGATGCTGGTCGGAAACTCATCTGGCGCAGCCTCAATCAAGGCGAGGTGCACTGCGGCACCGGGCGGAAGCTCCGCCAGACGTGAAAGCGCCTCTGTTTCGTTCGCAGCGACCAAGGGCTTGCCCAGCCCCATGTCCTCCAACGTCGCGACGACGTCCTTCGCAACCAGCGAAAACCTGACACAAACAAGAAAATACGACTGCATGCACACCTGCCCACCAAATTCTCGACTGAATCTTTCGGACTAAGACGCGCTGCGCTATTAACTATGACATAGTCAGGTGAGATTTATCTGCGTTCATGCGCATTTTTCCGAAATCGCTCGCGCGGGACAGGTGAGCGTCCAGATCACGCCATCGGGCGGGAAGGCCATCTCGATCTGCGCGTTCAGCGTCATGGCCAGCATTTCCTTGAGCACAATGGAGCCAAAGCCACTTTGTTGGGGCGGGCTGACCACGGGGCCGCCGGTTTCGCGCCAGCACAGGCTGAACCTACGCTCGGAGTCGTCTTCGGAGGGGGTGTCCAGCGTCCAGAAGACCTGCACCTGGCCCTTTGCGTCCGACAGCGCACCGTATTTGGCGGCATTCGTCGCCAATTCATAGAAGGCCATTCCGAGATTCTGCGCGATTTCCGGGGAAATGCGCAGATCGGGCCCCGAAAGGCTGAGCCGTGCCTTGGGCAGTTCGCCGAAATGCAACATCTGCGTGCGCACGATGTCGACCAGCGGCAGGCAATCGTCAGCAGTGGTCAACAGCAGATCCTGACAGGCCGACAAGGCACGCAACCGGTCGCTGAAATCGCGCACGAACTGGCGCAATTCGACCGGGCGCATCTGGCGCAGCATCGATTGCACGACCGCAAGCAGGTTTTTCGAGCGGTGATTGACCTCGCGCATAACCAGTGCGAGTTGTTCTTCATGGCGCTTGCGGTCGGTGATCTCAAACCCCGAGGGGACCAGCAACTCGACCTGCCCTTCATCGCCGATGACGGGCGAAAGCATGAAATCGATATCCACCCGTGCGTCATCGGCCATGCGCACTGTCGCGTCATAGCGCTGCAATTCACCAGCGGCAGCACCAGCAATCGCGATTTGCAGCTTTGCGCGCGCATCGGCATCATGTGACCACCAGTAGCAGTCCCAGAATTTCCGCCCGATCACGTCTTCGCGCTCAATGCCACCTGCTGTCAACGCCGGTTTGTTGGCCTCTATCAATGTGCCATCGGGCTCCATGATGCCGATCAGCGCCACAGTATTGTCGAGGATCTGGCGCAAGCGGGCCTCGTTCTGGCGGGCGGTGCGTTCGGCGTTGACGCGCTTGGAAATGTCGATCAGCACCATCGCGCAGCCGGTCAGCGCGCCATTGGCACAGCGCTGCGCCGAGATCGCGCAACTCACATGCAGCGCCGTGCGGTCTTCGCGCCGGAAGCCCAGCTCCAGCGAGACATTTTCGTGGCCTTCGCGCAATGCGGCAAGGGCTGCGGCGTAGTCGTCGCGGCTCTGGCTGGTGATCAGATCCTGGAACCGGCACGCTGCGAGATCCGTGCGGTCACAGGCCAGCATGTCGCAGATCCGGTCATTGACGAATTGAACGCGGTCACAGGCATCCGTTTCGATGATTCCGGCAGGCAAAAAGCCAATCAGACGCCGCAACTGCGCCAGTTGGTCGCCTTGTGACCCCAGGTTTGCCCCATCCACCCCCGTCACGCAGTACCTCTTTGGAAAAAATCAATCGTCGGATTACAGGCAAGCGAATCAGCCGTTGGTTCTATAGTGAGTTTTGATCTTGGGAAAAACAAGCGGTCTCGTTTCGACCGGCGATGCTCCGCCGCAGGGTGCCGGGGAAAGCGGCATTGCAGATACATCTTTGTTGGCCCGCGCGTCCCGGCGCGCCCCTGCAGCGCCTTGGAGCGGCAGTGTTTTTGCAATCTCGTCACGGGGCTGTTATCACTCAGGGACTGGCGGCACTTTGCGTGCAATAAATAGGGTGATGAATGAGCAATCCTGACGAAGACAAACCACTTGAAGAGCTTCAGACCGAAGCCCCCCCCGAGGTTGAGCCGATCCCGGAGCCCGAAGGCGAGACGGAGATCATCGAGACCGATTATGATATCGGGCAGGATAATTTCAGCGGTGCGGTGGCGCTGGAACTGGACATCCACAAGGTGGTTTTCTCGGTCTCGGCGATTGGTGTCATGCTATTCGTTTTTCTGACGCTCGCGTTTCAGAATGATATCGGCCCGTTATTCGTCGGGCTGCGTGACTGGCTGACGAGCCATCTGGATTGGTTCTTTCTGCTGTCGGGCAATGTTTTCGTGCTGGTCTGTCTGGGGCTGATCATCTCGCCCTTGGGCAAGGTGCGGCTGGGCGGGCCAGAAGCCACGCCGGATTTCGGCTATGTGGGCTGGTTTTCGATGCTGTTTGCCGCCGGGATGGGCATCGGGCTGATGTTCTTCGGGGTGTCCGAGCCGATGTCGCATTATTCCTCCGCCTTCGGGGGGATCACAGTCGGCGAGGATGGGCTGCGCACCGACTGGGCCCCGCTGGGCGGCGCGGAGGGCAATGAGCTGGAGGCGCGCCGTCTGGGCATGGCCGCGACGATCTTCCACTGGGGCCTGCACCCTTGGGCGATCTACGCCGTGGTCGCGCTTGCGCTGGCATTGTTCAGCTATAACAAGGGCCTGCCATTGACGCTGCGCTCGGCATTTTACCCGATTTTCGGGGAACGTGTGTGGGGTTGGCCGGGCCATATCATCGATATTCTGGCGGTCTTCGCGACGGTGTTCGGTCTGGCGACATCGCTGGGGATTGGCGCGCAACAGGCGGCGGCGGGGCTGGATTTCCTGTTCGATGTCGGCACTGCGAATTCGTTGCTGATCCTCTTGATCATCGTGATCACGCTGATCGCCATCGGATCGATCCTGCGGGGGCTTGAGGGCGGCGTGAAAGTGTTGTCCGAGGTGAATATGGGCCTTGCGACGCTGCTTTTGCTGTTCATCATCATCGTCGGGCCGACAGTTGCGATCCTGACAGGGTTTTTCGACAATCTCTGGGCCTATGCGAAGAATGTGGTGCCGCTGTCGATGCCTTTCGGGCGTGAGGACGCGAATTTCTCGCAGGGATGGACGGCCTTCTACTGGGCGTGGTGGATCAGCTGGTCACCCTTTGTGGGCATGTTCATTGCCCGCGTCAGCCGGGGCCGCACCGTGCGTGAATTCCTGATTGGCGTGCTGATCGTGCCAACGCTCCTGTCGGTGCTATGGATGACGGCAATGGGCGGCACGGCCATCGGGCAGGTCGTCAATGACGGCTACACGGCTGTGCAGGACGCGGCATTGGAGCTGAAACTGTTCCAGATGTTGACGCAACTGCCCTTGACCGCGATCACGTCCTTCATCGGCATCGTGCTTGTGGTGGTGTTCTTCATCACCTCGTCGGATTCGGGGTCGCTGGTGATCGATACGATTGCAGCCGGGGGCAAGACCAATGCGCCGGTCATCCAGCGCGTGTTCTGGGCGAGCTTCGAGGGCGCGGTCGCCATTGCGCTGCTTCTGGGCGGTGGTCTGGTCGCATTGCAGGCGATGGCCGTGTCGACGGGACTGCCCTTCACGCTGGTTCTGCTGGGGGCCTGTTATGCGGTCGTTCGCGGATTGATGAACGAGCCGCGCGACTGACGCGCGGTCTATGGCCGAGCGAAGGGGCGCCCCTCCGGCGCCCCTTTCGACTGCGCGTCTGATTGCTATATGCAAGCTATCTGGCCCTTTGCAGGATCCGCGCTTATGAGCATGCCGCAACTGACGATTTTCGCTATCCTTGCGGCCACGATGGGCCTGTTTCTCTGGGGGCGACTGCGCCATGACATTGTGGCGCTGATGGCGCTCATGGCCTGCGTTGTGACCGGGCTGGTGCCGGCGGCCGAGGCTTTTGCGGGGTTCGGGCATCCGGCGGTCATCACGGTGGCCTGTGTGCTGGTGCTCAGCCAGGGATTGCAGAACACGGGCGCGGTGGACTGGCTGGCGCGCGCGGTGCTGCCGCGCGAGGCGGGGCGACTGACCAGCATGGCCGCGCTGATGGCGCTGGGCGCGCTGCTGTCGGGTTTCATGAACAATGTGGGCGCGATGGCGCTGTTGATGCCGGTCGCGGTGCAACTTTCGGGGCGGCTGGATCTGACACCGGGGCAGGTGCTGATGCCGCTGGCCTTCGGCACGATCCTGGGCGGCATGACCACGCTGATCGGCACGCCGCCCAACCTGATCGTGTCGGGCTTCCGGGCTGAGGCGGGTCTGGGCCATTTCGCGATGTTCGATTTCGCCCCTGTGGGCGTGGCTGTGGCCTTGGCCGGGGTCGGTTTCGTGGCGCTGATCGGCTGGCGGCTGGTGCCTGCACGCAAGGCCTCGGGGGCCGAGGGGTTCGACACAGGCACCTATCTGACCGAAGTGCGCGTGCCCGAGAAGAGCAAGGCCATCGGCCTGACCCTGCGCAAGTTTGAAGCCGAGATTGACGATAGCGACGCCCAGATCGTGGGGCTGGTGCGCAACGAGGTGCGCATGACCGCGCCGCATGGCGGGCGGCGCATCCGCGAAGGCGATATTCTGGTGCTTGAGGCGGATGTCGAGACACTGGCCAAGGCGCTTTCGGCCTTCGGCATGAAGCTGGAGGAAGACGGGTCGTCCTCGGAAAAAGACGAGGCTGCGACACCCGCCAAGCGCAAGACAGAGGAGCGCGACGAGGAGGAGGGCAGCAAGCGCGACGAAGATATCGTGCTGCGCGAACTGGCGGTGCTGCCCGGCTCGAATATCGTGGGGCGGACCGCGCGCGAGTTGCGGTTGCGCACGCGCTGGGGGCTGAACCTGCTGGCGGTGGCGCGCGACGGCCAGCCGCCGCGCGCGCGGCTGCGCACATTGTCGCTGAAATCGGGCGATCTGCTGCTGATGCAGGGCCCGGCCGAGGTGATGGCGGATTTCATCAATGACACGGGCTGCGTGCCACTGGGCGAGCGCGCCCTGCGCATCCCTGACACGCGCATGGCCATCATCGCAGGCGTGATCATGCTGGCTTCGGTGGGGATCGTGACGGTGGGGCTGTTGCCTGCGGCGGCGGCCTTCACGCTGGGGGTGATCGCCTCGATGCTGTTGCGCACGGTGCCGCCGCGGCAGGTCTACACCGCCATAGACTGGCCGGTGATCGTGCTCTTGGCGGCGCTGATCCCGGTCGCGGGGGCGATGCAGACCACGGGGGCTGCAGATGTGCTGGCGCGGTTTCTGGTGGACACCATCGCGCAGGGTAATGCGATTGCGGCTTTGGCGGTGGTGCTGGTCACGACGATGTTCCTGTCGGATGTGATGAACAACGCCGCCACTGCTGCCGTGCTCTGCCCCATCGCCATCGGCATTTCGGCGACACTCGGCGTGAACCCCGACAGCTTTCTGATGGCGGTGGCGATCGGGGCCTCTTGCGCGTTCCTGACCCCGATCGGACATCAGAACAACACCCTGATCCTCGGTCCCGGCGGCTTCGGGTTCGGCGATTACTGGAAGCTTGGCCTGCCACTGGAAGCGATCGTCGTCGTGGTCGCCATGCCGCTGCTGCTGATCGTCTGGCCGCTGTAAGTCTTGCTTTGCGCCATTCTCTACATTAATATAATATTCCTGATGTGCAATTTGCGGGGCGGAAGATGCAAGATACTGGTTTCCCTGTGATCCGGCCCGGACCGCCGCGCGCCAGTGCGATCCTGCTGCCGCGCGGGCTCACATTGCCGCCGGGCACGGAGCGCTATGTGGTGGCGGGCGCCGGTGCGATCCTGATCACGCTCAGCGCGGGCGACGCCGTGGCGATCACCAATGATGAAGGCGGCCAGCCCTGCGAGATCGTCGCTGCCGATGCCCATGGGCGCGGGGATCCGGGGGTGCTGGGGCTGCGTGCCGGGGCGCGGGCTGAGGGGTTGATGGCGCTGCTGGCGGGGGGCGATGCGTCCCTGCGCGGGCTGCGGCGCGGGATCGCGGCGCGTGGGATTGATCTGGCGCAGGCCCCTGCGCTGCGGCTGTTCGAGGCCAGCACTCCGGCCGGGACGCGCGAGACATTTCAGGTGGCCCGCGACGGTGTGGTGATCATCGCCGCCCCCGGCGGGGCGATGGACCCGTATGCTCAGGACACCGCGACGCCGCTGACGGTGATGGTGACCCGCGCCACGCCCCGCGCGCGTCAGGGCTTCGCGCTACCCGATCCGCTGGCGGATCCGCTGGCCGAAATTCGTGTCCATTCCGCGACGGCAGAGGCCTATTTCGTCAAGGCGGGTGATTTCATCCAGATCCTTGATGTCGACGGGCGGCAATGCACGGATTTCCAGTGTTTCGATGCGCGCAAGCTTGATCGCGGGTTGCAGCGCCCGCTGGATGTGACGACGACGCGCACGCTGATGGGCCATGCCTATCCGATGCCGGGGCTGCACGGAAAATACTATGATCAGGATATGGACCCGCTGGTGGAGGTCATTCAGGACACATGCGGGCGTCACGATGCCTTCGCCATGGCCTGTGCGGCGAAATATTACGACGATATCGGCTATCCCGGCCACGTGAATTGCACCGATAATTTCAACGCGGCACTCGCCCCTTTCGGGGCCGAGCCGCGACCGGGCTGGATGGCGATCAACTTCTTTTTCAACACCGCACTTGATGCCCATGGCGTGCTGCTTGCGGATGAACCCTGGTCGCGGCCTGGCGATTATGTGCTGCTCCGCGCGTTGACGGATCTGGTCTGCGTCAGCTCTGCCTGTCCTGATGACACCACGGCGGCGAATGGCTGGAACCCGACGGATATCCATCTGCGCACCTATAGCGGCACAGAGCCTTTCAAACGCGCCATTGCCATCCGCGCGAGCGCAGATTCGGAGCCCAAGATGACCAAGGAAACCGGCTTTCACGCATGTTTCGCCAAGCATACCGGCAATTTTGTCGAATATAACGGCTATTGGCTGGCCAGTTCCTTTGCCGCGACGGGGGCCATCGGGGAATATTGGGCCTGTCGGCAGAAATCGGTGATCATGGATCTGTCGCCCTTGCGCAAGTTCGAGATCACTGGCCCGGACGCGGAAGCGCTGTGTCAGTATGTATTTACCCGCGATGTGCGCAAGCTGTCGGAAGGCGGCGTGGTCTACACGGCGATGTGCTACCCGCATGGCGGCATGATCGACGATGGCACCTTGTTCCGGCTGGGGCGCGACAATTTCCGTTGGATCGGGGGCAATGATTACGGCGGCGAGTGGATCCGCGAGAAGGCGGCGGAGCTGGGGCTGAACGTGCTGGTGCGCTCATCGACTGACCAGTTGCACAATGTCGCCGTGCAGGGGCCGGAGAGCCGGGATTTGTTGCGCAAGGTGATCTGGACCGCGCCGCATCGCCCGGCCTTCGATCAGCTGGAGTGGTTCCGCTTCACGCCCGCGCGGCTGCATGGGCCGGAGGGCGTGCCGGTCGTCGTCTCGCGCACAGGCTATACGGGCGAGCTGGGCTATGAGGTCATGTGCCACCCGCGCGATTGCGAAGCGGTGTTCGACGCGATCTGGGCGGCGGGGCGGGATCACGGGCTGACGCCCTTCGGGTTGGAGGCGCTCGACATGGTGCGCATCGAGGCCGGGCTGATCTTTGCGGGCTATGATTTCAGCGACCAGACTGACCCGTTCGAAGCCGGGATCGGCTTTACGGTGCCGCTGAAGTCGAAGCAGGATGATTTCATCGGCCGCGATGCGCTGATCCGGCGCAAGGCGCATCCCGCGCGCAAGCTGGTAGGGTTGGAAATCGACAGCAACGTGGATGTGGGCCATGGCGACGGCGTGCATCTGGGCCGCGCGCAGGTGGGCGAGGTGACATCGGCGATGCGCTCGCCGCTTCTGGGCCAGAACATTGCGCTGGCGCGGGTGGATGTGGCCCATGCCGAGATCGGGACTGCGCTGGAGATCGGCAAGCTTGACGGGTTGCAAAAACGCCTGCCCGCGCGGATCGTGCCGTTTGCGCATTATGACCCGAAGAAAGAGCGCCCGCGGTCCTGAGGACGGGGCGCTGCATGACGCCCCCGCCGGGACTTGAGCGGCGGGGGATGAGGGATCAGATATCGAGCGTGTTCTCGCGCTCCCAGCGGCTGAAATGGGACACGAAGGAATTCCATTCCTGCCGCTTCAGTTTCAGGAAGGCTTGTGAGAATTCGCGGCCCATCATCTGCATCAGTTCGTCATCGGCCTCATAGGCGCGCAGGGCGTCGAGCAGGTTCAGCGGCAGTTTCGGCGCATCCTCGACCTTGTGGCCTTCGGCATACATGTCGATATCCCAGCGCTTGCCGGGATCGGCCTTGGACCGCAGACCGCTGAGGCCTGCCGCGATGATCACCGCTTGCAGCAAGTAAGGGTTCGCCGCGCCATCGGGCAGGCGCAGCTCGAACCGCCCCGGCCCCGGCACGCGCACCATATGGGTGCGGTTATTGCCGGTCCATGTGACGGAATTGGGCGCCCATGTCGCACCCGACGCGGTGCGCGGCGCATTGATGCGCTTGTAGCTGTTGACGGTCGGGTTGGTGATCGCGGCCAAGGCGCTTGCGTGTTTCATGATGCCGCCGAGGAACTGCGCGCCCTGATCGGACAGGCCCAGTTCGCCTGTGGGGCCCGTGCCCTTGTCAGCGGCAAAGGCGTTTTTGCCCGCATCATCCCAGACCGAGATATGCACATGGCAGCCATTGCCGGTCAGGCCCTGAATGGGTTTGGGCATGAAGGTGGCGCGGAAGCCATGCGCTTCGGCCACGGATTTGACCATGAATTTGAAGAAACTGTGCCGGTCGGCGGTCACCAGCGCATCGGCAAATTCCCAATTCATCTCGAACTGGCCATTGGCGTCTTCATGGTCGTTCTGATAGGGGCCCCAGCCCAGATCGAGCATGTAGTCGCAGATCTCGCGCACGACCTCATAGCGGCGCATGATCGCCTGCTGGTCGTAGCAGGGCTTGGCGGCGGTGTCATAGGGGTCGGAGATTTGCATGCCGTCGGGGGTGAGCAGGAAGAACTCGGCCTCGATGCCCGTCTTGACCTGCAGGCCGAGCTTGGCGGCTTCAGCGATCTGGCGGCGCAGCACGTTGCGCGGGGCCTGCTCCACATCCGCGCCTTCCATGACGCAATCGGCCGCGACCCAGGCGATTTCGGGTTTCCACGGGATCTGGATCACAGAGGCCGGGTCGGGCACGGCCAGCATATCGGGATGGGCGGGCGTCAGGTCGAGCCATGTGGCAAAGCCCGCGAAGCCCGCGCCATCCGTCTGCATGTCGGCAATGGCCTGTGTCGGCACCAGTTTCGCACGCTGGCCGCCAAACAGGTCGGTAAAGGAAATCATGAAATACTTGATTCCGCGTTCTTTTGCGAAGGCTTCCAGATCCAGTGTCATCTTGTCCCCATTGGTTGTCTTTCCTGAAGTGAAAACGCGGGCCAGAGCTGTGTCTGACCCGCGTTTGTAATGTCAGTAGCCGGTCCCCGGTTTGCCGGGATACCAGTCGGTGCCTGCGAGCGGCACCTGCGCCATGGCCGCCGCCTCCATCGTCAGCGCGCAGAGGTCTTCGGGTTCGAGATTGTGCAGGTGGTTATGCCCGCAGGCCCGCGCGATGGTCTGGGCCTCAAGCGTCATCACTTTCAGGTAGTTGCGCAGGCGGCGACCGGCTTCCACCGGGTCGAGGCGGGCGGCAAGTTCGGGGTCTTGCGTGGTGATGCCCGCCGGGTCGCGGCCTTCGTGCCAGTCGTCATAGGCGCCGGTCGTGGTGCCGAGCGCCTGATATTCGGCCTCCCATTTCGGGTCATTGTCGCCCAGCGCGATCAGCGCGGCGGTGCCGATGGCGACGGCATCCGCGCCGAGCGCCATGGCTTTCGCCACATCCGCGCCCGTGCGGATGCCGCCCGAGACGATCAGCTGCACCTCGCGGTGCATGCCGAGGTCTTGCAGCGCGCGCACAGCGGGGCGGATACAGGCGAGGATGGGCAGGCCGACATTTTCGATGAACACGTCCTGCGTGGCCGCTGTGCCGCCCTGCATCCCGTCAAGCACCACGACATCCGCGCCCGCTTTGACCGCCAGCGCCGTGTCGTAATAGGGGCGGGTGCCGCCGACTTTCACATAGATCGGCACGCGCCAGCCGGTGATCTCGCGCAGCTCCAGGATCTTGATTTCCAGATCATCCGGCCCGGTCCAGTCGGGGTGACGGCAGGCGGAGCGCTGGTCGATGCCCTTGGGCAAGGTGCGCATTTCGGCCACGCGGTCGCTGATTTTCTGGCCCAGAAGCATGCCGCCGCCGCCCGGCTTTGCGCCCTGGCCCACGACGATTTCAATCGCATCGGCGCGGCGCAGGTCGTCGGGGTTCATGCCGTAGCGCGACGGCAGGTATTGATAGACGAGCTTGGTGGAATGGCCGCGTTCTTCGGGCGTCATGCCGCCGTCGCCGGTGGTGGTCGAAGTGCCCGCTGCAGACGCCCCGCGCCCCAGCGCTTCCTTGGCCTGCGCCGAAAGCGCGCCGAAGCTCATGCCCGCGATGGTGATGGGGATGTCCAGCTCGATGGGGGTCTTGGCGAAGCGGGTGCCGAGCGTGACGCGGGTGTCGCATTTCTCGCGGTAGCCTTCGAGCGGGTAGCGGCTGATCGAGGCCCCGAGGAACAGCAGATCATCGAAATGCGGAACCTTGCGTTTCGCGCCGCCGCCGCGAATGTCGTAGATGCCCGTCGCGGCCGCGCGGCGGATTTCCGCGTTGATGGGGTTTGTGAAGGTCGCGGACTGGATCGGCACCGTCTGGGGGATGCGTTTGTCATGTGTGGTCATGGAAATTATCCCTCAATAGGCCGCGGCATTGTCGATATCGAAATTATAGAGCTTGCGGGCAGAGCCGTAGCGGCGGAATTCCTGCGGATCTGCTTCGATGCCGGCGCGCGTCAGCAGATCGCGCAGGATCTCCAGATGCTCGGGGCGCATCTCTTTCTCGATGCAATCCGCGCCGAGGCTTTTGACCGATCCACGCACGAACAGCCGCGCTTCATAGAGCGAGTCGCCCAAAGCGTCGCCCGCATCGCCGCAGACGACCAGATTGCCCGCTTGCCCCATGAAGGCCGACATATGCCCGATATTGCCTTGGACGACGATATCGATGCCCTTCATCGAGATCCCGCAGCGCGACGATGCATTGCCCTTGATCACCAGAAGCCCGCCGCGCCCGGTGGCCCCGGCATACTGGCTGGCATCGCCGTCGATGATGACCGTGCCCGACATCATGTTTTCGGCCACACCCGGCCCGGCGGAGCCTGTCACATGCACTGTCGCCTGCTTGTTCATGCCCGCGCAGTAATAGCCTGTCGAGCCGCGCACGGTGACTTCGATGGGCGCATCAAGCCCGACCGCGATGGCATGCGCGCCGCGCGGGTTCAGGATGTCCCAGCTGGTCGCATTGGTCTGATCCGCCTGCGCCTGAAGCGTCGCGTTCATCTCGCGCAGGGGGGTGGTGGCAAGGTCGATGGTCTGCATGGCTCAGTGGCTCCAGAAATAGACAGTGGCGGGTTCGGGCTCCCAGACGCGGGCGGTTTCAATGCCCGGCAGGTTGACGAGCGCGCGATATTCCGAGCCAAAAGCCACATATTGATCGGTTTCGGCCATGACCGCAGGCTTGCAGGCAATCGGATCGCGGACCACGCCGAAGCCGTCGCTGGTGCCCACGACGAAGGTGAAAAATCCGTCGAGATCATCGAGCGCGCCTTCGAGCGCCTGGCCCAGGGACGCGCCTTCGCGCATTTTCCAGGTCAGATAGGCCGCGCCCACTTCCGTGTCGTTCTGGCTGTCGATGCGGATGCCTTCGCGCTTCAGCTTGCGCCGCCAGTTGTTGTGGTTGGAGAGCGAGCCGTTATGGACAAGGCACTGGTCAGAGCCTGTCGAGAAAGGATGCGCGCCCTGCGTCGTCACCGCCGATTCGGTCGCCATGCGGGTATGGCCGATGCCATGCGTGCCGGTCATGGCCGCAAGATCAAAGCGCGCGGCGACGTCGCGGGGCAGGCCGACTTCCTTGTAGATCTCGATCCGCGCGCCGTCGCTCATCACGCGCAGGCCGGGACGCAGATCGCCGAGCGCTGCACGCGCGGCGTCGACCTGCGCTTCGGGCAGATCGAGCACGGCATGGCTGTCCTTGCGCCGCAGGCTGACAGGGGCGTTGATCTGCGCGCCGAGGTCATCGGCCAGGGTCGCGAAATCCGCATCGGGCGTGTCGGATTGCAGCGTGAGCTTGGCCTTTCCCGCCGCTCCGTTGCCATAGATCGCGATCCCTGCGCTGTCTGGCCCGCGATCTGTCATCGTCACCAGCATATCAGTCAGAAGCGCGCCCAGTTGCGGCTCCAGCGCTTTGTCCTTGAGAAACAATCCAACGATTCCGCACATGCGGCAGGCTCCTTTGAAGGGATGATGACAGAACGCTAACAGCATGCCTGTGGCAATTCAACCATCAAGAAATATATTTTCCTAAGAGTTTCTGCTCGCAGCGTGGACCGCCAGTTTTTTGCGCAGAGTCGCGCAGAAGGGCCAAGGGATGGGGCGCAGGGTGCTGTCGCCTTGTGCAGCGAGCCGCCTTTGACGCCTGAAAAATTGCCTTACAGTAAAAATATTTTCTTTTAGTGTTGATTTTTGTGCCCGGATTTGTCCAACTTGGGTCAGAGTTCCACAGGGTCCGGGCTGGATCGGGCCGCTGCGCAGCGATCACGACAGCGTCACGGCAAGGATAATCGGGAGGGATGGAGATGACGGCATCATGGCGGTTTTCGGTTCTGGCGGACCGGCACAGGGCGATGGGCTCGGCGCTGGAGGACTGGTCGGGCATGGGCACGGCCTGGAGCTATGACAAGGATCAGGAGGAGGAATATCTCGCGATCCGCACCAAGGCGGGGTTCATGGATGTGTCCGGGCTGAAGAAGGTGCATGTGGTGGGGCCCCATGCCTTTCACGTGATCGACCGCGCGACGACGCGCTATGCCGACAAGATCAAGCCGGGGCGCAGTTCCTACGCGACGATGCTGAACGACGAGGGCAAATTCATCGACGATTGCGTGATCTATCGCACTGGCCCGAATGCTTACATGGTCGTGCATGGATCAGGGCAGGGGCATGAGCAGCTGACCATGGCTGCAACGGGGCGCGATGTGGATATTCGCTTTGATGACAACCTGCATGACATCTCGCTGCAGGGGCCACTGGCCGTCGATTTTCTGGAAGCGCAGGGCGTGCCGGGCATCCGCGATCTGGCTTATTTCGCGCATTCCCAAACGATGCTCTGGGACAAGCCGGTGATGATCTCGCGCACCGGCTACACGGGCGAGCGCGGCTACGAGATTTTCTGCCGCGCGCAGGATGCGGTCGCGATCTGGGATGCGCTGGTCGAGAAGGGCGCGCCGATGGGGATTATTCCCACGCGCTTCACCACGCTCGATCTGCTTCGCGCGGAAAGCTATCTCTTGTTCTTCCCCTATGACAATTCCGAGAAATACCCGTTCGAGGATGAGAAATGCGGCGATACGCTCTGGGAGTTGGGGCTGGATTTCACCGTCTCGAAGGGCAAGACGGGCTTTCGTGGGGCCGAGGAGCATTACCGCCTGCAGGGCAAGGAGCGCTTCAAGATTTACGGCGTGAAGCTGGAAGGCACGACCCCTGCGGATGAAGGTGCGGCCCTGATGAAGGACGGCAAGCAGGTCGGTGTGGTGACGGTGGGCATGTATTCTTCGCTCAACAACCACAATGTCGGGATCGCGCGGATGCCGGTGGACTGCGCGGTGGACGGCACGGCGATGGTGGTGAAAAACGCAGACGGGGAAATTCCCTGCGTGACCCATTCCATGCCCTTCTATGACCCGGACAAGACCCGCCGCACGGCGAAAGGGTGACGATCATCGGGCGCGGTTCTCTCACGAGGCCGCGCCCGTTTCACGAGATGACACAGGGAGCATGACCTGCGATGAGCCGCTTTGACTTTCCGCCTTCCATCGCCAGCCGCCCGGTTTACGGCGTGCTTGCCCCGCGCAAGGGCAGCCAGCATCTGATGATCGTGGATGGTGAGGGGGCAGAGGCGCTTCTCGATCTGGCCCGCGCTGCGCCCGAGATCATGGTGCAAGCGCATGTGATCTTCATCCCGCGCGGGGCAGACGCGCTGGTGGCGGCATTGCGCGCGGCGGGGCCTGCGATCCTGCATGTCGGCCCGAGTTATCCCGCGACCGTGCAGCGCATCCGGCGGGTCTTGCAGGACACGGTTATGGGCGCGCAGATTTACCTTGCGGGGACCGAAGGGCTGATCGGGCAGGCGATGAACGAGGCTTTGCAGGCGGGGTTGCCGCTGGCTGCAATCCAGACCGAACATCGCGGGTCTGTCGCGCGGCGGGTGCAATGCGTCCATTGCAAGGGGATCACCGAGGATGTGATGACCGACCCGTTCCGATGCAGCCATTGCGGGCTGAATCTGTTCGTGCGCGACCATTATTCGCGCAGGCTTGCCGCGTTTCAGGGGGTCTGCATCGATGCCGAAGACCCCGGCGAGGTGCCGGATCCGGTGGAGTTGTACAAATGAGCGCGGGCACGCAGAAAATCCCGGTGATCGTGCGGGC
>REBU01000095.1 GCA_007692585.1 Paracoccaceae bacterium | reverse complement strand
CACACCCGTTTCGCAAGCGGCCGGCGGCTGAGGCCCGACAGCCCGCCCGCCCGCGAAGACCAGGAAAGGTGACGACGCGCATGGCATCCTATGTTGGCCAGAAACGTATCCGCAAGATGTTCGGCAAGATCCGCGAAGTGCTGGAGATGCCGAATCTGATCGAGATTCAGAAATCCTCCTATGATTTGTTCCTCCGCTCCGGCGATGCCGAAAAGCCGCTGGACGGCGAAGGCATCATGGGCGTCTTCCAGTCGGTCTTTCCGATCAAGGACTTCAACGAGACCGCGACACTGGAATTCGTGAAATACGAGCTGGAAAAGCCGAAATACGACATTGATGAATGCATGCAGCGCGACATGACCTATGCCGCACCGCTGAAGGTGACGTTGCGTCTGATCGTGTTCGATGTCGACGAGGATACTGGCGCGAAGTCGGTCAAGGACATCAAGGAGCAGGACGTTTTCATGGGCGACATGCCCCTGATGACGCATAACGGTACTTTTGTGGTCAACGGCACCGAGCGCGTTGTGGTCAGCCAGATGCACCGCAGCCCCGGTGTGTTCTTCGACCATGATCAGGGCAAGACGCACAGCTCGGGCAAGCTGTTGTTCCAGTGCCGGATCATTCCCTATCGCGGCTCCTGGCTGGATTTCGAGTTTGATGCGAAGGACATCGTCTTTTCGCGGATCGACCGGCGCCGCAAGCTGCCTGTGACGACGCTGCTTTATGCGCTCGGCATGGATCAGAACCAGATCATGGCGGCTTATTACGATACGGTCAGCTTCAAGCTGGACAAGAACAAGGGCTGGGTCACCAAGTTCTTCCCGGAGCGCGTGCGCGGCACGCGCCCAACCTTTGATCTGGTTGATGCGGCCACGGGTGAAGTGATTTGCGAAGCGGGTGACAAGATGACCCCGCGCGCGGTCAAGAAGCTGATTGACGAGGGTAAGGTCACAGAACTCTTGATGCCGTTTGACGCCATCGTGGGGCGCTATGTGGCGCGTGACATCATCAACGAGCAGACCGGCGAGATCTATGTCGAAGCCGGGGACGAGCTGACCTGGGATCTCGACAAGGATGGCGAAGTCAAGGGCGGCACGCTGAAGGTGCTGCTGGACAATGACATCACCGAAATTGACGTGCTTGATATCGATGGCGTCAATGTCGGCCCCTATATCCGCAACACGCTGGCGGCTGACAAGAACTGGAGCCGCGAAGGCGCGCTGATGGACATCTACCGCGTCATGCGTCCGGGCGAGCCGCCGACCGTCGATACGGCGTCGGCGCTGTTTGACCAGCTGTTCTTCGATTCCGAGCGCTATGATCTGTCGGCTGTCGGTCGCGTAAAGATGAACATGCGCCTGCAACTCGATGCGCCCGATACGCTGCGCACGCTGCGCCCCGAAGATATCGTGGCTTGTATCCGTGGGCTGGTCGAGCTGCGCGATGGCAAGGGCGAGGTTGACGACATTGACCACCTCGGCAACCGCCGCGTGCGGTCGGTCGGCGAGCTGATGGAAAATCAGTATCGCGTGGGCCTGTTGCGCATGGAGCGCGCGATCCGCGAGCGCATGTCCTCGGTCGAGATCGACACGGTCATGCCGCAGGATCTGATCAACGCCAAGCCTGCTGCGGCGGCGGTGCGTGAATTCTTTGGCTCCTCGCAGTTGTCGCAATTCATGGACCAGACCAACCCGCTGTCCGAAGTCACCCATAAGCGCCGTCTTTCGGCGCTTGGGCCGGGCGGTCTGACGCGGGAACGCGCGGGCTTCGAGGTGCGCGACGTGCACCCGACCCATTACGGGCGCATGTGCCCCATCGAGACGCCGGAAGGTCAGAATATCGGTCTGATCAACAGCCTTGCGACTTTCGCGCGGGTGAACAAATACGGCTTCATCGAGACGCCCTATCGCAAGGTCGAAAACGGGCAGGTCACGGATGATGTGGTCTATCTCAGCGCGACTGAGGAGCAGCGCCATACGGTCGCGCAGGCCAATGCTGTGCTCGACGAGAACATGCGTTTCGTCAATGATCTTGTCTCAACGCGCAAGGGCGGCGATTTCATGCTCTCGCCGTCGGATTCGGTTGATCTGATCGACGTGAGCCCCAAGCAGCTGGTCTCGGTTGCGGCCTCGCTCATTCCCTTCCTGGAAAATGACGACGCGAACCGCGCGCTGATGGGCTCGAACATGATGCGGCAGGCCGTGCCGCTTCTGCAGGCCGATGCACCGCTGGTCGGCACCGGGATCGAGGGCGTTGTGGCGCGCGACTCTGGCGCTGCCATCATGGCGCGGCGGGCCGGTGTGATCGATCAGGTCGATGCGCAGCGGATCGTTGTGCGCGCGACCGAGATGCTGGAGCCGGGCGAGCCGGGCGTGGACATCTACCGCCTGCGCAAGTTCAAGCGCTCGAACCAGTCGTCCTGCATCAACCAGCGTCCGCTGGTGAAGGTGGGCGATCAGGTGACGCGCGGCGCGGTCATCGCGGACGGCCCTTGCACCGATATGGGCGAGCTGGCCGTGGGGCGCAATGTGGTGGTGGCCTTCATGCCCTGGAATGGCTACAACTACGAGGACTCGATCCTGATCTCCGAGCGCATCCTCAAGGATGACGTCTTCACTTCGATCCATATCGATGAATACGAGGTCGCGGCGCGCGACACGAAGCTTGGGCCGGAAGAAATCACGCGCGACATCCCGAATGTGGGCGAAGAAGCGCTGCGCAATCTCGATGAGGCAGGCATCGTCTATGTCGGTGCGGAAGTGCAGGCAGGCGATATTCTGGTGGGCAAGGTTACGCCCAAGGGTGAAAGCCCGATGACGCCGGAAGAAAAGCTCTTGCGTGCGATCTTCGGGGAGAAAGCGTCCGACGTGCGTGACACGTCGCTGCGCCTGCCGCCGGGGGCTTACGGGACGATCGTGGAAGTGCGCGTCTTCAACCGCCATGGGGTGGAGAAGGACGAGCGCGCGCTGCAGATCGAGCGTGAAGAGATTGAACGCCTGTCGCGCGACCGTGATGATGAGCTGGAAATCCTCGAGCGTAATATCTACGGGCGTCTGCAGCAGCTGATCCTCGGGAAAGTGGCGGTCAAGGGCCCCAGAGGCGTTAAACCGAATTCCGAGATCAACGAGGCTCTGCTCGACAGCCTGAGCCGCGGCCAGTGGTGGCAGCTTGCGCTGGCCGACGAGGCCGAGGCGCAAGAAGTTGAGGCGCTCAATGCGCTCTTTGACCAGCAGAAACGCGCTTTGCAGGCCCGGTTCGATGACAAGGTCGAAAAGGTCCGTCGCGGGGATGATCTGCCGCCGGGTGTGATGAAGATGGTCAAGGTCTTCGTGGCCGTGAAGCGCAAGCTGCAAGCGGGCGACAAGATGGCCGGGCGTCACGGCAACAAGGGCGTGATTTCCAAGGTCGTGCCGGTCGAGGATATGCCCTTCCTTGCCGACGGGACCACGGTCGATCTGGTGCTCAACCCGCTTGGCGTGCCGTCGCGGATGAATGTCGGGCAGATCCTCGAAACCCATATGGGTTGGGCGCTGCGCGGTCTGGGGGTCCAGATCGACGAAGCGTTGCAAGCCTATCGGCGCGCAGGTGACCTGACCCCGGTGCGTGAAGCGATGCGCATTGGCTATGGGGACGACTTCTACGCCGATGTGTTCGCGGACATGGAGGATGAGCAGCTGGTCGAGGCCGCGCAGACCGTGACAGGCGGGGTGCCCATCGGCACGCCGGTCTTTGACGGGGCCAAGGAAGCCGATGTCAATGACGCGCTGTCGCGGGCGGGTTTCGATACTTCGGGCCAGTCGGTGGTGTTCGACGGCCGCACGGGCGAGCAATTCGCGCGTTCCGTCACAGTGGGTGTGAAATACATGCTCAAGCTGCACCATCTTGTCGATGACAAGCTGCATGCACGCTCGACCGGGCCTTACAGCCTTGTCACGCAGCAGCCGCTGGGTGGTAAAGCACAGTTCGGTGGCCAGCGTCTGGGCGAGATGGAGGTCTGGGCGCTTGAAGCCTACGGCGCGGCCTATACGCTGCAGGAAATGCTGACGGTGAAATCCGATGACGTGGCAGGCCGCACCAAGGTCTATGAAAGCATCGTCAAGGGCGAGGACAACTACGAGGCCGGTGTGCCTGAATCCTTCAACGTGCTGGTGAAGGAAGTCCGCGGCCTCGGCCTGAACATGGAACTCCTGGATTCGGAGGAGGAAGGCTGACGGTGCAGGCCCCCACGCACCCTACGTGACATCTGTAGGGTGCGTGCTCTGCACGCATCTTGCGCCTTCCTCCGACCGAGCCTTTCAAGGATAGACAAATGAACCAGGAACTGACCACCAACCCGTTCAACCCATTGGCCCAGACCAAGACTTTCGATCAGATCCGCGTCTCGCTGGCGAGCCCCGAGCGTATCCTGTCGTGGTCCTATGGCGAGATCAAGAAGCCCGAGACGATCAACTACCGCACGTTCAAGCCCGAGCGTGACGGGCTGTTCTGCGCGCGGATTTTCGGGCCGATCAAGGATTACGAGTGCCTTTGCGGCAAGTACAAGCGGATGAAATATCGCGGCGTTGTCTGCGAAAAATGCGGTGTGGAAGTCACGCTGCAGAAGGTCCGCCGCGAGCGCATGGGCCATATCGAACTGGCAGCACCCGTCGCGCATATCTGGTTTCTGAAATCGCTGCCGAGCCGCATCGGCCTGATGCTGGACATGACGCTGCGCGATCTGGAGCGGATCCTCTATTTCGAAAACTATGTCGTGATCGAGCCGGGTCTGACGGATCTGACCTATGGCCAGCTGATGACCGAGGAAGAATTCCTCGACGCGCAGGACCAGTATGGCGCGGATGCGTTCACGGCCAATATCGGCGCCGAGGCGATCCGCGAGATGCTCGCGAATATCGATCTGGACGATGAAGCCCTGCGCCTGCGCGAGGAGCTGAAGGAAGCCAAGGGCGAATTGAAGCCCAAGAAGATCATCAAGCGGCTGAAAGTGGTTGAGCATTTCATCGAATCCGGCAACCGCCCGGAATGGATGGTGCTGACCGTTCTGCCCGTGATCCCACCGGAACTGCGCCCGCTGGTGCCGCTGGACGGGGGCCGGTTCGCGACCTCGGATCTGAACGACCTATATCGCCGCGTGATCAACCGCAACAACCGTCTGAAGCGGCTGATCGAGCTGCGCGCGCCCGATATCATTGTGCGCAACGAAAAGCGGATGCTGCAGGAAGCGGTTGACGCGCTGTTTGACAATGGCCGTCGGGGCCGCGTGATCACGGGCAACAACAAGCGCCCGCTGAAATCGCTCTCGGATATGCTCAAGGGCAAGCAGGGCCGTTTCCGCCAGAACCTTCTGGGCAAGCGCGTGGACTTCTCGGGCCGTTCGGTCATCGTGACCGGGCCGGAACTGAAGCTGCATCAATGCGGTCTGCCCAAGAAAATGGCGCTGGAGCTGTTCAAACCGTTCATCTATTCGCGACTTGAAGCCAAGGGGCTGTCCTCCACGGTCAAGCAGGCCAAGAAGCTGGTCGAGAAAGAGCGCCCCGAAGTCTGGGATATTCTCGACGAGGTGATCCGCGAACATCCGGTGCTCTTGAACCGCGCGCCGACGCTGCACCGTCTGGGCATTCAGGCTTTCGAGCCGATCCTGATCGAAGGTAAGGCGATCCAGCTGCATCCGCTGGTCTGCGCGGCCTTTAACGCGGATTTCGACGGTGACCAGATGGCTGTGCATGTGCCGCTCTCGCTGGAAGCCCAGCTTGAAGCGCGCGTGCTGATGATGTCCACGAATAACGTGCTGTCGCCCGCGAATGGTGCGCCGATCATTGTTCCCTCGCAGGACATGGTACTGGGGCTCTATTATGTCTCGATGATGCGCGAAGGCATGACCGGCGAGGGGATGATTTTCTCCTCGATCGATGAAGTCGAGCATGCGCTGGCGGCGGGCGAAGTGCATCTGCACGCCAAGATCCAGTGCCGCATCAAGCAGATCGATGAGGATGGCGCTGAAGTCATGCGGCGCTTCGAGACCACGCCGGGCCGTTTGCGGCTGGGCGCGCTCCTGCCGATGAATGCGAAAGCGCCATTCGATCTGGTCAACCGCCTGTTGCGCAAGAAAGATGTCCAGAACGTCATCGATAATGTCTACCGCTTCTGCGGTCAGAAGGAATCGGTGATTTTCTGCGACCAGATCATGTCGCTCGGTTTCCGTGAAGCTTTCCGTGCAGGGATTTCCTTTGGCAAGGATGACATGCTCATCCCCGATGCCAAATGGGAGCTCGTCGGCGAGACCCGCGATCAGGTCAAGGAATTCGAGCAGCAATATCTCGACGGTCTGATCACGCAGGGCGAGAAGTACAACAAGGTTGTCGATGCCTGGTCGAAATGTTCGGATGCTGTGGCAACGGCAATGATGGGCGAAATCTCGGCTGTGCGCCGGGACGCCGAGGGCCGCGAGCTGGAGCCGAACTCGGTCTACATGATGTCGCATTCCGGTGCGCGTGGTTCGCCCGCGCAGATGAAGCAGCTGGGCGGGATGCGCGGTCTGATGGCCAAGCCTTCGGGCGAGATCATCGAGACGCCGATCATCTCGAACTTCAAGGAAGGTCTGACCGTTCTTGAATACTTCAACTCGACGCATGGTGCCCGGAAGGGTTTGGCCGATACGGCACTCAAGACGGCCAACTCCGGGTATCTGACGCGGCGTCTGGTCGATGTGGCGCAGGATTGCATCGTGCGCATGGATGATTGCGGCACCGATTTGTTCATCACCGCGCAGGCGGCGGTGAATGATGGCGAGGTCGTGGCCTCCATGTCCGAGCGCATCCTGGGCCGTGTGGCGGCGGAAGATGTGACTGATCCGGGTTCGGGCGAAATCCTTGTCGCGCGCAACACTCTGATCGGCGAGCGCGAGGCCGATATGGTCGAGGCCGCGGGCATTGCCACGGTCAAGATCCGGTCGCCGCTGACCTGCGAGGCCGATGAGGGCGTCTGCGCCAAGTGCTACGGGCGCGATCTTGCGCGCGGCACGCTGGTCAACAAGGGCGAGGCTGTGGGCATCATCGCGGCCCAGTCCATCGGCGAGCCGGGCACACAGCTGACCATGCGCACCTTCCATATCGGGGGCATCGCGCAGGGCGGCAGCCAGTCCTTCCAGGAAGCCAATGCGGCAGGCCGGATCGAGCTGCGCAACCCGCAGACGATCTCGAATTCCAGTGGCGAGCTGATCGTCACGGGCCGGTCGATGCAGGTCGTGATCATCGACGAGAACAACGTCGAACGCGCGACCTTCAAGCCGGGCTATGGCGCGAAGCTTTTCGTGGCAGATGGCGAGCAGGTCGAGCGCGGATCGAAGCTCTTTGAATGGGATCCCTACACGCTGCCGATTATCGCTGAAACCAATGGTCGGGTGCGCTTTGTTGATCTTATCGCGGGCCTCTCGGTGCGGGATGAGACCGATGACGCGACGGGCATGACCCAGAAGATCGTGACCGACTGGCGCTCGGTTCCCAAAGGCGGTGATCTCAAGCCCGAGATCATCCTTATGGAGCCGGAAACCGGTGAACCGGTGCGCAACGAACAGGGCACACCAGTGACCTATCCGATGTCGGTCTATGCGGTTCTGTCGGTCGAAGACGGTCAGGACGTGCAGGCGGGCGATGTGGTGGCGCGTATTCCGCGTGAAGGTGCCAAGACCAAGGACATCACCGGGGGTCTGCCGCGTGTGGCCGAATTGTTCGAGGCGCGTCGTCCCAAGGATCATGCGATCATCTGCGAAATGGACGGCTATGTGCATTTCGAGAAGGACTACAAGAACAAGCGCCGCATCCGTATCCAGCCTGCCGATGATACGCTGGAGCCGGTCGAATACCTCGTGCCCAAGGGCAAGCACATCCCGGTGCAGGAGGGCGATTTCGTCCAGCGTGGCGATTACATCATGGATGGTAACCCTGCCCCCCATGACATCCTGCGCATCCTCGGCATCGAGGCGCTCGCCAACTACCTGATCGACGAAGTGCAGGATGTTTACCGTCTGCAAGGCGTGAAGATCAACGACAAGCATATCGAGGTGATCGTGCGGCAGATGCTGCAGAAATGGGAGATCCTCGACAGTGGCGAGACGACGCTGCTGAAAGGCGAGCATGTCGACAAGGCCGAATTCGACGAGATGAACGCCAAGGCCATCGCACAAAAGCTGGAGCCGGCAAAGGGCGAGCCGATCCTTCTGGGGATCACCAAGGCGTCGCTGCAGACCCGCAGCTTCATCTCGGCGGCGTCCTTCCAGGAAACGACGCGTGTGCTGACGGAAGCCTCGGTACAGGGCAAGCGTGACTTCCTTGTTGGCCTGAAGGAAAACGTCATTGTCGGGCGTCTGATACCGGCAGGGACGGGCGGAGTGGTCAACAAGGTGCGCGCCGTGGCCGCCGAGCGTGATCGCAAGGTGCTTGATGCGCGCCGCGCGGAAGCAGAAGCGGCCGCTGCGCTGGCCGGCCCTGAGCCGCAGGAGCTGTCGGAGGCTGAGCTGGTCTTCGGACGCAAGCCTGACTGACGTCTGTGCCGTAACTGACAAGCCCTTGCAGCCTCGTGCTGCGGGGGCTTTTCTTTTGCGCGCCTGTCGGGCACTCTCGCCACGCCAAGGGAGTGCCACATGCCGCCAGCCATCTGCGCGCAGGTCATCATCGTGATCCGCTTTTCCTATGTGGCCGAAGCAGGGTTCAAGATTTCCCAGCAGGGTCTGGACGCCGTGCGCACCACGCTTTACGCGCCCGACCGGCTGGAGCGGCGGTTTCATCTGTTCACGGCCCTGACCTTGCCTTCGCTGCTGGCGCAGAGCGATATGGATTTTTCGCTGGCGATACTGATCGGTGAGGATTTCCCGCGCGACTTCCGCGCCCGGTTAGAACAGCTCATTGCGCCATTTCAGGATGCGCGAATCGTCGCCCTGCCACCGCAGAACAATTACAAATCCACCCGCACGGCCATCGAAGCGTGCCGCAAACCTGAGACCACGCATGTGATTTCGGTCCGGCTGGATGATGATGACGCGATGGGGCGGTCGGTCGTGGCGGCGCAAAAGGCGCTCGGCCCTACGCTGGCGGGATTGGGGCCAGAGGCCGCCCCAGTCGTGATCTGCTTCAATAACGGGTTGTTTCTGGAGCTGTCAGAAACCGGCAACAGCCTCTATGGTGTGGTCGAGAAATTGCCGCTGGGGATCGGGATGGGCATGATCGCCCCGGTGGGTGCACGGCCCACGATCTTCTCGACCGATCATCGTCGCGTGCATACGCGCTGGAACTGCTACACCGAGGCGCTGACCCCCGCTTTCATCCGCACAGTGCACCGCGACAACGACTCGGCGGCGCTGGTCACGGGCGAGCGCAAAGACTATGACAGCGCTACGCTCGACAAGCTGCTGGAGGCGCATTTTCCCTTTACGCAAAAGGCATTGCTCGGCTTGCGCGCCTGAGCCATGGGGCCTGTTGACATCCCCTCCGACTCCCCCTATACGCCACCCATCCTGAGGGCTTGCGTCTTGTGCGCGGGCACACAGGTTTCAAAATTGAAGTGGTCATGATCCGGGCCAAGCTGCCCCGATCCTCTGGAATTCCACCGCGGCGCCCCGAACCGGGACGCAAGCGGTTTTGTGCGTTCTGTGCGGCAACGGGCCGGGCGCATCTGAGAGAGGCGCGCAAGCGCCGGTGTCAACGGGTTGAAACGGGAAGAACCGGAATGCCAACGATCCAACAGCTGATCCGCAAGCCGCGGCAGCCGAAAGTCAAGCGCTCCAAGTCGCAGCATCTGGAGCAGTGCCCCCAGAAACGCGGCGTGTGCACGCGCGTCTATACAACAACGCCAAAGAAGCCGAACTCGGCCATGCGGAAGGTCGCCAAGGTGCGCCTGACCAATGGTTATGAGGTCATCAGTTACATCCCCGGCGAAAAGCACAATCTGCAGGAGCACTCGGTGGTGCTGATCCGCGGTGGCCGGGTAAAAGACCTTCCGGGCGTGCGTTACCACATTCTGCGCGGTGTTCTGGATACCCAGGGCGTCAAGGACCGTAAGCAGCGTCGTTCGAAATATGGCGCGAAGCGTCCGAAGTAAGGAGAGCCTCAGATGTCTCGTCGTCACGCCGCTGAAAAGCGCGAAATTCTGCCTGACGCCAAATTCGGCGATAAGGTTCTGTCGAAATTCATGAACAATCTGATGATCGACGGCAAGAAGTCGGTCGCAGAATCGATTGTCTACAATGCTATGGACCGGGTCGAAGGCAAGCTGAAGCGCGCGCCGATCGAAGTGTTCCATGAGGCGCTCGACAATATCAAACCCTCTGTCGAAGTGCGCTCGCGCCGCGTCGGTGGTGCCACCTATCAGGTGCCCGTCGAAGTGCGTCCTTCGCGCCGTGAAGCGCTGGCTATTCGCTGGCTGATCAAGGCCGCGCGCACCCGCAACGAGAACACGATGGAAGAGCGTCTGGCCGGTGAGCTGGTGGATGCGGTCAACTCGCGCGGCTCGGCCGTGAAGAAGCGGGAAGACACCCACAAGATGGCCGATGCCAACAAGGCGTTCAGCCACTATCGCTGGTAAGACACACTGCAAGCCTGAGGATCAACTACCATGGCACGCGAATACCCTCTCGACCGCTACCGGAATTTCGGGATCATGGCGCATATCGACGCTGGCAAGACCACGACGACAGAGCGCATCCTGTTCTACACCGGCAAGTCGCACAAGATCGGCGAAGTTCATGATGGCGCGGCCACCATGGACTGGATGGAGCAGGAGCAGGAGCGCGGCATCACGATCACCTCGGCTGCGACCACGACGTTCTGGGAAAAGACTGTTGACGGTGTGAACGCTTTTGGCGAGAAGCACCGCTTCAACATCATCGACACGCCCGGCCACGTCGATTTCACCATTGAAGTTGAGCGTTCTCTTGCTGTGCTCGATGGTGCGATCTGTTTGCTGGACGGCAATGCTGGTGTTGAGCCGCAGACAGAAACGGTTTGGCGTCAGGCCGACCGCTACAAGGTGCCGCGGATCGTCTTCGTCAACAAGATGGACAAGATCGGCGCCGATTTCTTCAACTGCGTGAAGATGATCAAGGACCGCACGGGTGCGACACCGTTACCTGTTCAGCTTCCCATCGGGGCAGAAGACCAGCTCGAAGGTATTATTGACCTGATCGAGATGGAAGAGTGGACCTGGAAGGGCGAGGATCTTGGCGCAAGCTGGACCCGTCAGCCGATCCGCGACGAGCTGAAAGACCTGGCCGAGGAATGGCGCTCGAACATGATCGAGATTGCTGTCGATCAGGACGATGACGTTATGGAAGCCTATCTTGAGGGCAACGAGCCAGATGGCGATACGCTGCGTCGCCTGATCCGTAAGGGAACTCTGGCGCTGGATTTCGTCCCTGTCTGCACGGGTTCTGCGTTCAAGAACAAGGGTGTGCAGCCGCTGCTGAACGCTGTGATCGATTACCTTCCCTCGCCGTTGGACGTGCCTGCGTATATGGGCTTCGACCCCAAGGACGAGACCGAGACCCGCAACATCCCGCGCTCGGCCAAGGACGACGATCCCTTTGCCGCTCTGGCCTTCAAGATCATGAATGACCCATTCGTGGGCTCACTCACCTTCACGCGGATCTATTCGGGTGTGATCTCCAAGGGTGACCAGATCATCAACTCGACCAAGGGCAAGAAAGAGCGCGTTGGCCGGATGATGATGATGCACGCGATTTCGCGCGAGGAAATCGACTGGGCAGCTGCAGGCGACATCATTGCGCTGGCAGGTTTGAAGGAAACCACCACGGGCGACACGCTGTGCGATGCACAGAAGCCGGTGGTTCTGGAGACCATGACCTTCCCGGAGCCTGTGATCGAAATTGCAGTCGAGCCCAAGACCAAGAATGACCAGGAAAAGATGAGCCAGGGTCTGGCGCGTCTGGCGGCTGAAGACCCGTCCTTCCGTGTGGAAACCGATATTGAATCGGGCCAGACGATCATGAAGGGCATGGGCGAACTGCACCTCGACATTCTGGTGGACCGCCTGAAGCGCGAGTTCAAGGTTGAAGCGAATATCGGTGCGCCGCAGGTGGCTTACCGTGAAACGATCAGCCACAAGATCGAGCATACCTATACCCACAAGAAGCAGTCGGGTGGGTCCGGCCAATTCGCTGAAGTCAAGCTGGAAATCGCACCCACCGAGCCGGGTGAGGGCTACAGCTTCGAATCCCGCATCGTCGGCGGTACGGTTCCCAAGGAATACGTGCCGGGTGTCGAAAAGGGCATCAAGTCGGTCATGGATAGCGGCCCGCTCGCTGGCTTCCCTGTAATCGATTTCAAGGTCGCGCTGCTTGACGGCAAATACCATGACGTAGACTCGTCGGTTCTTGCCTTTGAGATCGCGGCGCGGATGGCTATGCGTGAGGGCCTGAAGAAGGCGGGCGCGAAACTGCTTGAGCCGATGATGAAAGTCGAAGTTGTCTCGCCGGAAGAATATACCGGTTCGATCATCGGCGATCTGACGTCGCGGCGTGGGCAGGTCACAGGTCAGGATCAGCGCGGCAACGCCATCGCGATCAACGCCTTTGTGCCTCTGGCCAATATGTTCGGCTATATCAATAACCTGCGGTCCATGTCCTCGGGGCGTGCGAACTTCACGATGCAGTTCGACCATTACGAACCGGTGCCGCAGAACGTCTCGGACGAGATCCAGAAGAAATTCGCCTGATAGAAGCGGTGCGTGGCCCCACGCACCCTACACAACCGTAGGATGCGCCCTCGCGCGCACCGCCCCGAATAAAGGAGATGCCAAATGGCAAAGCAAAAGTTTGAACGCAACAAACCGCATGTGAACATCGGCACGATTGGCCATGTTGACCACGGCAAGACCACGCTGACCGCTGCGATCACGAAGTATTTCGGTGAATTCCGCGCCTATGACCAGATCGACGGTGCGCCCGAAGAAAAAGCCCGTGGGATCACCATCTCGACCGCGCATGTCGAGTATGAAACCGAAGCGCGTCACTATGCCCATGTCGATTGCCCCGGCCACGCCGACTACGTCAAGAACATGATCACCGGTGCCGCTCAGATGGACGGCGCGATCCTGGTGGTGAACGCCGCTGACGGCCCCATGCCCCAGACCCGCGAGCACATCCTGCTGGGCCGTCAGGTCGGCATTCCGTTCATGGTTGTCTACATGAACAAGGTCGATCAGGTCGATGACGAGGAGCTGCTGGAGCTCGTCGAGATGGAAATCCGCGAGCTTCTGTCCTCCTACGACTATCCGGGCGACGATATCCCGATCGTGAAGGGCTCTGCGCTTGCGGCGATGGAAGGGCGTGACCCGGAGATCGGCGAGAACTCGATCCGCGCGCTGATGGAAGCGGTGGATGCCTATATCCCGACGCCCGAGCGCGCTGTGGATCAGCCTTTCCTGATGCCGATCGAAGACGTGTTCTCGATCTCGGGTCGCGGGACGGTGGTGACGGGCCGTGTCGAGCGTGGCGTGATCAATGTGGGCGATTCGATTGAAATCGTTGGCATTCGTGACACCAAGACGACCACCTGTACGGGCGTCGAGATGTTCCGCAAACTGCTGGATCGCGGGGAGGCAGGCGACAATATCGGCGCTCTGCTGCGCGGGATCGGGCGCGAGGATGTCGAGCGCGGCCAGGTGCTGTGCAAGCCGAAATCGGTGACCCCGCACACGCATTTCGAGGCCGAGGCCTATATCCTGACCAAGGAAGAGGGTGGCCGTCACACGCCGTTCTTTGCCAACTACCGCCCGCAATTCTACTTCCGCACGACGGATGTGACCGGCACGGTTCAGCTGCCCGAGGGCACGGAAATGGTGATGCCCGGTGACAACCTGAAATTCGAGGTCGAGCTGATTGCCCCGATCGCGATGGAAGAAAAGCTGCGCTTCGCCATCCGCGAAGGCGGCCGCACCGTCGGCGCGGGCGTCGTGGCGAAAATCATCAAGTAAACAAGCCTTTACGCCTTGTTCTGGAAGGGCGTGCAGGCCTCTGCACGCCCTTTTCAATTGCGAGGCAAAATGAAATCATTTTTCAGAATCGCTGAAACGCGGATCGACGCCTATCCGGCGGACCCGCCCAGCCAGCCGCCAGCCACGCTCTGGGGCTTCACGCTGCATTTCGCGCGGCCCGTTCTGCCTTGGCTGGTCCTGATGTCCGGCATCTCGGTGGTCTTCGCGGTCATCGAGATCATCCTGATCGGCTATCTCGGCACGCTTGTGAACCGGATGACCGAACTTGGCCCCGAGCGTTTCATGGCCGAGGAAGCAGGCCGCCTGATGGGGATGGGGGCGCTGCAACTGATCGTGCTGCCGGTGCTCGCGGTTTTCGGCGCGCTGGTCATGTATCAGGTCATCATGGGCAATTTCCCCCAGCGCATCCGTTGGCAGACCCATCGCTGGCTGCTGGGGCAGTCGATGGGCTATTTTCAGGATGAATTCGCAGGCCGCATCGCCACGCGGATGATGCAGACCGCACTGTCAGTACGCGAAGTCGTCATGAAGCTGATGGATGTGGCGGTCTATATCAGCGCCTATTTCCTCGGCACGCTGGTGCTCGCGGCCTCGCAGGACGGCTGGCTGGCGCTGCCCTTCCTGCTATGGTCGCTGGCTTATGGCGCGCTGTTATGGGTGATCGTGCCGCGTCTGGGCCGCGTGAGCCAGGCCCAGGCCGATGCCCGCGCCATGATGACCGGCCGCATTGTCGACAGCTACACCAATATCGCGACGGTCAAGCTTTTCAGCCATTCCGCGCGCGAGGAAGCCTATGCGCGTGAGGGGCTCGACGGGTTCCTGCAGACCGTCTACCGCCAGATGCGACTTGTGGCGCTGCAGGATGTCGGCGTGAATCTCATCAATGCGATGCTCACGGCGGGTGTGACCGGGCTGGGGCTCTGGCTCTGGTTGCAGGGGCGCATTGACCTGGGGGCTTTGGCGGTCGCCATCCCGCTGGCGCTGCGCCTTGGCAATATGTCGCATTGGATCATGTGGGAATTCGCGGCGCTGTTCGAAAATATCGGGACCGTCCGCGACGGGGTGTCGTCGCTGTCGCAACCGCGCGAGATCGCGGACGCGCCGGGCGCGCAGCCCCTTCGCGCGCGCGAAGGCGCGGTGCGCTTCGAGCAGGTGACCTTCCGCTATGAAGGGGCAGGGGCGCGCAAACCGGCCGTGCTGGACGCGCTCGATCTCGACATCGCGCCGGGCGAAAAGATCGGGCTCGTGGGGCGCTCGGGTGCGGGGAAATCGACGCTCGTGAACCTGCTCTTGCGCTTCTACGATGTGGGGCAGGGGCGCATCACCATTGACGGGCAGGATATCGCCTGCGTCACGCAGGACAGTCTGCGCGCGGCCATCGGCATGGTGACGCAGGACACGGCGCTGCTGCACCGCTCGGTGCGCGACAATATCGCTTACGGGCGGCCCGACGCCACGGATGCGCAGATCGAGGCCGCGCTGGACATGGCCGAGGCGCGGGACTTCGTCGCTGAACTGGTCGATGCGCAGGGCCGTCGGGGGCTCGCGGCGCATGTCGGCGAGCGCGGGGTGAAGCTTTCGGGCGGCCAGCGCCAGCGGATCGCCATTGCGCGGGTGGCGCTGAAGGACGCACCGCTCCTGATCCTAGACGAGGCGACCTCGGCGCTCGATTCAGAGGTGGAGGCCGCGATTCAGGCGCAGCTGACCCGGCTGATGGAGGGCAAGACCGTGATCGCGATTGCGCATCGGCTGTCGACGATTGCGGCGATGGACCGGCTGGTGGTGATGGATCAGGGCCGCATCATCGAGCAGGGGCGGCATGAGGAGTTGCTCGCGCAAGACGGGCTCTACGCCCGGCTCTGGGCGCGGCAATCGGGCGGGTTCTTGAGCGTGGAGTAGGGGGCGGATTGGAGCCCATGGACGAAGCCGCTTCGCGGCATTGGTGCTTGCCGCTGATGGCGCGCGAC
>REBU01000009.1 GCA_007692585.1 Paracoccaceae bacterium | reverse complement strand
CCCTCCATGCACTCCTGCCTGAACTCGAAGGCAAGACCACACTTCAGAAAAACCCCCACCCGCCTGAAACGCTGGCTTGGGCAGCATGGATCATCGCAAAACTCGGCGGATGGGACGGCTACCCAAAATCCAAACCGCCCGGCCCAATAACCTTCCGACACGGCCTCCAATACTTCAAATCCCTCGCCCACGGATGGAAACTCAGAAATGTGTGAATCGCCTATCTTTAGAACGGGGTGCATCGGCAGAATTCAGCAAGCGGGAAGCTGAGGCCGTTTAGCGTTTGTGGTTCCAGGGGATGAGTGCGTCGATCTCTGCGCTTGGCCACATTTTGGCGATGCGCTCGAGGGTCTGGGTTAACCATACGACGAGGTCGACGGCGTTCATCTTTCAGGTTTGCAGGAGCGTGGCGATGGTGGCCCAGATTCGGCCCCCACCAACAAAACCGGCGAACAGACTGTTTTTCCGGTGATCGTCTGTGTCCTGATGGCGCGCTCGAAAATGTTGGAGTCGAGCAAGACCACGCCGTCGGTTGAGGCAAGCGCTCGAAGATGTCGCGCTTGGTGATGGCATAGCGCAGCGCCTCAGCCAGCTTCGACTTCCCCGAGATGCGCGGCAGGGTCTGCTGCCAGAGCGTGAACAGCTCACCGACGATAGGTGCCGAGACAGCCTGACGCGCGGCGGCGCGTGCCTCGGGGCTTTGTCGACGAACTTCTGCCTCAAGCTTCCAGAGCGCGGCCATCCTTTCCACGGTGGTGGTGGCGACCCGGCTGTCCCCGGCAGTATGAAGTTCATAGATTCCCGACATCCGCGTGCAGGCATCGTGGTTGGCGCAGACACTTCTCGATCTGGAACAGGGTCCTGCAGAATTAGGTTCATTCCGCAACATAAGAAACAATTTCCGGCTTTGGCCACCCTCATACAGCCTGCGTCCACGAACGGCTCAGACGCCACAAACCCTGTCGCACGCGCGCCTCCCTTGGCCGCACACCCGATGACGCTGCACGCGATCTGGCTGACCACGATTGTCGCCATCATCGTCGTGCCGCTGAACGTGGCCTTCGGCATCGCCGCCGCCTGGGCGGTGGCCAAGCACAAGTTTCCGGGGCGCGGGCTTCTCGTCACCGCGATCGAGATCCCTTTTTCGATCTCGCCGATCATTGCGGGGATCTGCTATCTGCTGCTCTATGGTCGGCAAGGGCTGCTGGGGCCGTGGCTGCAGGCCAACGACCGGCAGGTGATGTTCGCGATGCCCGGCATCGTTCTGGTGACGATGTTCGTGACCGCGCCCTTTGTCGCGCGCGAGGTGCTGCCGCTGATGCAGGCCCAGGGCACCGAGCAGGAACAGGCCGCGGTCACACTGGGCGCGAACGGCTGGCAGATCTTCACCCGCGTGACGCTGCCCAACATAAAATGGGCGCTACTCTATGGCGCGGTCCTGTGCACAGCGCGCGCAGTGGGCGAGTTCGGCGGCGTCTCGGTCGTTTCGGGCAACATCCGCGGCCAGACCAACACCCTGCCCCTACATGTCGAGCTACTGTTCAACGTCCTAAACGCAGTGGGGGCCTTCGCTGCGGCATCGACCCTGACACTGATCGCCATCGTGGCGCTGGTGGTGAAGGCGTTTCTCGAAGGCAGGAAGGCAGGCTGACAAGACAGGAACGCCCGTGATCGACCCTGAGGAGGTCACCTCCCCGCTGCGTCTGCTGGACGTGCGCGACGCAGGCGCCTTCGAGGCGGGCCACGCCCCCGGCGCGGTGCGCGTGCCGATCGAGGACTGGATCGCTGCGGCCCGAACGCCCGAGGGGGGGCTTTGCCAATACAGACTTCTGGTCAGATGCGCCACAGTCGCTGGGCCTTGGCGCCGGGACTGTCGCAGGCGTTTACGACGACGGACGGATGACCGAGGCTGCGCGCGTCTGGTTCATCCTGCAGTACTTCGGCCTGCCGACGGTCATCCTGAATGGCGGCTGGCCGGAGGTGAAGGCGTCCGTCCTGTCCGGCACAGATCCCGATCCGCGCGCCGCTGACCTGACGCCGGCAAGCGGGCGCGTCGGGCTGATGGATCGCGCCCGCCTGAAGACCGCGCTGGAAACCGAGACCGTCTTCGATGCACGCACCGAGGCCGAGCACCTTGGCCGCGATCTGAAATCCAATGCTCGCGGCGGCCATCTGCCCGGTGCGGTCTTGCTGCCTCATGCCAACCTGCTGGACGGCCCCCGCCTGCGCGCCACGGACGCGCTGCGCGCGTGGCCCACACGCGCGGGCTTCACTCCTGACCTATGATGCTGCCACTGATGTCACCGGCTGGTCCGTCCTGCCCGAGGCGCTGAGCTTCCCGGCACAATCGGTCGAGATGTTCGAAGCGACCAGCGCCGCCAGCAATGCCGGTGCCGGGGGCAAACGCCTCCGCATCGACAAACCCGACCTTTTCGGCGGCGAGCGCCGCGAGGGCGGCATCCGCGGCGAGGTCGTTGTGCTGATGGGCGAGCCAGGCCACGGGCAGAACGACGATCTGGCCGCGGATGAACAGCGACGTGCCCGGCTATCGCGAGCTCTGCAGCCTCGTGCTGCGGCAAGCCTGTCTCGGCATCAACCCCGACTGGAGGGCGGGATCGCATTGTTGATGTGGGCCATCGCTTTGCGGCTGATCCTGGCAGTCTAGGCTGGCGATCAAGAGTACAGGCGCGGGTGCTGATTCGTCAGACGGCGCGAGTGCAGCGCGCAGGTTCAGCAGCGCGCCAGATGATTCATAGCGGCGGTGCTGGCGCAGCAATGCTCACTGCCGTGCCCCATCCGTCGCAGGCTTTCGCCAGTGTCTCCGAGAGGGGTGCGTCGGTGTAGAACCTGTTCATTTGCGCGAGCGATCCGATCCGGGCCGGGGCGCGGCGGTGGAATTTGGAATGATCCGCAACCAGAAAGCTGCGACGCGCCTGTCGGAGAATGGCCTGACTGACGCCCACCTCCTGAATGTCGAAATCGAGCATGTCGCCATCTTCATCAAGCGCCGAACAGCTGATCACGGCGATATCGAATTTGAACTGCTGGATGGCCTGTGTCGTGACGGTGCCCACCAGCCCACCATCTGCGCGGCGCAACAGCCCGCCCGCCACGATGATCTCGCAATTCGGGTTATCAACAAGAATATTAGCCACGTTCAGGTTGTTGCTCAGCACCATGATATCGCGATGGCCCAGCAGGGCACGGGCAACGGCTTCGGTGGTCGTGCCGATATTGAGAAACAGCGAACACCCATTGGGGATGTCGCGCGCGACAGCGCGGGCGATCGCGGCTTTGCCCATTTCGTTCAGGTCGCGCCGGTCCGTATAGCCGATATTCGCAATCGTGGAGGGCAGGATCGCGCCGCCATGCACACGCTGCAGCTTGCCCTGATCCGCAAGTTCGGACAGATCGCGACGGATCGTCTGCTCAGTCACATCGAAATGCCTGGCCAGGCCATCGACGGTGACGCGTCCGTTGCGTCTTGCGATGATCTGGATGT
>REBU01000019.1 GCA_007692585.1 Paracoccaceae bacterium | reverse complement strand
CCCCGGCTTCCTTTCTGCGCAAGCGCGGGATAAACTGACCCCTTGGATTTGTTGCGACAGGACATCAGCGTGAGTCGGATTGACAGATATCTTCTGGCGCAACTGTTGGTCGTTTTTGCCTTTTTCTCGCTGGTGCTGGTCTCGGTCTATTGGGTCAATCGCGCGGCACGTCTCTTTGATGCGCTGATCGGGGACGGGCAGAGCTTCTGGGTGTTTCTCGAACTCTCGGCGCTGACCCTACCCAATGTGATCCGTATCGTGCTGCCGCTTTCGGCTTTCGCCGCGGCGGTCTATGTCGCGATCCGGTTGACCCGCGACAATGAAATGGTGGTGCTGCAGGGGATCGGTGTGTCCTATCTGCGCTTGTTGCGGCCTGTCGCCGTGTTCGGCCTGCTGGTCGCGCTGATGCTGGCCGCGCTGATGCATGTGCTGATGCCGCTTGCGCGTGCGCAGCTGACCGAACGGCAGGTCGAGATTGCGGAAAACATCACGGCGCGGTTTCTGCGCGCGGGCGAATTTCTGGAGCCTGCCGACGGGATCGTGGTGTTTCTGCGCGATGTGACGCCCGAGGGCCGGTTGATCGATATCTTTCTGTCCGACACGCGCCAGCCCGGCACGCGGATCGAATATAACGCGGCCTCGGCCCTGCTGGCACCCGGTCCTCAGGGACCGGTGCTGATCATGCTCGAAGGCGTGGTGCTGATCTATACCGAGGCCACGGGGCGGCTGACCACGGTCAGTTTCGATGATTTGAGCTATGACATGGGCGGGCTGATCGGGCCAGCCGGGCGGCGCGCGGATGTGCGTGAATTGCCCACGCGCGACTTGCTGGCGGGCGATGAGGAGAGTTTCGCGGCCATGGGGATGACGCTGGCGGAAGCGCGGTTCGAGCTGATGTCGCGCCATGCGCAGCCATTGCTGGCGCTGGTGACAGCGCTGATCGGGTTTGCGGCCGTGTATCTGGGCCAGTTCAGCAGGCTGGGCGCGTGGCGGCAGGTGCTGGGGGCCATCGTGGCGCTGGCGGTGATCCAGCTGGTCGGCAATGCGACCTCGGGGGTGGCGCTGCGCGATGCCTCGCGCGCCGGGCTGGCTTTCGTGCCTGTGGGGATGGGGCTGGCGGTGATGGCGGCGATGGTCGGCTGGGCCAGCCGGCGGCGCGGGGTGCGGGGATGATCCTGGCGCGCTATCTGACCCGGCGGCTGGCCGTCACCTTCGCGATGGTGACCGGCATTTTCCTGAGCATGCTGTTGCTGCTCGATATGGTCGAGCAGATGCGCAGGCTGGCCACCCAATCGCCGGGCTTTGCGCGGATCCTGCGCCTGTCGCTGCTCAATCTGCCCGAGAGCTTTTACGAGATCGCGCCGCTGATCCTGATGCTGTCGGGGATGTGGGTGGGGCTGGCCTGGTCGCGGTCGTCGGAATTCGTGGTGATCCGCGCCACGGGGCGGTCGCTGCCGCGGCTGGTGGTCTGGCCTGTGCTGGGGGTGATGGTGGCAAGCGCGGGCTTCGTCGCGGTGATGAATCCGCTGGTGGCGACGGCCTCGCAGGAATATGCGCGGCTTCAGGCGGAGTTGCGCGGGCGCACGATCAGCACAGCGGCGTTGATCGAGGACGGGCTGTGGCTGCGTCAGGCGGATGCGACCGGCCAGACCGTGATCACGGCCCAGAGTGCTGAAGCCACGGGCACGATCCTGCATGATGTGACTTTTCTGGTGTTTCATGAGAGCGCGGGGCTGACCGCGCGTTTGCGCGCCGGTCGGGCGCAGTTGCAGCCCGGTCAGTGGCAGCTCAGCGAGGTCACGCTCTGGTCGCTCTCCGAGCTCAACCCCGAAGCGGCGGCGCAGCGCTTCGACGCGCTGGCCCTGCCTACGGATCTGACGCCTGAGCAGATCCGCGACAGTTTCGCGCGCGTCCGCGCGATCCCGCTGGCGCAATTGCCCGGCTTCATCTCCGCGCTGGAGCGCGCGGGGTTTGCCGCGCTCGAACACCGGATGCGGTTGCAGATGGAGCTGGCGCTGCCGATCCTGTTGGCGGGGATGATGCTGCTGGCGCTGGCGCTGAGCATCCATCATATGCGCGCAGGCGGGGCGGGCTTGCGGGCGTTGGCGACGATTCTGGCTGGATTCACCTTGTTCTTTCTGCGTAACTTCGCGCAGGTTCTTGGGGAAAGTGGACAGATTCCCGTGCTCTTGGCAGCATGGGGTCTGCCTGTTGCAACAATGTTACTGGCTATTGGTCTGATGCTGAATCTGGAGGAAGGGTGACGCGGCGCCTGCGCGCTTGCGCCCTGCGGGCCTGGCTTGGGCTCGGGCTTGCGGTTCTGCTGGCGGCGCTGCCGCTGGCGCGGGCGCAGGCGCAGGATATGGCGACGCTGCTGGCCGACAGGGTGTTCATCGACAGTGCCAGCCGCCTGATTGCCGAGGGCAATGTCGAGGCGCTGTTTGGCACGACGCGGTTGCAGGCGCGCAGGGTGAGCTATGACCGGACCACCGACCAGCTGGTGATCGAGGGGCCGCTGGTGATCAGTGACGGCGCGGATGTGGTGATCCTTGCCGATGGGGCGGAGCTGTCGGACGGGCTGCAGCGCGGGCTGATCCGCTCGGCGCGGGTGGTGTTTGACCAGCAATTGCAGATCGCGGCGGCGCGGGTCGAACGGCTGGACGAGCGGTTCACCGAGATGACTTCGGTCGTCGCGTCAAGCTGTGAGATCTGCGCTGAGCGTCCGACGCCGCTCTGGGAAATCCGGGCGCGCCGTGTGGTGCATGACGAGGAAAATCTGCAGGTCCATTTCGAGAATGCGCAGCTGCGCCTGTTCGGTCTGCCGGTGCTCTATGTCCCGCGCCTGCGGGTGCCCGATCCGCGCCTGACCCGCGCGACGGGCTTTCTTGCGCCGCGGTTCAGCTTCGATACGGGCCATGGGCTGGGCCTGCGCGCGCCGTATTTCATCGTGCTGGGCACGGATCGCGATCTGCTGCTCACGCCCTTTGTGGCCACGCGCGGGACGCGGGCGCTGGAATTGCGCTATCGGCAGGCCTTTGCGACCGGGCGGCTGGAGCTGGGCGGGCTGGTGGCGCGCGATGCGATCCGCCCCGACCGCAATCGGGGGTTCGCGCAGGCCAGCGGCGATTTCGCGCTGGGACGCGGCACGCAGCTGCGCTTCAATCTGATCGCGCCGTCCGATCGCGGGGTGCTGGAGGATTACGGGCGCGGTGAGCCGCGGCTGACATCAGATATCACGCTGGAACGCATCACGCGCGACACGCGCGCGCGCGCGCAGCTGTTGCAATTCCGCTCGCTGCGGCTGCGGGACACCAATGCCGAGCTTCCCAATCAGGTCGGGCAGGCCGTCATCGAGCATCGCCGCGATGTGCCGGGGCTGGGCGGGGTCGCGGGGCTGCGGCTGGAAGCGCATGTGCATCGGCGCAGCAGGGCGTTTGTCGGGTTGCCCGAGCCGCTGCCGGGCTTTGGGGCCGGGCCGCGCCCGCGCCAGACGGAGCGCGTGAGCCTCGATCTGGACTGGCGGCGCGATGCGATCCTGCCCGGTGGCGTGCTGGGCGCGGGGGCGCTGCATCTGGGGCTGGATCACATCCGGCTGTCGGATACGGGCGGGGTGTTTGACCGGGCCGTGACGCGGGTCACGCCCAATGTCATGGCCGAGCTGCGCTGGCCGCTGGTGCGGCGTCATGCGGACGGGGTCAGCCATGTGATCGAGCCTGTGGCGCAGGTGATCTGGGGCCGTGACCGGCGGCCTGACCTGCCCAATGAGGCCAGCCGGATGCCGGAGCTGGATGAGGGCAATCTGTTCAGCCTCGACCGTTTTGCCGGGCGCGATATCCGCGAGGCGGGTCTGCGCGGCAATCTGGGGATCAGCTGGACGCGGCATGACCCGGATGGATGGTCGAGCAGGCTGACGCTGGGCCGGGTCTGGCGCGGCGCGGATCTGGGGCAGTTTTCGGATGCGACACCGCTTGCGGGGCGGCAATCGGATTGGCTGGTAGCGGTCAGTGTCGATATGGCCGACGGGCTGAGCCTGAGCAATCGCTCGCATTTCGACGACGGTCTGGCGCTGCAGCGCACGGGCCTGGAGCTGGACTGGACCGCGCCGGGCTACACGATCTCGACCAGTTACATGCGCATCCTGCGCAATGACTTTGAAGCGCGGTCGGGTACGGCTTCGGAATGGAGTTTCGAGGGCTCGCGCGAGATCACCGATCTGTGGACAGGCCAGATCGGCTGGCGCTATGACGTGACCCAACAGCAGCTTGCGCGCGCGCAGGTCGGGCTGACTTATCAGAATGACTGTCTGCGCGTCGAAATGGGGGTCGAGCGGCGCTTTGATGCGGCCAGCAGCACGGGCGGGCGCACGAGCTTCGGGCTGAATCTGGATCTGCTGGGCATTGGCGGCAATCCCACCCGCGCGCGCCGTGCCTGTGCCGACCAGCCGTGACGTTTTCGGGCAAGGCGTCGCGCGTTGAGGGGCCAAAGCCGGTGCGCCCTGATGACAAGCGCGCGTGAAGCGTGTAAGCCCCGGAGGAACGCCCGCGCAACTGGGCAGGACAAGGAAACGGACAGGTTTGATGCGCATTTTCCAGAGGTCTGTAGTCACGCAATGTGTCGCTGTTTTGGGGCTGGCACTGGGGATCTGGGGCGGCATGCTGGCGGAGCTGGGCGCGCAGACCCAGTTCTCGCCCGTGCGCAAGGTCAATGACCGTGTGATCACCGCCTATGATCTGGACCAGCGGATGCGCTTCATGGAAGCGCTGAATGCGGGCGGCGCGGATATGCGCACTGAGGCGTTGCAGCGGTTGACCGAGGAAGCCGTGCAGCGCGATTATGCCCAGCGGCGCAACGTCCGCGCCAATCGCGACGAGATCCGCGAGGGCATGGCGGAATTCGCATCGCGTGCCGAGTTGACCGCCGATGAGCTGGTCTCGGTGCTGGGCGAGTTGGGAGTGGATCGCGCGACCTTCGAGGGCTTCGTGGAGGCTGGGCTGTTGTGGCGCAGGCTGGTGGGACAGGAACTGCCCGCCTTGGTGGCGGTGTCCACTGCTGACATCGCCCGCGCGCGTGACACAGCCGCGATTCTGGGCCGGCAGCGGGTGCTTCTGTCGGAGATCTTCCTGCCGACAGATCCGCAATTTGCCGAACCTGTGGCCGAGATCATCGGCATGATCCGCGCGGCGCGCAGCATCGAGGAGTTCTCGGCGATTGCGCGGGAATTCTCCTTGGCGGGAACGCGCGATCAGGGCGGGCGGCTGCCCGATTGGGTTGCGCTGGAAAACCTGCCCGCACCGATCGCGTCGCAGCTGCGCGACGCGCGCGCCGGGCAGATCATCGGCCCGCTGGAGCTGGGCGGCGCGATTGCGTTTTTCCAGCTGCGCGCGATGGAAAGCACGCGTGACATTCCCGCAGACCGGGTGCAGGTGAGCTACCAGCGGCTGCTCTTGCCCGGTGGGCGCAGTGATGAGAACCTGGCCCGTGTGGCGCAGATGCGCGGGCAGGTCGACAGTTGCGCGGGGCTGGGCCCGTTTGCGCGTGGGCTGCCGGAAGCTGCCTTGGTCGAGCGTGAGGCGCTGATGCGCGAGATTGCGCCCTCGGATGCCTTGGAGCTGGCGCGGCTTGATCGCGGCGAGATTTCGGCCAATACGACCGAAGGCGGCAATCTGGTCGTGTTGATGCTCTGCGCGCGCGAGTTGCAATTTGACGAGCGGCCGTCGGACAACCGGATGCGCAACATGGTGTTCGAGCAGCGTTTGAGCGCGATGGCGGATCTGCGGCTGCAGGAACTGGTCGCCGATGCCGAGATCGTCGATTTCTGACCCTGACTATGACACTGGGCCTGACTGTGACGCAGGGCCTGACCATGACACAGGGCCTGACTGTGACACAGGGCCTGACTGTGACGCAGGGCCTGACCATGACACAGGGCCTGACTGTGACACAGGGCCTGACTGTGACACAGGGCCTGACTATGACACTGGGCCGGGGGTAAGGTCAGGCGCAGGCCGCAAATCGCACGGGTTTGCGCCTAGTCTTCTGCGTCCTGCGGGCTGGCATGGGCCCCACGCTCGCGATAGGGCGTCGTGTCGTAATGGGCGCGGTAGCATTTCGAGAAATGCGAGGGTGAGGTGAACCCTGTGGCCAGCGCCACGCTGATCACGCTCATGTCGGTCTGCATCAGCAGGTTGCGCGCCCGTTCCAGCCGCAATTCCATGTAGTAGCGTTTCGGGCTGCGGTTCAGGTAGCGCCGGAACAGACGTTCGAGCTGGCGTGTGGACATCTCGACCTGATCGGCCAGATCGGCGGGGCTGATCGGATCTTCGATATGGTTTTCCATCAGCGCGATGACCTGCGCCAGCTTGGGGTGGCGCACGCCGATGCGCGCCGGGATCGACAGGCGCTGCGTGTCGCGATTGGTGCGGATGGCGGAATAGATCAGCTGATCGGCAATCGCATGCGCGAGATCGGTGCCCTCGTCATTGGTGATCAGCGTCAGCATCAGATCGAGCGGCGCAGTCCCGCCCGCCGAGGTCAGACGTTTGCCATGGATCACGAAGATGGATTTCGTCAGCGCGACCTCGGGGAAATCCTCGATCAGCGCATCGTGGTTTTCCCAGTGGATCGTCGCGCGGTGCCCGTCGAGCAGCCCCGCCTTGGCCAATGTCCAGGCGCCCGTGCAGATGCCCGCAATCGGATTGCCGTAGCGCGCGCGTTTGCGCAGCCAGGACAGCACGCCGGGTGTGGTTGCGCGTTGCACATCGACCCCGCCACAGACCACGATCAGCGCATCATTGGGGATATCGCCCAAGGCCCCGCTGACAGTGATGACGGTCCCGTTCGAGCAGGTCGCAGGCGCCCCGCTCTCGGAGATCAGGCGCCAGTCATAGAGCGCTTTGCCCGACATGCGATTGGCCAGCCGCAAGGGTTCAATCGCGGCGGCAAAGGCCATCAGCGTGAAGCGGTCCAGCATCAGAAAGACCACATGGTGGCGTGCCCGCTGATCTTGCCTGACTGCTGGCGTCGTATTCAAGGAACTCATGGGAAGGCCGCACACCGGAACGATCTGCGCGACACAATCAAGTTTTGTCTGCGCAGGCAAGAGCAATCGTGTTTGCATGCGTCCCAGCCTCTTTGTATAGAAGGCCCCGGCGGACATGCGACCGCTAACACGGCTTGAACAATGACCTGACAGACCCGGAGGCTTCCCATGACCCATGGCTGGACGAAATCGACCTGGCGCACGCGCCCGCGCATCCAGATGCCCGATTATCCGGATCTCGCAGCACTCAATGCGGTGGAATCGCAGCTGTCCAAATACCCGCCGCTGGTCTTTGCGGGCGAAGTGCGCGCGCTCAAGCGCAAGCTGGGCGCTGCGGCCAAGGGCGAGGCTTTCCTGCTGCAGGGGGGCGATTGCGCCGAGAGCTTCGCGGGTTTCACGGCCGACAGCATCCGCGACACGTTCAAGGTGCTGTTGCAGATGGCGATCGTGCTGACTTACGGCGCGAAAGTGCCGGTGATCAAGGTCGGGCGCATGGCCGGCCAGTTCGCCAAGCCCCGCTCGGCCCCGATGGAGCAGGTGGGCGAGCGCGAATTGCCAAGCTACCGCGGCGATATCATCAACGGGTTCGATTTCACGCCTGAAGCGCGCATCCCCGATCCGGCGCGCATGTTGCAGGGCTACACGCAGGCGGCGGCCACGCTGAACCTCTTGCGCGCGTTCTCCAAGGGCGGCTTTGCCGATATGCACCGTGTCCATTCCTGGACGCTGGGCTTTGCCGAGGGCGAGAAGGCCGAGCGCTACCGCGAGATGACCGACCGCATCACCGACACGCTCGATTTCCTGACCGCAGCTGGCATCACCTCCGAGACGAATGATGATCTCGCGACGGTGGATTTCTACACCAGCCATGAAGCGTTGCTGCTGGAATATGAGGAAGCTCTGGCGCGGATCGATTCGACCTCCGGTCTGCCTGTGGCAGGCTCAGGCCATTTCATCTGGATCGGGGACCGCACCCGGCAGGTGGACGGCGCGCATGTCGAATTCTGCCGTGGCGTGCAAAACCCCATCGGGCTGAAATGCGGCCCCTCGATCACGGCCGATGACCTCAAACGCCTGATGGCCGCGCTCAACCCCGAAAACGAGTCCGGGCGCTTGACGCTGATTGCGCGTTTCGGGGCCGGGCAGGTGGGCGATCATCTGCCGCGCCTGATCCGCGCGGTCGAGGCCGAGGGCGCGAATGTGCTCTGGACCTGTGATCCGATGCATGGCAACACGATCAAATCCTCCTCAGGCTACAAGACCCGGCCCTTCGATCAGGTGCTGCGCGAAGTGCGCGAGTTTTTCGCCATCCATAATGCCGAAGGCACGATCCCAGGCGGGGTGCATTTTGAAATGACCGGCGCGGATGTCACCGAATGCACGGGCGGCGTGCGCGCGGTCACGGATGAAGACCTCTCCCAGCGGTATCACACGGCCTGCGACCCACGCCTCAACGCGAGCCAGTCGCTGGAACTGGCCTTTCTCGTGGCCGAGGAACTGGTCGGCCGCCGTCAGCAACTCGCGGCGACAGGCTGACGCGCCCGCCATTGGGTTTCATCCTTGCCCAAATATCCACGGGGGATTTTCAAGGGGGTATGTATACCCCCTTGAAGCGGGTGGTTTGGAGGGCGGCCGCCCTCCAAGTGCCCCTTGCCGCGGCGACCGGCGATGCTGGTCCTGCGCAAGGCGGCGCCACCAAAACCCGTATCCGAAGTGCCCTTCATGCCCCTGCGCCGATGCGGAAAATCCTGTTTGCAGGGCGATTTGACCTGCTGCAATTCCCTTCGCGCCCTGATAGGGTGCCGCCCATGTCGATCTGGACCCGCATCACCGACGCGCTCAAAGCGCTGCGCGAGGGCGAACCGCTCAGCGCGGTTTTCGAGCGGTTGCGCAAGCCGCCCGAACGCACAGTTGCCTTCACCATCGCGGTGATCGCGCTGGGGGCAAAGCTTGCCAAGGCCGACGGGCAGGTCACGCGCGGCGAGGTTTCGGCCTTCCGCCGCGTCTTCTATATCGCCCCCGAAGATGAGCGCGACGCAGCGCGGGTGTTCAATCTCGCGCGGCAGGATGTCGCGGGCTATGATCTTTATGCGCGCAAGATCGCCGCGATGTTTGCGCCCGGTGATCCGGTGCTCGTCGATTTGATGGAGGGGCTCTTTGAGGTCGCGATGGCCGATAACGGCTTTCATCCGCAGGAAGAGGCCTTTCTGGCCGAGACGGCGCGCATCTTCGGCCTGACAGAGCGCTGTTTCCGCTGTTTGCGCGCGCGCTTCGTGGGCGATTTGCCGGCGGATCCCTATGAGGTGCTTGACGTCAGCGCCGATGCGCCGCTGGGCGAGATCCGTGATGCCTATCGCGCAGCCGTGCGTGAGACCCATCCCGACCGTCTGGCCGCGCGCGGGGTGCCGCCCGAAGCGGTGGCGATTGCCGAGCACAGGTTGCGCGATCTCAACGCCGCCTGGGAAGAAATCCGCGCCCGGCACGCGGCGTGACGGGGGCAAAAGATGCGCCGCCTCTGGTGTGCAGGCCAGCGCGTCCCTATATGCTGCCCCATGACACGTTTTGCCCTGATCCCTGCGCTTGTCGTCTGCATCAGCTTTGCTGCGCCGCTGCGTGCAGAGCCCGACGCATCGCCGCCTGCCGAAGACGGTCCTGCGCAGCCGTTCTTTGATCTGATGGAGCGGATGCTGCGCGGCTTCATGACCGAGATCGAGCCGCAGCTGCGCGATCTGGAGCGTGGGCTGGACGCGCTGGAGCCGCAGGTGCAGAATTTCCTCGACCAGATGCGCGGGATGACCCAGTATCACCCGCCCGAAGTGTTGCCCAATGGCGATATCCTGCTGCGCCGCCGTGACCCCGATGAGATCGCGCCGCCGCCGGAGGATCAGGAGGCGGGCAGTCCTTTCGAGTTGTGATCAGGGGCAGGCCCGCGCCTGACGCGCACCTTGGCCTCGGCGTTGATCTGATTGGCGAGCGCTGTGAAACGCTGTTCGGCCACTTCGGTGAACAGCGCCTGCATTTCCCGCTCCAGGATCAGTTCCAGCACGGCTTTCTTGGGATAGAGGCGCAATTCGCCCGCATTCTGTGGCCCCTCCATCGAGAACATGGCCCCGAAACGCAGTGCGCGGCCCAGCATCTTGGCTTCGGCCACGTCCTTTTCCGACAGAAGTGACGCGATTTCCTTGATGCGCGGGCGCATGCCATTGGTCTTGTAGCGATACATCAGCGCGATGCCCAGATATACCCGCCCCGGATGATCCAGGCCGCCCAGATTGGAGCGCGTGGTGGTGTCGAAGCAGGCATCCGCCCGGTAATCGGGATGGGCGCGCCAATTGACGTCATGGAGCAGACAGGCCGCGCGGATCAGGCGCAGCCGCTCGGGCGGGCGGCCCCGGAACAGAGGCAGCAGAAAGTCAAAGAGCTTCTTGCCGAAACCGGGGATGCGGGCGCTGGAATGCTCCATGAAATGACAGGCTTCGATCAGCGGGTCGCGATGGCGCAGCTGGTCGGGCATCTGCTCATAGAGGATGCCTTCGCGGATGCCGTAGCTGGAGATATAGACCTGTTTGGGGCTGAAGACATGGACGAGCTGGCGCAGCACCTGACAGGCGAGCGGCACAAGGCTCATGCGTTCGCCGGAAATCCCGGTGAGCGACCGCAGCCGGTCCATGTCCTGATCTGCGATCCAGTCGATGGTCTTGCGGATGGATTTTGGGGTCAATGCGTATTCATGCAGCACCTTTAGCGGGTAATTGCGTCGCTCCATGTCCAGCCGGGCAATCGCGCGCCAGGAGCCGCCGACCAGATAGAGCGCATCGTGATGGGTGCCGACATGATCGCCCAGGCCCTTGAGCACATCGCCTACATGCCGCCGCAGTCCTTTCTTGCCACCGCCCACCTGTTGCAGGCGGAACGGCCCCAGCCCCGAGCTTACAGCTTCATGCACGCGGCCTTTGCCGATCACTGCAAGTTCCATGCTGTTGCCGCCAATGTCGCAGACCAGCCCTTCGGCTTCGGGCCAGCCGGTCAGCACGCCCTGGGCCGAAAGGCGGGCTTCTTCCTCGCCGTCGATCACGCGCATGCGCAGGCCGGTTTCGGCTTCGACCTGCGCACAGAATTCCGGTCCGTCTTCGGCTTCGCGCATCGCTGCCGTGGCGACCATGGTCAGATTGCTCAGCGTCATGCCTTGCGCCAGCAGCGCGAACCGCTTCAGCGTGGCCAGAGCGCGGATCCGACCTTCGGGGTTCAACCGCCCGGTATCGACCAGCCCGCGCCCCAGCCCGCAAAGCACTTTTTCGTTGAAGAAATAGGCCGGGCTGCGCGCGGCGCCGTCAAAGACCACAAGCCGCACCGAGTTTGACCCCACATCGATCACGCCGACATGGGACAGCGCGCGGGCTTCGGGATCGGAGAACAGGGGGCGGTCAAAAAGGCCGGTCACCTGCGGTGACGCGTCACCCGCAGATGCTGCGGGGGGATTGCCATCCATTGGGGCAGCTCCTGTATGGCATTTGGCTGGTGCGACGATAGCGCGGGTTGCAGGGAAAGGTCAATCACGCCCGCGTGATTGTCCTTGCGTCACCATGGGCGCATCAGCTTGGGACTTCCGCCCCGGCGCGGCTTGCGGCATAAGGGCCGGGCCGATTGCAACGCTCTGAGAGGTTTTCATGCACGATATCCGCGCCATTCGCGACAATCCCGCTGGTTTTGACGCGGCGCTTGCGCGCCGGGGGCTGGAGCCGCGCGCCGCTGAGGTGCTGGCGATTGATGAGGCGCGCCGCAGCGCGATTGTGCAATCCGAGACTGCGAAGGCCGCGCAGAATGCGGCCTCGAAAGAGGTGGGCGCGGCCAAGGCGCGCGGCGATGAGGCGGAATTTGCCCGGCTGCGCGCGCTGGTGGCCGAGAAGAAGGCCGAGATTGCAGCGCTGGAGGAAGACGCGCGGCAGGGCGATGCGCGGCTGGCGGAATTGCTGGCGACATTGCCCAACACGCCGCTGGGTGAGGTGCCGCAGGGTGCGGATGAGGCCGACAATGTCGAACTGAAGCGCTGGGGCACCCCGCGCGCCTTCGATTTCCAGCCCAAAGAGCATTTCGAGATCAAGGGCGTGGCGGCGGATATGGATTTTGCTACGGCGGCAAAACTCTCGGGGTCGCGCTTCGTGGTGTTGCGCGGCGCGGTCGCGCGCGTGCATCGGGCGCTGGCGCAGTTCATGCTCGATCTGCATGTCGAGGAACATGGCTTGCGCGAGGTCAACAGCCCGGTTCTGGTGCGCGATGCGGCGATGTATGGCACCGGGCAATTGCCGAAATTCGCCGAGGACAGCTATCAGACGACGAATGGCTGGTGGCTGATCCCGACATCCGAAGTGACGCTGACGAATTTCGCCGCTGGTGAGATTCTTGACGCGAGCGCGCTGCCTTTGCGGTTTTGCGCGCATACGCTGTGTTTTCGGTCGGAAGCGGGCAGTGCGGGCAAGGACACGACCGGCATGCTGCGCCAGCACCAGTTCGAGAAGGTCGAGATGGTCTCGATCACCGCGCCCGAAGACAGTCTGGCCGAGCATGCGCGCATGACGCGCTGCGCTGAGACAGTGCTGGAACGGCTGGGCCTGCCCTATCGCACCATCGTGCTCTGCACCGGCGATATGGGATTCGGGGCGCAGAAAACCCATGATATCGAGGTCTGGGTGCCGGGGCAGGGGACGTATCGCGAGATCTCGTCCGTGTCGGTCTGCGGGGATTTTCAGGCGCGGCGCATGACTGCGCGCTTCCGGCCCGAGGGCGGGGGCAAGCCCGAATTTCTGCACACGCTCAATGGCTCGGGCGTGGCGGTGGGGCGCTGCCTGATCGCGGTGCTGGAAAATGGCCAGACCGCCGATGGCGGCGTCGATCTGCCCGAAGCGCTGCATCCCTATCTGCGCGGGCGTGGGCGCATCAGCCCCGAGGGCGTGCTGGTCTGAGCCGCGACTGTGGCGGAATTGTCGCGAATGGCCGGGGGATTGTCAGCGTTCGCGCAACAATCCGGGCCATTTGCCGCAATTTTGCCGTTTTTGAGCGGCTTGCTGAAGGGATCTATCCTCTCGGAGCCCCGCCATGCGACCCAGTCAGCCCCAAGCCAGTGATCAGACCCTCGGCCAGACCCGTCTGGGATTGACGCCGAAACCCGGCGCAGATGCCCGCCCGGCCCATCCGCGCCATGCGAGTGCCCCGGTGCCCGCCGCCCGATACACGGATTGGGCGCTGATCTGACCCTGCGCCTATTGGCTGAATCCCGCCGATTGCGCCCTGGGTCGCGCTGAAAAGGCTAGGCCGGTGGCGCGTCCCGGAGTAGCAGCATGGTGAATAGCCCGTGAACGGGTGCCACTGCTGCAGCCTGATGTCCACGCCGATTTCCTCGATCCGCAATCTCGGCCCCGCGATGGAAGCGGCGTTTGAGGCTGTGGGTATCCACAGCGCAGAGGCGCTGCGCGCGCTGGGCACCGACGCGGCCTATGCACGGCTGCTGCAATCGGGGCACCGGCCGCATTTCATCGGCTATTATGTGCTGGAAATGGGATTGCAGGGCCGGCCCTGGAATGATTGCAAGGGGGCGGAAAAAGCCCGACTCCGCGCGCGCTTTGACCAGCTCAAATCCGAAAACACCCCACAGATCACCCCGTTGGACGCCGCTCTTGATGAGATTGGCGTGATTCCCGCTTTGCGAAAGGCCCTTTGAGACATGACCCGTGCCCTCTTGCCGCTGATTGCGGCCCTCAGCCTTGCAGCCTGCGCCGAGCGCGGCCCGGACGTGACCCGCGCGGCCGCCCCGGCGATAAGCAATGCGGCGCTTTATCCCGGCGAGACCGCGGCCATGCGGGCGTTGATCCGGCAATATGCGCGAGAGCATCAGATCCCCGAGGCGCTGTTGCACCGCGTCATCCAGCGCGAGAGCGATTACCGGGCGCATGCGCGCAACGGGCCGTATTGGGGGTTGATGCAGATCCTGCCACAGACAGCGCAGCAGATGGGGTTTCAGGGGCGGGCGGAAGATCTGCTCGATGCAGAGACGAACCTGAAATATGCCGGGCGGTATCTGCGCGGGGCCTGGCTGTTATCGGATGGGAATATTGACCGCGCGGTGATGTGGTATGCGCGCGGGTATTACTATGAGGCGCGCGATCGCTGCATGCTGGTGGCGACGGGGCTGCGCACGCGCGAAGTGCGGCGTGATTGTCCAGCGCCGCGCGCGACCGTGGCGGGGTAAAGGGGGCGCTCGCGCCCCCTCTTGACCTGCGGTCAATTCACCCCCTGAGGATATTTGGGCAAGGATGAAAGCCCAAGGCTGGTCAGAAGGACCAGACGCGGGCATCCGTATCGAGCATCGCGCCTGCCATGGCTGGCGGTTGGGCAACGCCCACGCCTTCGATCAGGACAGAGGCATCGGCGCCCATGCCCGGCAGGTAGATCGCGCAGACTTCGACGGTCACGCCGCCTGCCATCAGCATTTGCAGCATGCCTTGCGGGCTTGCGTCGCGGGGCGGTTGCGGGGCGGTGGCGGTCTCTGGGGCGTCGATCAGCGCCAGATCACCGCCGGGGCCGCAGAGCAGGATGCGGGTTTGTGCGCCTTGTTCGACGGCTTGTGCGGTCAGCACCATGGCCATGAGCTGCGTCTGGGGGTTTTCCGAAGTGACCACGGTGACCAGTTTTTCGGCGTTTTCTGCCATGGCGGGGGCAGCGAGGCCGAGTGAAAGCGTGGCGGCGAGGGCTGCGGCGGGAATCATTTGTTTCGTCATGTCAAACTCCTGTTTGTGCTGAGTCGGTCCAGCACTGCGGAGAGTGTCAGAAAACATGCAAAGATGCAAACATGACGATATGTCGCAATCACAGGGCCGCGAGTGATTCGGTGGCGATCCAGATGAGGGCGTCGAGATAGCGTTTGAGAATCCAGCTGAAGGTGTCGGCGCTGAGCCACCAGAGGGCGGCGGCGATGGCCATGATGGTGAGGACGGGCAGGGTCCAGATCAGGCCAAGGGCGAGGCTGGCGCGGATGCTCGTCAAGGGGGTGTGGGCCGTGTCGATCCATGTGGCGACATGGCGGCGCAGCGGGCGGGGCCAGATGCCTTGCAGGCCGAGCAGGCTGAGAGCGGCGTGGAGCGCTGTGGGCAGGATGGTCGAGAAGAGCATGGCGTAGAGCCAGAAATAGGCCCAACTGGGAGGAGCTGCACCATCAAAGAGCGCGGGCAGGTCGAGGAAGGGGACACCGGCGAGCAGGTTCAGGGCGTGAATGGCCGCGACGAGGGTGGCGCCGAGGGCGAGGAACAGCACGCAGGCGAGGGCGAGATCGGCGAGGCCCCAGAGGAGCGGCAGGCGCGATTTCAGGCCGCGCCGGGTGAGCGAGAGGGTGGCGGCGTAGGAGATCACGTCGAAGATGGCATTGAGGAGGGGGAGGACGGCGAGGAAGAGGAAGAGGCTGCGGCGGTCTTCGGGGGTGGCGGTCCAGTCGAGGGTCAGGGCGAGGACCGGAGCGAGCAGCAATATAGCGCCTGTGATCAAGGCCCGTGCAGCGCGGGGGCGGTCTCGTTTGTCGAGATATTCGACTGCGCCTGCGACTGCGCCTGCGAATGCGACTGCGGTTGCGATTGCGATTGCGCCTGCGACTGCAACTGCGCCTTCGACTGCGACTGCGCCTGCGCCTGCGAATGCGAATGCGACTGCGGTTGCGACTGCGCCTGCGACTGCGATTGCGGCTGCGCCTGCGACTGCGATTGCGACTGCGCCTGCGCCTGCGACTGCGAATGCGAACAAGGGCAGCCAGTCAGCGACCTTTTCCAAGGTCGGTCGCTGACTGGCTGACGCCAGTGTTCGCCCGACAAATCCGGCTGTAAAGATCACCAAAACCACGATCACGAGCGCGCGCTCGGGCAAGAACCCGGCCGCTGGCAGCAAGACAAAGCTGCCCACACGCCCCTCCTCCCCGGTCACAACCCATTGCCCGACCAGCAGCAATACCGGATAGGCCACAGCGATCAGCAGTGCGCGGTCATAGAGCCGCCATGTCAGCGCTGCGCGGAACTGGGTGGGCCAGGGGG
>REBU01000093.1 GCA_007692585.1 Paracoccaceae bacterium | reverse complement strand
AAAACGCCCGGAACCTGTGCAGATCAACCGAACCACCTCTGGGGGCTGCTCATGCAGCCCAGCTACCGCACTGGAGTCACGGGATTTGTGCAACAGAGCCAAGAATTGGCAACGACGAAGCTGGGCCAATTCCCAACGGGGCGTTACGGCCGTGTCGGAGAAGCGAAGACTCGGCTGGGTGGCCTCCCGCAGATCAAGGCAGCGTCCAACCAAATGCAGGCGCGACTTTATTCATCTTGACCAAACTGACGCCGCGAAGCGCCCCTCAAGCAAAGCGCAAAGGGTGTATAATTAGGGGAATACAACAAAGATAGGCCTTTGATTTACCATTCAAAATCAGAGTCTTAGGAATATTTTATGGTGCCGGCTGAGGGACTCGAACCCCCGACCTTCGGTTTACAAAACCACTGCTCTACCAACTGAGCTAAGCCGGCACTTCCGGTCTTTTAGAGCGAAAACCAGGACAGCTCAACACGCGAATGCGCTTTGCGCATCGCCACATGGTTTTTTTCATCATTAAGCAACATTCGTCAGATTATGGTCGGAATCGCGTCCAATGCGCGACATAATATCGTGGGACTGCTTGCGAAAACAAGAAAAGGCACGAGCATTATGGAAATTGCATTGCATCTCGGGGCGCATCTGACCGACGACAATCAGCTCAGGAAATGTCTGCAAACCAATGCCGACATGCTCCGCGCCGAAGGGATCATCGTCCCGCCCGCGCGACAGTATCTGGACCTGATCAAGGACGCTGCGAATCACATAAGTTCGGGCGCCGCCGCGCCCGACGCCTTCCATCATATTTGCGAAGCAATCGACACGCCGGAGGATGCGAAGCGGCTGGTGTTTTCAGGACCGAGCCTATTGTCGCGCCTGCCTGATGTGCTTGACGGCGTGCAGCTTTACCCGAAGGCCGCCCGGCGTATCGACGCGTTGCGCAAGATCTTCACAGGTCACCAGGTCGAGATCTTCTTTGCCATCCGCAATCCGGCCTCTTTCATCCCTGCCTTCCTGTCGTCGCAGCGCGCTCAGCAAAAAGGGCTGGAAGCGTCGCAAATCTCCGCCGAAGACCTGCGCTGGTCGACTGTTCTGCAGCAGATCAAGCGGGCATGGCCGGAAGCGAAGCTCACTGTTTGGTGCGACGAGGACACGCCGTTTCTCTGGCACCAACTGCTGCGCCAGATTTCCGGCCACACCCCAGAGACCGAATTCGAAGGCAGTTTTGACTGGTTCGATACGGTCATGGTGGCAGGTGCGGCCGAAAAGCTTGCGCAATATTTCAACGATGCCCCGCCTGTGGATGAAGACCACCGGCAAAATGTCATCGCCGCATTTCTGGACAAGTTCTGCGACGACCAGAAGCTGGAGATTGATCTGACCACGACAGATTGGGACGAGGCGCAGGTCGATATCCTGACCGAGATCTACGAACAAGACGTCGAGAGTCTGAGCAGCATGCCCGGCCTGCACCTGCTGCAGCCTGTTGAAATCTAGAGGTTTTTTTCGACCGAAACACGATGCCGTCGCGCGTCTTAGGCAACCTGGACGCAGGGCTGTAGCTGTTTTCACGCCCTGACCACGCTAACGGTCGCAAGCACGCCCGTTCGGTCAGCGTCGCACGCGACCGCTCACGCCTGATCGTTGTTGAGTTCGCCCGCAAGTGCTTTCTCGATCAGCGCGACAGTCTCTGCTGCGCCGTAAAGCGCAATGAAACTGCCCCAGCGCGGCCCCTGCTCTGCGCCAAGCAGCACCTCATAGAGCACTTTGAACCAGTCGCGGAGCGAGGCAAAACCATGCGCCTTGCCCGTGTCGCGCACGACCGACATGAAAACCTCATCGCCCAGGGCGTCGAACTCTGCGGCATAATCTGCAGGGACTGCGCCGCTCGCTGCAATTTCGCGCAACCGCCCGGCAAGATCGGTGAGCGCCGCGCGCTCCGCCGCGTCCGGGGCGCGGTAAACCAGGGTGGGCGCTACAAAATCGTGGAAGTAGCGCACTGCAAAACCGGCGGCCTGATCAAGGTCGGGATGCGTCTCGGGTGCTGCATCGGGCGCATACTGGCGGATGAACCCCCAGAGCGTCGCCTTGTCCTGCGCGCGCGCGACAGAGACGAGGTTCAGAAGCAGCCCGAAGCTGACCACCATACCGCTTTCTGGCACGACCCCGCCATGGATATGCCAGACCGGGTTCGCGACCTGTTGCTCGGGGGTCTGGTCAGAATAGGCGCGCAATTGCTGGTGATACTCATCCACCGCCTTCGGGATCACATCCCAACTCAGCCGCTTGGCCGTGCGCGGCTTGAGAAACATGTAATAGCTCAGGCTTTCGGTTGCGGCATAAGTCAGCCATTCGTCGATGGTCAGCCCATTGCCCTTGGATTTCGAGATCTTTTCGCCATTCTCGTCAAGGAACAATTCATAAACCATATGCTCGGGCTTGCGCCCGCCGAGGATCTCGCAGATGCGGTCATAGATCGGCGTATTGGTCGAATGATCCTTGCCATACATCTCGAAATCGACATCGAGCGCGGCCCAGCGCGCACCGAAATCGGGCTTCCATTGCAGCTTCACATGCCCGCCCGTGACCGGCAGGGTCCATTCGCGCCCGTGCTCATCGTCGAAAGTGATCTCACCCCGCGCCCCGTCCACATGCTTCATCGGCACATAGAGCACGCGCCCCGTTTCGGGATGGATCGGCAAGAAAATCGAATAGCTCTGCTGGCGCTCTTCGCGCAGGGATTTCAGCATCACCTCCATCAGCGCGTCATAGCGCTCGGCTGCGCGCAACAGCACAGCGTCGAACTGGCCGGATTTGTAAAATTCCGTGGCCGAGATGAATTCGTATTCAAACCCGAACGTGTCCAGAAAGGCGCGCAACCGCGCATTGTTGTGGTGGCCAAAGCTTTCATGCGTGCCGAAAGGGTCGGGCACTGCCGTCAGCGGCTTTTGCAGATGCGCGGCAAGCGCTTCGGGGTCAGGGAGATTTTCGGGCACCTTGCGCATGCCATCCACGTCATCGGAAAAACAGATCAGCCGCGTCGGGATGTCGCTGATCGCCTCGAATGCGCGGCGGATCATCGTGGTGCGTGCGACCTCGCCAAATGTGCCGATATGGGGCAGGCCAGAGGGGCCGTAGCCTGTCTCGAACAGCACATAGCCTTTCTCGGGCGGCTTGCCCTTGTAGCGCGCGAGGAGTTTGCGGGCCTCTTCAAAGGGCCAGGCTTTCGAGCTGAGGGCAGCATCGCGCAAGGTCGACATGGGGCTGGTCACTTCTCTGTGGGGGTGTCAGTGCAGACCCGCTTCCTATTGCCCCTGCCCGCCCGCGTCAATAATCTGGCGCAAGAACACAACAAGGACCACAGACATGCCCCCGGCCCCGCCCCATTCTTTGTCACCCCAGGACAGCCTGATCGCGCTGATGATCGCAGTATCCGCCGCCGATCTGGAACTGCGCACCGCCGAGCTGGTGGCGATCCAGAACCTGGTCAATCACCTGCCGGTGTTTGGCGAATACGATGCGGACCGCATCAAGATGGTCGCCCAGACCGTTTTCGACCTGTTCGAGGAGGAGGACGGGCTCGACGCGCTGTTCGGGCTTGTGCGCAACAGCCTGCCCGCGCGGCTGAGCGAGACGGCCTACGCGCTGGCCTGTGACATCGCCGCCGCTGATGGCAGGCTGGATCAGAGCGAATTGCGCCTTCTGGAGGAAATCCGGCACGAACTGCAAATCGACCGACTGCACGCGGCGGCCATTGAACGCGGGGCACGCGCGCGGCATATGAAACTTTAAGCGCGCGGCCAGACCCGGCCCAGCCCCAAGGAAAGGCGAGATCATGGCCCTGAGCCCGGATTTGCAACTGCGCTACTGGGCCATCGCGGCAGTGGTTTTTGCGGTTCTGCTCTGGGCGCTCAGCCCGGCATTGGCCCCGTTCCTGACCGGGGCTGCCATTGCCTATTTCCTGAATCCATTGGTCGGGCGGCTGATGGCGCTCGGCCTGCCAAGGCCAATGGCGGTCACGCTGTTGATGCTGGCCGCCCTAGGAGTGGTCAGCACAGCGCTATTGCTGATCGTGCCTGCGGTGGTCGCACAAGCAGTGCAATTCACCCAAGCAGCGCCCGAACTGTTTGCGGATCTCTACGACAGTCTGACACGCCGCTTCGCCCAGCTGGCACGGCTGGAAGATACGTTGCAGGCATCGCTGGCGAATTTCGGAACCGCCATTCGCGAGCGCGGGGCTTTGCTGGCCGAAGGGGTCTGGCGCTCGGTCTCCGGCTTGGTCAGCATCATCATCTTTCTGATCATCACTCCGGTCGTGGCCTTCTATCTGATGCTCGACTGGCCGCGTGTGGTTGCGGGCGCGGATGATCTGCTGCCGCGCGCCCATGCCCCGGCAATCCGTCACCTTGCGCAGGAGATCGACCGCACCATCGCCGGCTTCGTGCGTGGCCAACTGACCGTCTGCCTGATCCTTGCGGCCTATTATGCGACCGCGTTGGGGCTGGTGGGACTGCAATTCGGCCTTGTGATCGGCGTGGTGGCCGGGCTGATTTCCTTCATCCCCTATATCGGCGCGATCATCGGGGGCGCGTTGGCGATCGGCGTGGCGCTCTGGCAATTCTGGGGGATGCCCGCCAGTATCGGCCTCGTCGTCTTGGTCTTCGCCATCGGGCAGCTGCTGGAGGGCAATTTTCTGGTTCCGCGCATTGTCGGCAATTCCGTGCGGCTGCATCCGGTCTGGCTGTTATTCGCAGTCTCGGTCTTCGGGATGCTGTTCGGATTTACCGGCATGCTAATTGCGGTGCCCGTCGCGGCTTCGGTCGGGGTGCTCGTGCGCTTCGGCCTTGCACGCTACCGCGAGAGCGCGCTTTACGGCCCGCCCCCGGCGCGGGAGCACGAGCCCTGATGCAAAGACCCCGCCAGATGCCTATCCCTATGGAGCTGCCCGCAGACCATGCCCGCGAGCGCTTCCTGATCGCGCCCTGCAATGCGCAGGCCATTGCCATGATCGATGCGCCTGACTGGCCTGCGGGCAAGCTGATCGTGACCGGACCAGCAGGCTCGGGCAAGACGCATCTGCTGCATATCTGGGCCGCGCAACATCAGGCGGTCTTGCTGGACGGCAAAACGCTGGCCACGCGCGATCTGACCGAGCTGGCCGCGTCCGGCGCAGTTGCACTCGATGACGCTGCGCAAGTGGCGGGCGACGCGCAGGCAGAGACGGCGCTCTTTCATCTCCACAACATGCTGGCCGAGGCGCGCGGCCGCCTGCTGCTCGCAGCACGAACGCCCGTGCGCGACTGGGGCATTGCGCTGCCTGATCTGCTCTCGCGTTTGCAGGCTGCCCCCCATGTCGCGGTCGCGCCCCCCGATGACGCCCTGCTTGCCGGGGTTCTGGGCAAGCTCTTTGCCGACCGTCAGGTGATCGTCGCTGACAACCTGATTCCCTTCCTGCTGCCGCGCATGGAACGCTCGCTTGCCGCCGCGCAACGCATCGTCGCGGCGCTGGACGCAGAGGCGCTCGCCCGCAAGGCACCAATCACCCGCCAGCTTGCCGCAGATGTCATGCAGAAGTCACTCGATTTCGGCTAAACTCGGCACATGCCCGCACGCTGAGCGCTGGCGCGTGCTCAGGACTTCTGCCACTATTGCGGCAATGACTTTGAAAGGACACCCGTTTTGCGCTTTCTTGCCGCCCTGATTTTCCTTCTGATCCCGATCGCCCCCCTGCCCGCCATGGCAGCAGAGAGCCGCAGCCTGACGGGCGAGATCATGGTGCTCGAACGCATCGCTTTGCCAGACGAGACTGTGATGATCGTGGACCTGAGCAATGCAAGCGACGAAGCGCTGCGGGATCTGCGCGTGGTCACCCAGGGGCGACAAAGCCCGTTTTCCTTTTCGATCGAGGCACCGCAGGACACGGATCTGGTGCTGCGCGTGGGTTTGAGCGCAGGCGAAGACATGCTTTGGCTGAGCGAACCGATGAAGATCCCCGCAGGTGACGAGGATCTGTCGCTCGGCACGATCCGGGCGCTGCGACTGCCGCATATGGGGACCGCGTCGCTTCTCTCCTGTGGCAATACGCTTCTTGAAATCGGTCTGCTGCCCGACACGCTGCGCTTGCGCATCAATGAACAGGTCCTGACGCTCAACGCACAGCCCGCAGCCTCTGGCGCGCTTTATGTCGATCCCGCCAATCTGGCAAGCTCGGTGCACATGCAGGGGGACAGGGCCTTGGTCAAGATTGACGGTGCCGAGTTGACCGAATGTCAGATCTTGCGGCCAGAGGACGATTTGACGGCAGGGGTCTGGATGATCAGAAGCATCGACGAGAGCCCGACGCTCTTTCCCTCGCGCACTGAACTGGTGTTCTTTCCCGACGGCCGGATGAGCGCCACAGTGGGCTGCAACCGGCTGATCGGCAGCTACAACCTGTATGGGGGGATTCTGACTTTCGGGCGCATCGCCATGACGCGGATGGCCTGTCCGGAAGCTCTCGACCAGCAGGAACGCCAGTTCATGGCCGCCCTGCCCCGTATCGATGGTCTGCGCGTCGATATCCAGGCAGGTCGCCTGACCCTGCTTTCAGCGGGCACCCCTGTCTTGCAGGCCCGCAAATAGCCCCCCAACTGTCATATAACTGACATGGCCCTGAACTACGGCACCCGTTATGACCGATGAAACCCCGCTTCGCACTGCCCATGCCGAACAGGCCGCGCCCGCGCTGACCACGCCGAGCGCGGATTTTCTGCATGCCCCCTTTCCGGCTGCCGTTACGCTGACCGATCTCGACATCACCGGTCCAGGACGGTTCTTCAACCGCGAACTGTCCTGGCTGGCCTTCAACTGGCGCGTGCTCGAAGAGGCCGTGAACCCGCGTGTGCCCCTGCTGGAGCGGGTGCGCTTCCTGTCGATCTCGGCGGCCAATCTCGATGAATTCTACACTGTGCGCGTGGCAGGTTTGCGCGAATTGGCACGGGCGGGCAACACCACGCAATCCGATGACGGCAAGACCCCGGCCGAACAGCTCGTGCTGATAGACGAGGATGCCCGCCGCCTGATGGACTACCAGCAACAGGTCTGGGTCGGCCTGCGCCCGCTGCTGGCGCAGGAAGGCATCGTCATCCTGTCGCGCGACGACCTGACCGAGGCCGACCGCGCGGGACTGCAGAACTGGTTTCTCGACAATGTCTTTCCGGTCCTTTCACCTCTGGCGATTGACCCCGCGCATCCCTTTCCCTTCATCCCCAATGCCGGGTTCTCGTTGGCGCTGGAGCTGGAAGACACGCGCGGTCGCCAGCTAGATGCGCTGGTCCCCATTCCCAGCCAGATCGACCGCTTCGTGCGCATCGGCACCGATCCGGCGCGCTTTCTGCCTATGGAAGAGCTGATCCTGGCACAGCTCGACAGTCTCTTTCCCGGCTACAAGCTGCAGGGCTCCTGCACCTTCTCGCTCTTGCGCGATAGCGATCTGGAGGTCGAGGAAGAGGCCGAAGACCTCGTGCGCGAATTCGAGGTGGCGCTCAAGCGGCGGCGGCGCGGCGAGGTGGTGCGGCTGAAACTCTCGCAAGGCGCGCCCGACGATCTGCGCGACCTGGTGATGGGCAAGCTGCATGTGGATCGCGGCGAAGTGGTCGAAATCAGCGGCATCATGGGCATCTCGACGCTCAAGGAACTGATCCTCGACGAGCGCCCGGATCTGCTATGGCCCAGCTTCAGCCCGCGCGTCCCCGAGCGCGTGCAGGACCATGACGGCGACATGTTTGCGGCGATCCGTCAGAAGGACATGCTGCTGCATCACCCCTATGAGACTTTCGATATGGTGGTGCGCTTCCTCGAACAGGCCGCGCGTGATCCTGATGTGCTGGCCATCCGCCAGACGCTCTACCGCACCTCGCGCGACAGCCCGATTGTCGCTGCACTTTGCGAAGCCGCTGAATCCGGCAAATCCGTCACCGCGCTGGTCGAGCTGAAAGCCCGCTTTGACGAGGCCGCCAATATCCGCCAGTCCCGGCGGCTGGAACGCGCAGGCGCGCATGTCGTCTATGGCTTTGTCAATTACAAGACCCATGCCAAGATCAGCACTGTGGTGCGACGCGAAGGTGACCGGCTGGTGACCTATACCCATTGGGGCACGGGCAATTACCATCCCATCACCGCGCGGATCTACACCGATCTGTCGCTGTTCACCTGCGATCCGTCACTGGGCCGGGATGCAGCGCGGGTGTTCAACTATGTCTCGGGCTATGCCGAACCTGCGATGCTCGAAAACCTCGCCATCTCGCCCTTGTCGCTGAAACCACGCCTGCTGGAGATGATCGCCGCCGAGGCCGAAGCCGCCCGCGCAGGCCGCCCGGCAGAGATCTGGGCCAAGATGAACTCGATCATCGACGCAGATGTGATCGATGCGCTTTATGCGGCCAGTCAAGCCGGGGTGAAGATCAGCCTGGTGGTACGCGGCATTTGTGGCATCCGACCTGGCATCGCGGGCCTATCGGAAAATATCCGCATCAAATCCGTGGTGGGCCGGTTTCTCGAACATTCGCGCATCGTCTGTTTCGGCAATGGCGCAGGGCTGCCCTCCGGTCAGGCGCGGGTTTTCATCTCCTCGGCGGATTGGATGGGACGCAATCTGGTGCGCCGGGTCGAAACGCTGATCGAAATCCTGAACCCGACCGTGAAGGCGCAGATCGTTGATCAGATCATGGCCGCGAACCTCGCAGATGAGGCGCAAAGCTGGATCATCCAGCCTGACGGCCCGGCCCTGCGCTGCCTGCCCGAGGCAGATGCGCAGCGCCGCCTGTTCAACTGCCACCGCTTCTTCATGGAAAACCCGTCACTCTCGGGGCGCGGATCTGCCGGCGCACAGGACGTGCTGGAGCTGACCCATACCGATGACTGAGATCACGCACTGATGGGCAGGCCCTCGACCTCGCCTGTCGCATCGGGTGTGAAGGTCAGTGCCAACCCGTTGATGCAGTGACGCTTGCCGGTGGGCGCGGGGCCATCGTCGAAGATATGGCCCTGATGGCCGCCGCAATTGGCACAATGCACTTCCGTGCGGACCATGAAAAACCGCCGGTCCGTCTGCCTGCCCACAGCCCCTTCCACGGCGTCCCAGAAACTTGGCCAGCCTGTCCGGCTGTCGAATTTCGTCTCGGACCGATACAGCCCCTGCCCGCAGCCCGCGCAATTATATGTGCCCGCCCGCGACTCATCCAAGAGCGGCGACCGTTCGCCCATCAGGCTGTTGGAATAGGCACGCTCGGTGGCATGATCGCGCAGCACGGCAAATTGCGCAGGGGTCAGGCGCGCACGCCATTCTTCGGTGCTGAGCATCAGCGGAAATTGCTTGTCAGTCGCCCCGGCACTCGTGCCAAACATCGCCAGCCCCGCAGCGGCCAGAAAGGACCGTCTTTCCATCGCGTTATCCTCCAAAACTATATCGAAGATAATATAGGTCGCTCGAACCAGAAGCGCGGGCGACGCGCAGTCACGTTCACGTCACTGCAGCACAAGCCCGCACAGCCCCTTCTCCCACACCGCGCAATCTGTCATTGTCCTCGCCATGAGTCTACCACCCGGTTTCCTGGATGAATTGCGCAACCGCGTCCCGATTTCCTCTGTGGTCGGGCGCAAGGTCACATGGGACATGCGCAAATCCAATCAGGCGAAGGGCGATTTCTGGGCGCCCTGCCCGTTCCATCAGGAAAAAAGCGCTTCTTTTCATGTGGATGATCGCAAGGGCTTCTACTATTGCTTCGGCTGTCACGCCAAGGGTGACACACTGAAATTCCTGCAGGAGGTCGAGAATATCGGCTTCATGGAAGCCGTCGAGATGCTTGCGCGCGAAGCAGGCATGACCATGCCCGCCCGCGATCCCCGCGCCGCCGAAAAGGCCGACCGGCTGGGCGAACTGGCGGAAGTCATGGAAGCCGCCACCCGCTTCTTCCGCCTGCAGCTCAATAGCGGCGCGGCGGCGCAGGCGCGCGATTACCTGCACGGGCGCGGGTTGGGCGAGGAGGCGCGCGCAGAATTCGAGATCGGCTTTGCGCCACCTGCGCGCCACGCGCTCTGGGGGCATCTGACCGGCGCGGGCGTGGCACCCGCCAAGATCATCGAGGCGGGTCTCGCCATCGCGCCCGATGACGGCGGCGCGCCCTATGACCGGTTTCGGGGACGAATCATGTTTCCCATCCGCGACGCGCGCGGGCGCTGCATCGCCTTCGGGGGCCGTGCGATGGACCCGGGTGACCGCGCGAAATATCTGAATTCGCCGGAAACGCCGCTCTTTGACAAGGGCCGCTCGCTCTACAACATCGGCGCGGCACGGTCGGCGGCGGGCAAGCATGGCCCGCTGATTGTGGCCGAAGGCTATATGGACGTGATCGCGCTCGTCATGGCCGGATTCAAGGCAGCTGTCGCGCCACTTGGCACGGCAATCACCGAAGACCAGCTGCGCATGATCTGGCGGCTCTCGCCCGAGCCGGTGATCGCGCTCGATGGCGACACGGCGGGCCTGCGCGCGGGCCAGCGGCTGATGGATCTGGCACTGCCGCTTCTCAGTGCCAGCCAGTCGTTGCGCTTTTGTCTGCTGCCCGAAAAAATGGACCCTGACGACGTGCTGCGCACAGGCGGCGCTGCGGCAATGGGCAAGCTGGTTGACGGAGCCGTACCGCTTGTCCAGCTGCTGTGGCGACGCGAAACCGAGGGGCAGGTGTTTGACAGCCCTGAACGCCGTGCAGCCCTCGACGCACGACTACGCACAGCGCTCAGCAAAATCGCAGATCCCGGCTTGCGCGGCCATTACGCCGAAGAGCTGCGCCGCCTTCAGGCCGAGTTCTTCCGACCGCAGCGCCCGATGCGGGGCAAGGGGGGCAAAGCTGCGTTCCTGCGACGCGATCTGCCTGCGCATTCCCTGCCCGCCACCCGTGCCACGCTGCTCGCCAGTGGCACGGGCGGGGATGTGGCCGAGCGTATGCGCGAAGAAATCATCCTTGCCATCCTGCTCACACATCCTGAACTTCAGCGCGATTTCATGCCGGAACTTGACCGCACTGTGATGCAAAGCGACGGCGCCGAAGCGCTGCGCCATGCGATGCTGGAGGAATGCCCCGCCGCGCAATATCCCCCCCTCGCTCAGGCTGAGGCCGCGCGCATCCTGTCGCTCGGTCATGTCACCATCGCGCCGCCGGTGCGCCACGCGGACACCGCACTCGCGCGCAACTGCCTGACCGAGGAATTTGCCAAACTGCTCTCCCGGCGCGGCGTGGCCATGGAATTACGCGAGGCCGCCGAGGATATGACACATCTGGCTGATGAAGGGCTGACCTGGCGTCTGCGTCAGGCCGCCGAATCACGCAACCGCGCCGAGCGTTCGCGCCTGTCTGATTCGGCTGATCTGGGCGAGGATCGCGACTCACTGTCCAACGCGCTCCAGCAGATGATCGAATCAGAAGTCTGGGTGAAGCGGAAAAAGTAAGTGATTCGTTGCATGAACGCACGCATTGCTCTGTAAAAATACGACTCTGAACTGGAAAAAGCCGCCTGTCTTACCTAGATACAAGATCGCTGACCAATGCGTGCAATCGATTCGCACGACGAATCAGCCCAGCCCTGCCCTTACAGCTCGGGAGCTTTCATGGCCGCCAAAGATACGGACGATACCAGACACGACGATCAGGACATGGATGGGGGCACCTCCGTCACACAGGCCTCGATCAAGAAGATGATCGCACAGGCCAAGGAACGCGGCTTTATCACCTATGAGCAGCTCAATCAGGCGCTGCCCCCCGAGCAGGTCTCCTCCGAGCAAATCGAGGATGTGATGTCGATGCTCTCGGAAATGGGCATAAATATCATCGAGGATGATGACGAAGGCGACGAGGGCGATGCGAAATCCGGCGCGCTTGTCGAAGTGTCCGGTGCCCGCGACGTGGTGGTGGCGACCAGCTCGGGTGACGAAAAGCTCGACCGTACGGATGATCCGGTGCGCATGTATCTGCGCGAAATGGGGTCGGTGGAGCTGTTGTCGCGCGAAGGCGAGATCGCGATTGCCAAGCGCATCGAAGCAGGACGCAACACGATGATCGCAGGGCTTTGTGAAAGCCCGCTGACGTTTCAGGCGATCACCATCTGGCGCGACGAACTTCTGAATGAAGATGTGCTTTTGCGCGATGTGATCGATCTGGAAGCGACCTTCGGCAATGCGCTCGAAGATGATGACGCGATCCCGGTGGGCGATACGACCACGCGCACTGTCGCGCCCAACCGGCGCGAAGAAACTGCGGAACCAGAGCTTGATGCGGACGGCAACCCCATCCAGCGCGGTGAAGAGGACGACGACGAGGACGATCAGTCCAATCTGTCGCTGGCCGCGATGGAAACTGCGCTGAAACCTCGCGTGCTGGAGACGCTTGATCAGATTGCCCATGATTTCGACCTTCTGGCCGAAATGCAGGAAGCCCGCCTGCATGCGACCATGCAGGAGCAGGGCCGGTTTTCCGCAGATCAGGAAGCACAATATCAGAAACTGCGCTCCGAAATCGTTCAGCTTGTGAACTCGCTGCACCTGCACAACAACCGGATCGAGGCGCTGGTCGACCAGCTCTACGGGATCAACAAGCGCATCATGTCCATCGACAGTGCGATGGTGAAGCTCGCGGATCAGGCGCGCATCAACCGGCGCGAATTCATCGACGATTATCGCGGCTCCGAGCTGGACCCGACCTGGTGCGACCGTATGGCCGAGAAGCCGGGGCGCGGTTGGCAGGCGCTGATGGAGCGCTCGCGCGACAAGGTCGAGGATTTGCGCAACGACATGGCGCAAGTCGGCCAGTATATCGGCGTCGACATCGAAGAATTCCGCCGCTTCGTGGGTCAGGTCCAGAAGGGCGAGAAGGAAGCCCGTCAGGCCAAGAAGGAAATGGTCGAGGCCAATTTGCGCCTCGTGATCTCGATTGCGAAGAAATACACCAATCGCGGGCTGCAATTCCTCGATCTCATCCAGGAAGGCAATATCGGCCTGATGAAGGCGGTGGACAAGTTCGAATACCGGCGCGGCTATAAGTTCAGCACTTACGCGACATGGTGGATCCGTCAGGCGATCACCCGCTCCATCGCAGATCAGGCCCGCACCATCCGCATCCCGGTCCATATGATCGAGACGATCAACAAGCTGGTGCGCACAGGCCGGCAGATGTTGCATGAAATCGGGCGTGAACCGACCTCGGAAGAACTGGCCGAGAAGCTGCAGATGCCGCTGGATAAAGTGCGCAAGGTGATGAAGATCGCAAAGGAGCCGATCTCGCTGGAAACGCCGATTGGCGACGAGGAAGACAGCCAGCTTGGCGATTTCATCGAAGACAAGAACGCGCTTCTGCCGCTCGATTCGGCCATTCAGGACAATCTGCGCGAGACCACGACGCGCGTGCTGTCCTCGCTCACGCCCCGCGAAGAGCGCGTGCTGCGCATGCGCTTTGGGATCGGCATGAATACCGATCACACGCTGGAAGAAGTCGGCCAGCAATTCAGCGTGACCCGCGAACGCATCCGCCAGATCGAGGCGAAGGCGCTGCGGAAACTGAAACACCCGTCGCGGTCGCGGAAATTGCGCAGCTTCCTGGATCAGTGAGGCCGCGCGAGACGCCCGCAGATGCGGCGAACCGTTTTCTGCAAATTTATCGTGAAGACGCGTGCCTGAATGGCGCGCGCCTTTGGACTTACACGGAAGTTGCCATCTCGCTCGGTTGGGCGCCTAGTCGCGCGCGCAACATGATGCCATTTCTGAACGCGCTCCGTGATCTCTGCCAGAGGAAAGCTCTGCCCGACCTTCGCACCATTATTGTCGCTGCAGGTACCGATCTCCCATCACGCAAGTCGTTCTATCAGCCTTGCGGGACATGGGCCGATACGACACTGGACAAGGCGGGTGTCCGACACGAACAGGCGCGGATCACAACATGGGATTGGAGAGGCTCGTAGGCTGCACCGTTGCAACGCACCGGTTCACGATCTCAAGCCTCACCTTCCAGACCCGCCGCCGCGACCCCCGCCAAGGCGGCCTCTGCATCATTGTCTGACGTGTCGCCCGTCACACCCACCGCGCCGATGACCACGCCGTCCTTGCGCAATAAAACGCCGCCCGGCACCGGCACGACCTGCCCGCCATAGACGCCGTTCACCGCCGCCATGAAATAGCCCTGGGCCTCGGCCCGCGCCATCTGGGCGCGGCCTGCCATGCCGAGCATCACCGCGCCGTAGGCCTTGCCCTGAGCGATGCCGAAACGACCCGGTGCGGCACCATCTTCGCGCTCGAAGGCCAGCACATGCCCACCGGCATCGAGCACCACGACCGAGAGTGGCTTCAACCCCATCTCGCGCCCTTTGGCGCGCGTGGCGGAAATGATCGTGCGGGCCTGTTCGAGTGTCAGCACTTTTGCGCCTCCTTAAAATTGTATGTTTCGCGCGCGAAACATCTGCTCACGCATGAATCGCGCCGTCGCCGCAGGCCAGAGCGGCCTCGCGCACGGCTTCCGAATAGGTCGGATGCGCGTGGCAGGTGCGCGCCAGATCCTCTGCCGCCGCGCCGAATTCCATCGCCACGCAGATCTCGTGGATCAGATCGCCCGCATAGGGGCCAATGATATGCGCGCCAAGAATACGGTCGGTGGCCTTGTCCGCGAGGATCTTCACGAATCCGTCGCCCGCGAAATTCGCCTTCGCGCGGCCATTGCCCATGAAGCTGAACTTGCCCACCTTATAGGCGCGCCCGGCCTCTTTCAGGCTCTCCTCCGTCTCGCCCACCGATGCGACTTCGGGCCAGGTGTAGATCACACCGGGGATCACGCCATAATTCACATGGCCTGCCTGCCCCGCGAGGATTTCCGCAACCGCCATCCCCTCATCCTCGGCCTTATGCGCGAGCATCGGGCCTTCGATCACATCCCCAATTGCATAGACCCCGTCCACGTTGGTCTTGTAATGCTTGTCGGTCGCGATCTGCCCGCGCTTTGTCATCGCCACACCCAATGCCTCCAGCCCAAGGCCATCAACAAAGGGGCGACGGCCGGTGGCGAGCAGGACGCAATCCGCCTCCAGAACATGGTCGCTGTCATCTTTGCGCAGCTTGTAGCTGACCTTGGCCTTGCCCTTGGTCGCACTCGCCGATTGAACGGCGGCGCCCAGAATGAAGCTGACCCCCTGCTTGCCCAGGAGCCGCTGAAAGGTCTTGGCCACTTCACCGTCATTTCCCGGAATGATGCGGTCGAGATACTCGATCACAGTGACCTCGGCCCCGAGACGCGCAAAGACCGACCCCATTTCCAGCCCGATCACGCCTGCACCGATCACCACCAGCTTCTTCGGGATCTTGCCGAGTTCCAGCGCGCCGGTCGACGTCACGATGGTTTTCTCATCCACCTCAACCCCGTTCAAAGGGCTTGATTCCGAGCCCGAGGCAATCACGATCTTCTTTGTTTCATAAGTCTGATCGCCAACCGTCACCTTGCCCGGTGCGGGGATCGAGGCCCAGCCCTTGATCCAGTCCACCTTGTTCTTCTTGAACAGGAATTCGATCCCCTTGGTGTTCTGGCCGATCACATCGGATTTGTAGCCAAGCATCTTTTTCCAGTCGACTTTCGGCGTCGCCCCGGTCAAGCCCATGGCATCGAAATTATGCTCGGCCTCATGCAGTTGATGGGTCGCGTGCAACAGTGCCTTGGACGGAATACAGCCAACATTCAGACAGGTCCCGCCCAATGTTTCGCGGCCTTCGACGCAGGCAACTTTCAGCCCGAGCTGCGCAGCACGGATGGCGCCGACATAGCCGCCGGGGCCTGCGCCGATGAAGATCACATCATAGGACATGGGTCAGTTCCTTTCAGTTGCCGGGGAAAGGGGGCGCTTCGCCCCCCTCGGGCCTGACGGCCCTCACCCCCCGAGGATATTTGGACAAGGATGAAGCCGCATCAGAGGAGTGCAACCACCAAGATGATCAATGTGGATAGAAAGCCTGCGGCCCAGATCACAGAGCGCCATGGGTTGAGACCGTATGCATAGGCCGGGATATAGAGGATACGCGCAATGAGATAGGCATAGGCGCAGAAGGCCGTCAGCGCGCTGGACTGGCCGGAGA
>REBU01000078.1 GCA_007692585.1 Paracoccaceae bacterium | reverse complement strand
CGAGCGCAGCGCGATAGGCCGTGACCGCCTCGGCCAGCAGCGCCGCGCCCTCTGGTCCGCCGGTGCGGCTGCCTAGCTCTTGGTAGCCCACACCTCGCCAATTCATCCCCGCCGCCCAGAGCCAGGCATCGGCCTGCCGCAGATCATCGCTCAGCACCGGGGCCAGCAGGTCCAGCCCGCGCGAAACCCCCGGCCCGCCATAGCGCAACCCGTGGTCGCGCAGCAGCGCGAAATAGTCCAAGATACGCCGACGCGCGGGTTCCAGCGGGTCGATGGGGCGGAAGCTGTCGGCGGCGCTGTCGAGCAAAGTGAAAGCCTGATCGACCCGCCCGCGCAGCAGCGCTGTCTCGGCGCGCAGTTCGGCGGATCGGGCGGCTTCTTCCAGTTCGACCTCATGCACGCGGGCGAGAAGTTCCTCTACCTCCTCCAGCCGCCCGGCATCGAACGCTGCCTGCGCCGCCCCTTTCAGGTTCGAGAGTTGTTTCCACGTCTCGGGGATGGCCGCGATTTCACGGCGCAGCGCGCGCCAGTCCTCGGCGCGTATGTCCAGTTCCTGACGCAGGGCGGCATCGGACAGGTCATAGACCCCGGCAATCTCGAACCGCGCAGCAAGGGCTTCCAACTGGTCGCGGCTGGCGCGGTTGAGGTTTTGCAAGAGTTCGGCAAATTGCCCCGGCAGCAGGTCCATCTTTGCCTCGACGCGCAGAACGCCCAAAAGCGTCGCGCGGGTGGTCTCGTCCAGCCCGTCCAGCCGTTCGATCACCCCGGCCATGAAAGCGGGCGCGAGGGTTTTGGTGAAATCCGGGTCGTTCAGAAGGCGCGTGAGTGCAGGGTGCAAGGTGGTGCGGAACAGGGTGAGGTTCGCGGGCAGCCTGTGTTCGCGGTCGGTGAGCGCGGCTTCCATCTGCGCGATCAGGGTCTCGGCATCAAGCCTTGCGCCGATGATCGTGGCGGGGGCGGGCAGGGCGGCCTCGACCATCTGCGGGATCAGGGCGCGCTGGTCGTCAGTGGCGCGATGGGCGTCGAACACTGCGGCCATGTCGCGCGCCAGTTCCGCCGCCAGATCGGGCGCCGCCGGGGGCATCTTGATAATCGCGCGCCATGACAAACCTACGGTCACCGCCGCGCCCGCTGCTGCAATCGGGCCGCCAGCCGTGACCAGCGCCGCAAGGCTGACCAGCGCATTGGCCGTGTGTAGCAACTTGTCCATCCGCGCGCGCACCCTTTACCCAAGGCGCGCGAGGCTAGCCGTGCCGCGCGGGGTGGTCAACGCCGCTTACAGCCCCAGCTTCGCGCTCACGATCTCATTGACTGCGGCCGGGTTGGCCTTGCCGCCTGTGGCTTTCATCACCTGACCCACGAACCAGCCCGCAAGCTTGGGATTTTGCTTGGCCTTTTCGACCTGCGCGGGGTTGGCGGCGATGATCTCATCCACCGCCGCTTCAATCGCGCCAGTGTCGGTGACCTGCGTCAGCCCACGCGCCGCGACGATTTCCGCCGGGTCGCCGCCCTCGGTATAGACGATCTCGAAAACGTCCTTGGCGATCTTGCCCGAGATATCGCCCGCGCGGATCAGCCGGATGATGCCCGCAAGCTGCGCGGCGCTTACCGGGCTGTCGGTGATTTCGGCGGCGTCCTTCTTCAGTCGCCCGAAGAGCTCGTTGATGACCCAGTTCGCCGCGAGCTTGCCGTCACCGGCCTCGGCCGCCACAGCCTCGAAATACGCCGCATTCGCCACGTCGGCGGTCAGCACGGATGCATCATAATCGGTCAGACCGAAATCGCCCATGAAGCGGGCTTTTTTGGCGTCGGGGAGTTCCGGCAGGGAGGCCGCGATATCGTCGACCCAGGTCTGTTCGATTTCCAGCGGCAGCAGGTCAGGGCAGGGGAAATAGCGGTAGTCATGCGCTTCCTCCTTGGACCGCATCGAGCGCGTTTCGCCCTTGTCCGGGTCAAAGAGGCGGGTTTCCTGAATCACGTCGCCCCCATCTTCCAAGATCGCGATCTGGCGTCGGGCTTCATAGTCGATGGCGGCCTGAATGAAGCGCATCGAGTTCATGTTCTTGATCTCGCAACGCGTGCCAAGATGGCTGAAATCCTGCGTCTCCTGATACCGCTCATACTGGCCGGGGCGACAGACCGAAACATTCACATCCGCGCGCAGATTGCCGTTTTGCATATTGCCGTCGCAGGTGCCCAGATAGCGCAGGATCTGGCGCAGTTTCGTCACATAAGCGGCGGCTTCTTCCGGCCCGCGAAGATCGGGGCGCGAGACGATCTCCATCAGCGCGACGCCCGTGCGGTTAAGGTCCACGAAGCTCATATTTGGGTCCATGTCATGGATCGACTTGCCAGCATCCTGCTCGACATGGATGCGCTCGATCCGCACCAGCCGCGCGACGCCTGGCCCCATTTCAACCAGCACTTCGCCTTCGCCGACCAGCGGATGATAAAGCTGGCTGATCTGATAGCCCTGCGGCAGATCGGGGTAGAAATAATTCTTGCGATCAAAGGCCGAGCGCAGGTTGATCTGCGCCTTCAGGCCAAGCCCGGTGCGGACAGCCTGTGCGATGCAATATTCATTCACCACGGGCAGCATGCCCGGCATGCCTGCGTCCACGAAAGCGACATTCGCGTTGGGTTCGGCCCCGAACCGGGTCGAGGCGCCGGAAAACAGCTTTGCCTGACTTGAAACCTGTGCGTGGATTTCCATCCCGATGACCAGTTCCCAATCGCCGGTCGCACCGGAGATCACCTTGGACTTCGGGCTTTCATAGGCCAGATCAAGCATGCGTCACCTCTGTTTCACTCCCTTGGGTTACTAGGTCAGCCGCTTCGCGCTCGCAAGAGCTTTGCGCCCGCCTGCGCCGCGCGGAGGTGACGGCCCGCGATATCGTTGCAACCAGTTTTGAGCGATAACTCGCCTGAAATCGGGCCTGCGGGGCCGGGGGAATTGCCAGAAGGCATGATTCGCGGGCAATGCCGCACTGCAGCGCAGATTGGCGCGGCGCCACTCTTGGAAAATCGATGTCTCGTTCCACGCCTTTCGTTTCCGCGATCGCGGCGGTTGTCCTGTCCTTGACGGCAGGATGCAGCTTATCCGCGCCTAAGTCCCCCGACAGCTCGGCTCACAGTATCGACATTCCGACCCGTTGGGATCATCGCCCGGAGGCGGAACTCTGGACAGCTGCGAAATTCGCGGCAATGGAAGATGAGGGCCGTGCACTTGTCGAGACTGTGCCCAAGGATATCGACACATTCTGCCCCGGATACAGGACTGCGGATGTTGAAGGCCGCAAGGCGTTCTGGACAGCATTGTTTTCAGGGCTTGCCGGTTATGAAAGCACCTGGCGGGCTGATGCAGCAGGCGCAGGCGGGCGATATCGTGGCTTGTTGCAGATCTGGCCGACCTCCGCGCGGTTTTACGGCTGCGATCTGTCCCATCCAAAGGGGCTCTATGACGGACCGACCAATTTGCGTTGTGCATCGCGCATCGCCGCACAGGCGGTCGCGCGCGATCAGGTCGTGGTGGGCACGCGCGGCAACTGGGGCGGCGTGGCCAGAGACTGGCCGCCGATGCGCAATGCCAGCAAGCGCGAAGATATCGCGAACTTCACACGCGCTGTCCCGGCCTGCCAGATTTGAATTAATGCTAACGTCTTCAGGCTTTGCTAACCCTTTTGAGGCAAGTTGGGGGCCAAGTCGGGTGGCAAGGCGATGACAGAACAGGCAGAAGCAGAGATCAGATCAGACCCCGGTCCAGAAGTGCAGCGTGACAGCGCGCTGCAAGCCATGGCCCGCAGGCATCGCATCCGCGCTGAGCAGGATCAGGCTGCATTTGGCGCTGCCCTGCGTGTGGCTTTCGGGCGCATGGCGGCGGATTGTCCAGGGCTGGATGGCGTAGTGCAGAATGTCTCGTCCCGACAGGCGGCGCTGGCAGAAGTTCTGGACATGATCGAACCGGGCGTCTTTCTTGCGATTCTCGAAGGGCGCGGTGAGGCTATGGGGCTGGTGGTCGCTTGCCCTGTGGTCATGGCCGGTATGATTGAAGCGCAGACTACCGGGCGCGTGGATACATTTATGCCACCGAAACGCAAACCAACCCGGACCGATGCCGCCCTGATGGCCCCCATGATCGACGCGTTCTTGCGCCGTGTTGATCAGCGATGCGCGGAGTTGCCGCAAGGCGAGGTTGTCACGGGCTATGTTTACGGCTCCTATCTCGACGACCCGCGTCCCTTGGGTCTGATGCTGGACGAAGGGCAATTTCACATCATTCATCTGCGGGTAAGTCTTGGCTTTGGCGCGAAAGAGGGGGATTGGTACCTGATCGTGCCCGAACCGGTGGCGGGCAAGGCCGCTCCAAACGACATCGACCAGGCCGAAGCCGAGGAACGTGACTGGCAGGAACGGTTGCAGGTCGCGGTTGGCAGTAGTGAAGTTGTCGTGAAAGCGACGCTGGGGCGTGTCCAGATCACCTTGACCGAGGCGTTGCGCCTTCGACCCGGTGATGTCCTGCGCCTGCCTGAATCTGCGCTTGAAACGCTGGTTCTGGAAAGCATCACGCATGAACCGCTCGGGATCGGACGGCTTGGGCAGGCGCGCGGACAGCGCGCTGTCCGGCTGACAGCCGATCCAGGGGTGCTGAACGACATGATGGGCGCAAGTGCAAAGCAACTTGCGCTGCCTGCCCAAATCATTCCATTCGCGGCACCGCAGGCGGCCTTCGTGCCGGAATCTGATATCGGCTCCGTCATGCAAAAGCGCTTCGGCGAAGATCACAGCCTGCAGCCGGGCAGCATGGCAGATCCATTCCCCGAAGCCTTTGCTCTGGATGAGCCAGAGCAAGGCATGGCGCAACCATTGAGTCCTGAAGACGAATCGTCCGAGGGATTTGATATGGAGCCCGCACCGTTCTCGTTCGACCAGGGCTTTGGTGAAATCGACCCGGACGCCGAAACATGACTTATTGACCGTCAGGACAGGCGCGAATTCCTCGATTTGGCCTGCCGGTATGGTTCTTATGCCAGGGATTCGGGTGCCACAGAGGACATACATCCATCGGGGGCGACAAAAAGACGACACAACATCGTACAGATGTGCCAGCAAGAGCTATACGAAGCAAAGGAAAAGCGCCGTTGGCACGTCGATCAGAGTTTCTGACCTCTCTATGTCGTCACGCGGACGAACTGAAACCTCAAGCCAAGCTTCAAACACCCGTTGAACCAAGAAAAAGCGGCGCGTGATACGCGCCGCGAGAGGTGTCAGGCACTCGCCTTGGACTGACGTTTGCGCTCATGGGGGTCAAGGAAGCGCTTGCGCAACCGGATCGCTTTAGGGGTTACCTCGACAAGCTCGTCGTCGTCGATATAGGCGATGGCCTGCTCCAACGACATGATGACCGGAGGCGTCAGCTTCACGGCATCATCCGTGCCCGAAGCCCGAACATTGGTCAGCTTCTTCCCCTTGAGCGGGTTCACTTCCAGATCATTGTCGCGGCTATGCTCGCCAATGATCATTCCTTGATAGACGGGATCTTGCGGGTTGATGAACATCCGGCCGCGATCTTCGAGGTTCCACAGCGCATAGGCCACCGCCGTGCCATCTTCCATCGAGATCAGCACGCCCTCACGACGCCCCGGAATCGGGCCCTTGTAGGGGGCCCATTCGTGGAAAACGCGGTTCAAGACACCTGTACCGCGCGTGTCAGTCATGAATTCGCCGTGATAGCCGATCAGCCCGCGCGAGGGCACATGCGCAATGATCCGTGTTTTGCCTGCGCCTGCGGGCTTCATCTCGACCAGATCGCCCTTCCGTGGGCCGGTCAGTTTCTCGATCACGCTGCCAGTATAGTCATCGTCAACGTCGATCGTGACTTCCTCGATAGGCTCCAGCCGCTGGCCGCCCTCGTCGCGCATCAGAACGCGCGGGCGCGAGATCGACAGCTCGAACCCTTCACGGCGCATGTTCTCGATCAGCACGCCCATCTGCAATTCACCGCGGCCCGCCACTTCGAAAGCCTCGCCGCCGGGAGTGTCGGTGACCTTGATCGCGACATTGACCTCTGCCTCGCGCATCAGTCGTTCGCGGATGACGCGCGATTGTACCTTGCTGCCATCGCGTCCGGCCAGTGGCGAATCATTGATCCCGAAGGTCACGGAAATCGTGGGCGGATCGATGGGCTGCGCAGGCAGGGCGGTGTCAATCTCAAGCGCGCAGAGTGTATCGGCCACTGTCGCTTTCGACATGCCGGCCAGCGTCACGATATCGCCGGCCTCGGCCTGATCAATCGGCGCCTGGGCCAGCCCGCGGAAGGCCAGAACCTTTGTCACGCGGAATTGCTCCAACTTGGTGCCGTCGCGCGACAGCGCCTTGATCGTTTCGCCGGGCTTGAGCGTCCCGGCCTCGACACGCCCGGTCAGGATGCGGCCGAGATAGGGGTCCGCGCCGAGCGTCGTGGCCAGCATGCGAAACGGCTCAGTGCGCGCGGCGACCTGTTTGGGCGCGGGCACATGTGCGACAACCAGATCGAACAGCGCCGACATGTCCTTGCGCGGGCCGTCCAGCTCCTTATCGGCCCAGCCATTGATCCCGCTTGCGTAAAGCACAGGAAAATCAAGCTGTTCATCTGTAGCGCCAAGATTGGCAAACAGGTCGAAGACCTCATTGAGCGCGCGGTCAGGCTCGGCTGCGGGCTTGTCGACCTTGTTCAAGAGCACGATGGGCCGCAGCCCCAGCGCCAGCGCCTTGGAGGTCACGAATTTCGTTTGCGGCATCGGGCCCTCGGCCGCATCGACCAGCAGCACCACACCGTCGACCATCGACAGGATGCGCTCGACCTCGCCACCGAAATCAGCGTGGCCGGGGGTGTCGACGATATTGATGCGCGTGTCTTTCCACTCGACCGAAGTGGCCTTGGCCAGAATGGTGATCCCGCGCTCGCGTTCCAGATCATTGCTGTCCATGGCGCGTTCGGTCGTCGCCTGGTTGTCGCGGTACGTGCCCGATTGTTTCAGAAGCTCGTCCACCAATGTGGTCTTGCCGTGGTCAACATGGGCGATGATCGCGATATTGCGAAGGGTCATTGTCGTGGCCTTTTAGGGATGCTGCGCCGCCGCATTAGACGATTATCGCCCATCTGGCTACCCCCTGAATGCCATCACGTCCCGATGTAGAGATCCTTGCGATGGTTGATCGCGATGATGGCATTGAGCACAGCTGCCCCCAGAAGCGACCACAGCACGAGCGTCGCAGGCAGGATCATCAGTGCGGCGGCAAAGAGCACGATGTCAAAGCCAAGCTGTACTAGCCCCGCGCGCCAGCCGAGACGTTCCTGAAGATCGAAGGCGACAATCCCGACACCGCCAAGGCTTGCGCGGTGGCGGAAGATCGCGAGCAACCCCGCGCCCGAAACCATCCCGAATAGCACAGCGGCCAGAGCGGGATGGGCGGGGTCAACCTGCACCAGATCGCCCAGCGCCAGCGAGATCGCCGAAATCAACGCGACAGAGAGGAATGTCTTGAGCGTGAAGGCGGCACCGAGACGGAGCCAGGCCAGCGCATAGAACGGCAGGTTGATGACGAAGAACACAACGCCGAAGCTGTAGCCCGTGACGTAGGAAATCAGCACGGCCAGCCCGGCGGTCTGGCCCGTGACAAGCCCCGCGCCGGTCAGGATCAGGACACCGAAGGCACACATCGCGGCACCGAAGACCAAGCCTTGCGCATCATCAAAGGTGCTGTGGCGGATCGGGTCGGCCATTCAATGCCCCACGCTTTTGCTGAACAGGTTGATCACGGCAATGCCTGCGATGATCATGCCAAGCCCAAGAAGCGCTGGCGCGTCAAGCCGCTGGCCGAAGCCAATCCAGCCAATCGCCGCGATCAGGCAAATTCCGAGGCCCGACCAGATCGCATACGCGACCCCCACCGGGATCACGCGCAGGACCAGCGCCAGCAGCCAGAAAGACACCGCATAGGCCAGCACGACGAGAAGCGCGGGGGCCAGACGGGTCATGCCGTCACTGGCTTTCAGCGCCGTGGTGCCGATGGTCTCGAACAAGATCGCGACGCCAAGATAGAGCCAATGCATGTGTTTGCCTCTCTCAGACAGGTTCGCCCGCGCGGATGCGGGCCACGGCGCGTTCGACTTCGCGCAGGCGTTCGGCATTGGGTGGGTGGGTGCCGAGAAACTGATTGCCGGGATCGGGGATGCGTCGGAAGATTTGCGCCCCGCGCAGGGCATCAAACCCGCCGCGTTCGGCAATCAGCGCGCCGATGCGGTCGGCCTCCAGCTCGAAAGGTTTGGAATAGCGCCGCGCGCCTACAGTCGCCGTGGCCGACATGATCTGCCGTGTCGTGCCAGGATCTGCCCCAACCAGCGCCGCCGCCAGTCCGCCCAGAAGCGCGCCGGTGCGCGCCTCGCGCTGGATACGGGGGATGTGATCGGCGATATGATGGGCGGCTTCATGGCCGAAGATCAGCGCGATTTCATCGCGAGAGCGCAATTCGCGGATCAGTGTTTCGGTGAAGGCAATGATCGGGCGGCCCTGCTCGTCGCGCGTATGAAAGGCGTTTGGGGGCAGATTAGGGCGGTCATCGAGGACCACTGTGAAGACACAATTCAGTTGCGGGCTGCGTTCGCGGCAGATCTGTGTGGCGACAGGCTGCATGCGCGCGACCACCGCGTTGAAATCGGCGCGTGTGCTGGCCGCGCCTTGGGTCTGTTGTTGTTGGGTGCCGGGCGCAGGGATGGGTGGCAGCGGAGCCAGGGTGCAGGCGGCCGAGAACAGGACCGCGACAAGCGCAAGTGAGAGGCGGGCAGGGCGCAGCATCGGTTAGAGCCTTTCTGGTGTCACCGGGCTGACATAGCGCATGGGTTGGGGCGGGGCAATTCACGACACAGGGGCGCGACTCTGCTGCGCTGCAAAAGCTATCCCGCCCTTGGGTGGAAGGGCGGGCGCGGGCTTGGCAACGGCTCAGGGCCGGTCTACGAATTCCGAGAGCAGCTTTTCGTTCTTGGCCAGTTCAAGCTGCGATAAACGCTCTGACGCGATGCGGGCATCGAATTTGTATTTCACGAAATTCACAAGGCTCATGGTCAGCATGACCACAGCAAGGCCCCAGAACCCTTTGGTCGACAGGCTGACATCCGTGTTGATCCAGAGCGACAGGCCAAGGAAAACATAAGACAGGATAACCCCGGCGAGATTGAAATTGATAATCAGGCTGTTGTCGGTGTTCTGCGTAGTCATGGTGATTTCCTTTCAGATATGAGGGTGTGATCATTTCTTGAAGCGCGCGAGCACAGCTTCGGCAGTGATCCGCGTCGGTGCACCGATCCCGGCCGCGCTCATGCGGTCGGTCAGTGACTCGTCGCTCAGGTCGCGATTGATCTCGTCCATGATTTCGGCGCGCTCGATGGGGTCTTCTTCATTTGTGACGCGGGCAATCAGATCGCGCGCCTCATCGAGCGGCGACAGGCCAGTGGTTTTTAGCCGCGCAGTGGCGGTGCGCTCTTGCCGGATGGCGCGGGCCTGAACCTGGCCCATGCGCAGATCCTGCAGCCTGCGATGGGCGGCCTCGACGGCGTTGCGCAGGCGCAGGATGCGGGCGTCGAGCTTTTCCATCAAGGCCGCGCGACCCTCGGCCTCAGTCTCCATCCGCGCGAGCGCTTCAGCGGCAGGCTGGGCGAGGTCCATACGCTCCTTTTCTAACGCCGCTTCGATCCGCTGGCTCATATCAGCGATGCGCCGCTGCAGGGCATCGAATTGATTGCGCTCTAGCCGTTGGCGCTGGATCAGTGCGGCGAGAGTGGCCTTGGCGGCGTTCTGCCCGGCCTCGGCCTCGCGGATCTTCTGGGCGATCAGGTCCAGCGCGTAACTGTCGCGGAGCTGTTCTTCGGCGCGGGCATTGGCGCTGGCAAACAAGGTCTTGAGCGTTCCAAACATTCCGACTTCCTTTCTTGAACATCGTTCACAACCTTGGAGTAGTCGATTCGTGAACGCCGTTCAATAGTAAAATGAACGACGTTCAAAATGACGTAACGTCAGCTGATTGTTTTGGTGATCAGGAGCCGGAGCATCTGTGCGACCCGTGCATCAGGCACACCGGAGATACGTTTTTCAACGCCCAGCAGGACAATCCCATGGACAGCCGAAAACAGGGTCCGCACCAACAGGTCGAGATCTTCCGGCGATGTCTCGGGTTGCAGGCGGCGCAGCGGGGCGGCGATAATCTCGAACAAGGTGCCCATTTCGCGCCAATACCAATCTGGCACTTCATCATCGCTGCTCAGGCGAAGATCAAAAAGCGCAAGCCACAGGTTGCGATTTTCGGTCGCGAAATTGCGATAGGCCAGCGCCATGGCCACAAGCTGATCTTCCGCGTTTTCTGCCGGGCAGGCATCGACGCCTTGCCGCACTTCGGCACCAAGGCGCAGAAAAGTCCGGCCATTCACGGCGAGAACGAGCTGGTTCAGATCAGCAAAGACATTGTAGATCGCACCAAGGGCACAGCCTGCCTCGCGCGCCAGGTCGCGCGCGCGCAGCCCCGAAATGCCATCGTTATGGATCGTTCTCTCGGCGATTTCGACAAGCCGCTTACGTAAGTCGTCTCGGGGTATCCGTGCCATCCTGCCCTCGCGTGAACTGCGTTCACGGATCAGGTAAAGCAAATCGCAGGAAAACCCAAGCGGCGAAAGTCAGCGCGTCGTTTCGGACAGGCGGCGGGTGACGTAGTCGGTCACGGTCCCAAGCATCGGCTGCATATGGCGATCTTCATCCTTGAAAAAGTGATCAGCACCTTCGATCTCGGTATGGGTAATGGTGATGCCGCGCTGCTCCTGCAGCTTTCCGACCAGCGTTTTCGTATCTCGCGGCGGGGCCACGCGGTCAGCGCTGCCATTGATGATCAACCCGGAAGCCGGGCAGGGGGCAAGGAAGCTGAAATCATAGAGATTGGCCGGCGGAGACACCGAGATGAAGCCCGTGATATCGGGTCTGCGCATCAGCAGCTGCATGCCGATCCAGGCGCCGAAACTGAAGCCCGCAACCCAGCAGTGCCGCGCATTCTGGCTTTGCGCCTGAACATAGTCGAGGGCTGCAGCGGCATCGGATAATTCCCCGATCCCCTGATCATATTCGCCTTGTGAGCGTCCGACGCCGCGAAAATTGAAGCGCAGCACTGTGAAGCCCATTTTGTAGAACGCGTAATGCAGGTTGTAGACAACCTTGTTGTTCATGGTGCCACCGAACTGTGGATGCGGGTGCAGAACAATCGCGATTGGGGCGTCCGATTTTGGCTGGGGGTGAAAGCGGCCTTCAAGGCGACCTTCGGGGCCGGGAAAGATAATTTCGGGCATTCTTGGCCTTATGTCTGAAGCACGTCACCCTCGCCAATGCGCAGTTTTACTTTGCGACGGCAATCGATGGTGCAAATTCTTGACTCTTTGGATTGGGCATTTTAGAAGGCTTCTAAATTGCGGGCATTTATCATCAGTGGCGGAACATGACACGATGGGTTTAGGCGCGACGCCCGCTATCGTCAACCGAATTTGCGGTCTGCGCAGCTTGCCCGGCAGGGCTTGAGTCGCGCGTCAGGGAGCTGGAGCATGAAGTTATCGACCAAAGGTCGCTACGCGATGATCGCGCTTGTCGATCTCGCGCTTGCACCGGAAGATGTGCTGGTTTCGCTCAACGAAATCTCGGCGCGTCAGAATGTGTCGCTGGCCTATCTGGAACAGCTGTTCGTGAAGCTGCGCCGTGCCGGGATCGTGACCTCCGTGCGTGGGCCGGGTGGTGGTTACAAGCTGGCCCAGCCTGCAGATGCAATCCGGGTTTCAGAAGTGTTCGCCGCTGTGGACGAGACTGTCAGCGCGCTGCACACGGGTGCCGGGGCGTCGGGGGCCGTGTCGGGTTCGCGTGCGCAATCCATGACCAACAGGCTGTGGGAAAGCATGTCTGCGCATGTCTATGTGTTTCTGCATCAGACGCGCCTGTCAGATGTTGCCCGCAATGCCTTGACGCCCTGTCCGGCGGTCCCGACACTGTTTGAAATCGTTGATGAGTAGCGCCTTGAGTAGAGTGGCAGCGCAATGACGCGCGCGCGGGTCTATCTGGATCATAACGCCACGACGCCCCTGCGCGACGAGGCGCGGTTGGCGATGGTCGCGGCGATGGATGTGTTTGGCAACCCTTCATCCGTCCATGCCGAGGGCCGTGCCGCGCGTGGCTTGATAGAGCGCGCGCGGGCGCAGGTTGCAGCGGCGTTGGGGGCGGATGGAGCAGAGATCATCTTCACCTCGGGCGCAACCGAAGCGGCTGGGCTGGCGCTGGCCGGGCGGGGGCTGTCAGGGGCTGCGATCGAACATGACGCTGTGCGCGCCTGGGTGGCGGACACGCTTGCTGTGGACGGGGACGGGCGCGTGTCCGTGCCTGATCCGTCCAGCGCGACCTTGCAGCTGGCAAATTCCGAAACCGGGATCGTGCAGGACTTGCCGCAGGGTCTTGCGGTCAGTGATCTGACGCAGGGATTTGGCAAGCTGCCCTTCGCCTTCAATTGGCTGGGGGTCGAGATGGGGTTCGTTTCGGCGCATAAGATGGGTGGTCCCAAGGGCGTAGGCGCGCTGGTCATGAAGCGTGGCACCGATATCGCGGCGCAATTGCGCGGCGGTGGGCAGGAGATGGGGCGGCGCGCCGGAACTGAAAACCTGATCGGGATCGCGGGTTTTGGCGCTGCCGCAGAGGTTGCGGCAAAAGAGCTTGCCGATGGGGTCTGGAATTCTGTATCTGTAATTAGAAATATTCTAGAACAGGCTCTGGACTCGGCGGCAAACAAGACTATTTTGGTCGGATATGGTGCAAATCGTTTGCCCAACACGCTTTGTCTCGCGACGCCGGGCTGGAAGGCCGAAACGCAGGTGATGCAGATGGATCTCGCGGGCTTCGCGATCTCCGCGGGCTCGGCCTGTTCATCGGGCAAGCTGCGCGCGTCGGGGGTATTGCAGGCGATGGGTCACAGTGAAGACGTGGCGCGCGGGGCAATCCGGGTCTCATTGGGACCCAAGACGACCGAAGAGGATGTGCTGCGCTTCGCAGATGCGTGGCTGAGAGAGTATCGCCGCTTTGAAAGCCGGGCGGCATAGATGAAGAGGAATGACATGGTAGCCCTGGACGAGACGCAGCTTCGTGACGGCGTGGACCGCGAAACCGTGGAAACCGTGCAATCCATGGCGGGCACTTACAAGCACGGCTGGGAAACCGAGATCGAGATGGAGTTCGCGCCGAAGGGTCTGAATGAAGACATCGTGCGGTTGATTTCCAAGAAAAACAACGAACCCGAATGGCTGCTCGAATGGCGGCTGGATGCCTATCGACGCTGGCTGACCATGGAAAGCCCTGACTGGGCGATGCTGAAGATCCCTGAAATCGACTATCAGGAGCAGTATTACTACGCCAAGCCCAAGTCGATGGAAGAAAAGCCGAAATCGCTCGACGATGTTGATCCCAAGCTGCTGGAAACCTATGCAAAACTCGGGATTCCGTTGAAAGAGCAGATGGTGCTCGCAGGGGTCGAAGGCGCGGATGAGCCGCGTAAGGTTGCTGTTGATGCTGTATTCGATTCCGTCAGCCTGGGCACAACCTTTAAGAAAGAGCTCGCAGCGGCGGGGGTCATTTTCTGTTCAATATCGGAGGCGGTTCAGGACCACCCGGAACTGGTGAAGAAGTATCTTGGTTCGGTCGTTCCGCAGAATGACAACTATTTCGCCGCGCTTAACTCCGCAGTGTTTTCCGATGGGAGTTTCGTCTACATCCCGGCAGGCGTGAGATGCCCGATGGAGCTGTCCACCTATTTCCGGATCAATGCCGAGAATACCGGCCAGTTCGAGCGCACATTGATCGTCGCCGAAAAAGGCAGCCATGTCAGCTATCTCGAAGGCTGCACGGCCCCAAAACGGGACACCACCCAGTTGCACGCCGCCGTGGTGGAAATCGTCGTGCTGGAAGATGCCGAGGTGAAGTATTCCACGGTTCAGAACTGGTTCCCTGGCGATGAGAACGGCAAGGGCGGCATTTATAATTTTGTCACCAAGCGCGCCGATTGCCGCGAGGCGCGGGCCAAGGTGATGTGGACGCAGGTTGAGACCGGCTCGGCGATCACCTGGAAATACCCGTCCTGCATTCTGCGCGGTGATGACAGCCAGGGCGAATTCTATTCGATCGCCATCGCCAATAACTGGCAGCAGGCCGATACCGGCACCAAGATGGTGCATCTGGGCAAGAATACCCGCTCGCGGATTGTTTCCAAGGGGATTTCAGCAGGCCATGCGCAGAACACCTATCGTGGGTTGGTTTCGATGCATCCGAAAGCCACGTCGAGCCGCAATTACACGCAATGCGACAGTTTGCTGATAGGGGACAAATGCGGAGCCCATACGGTGCCTTACATCGAGGTGCGCAATGCTTCCAGTCGCGTCGAGCATGAAGCGACGACATCCAAAGTCGATGATGACCAGCTGTTTTATTGCCGGCAGCGGGGCATGGATGAGGAAGAAGCCGTGGCGCTTGTGGTGAATGGGTTCTGCAGGGAAGTTCTGCAGGAATTGCCAATGGAATTCGCCATGGAAGCGCAGGCGCTGGTCGCGATCTCGCTGGAAGGATCGGTGGGTTAAGCCCGCTTTGGAATGACGAGGATCAATAAAATGCTGAATATCAACAACCTGCATGCCGAACTTGAAGAAGATTCTGAAGTGAAGATCCTGAAGGGTTTTTCGCTGACGATCAATCCCGGCGAGGTGCATGCGATCATGGGGCCCAATGGGTCTGGAAAATCGACGCTGTCTTATGTGCTGTCTGGGCGTGACGGCTATGCTGTGACCGAAGGCGGCGCAACGCTTGAGGGTGTTGATCTATTGGAGATGGAGCCGGAAGAACGCGCCGCATCGGGCCTCTTTCTGGCGTTTCAGTATCCTGTCGAGATACCGGGCGTCGGCAACATGACGTTCCTGCGGACGGCTGTGAATGCGCAGCGCAAGGCGCGGGGAGAGGCTGAACTGTCGGCTGGCGAATTCCTGAAAGTCGTCCGGGCCAAGGCCAACGAGTTGCAGATCGACGCGGATATGCTCAAGCGGCCGGTCAATGTGGGCTTTTCCGGTGGCGAGAAGAAGCGCAACGAGATTTTGCAGATGGCGATGCTCGAGCCGAAGATGTGCATTCTTGACGAGACGGATTCCGGCCTCGATGTGGACGCGATGAAGCTTGTGTCCGACGGCGTGAATGCGCTGCGCGATGCGGGCCGCTCTTTCCTGGTAATCACGCATTATCAAAGACTTCTGAACCATATCAAACCTGATTTCGTGCATATCATGTCCGATGGGCGCATCATCAAGTCGGGTGGTCCCGAACTGGCGCTTGAAGTCGAAGAAAACGGGTACACAGATCTGCTGGCGGAGGCTGCTGCATGATACCGCGCGCGAAACTTGTTCAACAAAAGCGCGATGCGGCGGTCACCTGGCTGGACGGGCGCGCGCTCCCGGAGGGGGGTGTTTGGGCGACCAAAGCCCGTAAGGCTGCGGAGGACCGGTTGCGCGATATGGGCATGCCCAGCAAACGTGATGAATACTGGCGCTACACGGATCCACGTCGTCTGACAGAAAGCACAGTGCAGCCTGCGGTCTTGCATGACACCGGCGACGCGCTGCCACTTTTTGATCGAGTGGACCGGGTGAAGCTGGTTTTCGTCGATGGGGTGTTTGATGCAGAAGCTTCCGACGCGCCGGAGCTTGCCGGTGCAGAGATCAGCCAGCTTCGTGACGCGGCGCGTAGCGACCTGCATTGGGCGCGCGATATTTATGGCGTGCTTGAGGCGCGGGGTCAGACACCCATCTCGCGCCCTCTGGCCAGCCTGAACACGGCTTTCGCGACCAATGGGGTGCTGATCCGCGTGGCGGGAAAGGCCCCGCGCCCGCTGGCATTGATCTACCGTCGCAGTCAAGACACAGCCGACGCCTTGATGCATCATGTGATCCGGCTCGACGCAGGGGCGGAACTGACGCTTCTGGAAGATGGACCTGTGGCAGCGCGCTACAATCAGGTCACCGAAATCGACCTTGGCGAAGGTGCGGTGCTGAATCATATCCGCGCGCAGGGTCGCGATCACGAGCGCGTCGGGGCCACGCATCTTTTCGCACGCCTTGGAGCGAAAGCGCAGTTGAAGTCTTTCACCCTCTCAGCCAATGGCGCATTGACGCGCAACGAGGCGGTGATCTGGCTCGATGGGAGCGATGGCACGGCGCATATCGCAGGGGCCTGTGTCGGCGACGGTGCGTTTCACCACGATGACACAGTGTTCGTGAACCATGCCGCACCGCGCTGTGAAAGCCGCCAGGTGTATAAAAAGGTCCTGCGACATGGGGCGGTCGGTGTGTTTCAGGGCAAGATTCTGGTCGATCAGATTGCCCAGCTCACGGATGGGTACCAGATCAGCCAGTCCCTGCTTCTGAACGAAGATGCGCAATTTCTGGCCAAGCCAGAGCTTGAGATTTACGCAGATGACGTGAAATGTTCGCATGGATCGACATCGGGCGAGATTGACGCGAACCAGTTCTTCTACCTGCGCGCGCGCGGCGTGCCGGAAGCGCAGGCGCGGATGCTGTTGGTGCTGGCATTTCTCGCCGAAGCGCTGGACGAGATCGACGATCATGCGCTTGCTGCAGAGTTGCGCGATCACCTTGAAGCCTGGCTGAACCGGCGCACATAACGCCATCATCAGCTAATTTGAGGCAGGCTTATGTCGCTCGTTCAGAATATTGCGCGCAGTTATCGCAAACCCGGCGAAGTTGTCTCGGCGCTCGCGCGCGGTGATCTGCGCGAACCGCAAGTGCTGTTTTTTGCCTTGCTGGCCTGCGGGCTGATCTTTGTCGCACAATGGCCCGTTCTGTCGCGTGCGGCGGCACTCGACAGTTCGGTGACTTTCGAGCAGCGAATGGGGGGCGCGCTTTTCGGGGTGATGTTCCTGCTACCTCTGATGCTGTACATCATCGCGGGGATTTTGCAACTTGGCCTTCGACTGTTTGTGGGCAAAATCAGCGGCTTGCATGTGCGGCTTGCGTTTTTCTGGGCATTGCTCAGCATTACCCCGCTGATGATGGTCGAACGGGGTATGAGTGCCTTTCTGGGCGTGCACCCGGTAGTGACTGTTTTCGGGTTTGTCGTGGCTCTGGTCTTCCTCTACATACTCTTCGCAGGCGTGAAGGCGATCTTGCGTCTGCATGCCGGACAGACCCAGCAGGGATAGACGCGATGGACCTCAATGTTGCTACGATCAGCGCCTTGTTGCGCGTGACCTTCACGCGCCCACAGGACGCTGCTGCCTCGCTGCTGCGCTCGAACCTGCCCGATGACGCGCGTTGGCTGGGATTTGTCATTGTGGTCCTGTTGTCGGTCATTCTCGGGTATGGGTCGCTTGCACTGCTGGAGGGTGAGGCGACATTTGCAGGGTCGCTGATGGGCGTTGCGATCATGCAGACCATGCTACTGTTGGGAATGGTTGTGGCCGTTCAAGGCATCGGTCGGGCTTGTGGGGGGCACGGGACATTTCCGGACACTTTGCTGCTGATGGCGTGGCTGCAATTTGCGATGCTGGCCTTCCAATTGGGGCAGATCGCAGTAGCGGTCATTCTGCCCCAGCTTTTCGGGTTGATTGTCATCGTCTCGGTCGTCGCCTTTTTCTGGCTCCTGGTCAATTTCATCTCGGTGTTGCACGGGTTTTCTTCGGCGCTGAAAGTCTTTGTTGGGATCATATTCACGCTGTTCGGGCTGTCCCTGATTATGGCCGTGATCCTCGGAATGTTTGGCGTCGCGGCGATGGGGTAATGACATGAACACACGCTTTGATCCTGAAAAGCTGCGGGCGGATTTTCCGATCCTGTCGCGGGAAGTTAACGGCAAGCCGTTGATCTATCTGGATAACGGCGCGTCGGCACAAAAGCCGCGCGCCGTGATCGATGCAGTGACCCGTGCCTATGCCGAAGAATATTCGAATGTGCATCGTGGCTTGCACTACCTGTCGAACCTCGCCACGGATCGCTACGAGGCCGTGCGCGGCAAGCTGCAGCGGTTCCTGAATGCCGCGCATGAGGACGAGATCCTCTACACGACAGGCACCACGATGGGGATCAATCTGGTGTCCTATGGCTGGGCGATGCCGCGCTTCGAGCCAGGTGACGAGATCGTGCTCTCGATCATGGAGCATCACGCCAATATCGTGCCCTGGCACTTCCTGCGCGAACGTCAGGGGGCGGTGATAAAATGGGTCGATTGCGCGGCGGATGGCAGTCTTGATCCGCAGGCCGTGATCGACGCGATCGGTCCGCGCACGAAGCTTGTGGCGATCACGCATATGTCCAACGTGCTTGGGACGGTGGTTGATGTGGCCCCGATCTGCGCGGCAGCGCGCGCCAAGGGGGTGGCTGTGCTGGTCGATGGCTCGCAGGCGGCCGTCCATATGCCGGTCGATGTGCAGGCGCTGGGATGTGATTTCTATGCGGTGACTGGGCATAAACTCTATGGCCCGTCGGCCTCTGGCGCGATCTATATCTCGCGCGACCGCCAGGCCGAAATGCGCCCCTTCATGGGGGGCGGCGACATGATCCGCGATGTGACCCGCGATACGGTTGTCTATAATGATCCGCCCCACAAGTTCGAGGCCGGAACCCCCGGCATCGTGCAGCAAATCGGGCTTGGCGCCGCGCTGGATTACATGATGGACACCGGGATGGAGGCGATTGCCGCGCATGAGGCTGATCTGCGCGACTATGCGCAATCGCGTCTTGCAGGGTTGAACTGGTTGAATGTGCAGGGCACAGCACCGGGCAAGGGCGCGATTTTCAGCTTCACGCTGGAAGGGGCGGCCCATGCGCATGACATCTCGACGGTGCTCGACAAGAAAGGTATTGCAGTGCGTGCAGGACAGCATTGCGCGGCGCCTCTGATGGAACATCTCGGGGTTTCAGCCACCTGCCGCGCGTCTTTTGCGATGTACAATACGCGCGCAGAGGTCGATGCGCTGGTCGATGCTTTGGAACTGTGCCACGATCTTTTTGCCTGAAAACGGTGATTGCATCACCCGGGTCTGCGCAGTATACGCATCATTGTCCGCACCCATAGCTCAGCTGGATAGAGCGCTGCCCTCCGAAGGCAGAGGTCAGAGGTTCGAATCCTCTTGGGTGCGCCATCCTTTTTTAAAGCGCTGTTTTGGTTGGGTTTTTGGCCCCCGTTTTCCAACTTTTGCACAGAGTTGGAACTTCTCGTTTCTGAAATGATCGCGCTGGCGCTGACATCGGCGCTGCAGTGCAGGGTCTGGCTGCTGCTGTCGTGGCCAAGAGTGGTATGCGCTGATCGTGACGCGCTAGCCTGTCTGCTCCCGCAGACCCAGCGCACGGCGTAACAGGAGGCGCGGCGCGGGTTCAGCTCGTTGCAACTGCTGCGTTGGCGGCAGGTTCGCCTGCAGCACCGGCAGAAAATGCTCCAGCCAGACAAGACCGTATCGTGCATTCATGTGTTGCACATCGTGCTCTTGATGGCGTGATCGCTGATCCGCATGGGCATTTTCCAGCGGCACGGACCGCGCGTTGAATTTGGGAATCGTATAGAGATCCTTCAACCTGGTGGCTTCTGGTTGTGCGATCAGCTTGGCGCGATGGGGATCGCAAAACCGGCTTTGCACCAGTGCGGCCTCTTCGTCGTGATGCAGCAAGCGGTTGCGGCGCGCTTTGGGGATTTGCGCGAGCAGCGGGGCGAGGGCGGCGAAAACAGGTGCCTGGGTGATCTCGCGCAGCGCTGCCAGATGCTGGGGCAAAAGACTGCGTGCAATACGTTGCGCGTAAAGCTCGCGACGGAAATTCCGGCTCAGCCCTTGCGCGAAATCGCCGGGCTGGGGTCGTCCACCGAAACCGTAGACCAGATATGCATCCCATTGGGTCGGATCGATGACCCGTACTCCGCCCGAGGTCAAGGCCAGCTGATCGGCCAATGCGTCACTCGTCGGGCGGTAGACCCCGTCCACGACGGCCAGCCCGCCTGTCTTGTTCGAGCGCGCGGCGAAAAACCCCAACTGCAGATCGGGATGCCGTCTGCGCAAGCGCTCCGCGCCATGTTTGAGGGCCGCGACATGGCTGTTGCCAATGATGCAGAGCCGGATCATCAGCGCGGCCCGAAAGCTGACAGGAGTTCTTCGTCGCAAACAACAGCTTCAGCCTCGCGTATCCGATGTTTGCGCGCGGGTTTGGCGCGCTTGGTTACAGCGTCCGGGTCCAGACCAAGGCCGGCGAAGAAATGTTCCATGACACTGGCCACACCCGCGGGTGTGACCGAGCGGTGATCGGCGGCGAAGAACCGCCCGCCCGTCACCGGGCTAGTGATCAATTCATAGGACGGGAAATACTCTGTGTCGCGCCGTGTCTCGGCAAGTTGCCCGGCGACTGCGCGCAGCACAGCCTTCGCGCCCGTCGTGGCGGTGAGCACATGCGCCCCGCTCGCTGTGGCACTGAGCGGCACAGGCGAGACGGTCAGAACGAAGCGCAGCTCGGGATTCACGCTGCGCATCAGATCCAGTGCCTTGCGCATGGCACGCAAGGCCTCGTTGAAATCGAGAGGCGCTGCGCGATGCACGCTCGGGTCAAATTGGCCCGCTGCCGTTCCGGGGCAGAGCGGATATTCGTAGCCGCGTGCTGCGTGGATCCAACGCTCCGTCAGACCTAGTGTGAAAATCAAAACGCGGGCTTCGCCAACACACTTGCGCAGCGCTCTGAGCGTCACATTTCTCAATTTCTCGATTTCTTTTTCGCTTTCGAATGGTGCAGGCTCAAGGCGCGGGCGGAAAGGGTCGCGCAGCCCGTTGCCCTCGATCCAGACTTCGGTGGGCGGGACACGTCGCTCCAGCGCCCATTCGAGCCATTGCAGCAACAGTGTGGGCGTATAGATATTGCCGGTGCGGGCCGAAAACAGCCCATAGCCATGTGCGCGCGCCAGCTCTTCCGGCGTGGTGCGCGGAGGTTTCTCGCAGAGCAGCCATGCAAAGCCCGCGCGCTTCAATGCAGGCCCGATATGCTGCGCAAAACACGATCCAAAGGTGGCGATGGGTTCGTCCGTGCCAAAGCCAAACTTGGGCTTCCACAGCTCTGAAAATCCCTCATGACCGGCCTCTGCTACGGCGCTGCGCCAGAAGGCGCGGCTGGGCAAAGACGTATAGGGCGTGGTCGCGGCGGCTCGTGCGGGTTGGTTCAATCCAAAGGCTCCTGTTTGCCCGGTGCGCGACAGGATACCGGGGCGTGTCGAAATGGCAAGAGAAAGGAGATTTCTAACGGATGCGCTGGCAAAGCCGCATGAAGCACATTAGACGTAATGGTCTATCTATCACGCAGTGGAGTGCGCGTGTCGCAAGTATCCGAGCCATCCTCGCCGCGATCACTGACCCGCCAAAGGGCCAGCCTCTTGCCAGACGGCGCGGGACGTTGGGCGCTGGGAGGGGGGCTGACAGTACGCACGCTTTCGGATGTGCTGGAGCAGCTCGACGCGCTTGACGGGCCCGAGGTTGCACTTGACCTTGCGGAGCTGAGGACGCTCGATACCGCAGGCGCCTATCTGCTGGTCCAGCTGGATGAAAGGCTGCGCGCGCAGGGCGGTAGCTTGCGCCTGTCGGGCCAAAGCCCCGATCATCAGGCGGTGCTGGAACGTGTCGCTGAGTCCATGCCAAAGCCCGAGACGGACGCCGTTGTAAAGCTCAGCCTGATGGGGTGGTTTGATCAGCTCGGGCGCAAGGTTGTCGCGGCCTTGGATGGTTTCACACAGGTTCTGGCCATGCTGGGACTTTTTCTGGCGAAACTCGTCTATCTTCTGCGTCACCCGTCGGAATTCCGCACCACTGCGCTTGTGCATCACTGTCATCAGGTTGGCTGGAAGGCCGTGCCCATCGTCGCGTTGATGGGGTTCCTGATCGGCGTGGTGCTGGCCTTTCAGGGGTCCGTACAGCTGCGCCAGTTTGGAGCCGAGATCTTCGTGGTCGATCTGATCGCAATCTCGATCCTGCGCGAGCTGGGTATCTTGCTTACGGCGATCATCGTGGCTGGGCGCACCGCGTCGAGCTTTACCGCGGCGATCGGCTCAATGAAGATGCGCGAGGAAATCGACGCGATGCGCACGCTGGCGATTGATCCGGCGGTGGCACTTTTCGTCCCGCGCATTCTGGCGTTGCTGATCGTATTGCCGATCCTTGGAATGATAGCCAATGTCATGGGGCTGTTTGGCGGCGCGATGATGGCCTGGATTGAGCTGGGTATCTCGCCGGGGATGTTTGTTTCGCGGCTGCTCGACGACACGAGCCTGGATCACGTGATCGTGGGCTTTGTGAAAGCCCCGGTTTTCGCGCTGATCATTGGTGTGATCGGCTGTCATGCAGGCATGCAGGTGGGCGGCAATGCCGAAAGTCTTGGCACCCAGACCTCTAGCGCCGTGGTCCGCGCGATCTTCATGGTGATTGTGGCCGATGCGCTGTTTTCGGTCTTTTTCGCGATACTGGGGATCTGAGCCATGGCGGAAACGGTCATCGAATTGCGCGGCATCATCAACCAGTTTGGCACGACGCGGGTGCATGACAATCTCGATCTTGATGTGTATCGCGGCGAGGTGCTGGGGGTGGTTGGCGGTTCAGGGACCGGAAAATCCGTGCTCTTGCGCTGCATCGCAGGGCTGCGTCCGCCGCAGGGCGGGTCGATCCGCATTTTCGGGCAGGATGCGCTGAACTGCTCTGAAGCCGAGCGCCGTGCGATTGATGCGCGCATGGGGGTGATGTTTCAGGACGGCGCGCTGTTTTCCAGCCTGACTGTGCGCGAGAATGTCGAAGTGCCGATGCGCACCCTGCCGAACCTGAATGCGAAACTGCGCGCGGAACTGGCGGATCTGAAAATTGCCATGTCCGGGCTGCCCTATGCTGCTGGCGGGAAATACCCGTCCGAGCTGTCGGGCGGCATGCGCAAGCGCGCAGGGCTTGCGCGGGCGCTGGCGCTCGACCCCGAGATCGTGTTCCTCGACGAGCCGACAGCCGGGCTTGACCCGATTGGCGCCGCGGCCTTTGACGAGCTGATCAAGGCCCTGTCCGAGACGCTGGGATTGACTGTTTTCATGGTCACGCATGACCTTGACAGCCTGCATGCAACTTGTGACCGGATTGCCGTGCTTGCGGAAAAGCGGGTCATGTATACTGGAACCATGCAGGAAATGCTGCATATCGAGCACCCGTGGGTACATGAATATTTCCACGGCCCGCGCGCGCGCGCGGCAGTCGACACACTTGAAAGGAATGCTTGAGCCATGGAAACCAAGGCCAATTATGCACTCATCGGCATTTTTGCCGTGCTGGGCTTCCTCGGTGTCCTTGGGTTTTTTCTGGCTTTCGGGAAATTCCAGCTGGATCGTCAATTCGCCTATTACGAGGTCCGTTTTGACTCGGTGTCCGGCCTGTCGCGCGCTGCCGATGTGCGCTTTGCAGGATTGCTGGTAGGGCAGGTGACCGATGTTCGGCTTTCAGCTGATGGTGATGGGGCCGTCGTGGTCATGCTTGAAGTTGATCGTTCGACGCCTGTGCGCGCGGATTCGGTTGCGACGGTGGATAGTTCCGGGATCACCGGGGTCTCGTTCGTGGCGATCTCTACAGGCACTCCCGACGCACCGCTGATCAATGCCCGTGCGGATATCCCTCGTCTGGAGGCGGGTCGTTCCACGATCCAGTCGCTGACCGAAGGCGCGCCGCGTATTCTGGACGAGACATTGCAAGTGCTTGAACAGGTCAACAGATTACTGGGAGAAGAAAACCAGCAGAAGGTTCAGAACATTCTGATGAATGTTGAAACCTCGACAGGGGAAGTCACACGCGCGCTGGATAATTTCGCAGGATTCACGGACACGATCGCCAGCGCGACCGAGGTGTTTGCCGAGTTCAGCGATAATCTGACCCCCATCCTGCTGCAGGCCGAACGCACGGTCGAAGCGCTGCAATTCGCGATTGACGAGATTGCGCTTCTGGCGACGGAGTCGCGCATTACCTTCGAGACCGGCACAGAGACCCTGCAAAGCGTGGATGTGTTCGTGCAGGAAGAGCTGGGCGCTATGGTCAGCGACCTGCGGCGCGCGGCGGATCAGGTGGGCGATGAAGTCACGGCCCTGTCGCGTGAAGCCCAGGAATTGTTTGCCGAGTTCCAGCGCACCGGGGCTGCGGCCACGCAACGCATCGAGGCGCTGGACCCGGCGTTGGAGCGGCTGGAGCCGCTGATGGCGCGGGCCGATACGGCGCTGGAGGCGCTCGAATCCATGTCGCGCAATGTCGATACACTGGTGTCAGGCGACGGGGCTGCGCTGGTGGCCGAGGCGCGCGAAATGGTGCAGGCTGCCACTGTTGCCGCGACGTCGGTTGCCGAGATTGCGGAGAATGACCTGCCGGTGATCATGCAGGATGTGCGGCTTGCGACTGCAGATATCCGCCGTGTCGTGGCGACTGTGGGCGCAGATCTGGAAGCGGTTTCGGGACGGGTGGAAGCCTTCAGTGAAACCGGGCTGCGCACGCTGGACCAGGTCACCGAAACCTTCGCGAGCGCCAATGTCACCCTCTCTGCGGTCAACCGGGCGCTTGCGACCAGCGAAGGTGCGATTGAGGCAGCCGAGCGCGCCTTTATCGGTGCGGACCGGGTGATCAATGAGGAAGTGGGTCAGATCACCGAAGATCTGCGCGCCGTGCTGGACCGGCTGGGACAGGCAGTGGACACGGTTTCGGCCGATATTCCCACAGTCACTGCCGATTTGCGCCGCACTGCGGAAAGTGCCGCGCGCGCCTTTGACGATCTGGGCCGCATGGTGCGCGACAGTTCCGTGCCTGTGCGCGAGTTCACGACATCGGGCCTGCCCAATATCACGCAGCTTGCGCGCGAAACACGCGGGCTGATCAGCAATCTTGAAAGCCTGACGCGCCAGATCGAACGCGACCCGGCCCGCTTCCTGCTTAACCGCCAGACCCCGGAGTTCAGACGATGACCTTTTCAAGACGTGGATTTCTGCTCAGTGCTGGCAGCCTGACGCTGCTGTCGGGATGTGGGGCGCTCTCTGCGATTGGGGATGCGACGACCCCGCTCGATGCGTTCGAGCTGCGCGCTCCTGACCTGCCACAAGCCGGACGCATGCTGCAACGCGGGCTGAGCATCGAGCCACCAACCACCTCCGGGGCGCTGGATATCGACCGCATCCTGATCAAGCCGAATGCGGTCCAGTCGCTCTATCTTCCTGGGGCGCGCTGGTCGGACAAGGCCCCCTTGATGTTTCAGACCGTGATGCTGCGGGCTTTTGAAGATACCGAAGCTTTGGCCTTTGTCGGACGCAGACCGCTTGGCGGCACGGGCGATTTCGCGCTTTTGTCCGAGATCACCGACTTTCAGGCCGAATTGTCGGCAGATGGCGCGTCAGTGACTACGCGCATCCGGCTGGTGGCGCGGATGGTGCGCGAGACCGACGCGCGAGTGCTGGCGCGGCGCAGTTTTCAGGGGCTGGCGCCGGCGGCCTCGACCGAGACGCTGGATGTGGTGCGGGCGTTCAATGTGGCGTCGGATGCCGTGCTGAATGATCTGGTGCGCTGGGGGCTGCAGGTCATGGGATTGCAGTTGCCCGCTGTCTGATCCGCGTGCGACGTAAGTGGGGCTCTGCCCCACACCCCGGGATATTTGGACAAAGATGAAAGTGACCTTGTGACGTGATCCGTAGGCTGTATGACTGGACTTTATCGCTCGCGCGCCATCCCAGAGCGCTTTGGGCACTTGCCTTTGTAGCCTTCATTGAAAGCTCGGTTTTTCCGATCCCACCGGACGTGCTGATGATCGCCATGATCGTCGCGCGCCCCTCGCGGGCTTTCGTGATTGCCGCTGTGGCGACAGTGGCGTCAGTGGCCGGTGGGCTTGCTGGATATGCCATCGGCTACGGGGCGTTTGAAACACTGGGGCGACCGGTTCTGGAATTTTACGGCAAGGATGCCTATTTCGCAGAATTCCAGTTGCGCTACAATGAATGGGGGGCCTGGGCTGTGTTGATCGCGGGCGTGACGCCGTTTCCCTACAAGGTCATCACGATCCTGTCGGGGACAACGGCGCTCAATATCTGGGTGTTTCTGGTAGCTTCGGTTATCGCGCGGGCGTTCCGGTTCTTTATTGTGGCGACATTATTGTGGAAATTCGGCACCCCGATTCGTGATTTCATCGAGGCGCGTCTGGGCCTTGTCTTCACGGTTTTGATGGTGCTGCTGCTGGGCGGTTTTATGGCCGTGCGGTATCTGTAATGCGCAGGCAGGCTCAGCTTCTGGCGCTGGCCGGATCGATTGGTCTGTTGCTGGGGGCGCTGGCCTTTGAACATTTTGGCAATATGGCGCCGTGTCCGCTGTGCATTTGGCAGCGCTGGCCGCATGTTGTGGCGCTCCTCGGGGCGGGCGCGGTCTTGTTTGGCAGCGCAATCTTCGCGTTGATTGGGGTGGCCGGGGCAGCCGTTTCGGGCAGTATCGCGATATATCACACGGGCGTCGAACGCGGATGGTGGCCAGGTCCGTCCACATGTGCCGCAGGCGATGTCACCGGATTGAGCGCCGAGGAATTGTTGGCCCAGATCATGTCAGCCCCTGTCGTGCGCTGTGATGAGGTGCCTTGGGAGATGCTGGGCTTGTCCATGGCGAGTTGGAACGCAGTCGCGTCTTTCGGTATCGCCGCGCTTTGGCTGATCAGCCTGCGTCTGCGTTAATGCAACCGAAGGTCGCGGCGCGTGAATTTACCGACCTCGAACTCGCCCACTACATGCCGCCATTCCCCGGCGCAGACCCGCTTACGGTGCATGAACCGCACACTGTGCAGCGGCCCATCGATGCTGTCGTGCCAGAATTCGATGAACTCGAACAATCGCGGGTAATCGGGTGCCAGATCATATTCCTGCCAGACAAAGCTGTTCAAAACATGGGTATGGTCGGGCATGCGGTAAATCATTTCCGCAGTCGTCAGCCCATAGCCTTTGAGCATCAGCTCAACTTCGCTTCTTTCCATCAGTCACCTCTGCTTTCATCCTTCCTGATCGAATCATGCCAGAGAGATGATAATTTTCAATGAAAACATGTTGTTGGCACTCTAACTGCGTGGCTGCCATATTGCTGGGGAAAGCAGCATTGCACCCCATATCGTGGTTCTGATAGAGTGTTGGGAACCACATCTAGAGCATGTGACAAAGCTGTGAGGATATTGTGAGCGACGCCCCGGAAACCCCTGAAAACGTTGACGAAAATCCGCCCTCCAACCCTGGTGGGCCGAGTGTGTCGATCACTCAGGAAATGCGCGCCTCTTATCTCGATTACGCAATGAGTGTGATCGTCAGCCGTGCGATCCCTGATTTGCGCGACGGATTAAAACCTGTGCATCGGCGTATTCTTTATGCAATGCACGAATCCGGCAACACGCATGACAAGCCGTATCGCAAATCCGCGCGCGCGGTCGGCGATGTGATGGGGAAATATCACCCGCATGGCGACAGCGCGATTTATGACGCTCTGGTGCGGATGGCACAGCCGTTTTCGATGTCGCTGAAACTGCTCGATGGGCAGGGCAATTTCGGCTCGATGGATGGCGATAACGCCGCCGCCATGCGCTATACCGAAGTGCGCATGGACAAGTCCGCGTCCTTCCTGCTGGCCGATATCGACAAGGATACGGTCGATTTTCAGGACAATTATGATGGGCGCGACCGCGAACCCACGGTTTTGCCTGCCCGCTTTCCGAATATGCTGGTCAATGGCGCGGGCGGGATCGCGGTCGGGATGGCCACGAATATCCCGCCGCATAATCTGGGCGAGGTCATCTCGGCGACGCTGGCATTGATCGAGAACCCGGATCTGACCAGTGCCGATCTGATCGAATTTGTCCCTGCGCCGGATTTCCCGACGGGGGGGCTAATTCTTGGCCGTTCCGGTGCGCGCAAGGCCTATCTCGAAGGGCGCGGCTCTGTCGTGATCCGCGCGAAAACCCATATCGAGGAGATCCGCAAGGACCGTTTCGCCATCATCATCGACGAAATTCCCTATCAGGTGAACAAATCCACGATGGTGGAAAAGATTGCCGATGCAGTCCGCGAAAAGCGGATCGAGGGGATTTCGTCTGTTGCGGACGAATCCGACCGTGTGGGAGTGCGGGTGGTGGTCGAACTCAAGCGCGACGCGACGCCGGATGTGGTGCTGAACCAACTCTTCCGCTTCACGCCGATGCAGACCTCTTTCGGCTGCAACATGCTGGCGTTGAATGCCGGGCGGCCTGAACAGTTGGCCCTGCGCGATTTCCTGACCGCCTTCATCGGATTCCGCGAGGAGGTGGTGACGCGGCGCACGGCTTACGAGCTGAACAAGGCGCGCGAGCGCAGCCATGTGCTTTGCGGTCTGGCTGTGGCGGTGTCGAATGTTGATGAAGTGGTGGCCACGATCCGATCCTCGACTGATCCGGCAGAAGCGCGCGAAAAGCTGATGACGCGGCGCTGGCCTGCGTCGGATATCGCCGCTTACATCCGGCTGATCGACGATCCCAGCCACACGATGAATGATGATGGCACCTATAACCTGTCGGAAGTGCAGGCGCGCGCAATTCTGGAATTGCGGTTGCAGCGTCTGACGGCGATGGGGGTCAAGGAAGTCACAGACGAGCTGGAAGCGCTTGCGGCGAAAATCAAGGACTATCTCGATATCCTGCGCTCTCGCGTGCGTGTGATGGAAATCATCAGCACGGAATTGACGGAGGTGCGCGATCTGTTTGCAGTCCCGCGCCGGACCGAGATCGTCGACTGGGCGGGCGATATGGAGGACGAAGACCTCATCGAGCGTGAGGATATGGTCGTCACCATCACCTCGGGCGGCTATATCAAGCGCACGCCGCTGCATGAGTTCCGCGCCCAGCGACGCGGCGGCAAGGGGCTTGCCGGGATGGCGACCAAGGATGACGATGTGGTGACCACGCTCTTTGTGGCAAACACCCACACGCAGCTATTGTTCTTCACCACTGATGGCATGGTCTACAAGCTCAAGACCTGGCGGCTGCCGCTGGCGGGGCGCAATGCGCGAGGCAAGGCGATGGTCAATATCCTGCCGATCGCCGCCGGGGTCAGTATCGCGGCCATCATGCCGGTCGAGCGGCCAGAGGATGAGTGGGAAAACCTGCAGATCGTCTTTGCCACATCGGCGGGTGATGTGCGGCGCAACGCGCTGTCGGATTTCACCAATGTCATGCGCAATGGCAAGATCGCGATGAAGTTGCCCGAAGGCGTGACGCTGGTCAATGCGCGCATCTGCGACGAGAATGATGATGTGATGCTGGTCACGGCCTCGGGGCGTGCGATCCGCTTCCGCAGCACCGATGTGCGTGTCTTCAAGGGGCGCGATTCGACGGGTGTGCGTGGTGTACGGCTGGGCGAGGGGGATCGCGTGGTCTCCATGGCCGTGATCCGGCATTTCGAGGCGTTGCCCGAGGAGCGCGCGACCTATCTCAAGATGCGCCGGGCGATGGCCGGCGTGATCGAAGATGAGGGCGAGGATGAGGAAGAAGCCACTGAAGGCGCGCTGAGCCAGGAGCGCTATGCGCAGATGTCGGCCGCCGAAGATCTGATCCTGACAATCACCGAAGCGGGGATGGGCAAGCTGTCATCAAGCCACAATTACCCGGTGCGCGGACGCGGTGGGGTTGGCGTGGCGGCGATGGACCGGGCCATGCGCGGTGGTGCGCTGGTTGCCTGTTTCCCGGTCGAGCTGTCCGATCAGGTCATGCTCGCGACTTCGAAAGGGCAATCGATCCGGGTGCCCGTCGAGGGGATTTCGTTCCGCTCGCGCTCTGCAGGCGGGGTGCGCGTGTTCAACACGACCAATGGCGAATTGGTGGTCTCGGTGGCCCGGATCGCGGAAACAGGGGATGAGGTCGAAACGCCAGAGGGTGATGACGCATGAGCGCGGCGCGGCTTGAGGCCGCGCTGGCGGACTGCGCGAAAGCCCGGCGCTCGGTTACCTACGGAGCATTGGCTGCGGAAATCGGGCTCGATGGGCCGGGGCGGATTGCGCGATTGACCACATTTCTGGAGGCGCTGATGGAGGTTGACGCAGCGGCAGGACGTCCGCTGCGCGCCGCTCTCGTGATTGGGCGTAGCTCTGGTGGTTTGCCTGCGCGCGGGTTTTTCCTAAAGGCACAAGCTCTTGGATATGATGTGTCCGACGCTGCGGCCTTCGTCGCGCATGAGTCCGAGCGGGTTTTCACTGAGCTCATGTAAAGGATTTGGCAGGGTTTATCTGGCAAAACTTCGTGGCAGCGGAGTGAGGCCAAGATGACTACATATTATTGCATGATCGACCTGAAACCGAACGCAAATGCGCTGGCTTTCGCCCATGCCGCCCAGAACTGGTTTGATGGATTGAAGGCAGCAGGAAAGATCGAAAGCTGGCAGTTGCAACGGCGCAAGCTCCGTCTTGCCGGGCCTGGTTTCGGTGATTTTATGATTTCTGTGACTTTGCGCGACCTCGCGCAGCTGGATCTGGCCTTCGGTCACTTGGGCGAGCGTATCGAAGGTGCGAATCGCGCCTATGATCTGATGCATGGAATGATCGAACAGCTTGAAGTCGGCCTGTATCGCAGCTTTCCAGATGACATTCAGGCTGAAAGACTGGCCTTGATCTGACGGTGTCGCGGCTGCGGCAAGCTGGCTTGTTGCATCCGGGGCAGAGCGCGCTTCCTTGATTCGGGAATCGAAATGCAGGCTTCTGTTGCCAGGTGCCTGCGAACCCCGCCTTACGCTGCTAGGCGCAAGGGCTTAAGTTTCGGTCTTGTGACAGCTTACGCTGCGACTGCGACCGGAGCACGGTTGTCATTTGCAACTGTACGTTTTGCACCGATAACGGTGGTGGCTCACCGAGACAAAGCTAACCCCTTTAGACGTTCGTCGATCCTGTTTCGGCCCCATGATCCCCAAATGAAGGATGATTGGTGGAGCCGCCGGGTACCGCCCCCGGGTCCGATCCGCTTATTACGAGCGCGTTTATGTCCATAGTCCCTTGCGAGACACTTCACATGTAAGGGCCCATCCGGCTCGGCGCAAGGGCTTCGCGCAGGCTGAAGCCCATTGTCTGCGCGCGTCGCTGACGATAATGTTGGTGCATGACCAAGCTCATCAACCTCAGAACGATCCGCAAACAGCGTGCTCGCGATGCCGAGCGGCGCGTGGCGCAGGAAAACTGCGCAAAACACGGGCGCAGCCTTGCGGAGCGCAAACTGACCACAGCGCGTACTGTAAAATCCGAAGCCGCGCTCGACGGACACAAGCTGGAAGAATGAGCGGACGTCCGGTCAAGCATTCCCTGACTTTGCGCGGACACCGGACATCCGTCTCGCTTGAAAGTCTGTTCTGGAACGAATTTCAACGCTTGGCACGATTGCGGCAAGTGCCTTTGAACCAGCTCGCTGCCGAGATTGATGCACAGCGCGGAGATATCGGACTGGCCTCGGCGATTCGCGTCTTTGTCCTGAAGAGCGCTTTGCAGGACTCCAGTCGAGCCCCCTGAACCGATGCAGCGAGTAACGCTGGTGTTGCGAATGCCTTGGGCAGGCCGGGATCTTCAATGGCTAAAGAGGGAGCCTTATCCTTGAGGGGCTTTTCTTCTGCGGTGAAAGGCTTATGCTCTGTGAAAAGAGAGGGTGCATGAGTCGCGAAATTGATTATGGCAATCTGATGCATGACGCCATGCGGGGACTAATTCGCAAGGTCATGGAAACTGTGTCGCGTGACGGTTTGCCGGGCGAGCACCATTTCTTCATCACGATCGACACTGGCCACCCGGATATGGAAATGGCTGGCTGGCTGCGTGAGCGTTACCCCGAAGAGATTACCTTGGTCGTGCAGCACTGGTTCGACAATTTGGTTGTCGACGAAGATGGCTTCGCGATCACGCTAAATTTCGGCAATGCGCCCGAACCGCTCTATATCCCTTTTGATTCTATTTCGACATTCGTGGACCCCTCGGTGGAATTCGGGTTGCGCTTCGAGTTGCATCAGGATGATGATGACGAAGATGAAGAAGCACCGATGCTTGAAGACGCGCCGCAGGAACCCAAATCCGGCGAAGTTGTCAGCCTTGATCGTTTCCGCAAGTAAGCTCCGGTATGCGAACGCATACTGATTGATTTCCCGTCACCGGGCGGCTAAGCACTGTGCAAATATTGGTTGCAAGGAGCTTCGCCCATGACCTCAATCCGCACTGAGACTGACAGCTTTGGCCCGCTCGATGTGCCTGCCGACAAGTATTGGGGCGCTCAAACGCAGCGGTCTATCCTGAACTTCCCGATTGGCTGGGAGCGCCAGCCGGTTCCGATTATCCGCGCGCTCGGGGCAGTCAAATGGGCCTGTGCACTAGTAAACATGGAGCAGGGTGATCTCGACGAGACGCGCGGGCGTGCCATCACCGCTGCCGCGCAGGAAGTGTTCGAAGGCAAGTTTGACGACAACTTCCCGCTGGTGGTCTGGCAGACTGGGTCCGGAACACAGAGCAACATGAACGCCAATGAAGTCATCTCGAACCGCGCGATCGAGATGCTGGGCGGGGTCATGGGGTCGAAGGATCCTGTGCATCCGAATGATCATTGCAATATGGGCCAGTCTTCGAACGATACCTTCCCGACGGCAATGCATGTCGCCATAGGGATGCTGGCGCGTGATGTTCTGCTGCCAGGGCTGGTCAAGCTGCACAAGGCGCTGGAAGCGAAATCCGAGGAATTCAAGGATATCATCAAGATCGGCCGCACGCATACGCAGGACGCCACGCCGCTCACGCTGGGGCAGGAATTCGGCGGTTACGCGCATCAGGTCAAGATGGGCATCGCGCGTGTCGAGATGTGCCTGCCGCATATCTATGAGCTGGCGCAGGGCGGCACGGCGGTCGGCACAGGTCTGAATACCCGCAAGGGCTGGGATGTGAAGGTCGCAGCGCAAATCGCTGAAATCACAGGGATTCCGTTCCGCACAGCGCCGAATAAATTCGAGTCGCTTGCCGCCCATGATGCAATGGTCATGTTCTCGGGCGCGCTCAAGACAGTCGCGGCGTCTCTGTTCAAGATCGCCAATGATATGCGCCTTCTTGGCTCGGGGCCGCGTTCCGGTCTGGGCGAACTGATCCTGCCCGAGAATGAACCGGGTTCCTCGATCATGCCCGGCAAGGTCAATCCGACCCAGGCTGAAGCGCTGACGATGGTCTGCGCGCATGTGATGGGAAATGACGCCGCCGTTGGGTTTGCCGGATCGCAGGGGCATTTCGAGCTGAATGTCTATAACCCGATGATGAGCTACAACGTGCTGCAATCGATGCAGCTTCTGGGTGATGCGGCGTCTTCCTTCACGGATAATATGGTGGTCGGTACGCAGGCGAATGTCGCGCGGATCGACAAGCTTATGAAGGAATCACTGATGCTGGTTACAGCGCTGGCACCCACCATCGGCTATGACAATGCCACCAAGGTCGCGAAGACCGCGCATAAGAACGGCACCACGCTGCGCGAAGAAGCGATTGCGCTTGGGTTTGTAGACGCGGAGACATTCGACCGCGTCGTCCGTCCGGAAGACATGATCGGACCAAAAGGCTGATCAGCCTTGTCGCAGCCGTGCAGATCACTGTGCGGCTGCGTCACTCCTTGGGGGCAGAGCTGTAGGTCTGAAACAGTCGGTTCTGCGCCAGAAGGAACACAAAAAGCGCGAGCGGCAGGCCGAAGGTGCGGAAATTCACCCAGGCATCGGTCGACATTGTGCGCCAGACGATTTCATTGGCCAGCGCCATGGCCAGAAACATCAGCGCCATGCGTTTTGTCAGCAGCATCCAGCCTGCATGTGTCAGGGGCAATGCGCCTTCCATGACCAGCTCCAGCCAGCTTTGCCCGCGCGCCAGCCCGATGAAGAGAAGTGCTGCGAAGATTGAATAGACGGCGGTGGGCTTCATCTTGAAGAAGCGCTCATCATTCAGCCAGACCGTCAGCCCGCCGAAGACCACAACCATGACCAGCGTGACCAGCTGCAGACGGCTAAGCCTTCCGGAGAGTTTCCAGAGCGCGAATGTGGCAAGTGCCATCACCGGGATGAAAGCAGCGGTCAGCAGGATGAAGGCGTCATATTCGGTGCCGTTGATTGTGAAGCTTTGCCCGCGCAGGCTGATATAGCCCACGAAAAACAAAAAGACTGGACCCAGTTCAAGGCCGATCTTCACAGCGGGCGAGACGTTTTGTTCGGGCGGCTGGGTAGACACGGAAACTCCTTGGGCGTTGATGCTGCAGCGCTTATCGCGCGTCAGGACGCGATGCGCAACACGACATCCCGTCCGCGGCGGCTATAGCGCAATTCGTTTTCGCCGATGGCGGTCACTTGCCCACCGTCCAGTGATTCCCCGACCCGCACCGCAACGACGCGCCCGTTTGCCAGCCGTACCAGCGCGCGCCGACTTGACGAAGTGCCCATGACACCAATCAGATTGACCTGTCGCAGATTGATCGCGCGCGCCTGCGTCGCTTCGCGTGCAACTGATGCCGAGCTGGGGATTTGCAATGCGGGAACCGCCGCAGCACGGGTCGGCTGTGCTGCGGGTTGCGCGGCCGGTTGTGCCGCTGGCTGCGCTTGTGGCGTGCTGGGACGCACAGGCTGTGCGGCGGCCATGCTGCGCTGCACGATGGTGGAAAACTGGCTCGGACGGTTGCCCGGTCGCAAGGAGGACGCAACCGCGAAGGTCGAAGCGGTTTCGATCAGCGCGTCGTCCTCTTCCTCTGGCGGTGGTGCGCGTTCGGTCAGGCTGCCAGGGCGCAGTGCGGGGCGCAGAGCCGACAGCGCAACGCCGCCCGGAGGCGGCGCAGCGAGGGACGCTTGATCATCGTCGAGACTACTGTCAGGCGCGAGCCCCTCAGTTGACGGGACAGGCTGCGGCACCGGAGTGGGGTCCTGCAAAACGCTCTCTGGACGCACAGGCGGCACGGCCGATGGTTGCCCCTCTGTCACGGCGATAATCAGGTCAGCTTCATCTGGCGGTCCCGTCACGGGCGCACTTTCCACGATCTCAGCCCCTGTGGTCTCCGCCCCAGCTTCGTTTTCGACGGCTTCGGGTGCAGCGGTTTCTGCCAGTGTCTCGGGGGCGTTGGAGGTTTCAGGCTCCGCAGCCGCAGCGATTTCGCTTTCGGGGGCGATACTCGCGGGACGCGCAGGTGGAATAGCCGACGGTGTGCCCTCCGTGACCGCAATTTCCAGCGCGTCTTCACCTTCCGGCAGAAGCGGCGCGACCGGTGCTACTACAGGCTCGGCCAGTTCTGGCTCAACTGCAACTGCAGCGGCAACTGCCTCGCGTGCGGCAAGCTCTGCGCGCGAAGGGGCTTGCGACTGTTCCGCGAAAGACAAGGGCGCGTCAGGAATTGCCTGAAATGGCACAGCATCTTGCGGCGCCAGCAGGCTTGGCGAGCGCAGCAGCGCTACGCGCCCGGCAGAACCATCTGGAATGAGGGCCGAATCCTCTCCCGGCTGATCCTCGATCTGTGTTTCAGCAAAAGTCGCGGGATCTGGCTCTTCCATCGGTGGCTGCCCGGCTGCGTCTTCCAGACCAAGCGCGGCCTCAATCTCGTCGTTTGTCAGGATATCCAGGTCATCTTCAGCGAGAAGAAACTCAGGGGGCGCCAGCGCCGTGTCGTCGAGCAGTGGCGCTTGGGTGATGTCTTGCGGTGCGCGCGCAGCGAAGGTGAAATAGGCCACCCAGACTGCGACCGCAGCCAAAAGCAGCCCGATACCGCCCAATACCAGCAGTGTACGCCGCTGCCCGGTCAGATCCGGCATTCCACCATCGCGCGCCCCGAATACGGTCATGCGCTCGGCTTCAGTTGTGGTCTTGGTCTTGCCGTGACTGCGCAAGGTTTCCAGAGGATCTTTACGCGGGGCGATGGTAACCTTTGCCATGCCCGTCGCAGATTTGGGCGCGATTGCTGTTGAGCCCGCTGCCCCGGCTGCAGCTTTCCCGGCGCGGGCCTTGGCTGCCTCACTCGCAGCTTTCAAGCTTTTGGGAATCGCGACGTTGCGCGCTGCGCTTAGTGCTCGTCCAAGCGCCGTTTTTGCAGGCGTGTCTGCGGGCGTGAGCGCCGCAGTCTCAGCGGGGGGGGCGTCGTTCGCCGTGGCGCGACGCGTGCGGAAGGGCGGCGCCTCTTCTTGCGCTGAAGGCGCGGGGGCGTCCTGATCCGCCAGATCAGGTGCGGTATCGGAGGGCTGTGGCGTGAGGGGCGCTTGCGCGGGCTTGACCGGCGACACATCGGGCAGCGGCGAGAGCTTTGCCAAAAGCGCCGCCTTGCGCAATTCTGCAGGTGTCGGCTCTGCTGTGGCTGGTTGTGTTGTAGACGTTTCCAACACAGTCTGTTCGGCGGGTTGAGGCTCTTTGGTCTCCGGGTCTGTCGTCGTCAACAAAGGGGGCTGCAGACCGACAGGCGCTTGCGCGGGCGATGCTGGTTGCGTTTGGCTCTCTTCGGGTTGCTCGGCCTTTGCCGGCAGGGATGTCGTTTCAATCTCAGGGACGTCGGAGGCTTCCGTCGCGGCCTGTTGCGCGACAGGCGTCTCTTGCACCAGTTCGGGGTCCGGCAGGGTTGCCAGGCCGGTTTCGCGCAACATGTCCTGGTCGCGCTCCAAGTGTGACACATCGCCAATCAATTCGCGCGCGCATCGGGTCGGTCCGAAGAAGGGCTCTTTCGGGAAACGCGCGTCTTCCGGCGCCGCCACGTTGCAGACCGGGTTGAGCCCGTGATCACGAGCGAAATCCTCGGCTTCGATAAGTGTCTCGCGGGCGACGACGATGACGCGGGCGGTGCCATCCTGCGTCACCCAGTCGAAATCGAGCTCCTCGACAGGGTAGGGCGTACGCCCGGCCAACTGGGCGCGGATTTCATGCGCCTGCATGTCGCTGTTGCGCGCGGTAACAGGCAGATCGCAGACCAGAAGCATGTCGCGCGGCACCACAAGCTTGGTGAACACACCGTCAGGGGCCATCGCAGATGCAATCTTTGACAATCCGCCCATCTGCATCTCGAGATCTGCAGCATCAGGTGAGACTGCGCCGACGCGCAACCAGCCATCGGCGTCGCGTTGCCACAGGGTGATGCCGTCATCTGTCAGGCCAAGTGCAAAATTTGGTTTCATACCGTGCCTTTAGCACAAGAGGTCTGCATATCGGGAGTCACAATTCCCGCAGCAACGGAAAACAGGGCGAAAATTCGCCCATCGTTGCGCCACAAAGGCTGTGCACCGCTCAGCCCGCTGCCTTGGCCATGGCCTGATCAAGATCGGCGATCAGGTCGTCCGCATCCTCCAGCCCGATCGACAGACGTACCACATCCGGCCCGGCACCTGCCGCGATTTGCTGGCTTTCGCTGAGCTGCCGATGCGTGGTCGACGCCGAATGGATGATCAGAGATCGGGTATCACCAAGATTTGCCACATGGCTGAAAAGATTGACCGAATCGATCAGGCGCACACAGGATTCATAGCCGCCCTTGAGCGCGAATGTGAACAGTGACGACGCGCCTTTGGGGCAGATCGATGCCATGCGACCGTAGTAAGGCGAAGACGGGAGCCCGGCATAGGTGACATAGGCCACGCGCGGATCCTGCTCCAGCCACTGAGCGACCTTGATCGCATTGGCGCAGTGCTTTTCCATCCGCAGCGACAGGGTTTCGATCCCCATCAGCGTGTAATGTGCCGCTTGCGGGTTCAGCGTCATGCCCAGATCCCGCAATCCAATGGCGATCGAGTTGAAGGTGAAGGCGAGCGGGCCGAAAGTTTCGTGGAATTTCAAGCCGTGATAGGCGGGTTCGGGCTCCGACATCGCTGGGAATTTCCCATTCGACCAGTTGAATTTGCCCGAATCGATGATCGCGCCACCCGTGACCGTGCCATTGCCGGTCAGGTATTTCGTCAAGGAATGGACGACCAGCGTCGCACCATGTTCGATGGGGCGGCACAGATACGGGGTGGCGGTCGTGTTGTCGACGATCAACGGCACGCCCGCGCGATCTGCGATGGCAGCAATCGCGTCGAGATCCGTGATATAGCCGCCGGGATTGGCGATGGATTCGCAAAATACCGCGCGGGTGTTGTCGTCAATGGCGGCCTCGACCGCGGCCAGATCATCGAAGTCGACAAACGTGGCGGACCAGCCGAAGCGCCGGATGGTCTGGCTGAATTGCGTGACTGTTCCGCCATAAAGCCTGCTGGAGGCCACGATATTCAGTCCCGGCGCCATCAAGGGAAAGAGCGCCATGATCTGTGCCGCATGGCCCGATGAGCAACACACCGCCCCTGCGCCGCCTTCCAGTGTGGCCATGCGTTCCTGCAAGGCTGCGACCGTTGGGTTGGTCAGGCGCGAATAGATATAGCCGACCTCTTGCAGATTGAAGAGCGCAGCGGCGTGATCGGCATCGCGAAACACGAAAGCCGTGGACTGATAGATCGGGACTTGCCGCGCGCCCGTCGCTGGGTCGGGGCGCGCACCGGCGTGTATCTGCAAGGTGTCAAAACCGGGCTGTCTGTCCGTCATGGTCGTCCTCCGCTGCGACAATTTGCGCAGACGCTAGACGAGCACGCCTATCAGGGCAAGACCTGCCTTGTCGTGCGCCCGTCTCAAGGCTGACGCGGGGTGCTTGCCGTATCTGCCGGGGCAGGGGCATCGGCGGGTTTCGCGTCTTTTGCAGGCTCGGCGGGTTTTTGTGCAGCTGTGGGGGCAGGGGTAGGGGGTGGCGCGGGCAGGGCCTTGGCTTCATCGGGCATCTGCTCGGGCAATTCGATCGTCAGCGTGCCTTCTTCGGGGTAAATCGTGATACGCGCCTTGGGTGAGAGCGTCGAGAGCACGGCATTCAGCTCTTTTTGCGCGCGCAGGACAATCTCGCGCTGGGTTTCTTTCTTGACCTGAGCGGGTGTCGTCTTGTCACCGAACAGAAATTTGAACATCGCTTTCCCCTCTATAATAAGTGGCCTTCGCTTACACGAGCCGCGACGTGATAGGAAGGTCTGGCGCTGCATTGCAGCAAAAATTGCGTGATAAGGATGCTCTCAGCAAAAGCCTTCAGCGCGGCGGGTCTCGCCGACCTCTAGTCCGCGCCAGTTCTTCAGCGGCCCGAGATAGCGGGCGACGACCGGATTGTGGCCGTCCAATGCGCCATGTCGGATCAGAAGCGCCGTCATCGCAGCATCCGCCGCGCGCACGCCGCCATCGACGATTTTCAGCGCGATGCCCAGCCGTTGCTCGGGCAGAATGGCGGCAAAAACAGCCTCTGCGCCCATCTTGACCGCGACCTTGCCGCCCATTGCACGCATCAACTCCGTGCAGGCGCGGGTCTCGCCCGCAACAAGGTCAGGATGGAGCATCATGGCCTCGCGCAGGCGCACCATCGCGCGGGCGCGCGCACCGCCACTGTCTTGCGCGCCGGCAAATTGCGCAAGCGCACGCGCAAATCCGTCCAGCCCGGTCGCGAAATTGGGGGCAGAGCATCCGTCGATCCCGTAACCAGGGGAAGTCATCCCCGTGACCTCCTCGAAGACCGTGAGGATCCGCTGCTGCAGAGGATGCTCTGGCAGGACATATTCCGCATCACCACGCAGATGCTGGTTGAGCATCAGAAACCCGGCATGTTTACCAGAACAGTTATTGTGCAACTGGCAAGGCGCGGCACTTTCGCGGATGAGCCGGTCGCGTTCGGGGATGTCTTGCGGGGCCTGACAGCCGCAGCGCAGATCGCTCTCGGCCAGTCCCAAATCTTCCAGCCAGCGCGCAACCTTCGTGACGTGGATTGCTGCCCCCTGATGCGATGCGCAGGCCAGCGCCAGATGCGCAGACGTCAAGTCATTGCCCACGCCGCTTTCCAGAAGTGGTAGCGCCTGCAGCATCTTGCAGCTGGAGCGGGGATAGATCAGCGCATCGGCCCGGCCCCAGACCTCGATGATCTCGCCAGTGTCGCGCGCGACAACTGCATGACCGTGATGCAAACTCTCCAACAATGCCCCGCGCCACAGGGCGATCATCGGCACTGCGCCTTCATGGATATCGGGTCGGACCGGCGCGATCTCGCTCATTTTCATCCCTCCTGCGAACCCTTCGCTCACGGCTGCGCGATTTTTTGCCAAGGGGGCTTTGAATTTCCCCGGCCTTGAGGCTAAAACACAGCCGAAGGTTCGGGCATCTGACATTCATGCAGGTGGCGTAAAAATCGGACCAGGTCAATTGGAGGCAGTCAGCAGATGGCGACACTGAGTCAATTCGGAGCAACAGCCGCGCTTGCCATAGCGTTGGTCGGAACGAGCTTGGCATCCGGTGCGGCAGCGCAGGAATCAACCAACCGCGTCGCTGCTGAAACCGACTGGAGCGTGTTTGTCGAAGAAAGCCCGAAGGAATGCTGGGTGGTCTCAGCCCCGCGCGAAACGGTGAATACGCGTGGCGGACAGCCGGTGCAGGTGCGGCGTGGTGACATCCTGATGTTCGCGACCTACCGGCCGGGGCGGACGACGCCGGAAATTTCCTTCACCGGCGGCTATCCTTTCGCAGGCGATTCGACAGTGGGCATGCAGATCGGCACGAATGAGTTCCAGCTCTTTGTCGATGGCGACTGGGCCTGGGCTGGCTCACCCGAAGACGATCAACGCATTTTCGCGGCGATGCGTGCTGGGGCCGATGCTGTGCTGACCGCGCGCTCCGCGCGTGGCACGAATACGCGCGATACCTTCTCGCTTTTCGGTTTTACTGCCGCTTCGCAAGAAGCCGCGCGCCGCTGCGCGAACTGAGCTTTTTCTCAGACGCGCGGAGGGCGACTTTTATAGACGGGCAGGCACCAGCCAAAGCGCATGGAGCCTGAACGCAATAAAAACGTCGTGCTCCCGCATATCAGCAGAACGATCAGGATGCTTTCGGTCACCAGCGTCGCCAGCATGGCGGCGACGGCACCACTGAGCGCCGCTGTTGCGTAAAGCTCGCCCTTTTTCAGCACCAGTGGAACTTCGTTGCAGACCACATCGCGCATCAGCCCCCCCAGCGTGCCAGTCGCCACGCCCATGATCAAGACGATCGGCCAAGTCTGCGCCATTCCCAACGCCACGCCAACGCCTGCAGGCACAGCGACGCCGAGCGCCAGCGCGTCCAGCCATTCGAGCGCGCGCAGCCGGGATTCCAGCAGATGCGCTGTAAAGAACACGAACACTGCCGCCAGCAACGCGGACAGGATCATGCCCGGATCCGCGACCCAGAAAACCTGATCGCGGTTCAGGATGACATCGCGCAGCGTGCCGCCGCCGACGGCTGTCAGGCAGGCAATGAAGATGAATCCCACGATATCGAGCTGCGCGCGGCTTGCCGCCAGCGCGCCTGTCAGCCCGAAGATGAAGACAGCTGCATAGTCCAGCCCCTGCAGCAGTGTCATGGCCGCGCCTGTTTGAACGGCGCCATGCCTGCGCGGGCAAGCTCATCGGCGCGCTCATTCTCAGGGTGCCCGGCATGCCCCTTGACCCATTCCCATGTCACCTTGTGACGGGCCTGCGCCGCGTCCAGCCGCTGCCAGAGCTCGACATTCTTGACCGGCTTTTTGTCCGCGGTACGCCAGCCGTTGCGCTTCCATCCGTGAATCCAGCTCGTCACGCCGTTCTTCACATAGGCGCTGTCGGTCACAATCGTGATCTCGCTGGGCTGTGAGAGCGTTTCGAGTGCCATGATCGCCGCCATCAGCTCCATGCGGTTGTTTGTCGTGTCTCCTTCGCCGCCCGAAAGCGTGCGCTCCTTGAGCACCGCGCCTTCGCGCGTCGCGCGCATCAAGACCCCCCAGCCACCTGGGCCAGGATTGCCGGAGCAGGCGCCGTCTGTATATGCCACAAGATCAGTCATCGAGCCCCACATAACCTGGCAATTCTTCAACACGCGCAAGCCATGCGCAAATGGCAGGGAAACGGCTCAGATCGAAGCCGCCCCGCGTCTCGGCGCTGTGGGTATAGGCGTAGAGACTCAGATCCGCCAGGCTGGGGGCCGTGCCGACCAACCAGTCACGCCCGCTCAGATGAGTCTCCATGATCTGCAGGATGGCAATTCCCGCCTCCAAGAGATCGGCGAGGCGCTCTGGCGTGGCCTGCGCGCGCCGATGGGGGTAGCATAGCAGCGCTGAACGAACTGCGATCACACCTTCATGGGTGTTTTGTTCCCAAAACATCCAGCTCAGCATCTGCGCTTGTGACACGGGATCAACCGGGATGAAACGAGTGCCCTGACCGAGATGATGAAGAATCGCATTGGACTCCGCGAGCGCCGTGCCATCGTCGAGGATGAGAACAGGGGCTTTCCCAAATGGCAGCCGCCCCTCTGCCTTGGCCTGCGCGAGCGCGTCGGTCTTGGCTTCCACATCGGTTATAGGAACGGTGCGCCCGAGAAGGGCGAGTAACAGCCGCACCTTGTAGCTGTTCCCCGATGAAGGCATGGAAAAGAGTTGCATGAAGCGCTCCGTGGCGGTGCAGATGAAGACGCTTTAGCCCAAGCTCAGCCCCGCGACCAGAGTCAGCGCAACGCAAGCCGTCAGCATCATCCGCAGCCGCATCCACCAGCGCGGGGTGAGCCCCCATTGGCTGAACTGCCAGTCAAGCGCCAAGAGTGCCAGATACCCCGCCAGCAGCGCCAGCAAGGCGCGCGTCGGCCCGCCGCCGACCATGAAAAACACCCAGAGCGCGGGCAGGGTGGAGAGCGCATAGCCGGTCCAGCGATGTTCTGCTTCGGACCGCGCCGCGAAACCCCAGAGAACACCTGACATGAAGCTGAGGATCACCGAGCCGTAGGAAATCAGCACGAAGGGGCCAACGAAGCGGGGGCCGATCACGTTTAGTGTCAGGCTGTGCAGTGTGGGAGAAAGCAGGGTGCCCACTCCCCAGAGAAACGGCAGAACGCCCGCCAATCCCAGCACCAGCGCAGAACGTGGGATCATCACGCAGGTTCGCGCAATACGCGCGGCACCTTGAACTCCACCCGTTCCTGGGCTGTCTCGACCAGCTCCACTGTGACGCTGAAGCGCGCACGGAAGGCGTCGACCACCTCGTTGACCAACGCCTCCGGGGCTGAGGCTCCGGCAGTGATTCCGACGCGGCCAACCCCTTCCAGCGCGCGCCAGTCAATTTCGGTCGCGCGCTGCACAAGCTGTGCATAAGCGCAGCCGCGCGAGCGACCGACTTCGACCAGCCGCAAGGAATTCGACGAATTGGGCGCCCCGATCACAAGGAGCGCGTCAATCTTTGGCGCGATCGCCTTCACCGCTTCCTGCCGGTTGGTCGTGGCGTAGCAGATGTCTTCCTTATGCGGCCCGACAATCGCTGGAAAGCGCAGCTTCAGCGCGGCCACAATATCCGCAGTGTCATCCACCGAGAGCGTGGTCTGGGTGATGAAGGCGAGCTTTTCGGGATCGCGGACCGAAAGCCCCGCCACATCCTGCGCCGTTTCGACCAGCAGCACTTCGCCTTCGGGCAATTGGCCCATCGTGCCGACAGTCTCGGGGTGGCCCGCATGACCGATCATCACCATCTGCAAGCCGTTTGCATGGTGGCGCTCGGCCTCGATATGGACCTTGCTGACCAGCGGGCAGGTGGCGTCAACATAAAGCATCTGGCGCGCCTGTGCCGCGGCAGGAACGGATTTCGGCACGCCATGGGCCGAGAAGATCACCGGACGGTCGGTCGGGCAATCCTCCAGTTCTTCGACGAATATCGCGCCCTTTGCGCGCAGCCCGTCCACGACATATTTGTTATGCACGATCTCGTGGCGCACATAGACAGGCGCGCCCCATTTTTCGAGCGCCAGCTCGACGATCTTTATGGCGCGGTCGACACCCGCACAAAAGCCACGCGGCGCAGCCAGATAGAGGGTCAGGGGGGGCAGGTCGGTCATTGCGCAGGCCTCTTGATCACTGCCCAAGACCTAACCCGTGCGGCCCGCCGCGTCCAGTCCTCAGCCTGCGACGCAATCGGCAATCGACTGCGCCAGGTTGCGCATGAGCGTGGGGTAGAGATCCGCCCCTGGCTCAAGCATCACGCCCGCCGGGTCCAGCTCGGTCCCGATCCGGACACCGGTGCCTTCGACCACCACATCGACGAAACGTGCAGAGTGATTGACTTCGGGGAAGATACAGACCGCGCCGCTATCGTGCAATTGCGCGCGCAACTCACTGAGCCGCTGCGCCCCGGGCGCTGCGGCATCTCCCAGCGCGATGGTGCCCGCGACATTCAGGCCAAATTGCGTGGCGAGATAGCCATAGGCGTCATGAAAGACGACCAGCGCCGTGTCGCCGACCGGCGCAAGGATTTCTTCCAACTCCGCAGAAAGTGCGGCGATCTGTTCCTGCGCAGCCTCGGCGTTGGCGCGGAACGTGTCGGCATTCTCCGGGTCATGCGCACCGAGTTCCGCAGCGATCACATTGAGCCAGACCTTGGCGTTTTCGGTATTCAACCAGGCATGCGGATCGATTCCGTCATACGAGTGACCGTGGTCTTCATTCGCCTGGCCATGATCGTGCGAGTCACCGTGATCGTCATGCGAGTGCTCGCGATCGTGGGTGTGCCCATGGTCGTCATGCGAATTGTCATGATCGTGGGCGTGACCGTGGTCGTCATGCGAGTGGTCGTGACCGTGGGAATGACCATGGTCGTCATGGGAAGGGCCGTGATCGTGCGAGTGGCCATGGTCATCGTTCGAATGGCCGTGGTCGTCATGCGAATGGCCATGCGCAAAGTCTTGAAGTGTAACGCCCTCTGCTTGCAACAAGGTCACCAAATGGCCGCGTGCTTCGGTGCCTTCCAACGCGCGCGCCATCCATGGTGCAAGCTCGGCCCCGACCCAGAAGATCACGTCAGCCTCGGACAAGGCGCGGGCTTGCGAGGGGCGCAACTGGAAGCTATGCGGGTCACCACCCTGGTCGAGCAGCAAATCCAGCGTGCCCGTATCGCCCATGACCATGGAGACCAGAGAATGCGTGACCTGAAAATCAGTTACCACCCGCGTATCCTGAGCCGCGAGCGGTGTGGCCAACATAGCGCAGGCCAGAGCGAATGAGTAGCGCATGGTGAACTCCGTGTGTTATGGTATTACAAGTGATCGACATGTTATATAATAACACAAAAGGCAAGGGCGAATGACGTCACCGACGCATCAGGACGGGTTCTGTTGTGCCGCGCATAGTGGCTCAGACAGCATGGCCGCGATCCTCGAAACCGCAGAGACGCGCGCGCGCGTGCAGGGCGCACGCCTGACGCCTGTACGGCGGCGCACATTGGAAATCCTGCTGCAGGCACATGGCGCGCTCGGGGCCTATGAGGTGCTGGAAAAACTTGCGGCCGAAGGCTACGGAACTCAGCCGCCTGTGGCGTACCGCGCATTGAATTTCCTTGTCGAACATGGTCTTGCGCATCGCATTCGACGGCTGAATGCCTTCACGGCCTGTGCGCAACCGGACCATGATCATCGCGCGGCCTTCCTGATTTGCGAGACATGCAACAGCGTTACGGAAGCGGATGCCGATCTGCTCTGCCGGGCGCTGGATCAGGCTGCGCAGGCCGCAGGGTTCCAGCTTGACCGTGCCACGATCGAGGCCGTGGGCCAATGTCGCGCCTGTCAGGATGCGCCTGAATGAGCCTGATTTCCGCAGAGCGCCTGGCCGTGGCCTATGGCGGGCGGCAGGTTTTGTTTGATATCGATTTCTCCATCGCGCGCGGGGAAATCGTGACCATTGTGGGGCCGAACGGTTCAGGCAAGACCAGTTTCCTGCGTGCGCTTCTGGGCGTCGTGGTGCCGACACAGGGTCATGTCACCCGTGCCGCCGGGCTGCGTATTGGCTATCTGCCACAGCGCCTGCATCTCGATCCCGGCCTGCCGATGCCGGTCGCGCGCTTTCTGTCGCTGCCTCACCGCCAAAGCCGCGCAGCGATTGCTGCTGTGCTTGCCCGCGTTGGTGTGCCAGATGTCGCACGGCAAAATATGGCGACACTTTCAGGCGGACAGTTCCAGCGCGTGCTGTTGGCGCGTGCGTTGCTCGCCAGTCCTGATATCCTGATGCTCGATGAGCCGACGGCCGGGCTCGACCAGCCCGGTGTTGCAGCCTTCTATCGCCTGATCGCCGAGATGCGCGCCGAGCTGGGCTGCGCGGTGCTGTCGGTCAGCCATGATCTGCATGTGGTGATGTCGGCCTCAGACAGAGTGATCTGCATCAACGGGCATATCTGCTGCGAAGGCGCGCCGCAGGTGGTGCGCGATGCGCCTGAATATCGCGCGCTTTTCGGGCTGGGCACAGGCGGGGCGCTGGCGCTCTATCAGCATAGCCATGACCACGCACATGGTGCGGAATGCAGACATGCCCCTGTGCCGGAGAAGGTTGATAATGCTTGACGATTTCATGATCCGCGCGACGCTTGCCGGCGTGGCCGTTGCCTGCGCGACCGGGCCGCTGGGCTGTTTCGTGGTCTGGCGGCGCATGGCCTATTTCGGAGATGCAACTGCGCATGCGGCCATTCTGGGGGTTGCGCTCGCGCTGGCATTTCAGATCAGCATCTTTATCGGCACGATGGTTGTGGCACTCGTCATGGCGATGATCGTCGCGACGCTCGCGGGGCGGGGCTGGGCGATGGACACGACGCTGGGTGTGCTTGCGCATTCGGCGCTGGCCTTTGGGCTTGTCGCCGTGTCATTTCTGCCTGCGGTGCGGGTCGATCTGACGGCCTATTTGTTTGGCGATATCCTTGCGGTCTCGCGCTTCGATCTGGGCGTCATTGCGGCCGGGTCCGCGCTGGTTCTGGGGCTGATGCTCTGGCGCTGGCAGGCGTTGCTGACCGCCACGCTGAGCGAGGATCTGGCGCATGCAGCCGGAATCAATCCGGCGCGGGAACGCATGGTGCTGACCTTGGCGCTGGCGATTGTGGTCGCTGTGGCGTTGAAGATCGTGGGCGCATTGCTGATCGCGGCGCTGCTGATCATCCCGGCGGCGGCCGCGCGCAATCTGGCGCGCGGACCCGAAGCGATGGCCGTTTTCGCAGTCGTGATCGGTGTTGTCTCGGTCGTCGGCGGGCTGCAGCTGTCGCTCTTGCAGGACACGCCCTCCGGCCCTTCGATCGTCGTGGTCGCGGCGGTGATTTTCCTTTTTGCTACGATCGGGGCGACCCTGGTTCAGAAGCGGTTGGCGCGGTAGGGCGCGAGATCCACCTCGGGGGCTTTTTCGGCGATCAGGGCCGCGACCAGCCGTGCGGTCAGCGGCGCAAGGGTCAGGCCGAGATGCCCATGGCCGAAAGCATGGATCACCTGCGCGCCAGCAGTCGCTGACGGGCCGATGACCGGGCGCGAGTCGGGGAGTGACGGGCGGCACCCCATCCAGCGCCTGTCCGGTGTGGGCAGATCGGGCAAAATTGCACGCGCGCCGCGCTCGAGCATCTTCCATCTTCGCGGCGACGCGGGGCGGTCGCGCCCGCCAAGCTCGACAGTGCCCGCGACGCGCAAGCGGCCAGCCATCGGGCAGAAATAGAAACCTCGCGCGACGGGGGTCATCTGGCGCAGCAAGCGCGGGGCAGGGCTGTCATATTCCAGATGATAGCCGCGCTCCGTATCCAGCGGCACCCGGTCGCCGATTTGCGCGGCCAGTTCCCGCGACCACGCGCCTGCTGCCAGCACCACTTTGGCCGCGTTTAAGACGCCTTGTTGAGTGTGCAACGCCATTTTCCGCCCCTCGCGCACGAGTGTTGTGACGCGGGCGTTCAGGCGCGTCACCGGCGCGCATTCCAGCGCATGGCGCAAGCTGCGCATCATTTCTGACGGATCATCAATTGTGATTGTGCGTGGAAAAAAGACAGCACCCAGGCCGCGATCATCAGGCAGGCCAGGTTGCAGCTGTCCCAGCATGTCACGATCAATCAGTTCCGCTTCGACGCCATGGGCATGATAGGGTTCCAGCGTTGCGGCACGGCGGTCGGCTTCGGTCTCCAACAGATACAGCGATCCGAGCGGCTTGAGGATGGTCGTGGCGGCGATCTCATCTGCGAATTCGCGCCAGCTTGGGGCCGCACACGCGGTCAATGCAGCGATGGCACGCGCATTTTCAGCCGCCCGTCGCGGCAGCGACTCACGCGCGAATCGTAGCAACCACGGGGCGATGGCGATGGACGGGCGCAGCGACAGCGGGCTGTCACGGTCAAACAGCAGCGCGGGCAGATTGCGCAGAACGGCTGGGGTGCCGACAGGGAGCACGGCATAATCGGCGATCACACCGGCATTACCATAGGACGCGCCAGTTTCGTCGTCTTCCGGCGCGATCAATGTCACCTCATGCCCGTCTCGCGCGAGGCGCAAGGCGCAGCTCAAGCCGATGATGCCCGCCCCGATCACGGCAATCTCGCAAGATTTTTCCACCACAGCCCCCGCCTTGATCCGAAGCCGGGGGTAACACGAAGTCCTGTCGCGACGCCAAGGGTTTTGCCCGCCGTCAGCCGAGCTTGCCGCCGATGTCAGCTTCAGTTGCTGTTGCCGCCTGTGCGTCGCGTGCGGTTTGGTCCGCACCGGGCCCAATTGATCCGCGTCAGCCCCCCAGAACCAGCGCCCAGGTCGTCATATCCGGGCCGATCAGAAAGAGAGCCTCGTCGCTGATGGCGGCAACAATGCCACCGTCGAGTGCGTCGCCTTGCGACAGTCGCAGGATGCGCCCGTCCGGCAGGCGCACCAGCGCGTGGCGCAGCCCGTCTTGCGTGACCACGGCGATCAGCGACAGATGATCAACTGAAATACGTCCGGTCAATGTCGCCATGTCGAGCATGGATTGCCCTGGCGGCAGCACGAAATTTCGTGTGGTCCCTTGCTCGAAGCTCAGTGGCAGTGGCGCGAATGCGTGCCCAAGAACTGCCCGCGGCGGGGGGCTTTGTATATGGCGCTGCGCGTCTGCTGAGGCGAGCGATGCAGTGAGCGGGGCGTCCTGCCCTTCGCGGTGCGCAGGACCGGGCTGACAAAACCCTGTGTCGCGAGCGCAATGATCCGTCTGTGAACTGATGATCATCAGCCCCGTCAACGTCAGAAAAATGGCAATGCCCAACTGCCCCCACCTCATCGGTCTAGGCCCCTGTGCAGGTGAACCCTTGCAAAGCTGCGCATGCGAGAACATCGCGCGTCCGCATCGCTTTGCATGCAGCTTTTCAGCCGCGATCCCGATGAGCATGGTCCGGTCATGGCCAGAGCCTAGACCCAAACTGTTTCCAAAACGTCAACACTTGCGTCAGAGTGTCGCGGGTTTTCTCAAGGGTCAATAACCGTTTGTGCGAGACACTTCATTGAGCAGAGTTTCGCCGCGTTCAACCCTCGCGATATTTTCCACGATGCGGCGCGCAGCACTCGCCGGGCGGGTGGTCGCCGCGATATGCGGTGTAACCGTGACCTGCGGATGATGCCAGAACGGATGCGTTTCTGGCAGCGGTTCGGTGCGAAACACGTCCAGCGTCGCATGGGCGATCAGGCCCTGATCCAGTGCGGCGAGCAGGGCGTCATCATCGATCAGGGCACCTCGTCCAGGATTGATCAGGACCGCACCGCGCCGCATCTGTTGCAGCCGCGTGGCGTCCAGCAGGGCTTCCGTCTGTGCCGTATGTGGCAGCAGCGTGACAAGGATTTCAGACTGTTGCAGGACGGTCTTCAACCCATCCGCGCCAGAATCACACTGAATGCCGGGCAATGTCTTTGGCGATGCCGACCAGCCAATAACCTGAAACCCGAGGCCGCACAGCGCCTGCGCACAGCTTGTCCCCAAGACGCCCAGTCCCAGAAACCCCACAACCCGCTCTTCTGCCAGAGGCGGCTCGACGGGGTGCCAGTCACCGGGGCGCGCGCGTAAATGCGCGTTCATGCCCAGATGATGGCGCAGCACATGCCCGGTGACATATTCGATCATGCCTTGCGTCAGACCCGGATCAACCATCCGCGCCAATGGTTGTGTCAATGTCGGATTGCCAATGATCCGCTCGACCCCGGCCCAAAGGCTCAGCACCGCCTTGCAGCGCGTATAGGGCGTGAAATCAACAAGCGTGCCCGACGGGGCATAGATGATGTAATCCACGCTTCCCGGTGGCGCATCGGTCACGATCTGCGCGTCCAGCCCCGCGCGGCCCAGCGCGTCGCGTAAGGGCGCGGCATAGGCGTCGAATGCGTCAAGCCCGGCTGAGAACAGACATGTCAGTGTCATGAGGGCAGCCGCGCGCGGTGGATATGGGCCGAATGGACCAGCCCAAAGCCAACCATCAGGACGATCATTGCAGACCCGCCATAAGAGACCAGCGGCAAAGGCACACCGACAACCGGCGCGAGCCCCATCACCATCGCCATATTCACGGAGAAATAGAGGAAGAACATGCCGATGACCCCCATCACCAGAAGTGCGCCGAACCGGTTCGTGGTGCGCATCGCGGTCAGCAGACAGACCGCCACGATCATCATGTAGAGCAGCAGCAGAGAAGAGGCTCCGACAAAGCCGAACTCTTCGGCGAGGGTCGTGAAGATGAAATCGGTATGTTTCTCGGGCAGGAAGTTCAGCCGTGCTTGCGTGCCTTCCATGAAACCGCGGCCCGACCAGCCCCCGGATCCAAGCGCGATCATTGCCTGATTGATGTGATAACCTGCCCCCAAAGGATCGATTGTCGGGTCCAGAAAGGCATCGATGCGGCGATACTGATAATCCTTGAGCAATTGCCACTCGGTCCCGCGCGATTGCAGCACGAGCGTGACCATCCCCACAGCACTGGCGATCAGTGCGGCGAAATACCCCCAATGGACGCCGGCGGCGAAAATAACCACGCCGCCGCCCAGCGCCAGCAGCAACGCAGTGCCCAGATCGGGTTGGCGCAGCACCAGAAGGGCCGGGATCAATGCAATCAGCACGCCCAGCAGCACCCAGAGCGGGTGCGAGACTTTCTTCAGATCGAGCCAGTCATAATAGGCCGCCAGCGCCAGAACCGTGGTGATCTTGGCCAGTTCTGAGGGCTGGATGCGCACAGGCCCGAAGACCAGCCATCGCTTCGCACCCATGCCAACCGTGCCGAAGAATTCGACGCCCAGAAGCAGCAGAAGCGCAACGACATAGCTCAGTCCCGCGATCGAGCGCCAGAACCACAAGGGCATGAAGGCCACGATGAACATGATCACCAGCCCTGCGCCGAAACGCTTGATCTGGGGTTCGGCCCAAGGCGTCAGCCTGCCGCCTGCCACGGAATAGAGCATTACAAATCCGTATCCGGCCACAAGGATCAAAAGCACAATCAGCGGCCAGTTGAGATACAGCACCTTGCGCAGCCCCGCAGGCATCTGCCGGGTGTTATATTCCAGATAGCTCATGCGCGGCTTATCCGCATGTCTTCAGGGCGGCGCAGACGTTCTTCGAGTTCCTGCTGCTCATATTGCACGCGGTTGCGTTGCGGCGCGGGATAGGCCGCGAGTGGCGGGCGGCCGTCATTGAGCGCTGCGAGCATGATGTCGCGGCCGATGGGGGCGGCCGTGGACGACCCGCCCATGCCATGCTCGACCACCACCGACACGGCAATGCGCGGCGCGTCGAAGGGCGCATAATTGACGAACAGCGCGTGGTTGCGCCGGTTCCAGGGCAGATCCTGTTGCCGACGTATCCCGGCATCCCGCTCGGCGCGGCTGATCGAGAACACCTGACTCGTTCCGGTCTTGCCCGCCATGCGCTGGCCATCAGCAACCACGCGCGAGGAATAGGCCGTGCCGCGTCGGTCATTGACCGTCTGATCCATGCCCTGGCGGATCATCCGCAGCCATTCGGGCCGCAGCTCGAGACTGGCAGCGCGCGTGTCACCGCGCTCCAGCGGATCGCGAATCAGCCGGGGCAGAACGGCAGTATTCGAGGCCAGCCGCGCAGTCATTACGGCCAGTTGCAGAGGTGTGGACAGCACGAAACCCTGACCGATGGACGCATTGATCGTGTCGCCCACCTGCCATTCCGCATTGCGATTTGCGCGTTTCCATTCCCGCGTGGGGTTGAGCCCCCCTGCGACAGACGTGATCGGCAGATCGTAGCGGATGCCCAAGCCCAGCCGGGTGGACATGGCATTGATTCTGTCGATCCCACAGCGCTGCGACATTTCATAAAAATAAACGTCACAGCTTTCGGACAATGCTGACACCAGCCCCACGCGCCCATGCCCGCCGCGCTTCCAGCAATGGAACCTGTGGCCCGACACATCCATATGGCCGGGACAGAACACAGTTTCGCGCCCGTCCGTCACGCCCGCGTCCAGCGCGGCAAGAGCCGTGACCATCTTGAAGGTTGATCCGGGCGGATACATCCCCTGTACCGTCTTGTTGACAAGCGGACGGTAGTTGTTTTCCAGCAATTCGCTGTAATTTGCCCGCGATATCCCGCGCACGAAAAGATTGGGGTCGAAACTCGGCGCAGAGGCCAGCGCGAGGATATCGCCATTGGTCGTGTCCATCACCACCGCAGCGGCGCTATGCCCGTGCAGACGCTCGAGCGCGTAGTTCTGCAAGGTGGCATCAATGGTCAGATGGACATTCGCACCAGGCGTCCCCTCGACCCGATCGAGTTCGCGCATCACCCGGCCCACAGCATTGACCTCGACACGTTGCGAGCCCGCGCGCCCGCGAAGCCTATCCTCGGCCAGACGCTCGACACCGATCTTGCCGATCTGGAAACGCGGGATCAATAGCACCGGGTCGGGCGTTTCGAGCGCCTCGAGATCACGTTCGGAGACTGGGCCAACATAGCCCACCACATGCGCTGTGTCATCGCGTAAGGGGTAGCTGCGCGACAAGCCCATCTCTGGCGTGACGCCGGGCAGGGCAGGAGCATTGGACGCCACCCGGCTGATTTCTTCCCAGCTGAGCCGCTCGGCCACTGTCACAGGCACGAAGGGGCGATTGCGCAACATGTCACGGCGCGCACGTTCGATTTCGTCCTCACTCAGCGTGATCAGCCGGGCGAGCCGGGCGAGCACCAGATCGATATCGCCCGCATCATCGCGCTTGATCACGACGCGATAATTCTGTTCATTGCCCGCCAGCAAAACTCCGCTGCGATCCAGGATCAGCCCCCGAGTTGGCGGCAGCAGGCGCAGATTGATACGATTCTCTTCCGCGAGCAGCCGAAACTGTTCGGATTGCTCCAGTTGCATGTCGCGCAGCCGCCACAGGAGCGCGCCTGCAACTCCCAGTTGCAGCCCACCAAGAACGAGCGCCCGCCGACTGACGATGCGGCGACTGAATTCCTTCTCGCGATCTGTACGTTTCACAATTTCTGTCCCAAGGCATCCAGTTCGCCCGTCGCAGGCTTGCGCAGTCCAAAGACAAAGCGCGATATGGCGACAATCGCAGGATATATGGCAATTGTGCCGAGTAAATGCACGAAGCTCAAGCCAAGTGCAGGTTGCGGGACCATCACAATTGCGAGCACGGCCCGGTCTGCCAGCCACATTGCCACAAATAGTCCTGCAACCAACAGAAATTCCGAGAAAAACCGATAGCTTCGAAATTGCGCTGCATGCCTGCGCAGAAATTCGCTGCCCATCAGCACGATCATGGCCCATAGCCCCGGCGGCCGCAGGAGCAAGATATCCTCGAGCAGGAAATAGCCAGCAATCAGCGGTGCAGGCAGCAGGTCTGGCCTGCGCAAGACCCAGGCCATGGTCAGGCATAACAGCAGATCCGGCACCCCCATCTGTGTCCAGAGAGAGACGGTTTCAGCTGCGACCAGCCGCTCTTCCTCGCTCAGCGTGGCATCGAAGCCATAGCCGCCCGTTGGCAACAGGCGATAAAATGTCATCAAGGCCGCCAGAAACAGGAAAAGGGCCATGAAGATCAGCCGCTTGGTGTGGCGACGTTCAACCATCCCCGGCATCTCCGGCAAGCCCGCTTTCGAGCGCTTCGGGTCTCAGCTCCGGCGCAATCAGCGCGCCAGTATCCGTGATGCGCTCGATGGGGCGAGAACGCAGAACCCGCAGGAAATCCAGCCGCCCGAAATCGGCCGCGATCCGTACCCGCAGACGCCGGTCGCGAGTGATGACCACCTCGCCAACCAGCAGCCCCGCCGGAAAAACCCCGCCGTCATCTGAGCTCACAACACGGTCGCCGGGCCGCAGATCGTCGGGGGATTCGACGAATTCCAGCACTGGATAGGGCGAATTGTCACCGATCAGCATGGCGCGCTGGCCCGAGGGCTGCACGATGACAGGCACCGCGCTGGCCGTATCTGTCAGCAAGACCACGCGCGCCGTACGCTGTCCGACACCCGCTATGCGCCCGGCAAGCCCGAGCCCGTCCATCACCGCCCAACCGTCCTGCACGCCGTCGCGCGCGCCGACATTCAACAGCACCGACTTGCGGAAGGGCGACCCACTATCGGCCATCACCACGCCCGTCACATGGGTCAGCTGTGGATCGAGCCGCACCTGGTTGAGGTCGAGAAGCTGCGCATTCCGCTGTTCGAGCTGCAATGCCGCCTCGCGCCAGGACCGCATTTGCTGCAACTCCCGGCGCAATTCCTGATTTTGTTCGATGATCCGCGCATATGAGCGGAAATTCTCGGCCATGGCCGCCGCGCGCGCTACAGGTCGCATGGCCCAGTCGAAAGAAGGCACCACCCGATCGATGACTGCCATACGAAACTGCTCGACACGCGGGCTGTCGATGCGCCAGACGAGAAAGACCGCCATCAACGCGACCGCGAGAACCCCGATCAGGACGCGCCGCACCGGGCGAATGAAATCCTGATCATATTTGCTGTCATCGCTCAAAGCGCACGTCCTGCAGGATCAGGCGTCAACTGTCATAGTCAATGGCGTGACGCAGTTGTTTCTCGAATTCCAGAGCCTTGCCGGTGCCAATGGCCACGCAATTGAGCGCCTCATCGGCCACCGAAATCGAAAGACCCGTTTGCTCGCGCAGCGCCAGATCCAACTCGCCCAGAAGCGCGCCGCCCCCGGTCAGCATAACGCCCCGGTCGACGATATCGGCGGCCAGATCGGGCGGCGTCGTCTCCAGCGCGATCATCACGGCCTCGCAGATCGTGGTCACGGTCTCTGCCAGGGCTTCGGCCACCTGCGCTTGCGTGATCTCGGCTTCCTTGGGCACGCCGTTCAGAAGATCGCGCCCGCGCACCAACATCGATTTGCCGCGCCCGTCATCGGGCATCCGCGCAGTGCCAATGGCGCATTTGATCTTTTCTGCGGTCGATTCGCCAATCAAGAGGTTCAGGTTGCGCCGCAGGAAGCTGACAATTGATTCGTCCATCCGGTCGCCACCGACGCGCACCGAGCGGGCATAGACGATATCCCCAAGGCTGAGCACCGCGACCTCGGTCGTCCCACCGCCGATATCGACCACCATCGACCCTGTTGGATCGGTAATCGGCATACCGGCCCCGATGGCCGCGGCAATCGGCTCCGAGATCAGGCCCGCGCGCCGCGCACCGGCCGAGAGCACTGATTGCCGGATCGCGCGCTTTTCGACCGGGGTCGCGCCATAAGGCACACAGACGATGACTTTCGGCTTTGAAAAAATGGAATTGCGATGCACTTTGCGGATGAAGTGTTTGATCATTTCTTCGGCGACATCGAAATCGGCAATCACTCCGTCGCGCATCGGGCGGATCGCTTCGATGCTGCCAGGCGTCCGGCCCTGCATCAGTTTCGCGTCCTCGCCGACGGCTAGCACTGCCTTGCGCCCATCTTTCGAATGATAGGCCACGACCGAGGGTTCATTAAGGATAATCCCGCGCCCCTTGACATAAACCAGGGTGTTGGCCGTCCCGAGGTCGATGGCCATGTCTGTCGAAAACAGGCTGGGAAAAAATCTCATTCCGGGGTTCCAGTGCTCGCAAGAGAAGGAAACGCGCCTCGGAAGGCCCGTTATAATTCCTGCCTTATAGGGCCGGGATGGCCAGAGGGTAAAGGGGGGTGAGCCATGCAATGGGCAGTATCTAGCCCGGTCGGCGCAAGTTTGCGTGACCGGCGCAGCCAATGCGGGCGGGTGGCAGGCAAGGCTTGGGCCCTAGCTGCCCTAGTCAGCGCGTAGCTGACAGGCTAACAAGGGTCAGGATGCGCTCTGGTAGAGGGGGAGAGCTTTGGACGCGAATTTTGCTTCGATCTTCTATGAAATCGCCCTTCTGGTCTTATTGGCGGCGGGGGTAGGATTCATTGGTCTGATGCTGCGCCAGCCGCTGGTCGTGGCGTTCATTGCCGTCGGGGTGCTAGCCGGGCCGGATGCGCTGGGGCTCGTCTCGTCTGTGGACTTCATAGAGACGCTGAGCCAGATTTCCATCGCTGTCCTGCTCTTTCTGGTCGGGTTGAAACTCGATGTGAGCCTTGTGCGCAATCTGGGCAAGGTCGCTGTGGCGACAGGGCTGGGGCAGGTGACGTTCACCGCGGCGTTTGGTTTCCTGATCTGCCTTGCGCTGGGGATCGACCCGGTCACGTCGCTCTATATCGCGATTGCGCTGACCTTTTCGTCCACGATCATCATCGTGAAGCTCTTGTCCGACAAGCAGGAAATTGGCGCGCTGCATGGCAAGATCGCGCTTGGCTTCCTGATCGTGCAGGATATTTTCGTGGTTCTCGCGATGGTCACGCTTTCGGCCATCGGGGTCGGGCTTGGGGAAGACAGCGGCGGCGTCTGGGAGGTCGTGCAGGTTTTCCTCGGTGGCGCGCTGATGGTTGCAGCGGTCATCCTGTTCATCCGATATGTTGCTGATCCTCTGCTGTCACGCGTGGCGCGCTCGCCGGAATTGATGGTCATCTTCGCGGTGGGCTGGGCGGCCAGTCTTGCCGCTCTGGGCGATGTGCTGGGATTTGGCAAGGAACTCGGTGGGCTGTTGGCCGGGGTCTCGCTGGCCTCGACCGATTTTCGCGAAGCAATCAGCTCGCGGCTCGCCAGCCTGCGCGATTTTCTGCTGCTCTTCTTCTTCATCAATCTCGGCGCCGGGTTGCAGCTTTCGACCTTGGGCGATCAGATCGGCCCGGCCGTCGTGCTGTCGCTCTTCGTTCTGATCGGCAACCCGCTGATTGTCCTCGCGATCATGGGGTATATGGGCTACCGCAAGCGCACAGGCTTTCTGGCCGGTCTGACGGTTGCGCAGATCTCCGAATTCTCGCTGATCTTCATGGCGATGGGGATCACCATCGGCCATGTTGGCCAGCAGGCGATGGGGCTGGTGACGCTTGTCGGGCTGGTGACCATTGCGCTGTCGGTCTACATGATCACCTGGTCACACAAACTTTTCGAAATCTGCGAACCTTATCTTGGGATTTTTGAGCGCCGGCAGGCGCATCGCGAAACTGATGACACTCAGAGCGCGGAGCTGCGCGGGCATGATTTCATCATTTTCGGGTTGGGGCGCTACGGCTGCCGCATCGGTGCGCGGCTCTCGGAACAGGGTTACCGGGTTCTGGGCATTGATTTCGACCCCGAAGCGTTGGCGAATTGGCGGCGGATGGGGCTGGATGCCAGCTATGGCGATGCAACTGATCCGGAATTTGTCGCCCATCTCGATCTGAACGATGTTCGCGCCGTGGTTTCGGCTGTCCCGCGCGACCGGGGGGTGTTGACCGAGGCGGATCCGCAGCTTGCGCTTTTGCATGGGCTGCAATCAGCCAATTATCGCGGGCGGGTGTTCCTTTCAGTGCAAAAAGTGGCAGAGGCCGATGAGCTGATGCGGCAGGGTGCAAGCGTGGTGCTCAAACCGTTCGATGATGCAGCTGATTATGCCGTGAGGCAGTTGACGGCGCAGCCTCGCGACAACGCCGCGACTTAGGTCACACCCCGCGCGTTCTGACGGCGCGTTGCAGCTCTTCTGTGAGCCTGCGCGCCCCTTCGGCCCGTGCAGCACTGAACCGCGCAAGCAACAGATAGGCTACAGGGGTCAGATAGAGAGTCGCCAAAGTCGCCAGGCCCAGACCGCCGACGACAACCCAACCCAGGGCCTCGCGGGCCTCGGCACCGGGGCCGGTGGACAGGATCAGCGGCACACCACCCAGCACAGTCGAGGTCATGGTCATCATCACCGGGCGCAAGCGGATCCGGGTGGCCTCGCGGATCGCATCGGCGATCTCGGCGCCCTCATCGCGCAGCTGATTGGCGAATTCAACGATCAGAATGCCGTTCTTGGCCATGATCCCCACCAGAAGCACCAGCCCGATCTGTGAATAGACATTCAGACTGACCCCGGTAAACAGCAGCGCAAAGGCCGCGCAGGCCAGCCCCAGCGGAACCGTGACCATCACCACGATGGCGGAAATGAAGCTCTCAAATTGCGCGGCCAGAACCAGAAAGACAATCAGGATCGCGAAGCCGAAGACGAGCACAATCCCGGCAGAGGTCTCATCGAGCGTCGCCGCTTCGGCAAGAGGCAGGAGGCGGTGATCTGCAGGCAGAATTTCAGCTGCGAGCCGTGCGGTTTCCGCCATTGCGGCCCCCAGCGAGAAGCCGGGCGCAAGACTTGCTGTGATCTGCACGGCGCGGCTCTGGTCCTCGCGGGTCAGTTGCGGGGCTGTTGCGCGTTCTTCCAGGGTGATGAAGCTCGAAATCGGGATGATCTGGCCGCTCGCGTTGCGCACGAAGCTCTGTTCCAGATCATTGGGGTCACGCACCGGTGTGCGTGTGGACAGCATCTGAATGTCGAAACTGCGGTCTTCGATGAAGACATTTCCGACACTGCGCCCGTCGAGCACCGCCTGCAGCGCCTCGGCCAGCCCATCGAGGTCCACACCCAGATCCGACGCCCTGTCGCGATCCACGCTGATCGACAATTGCGGCTGCGTGGTTTCAAAATCGAGCCGTACCTGACCGAAACGGTCCTGTTCGTTCATGGCGGCAACGAGTGCATCGGCGCTGTCGGCCAGCGCGTCGTAATTATTGCCCAGAACCGCAAATCGCAGCCCTTGGCCTGCGCCCCGGATGCGCAGCGAATTGGGCTGGATGGCAAAAGCCCGCACGCCGATGACATTGCGCAAACCGGCATTGATCTGGCCCACTATCTCTTGCTGGCTGCGGGCACGCTGATCCCAGTCGGCCAGCGTCATGACCATGAAGGCCCGGTTTTCCTGCCCGCCAATGCCGATGATGGAAAAGAGATTCGTGACCTCGCCCGTATCGCGCAGCGGTGCGATAACGGCTTCGATCTCGCGCACCTTGCGGTCCGTGAAATCGATGGAAACGCCTTGCGGCGCGGTCACTGACAGAAGCGCCACGCCGCGATCTTCGGACGGGGTCAATTCTTGCGGGATCGATTGCGCGGCAAACCAGCCCGAGGCTGCAAAGAGGAGCGCGGCCATGATCACCAGAAAGGGCTGCGCGAGCGCGCGTGCAAGGCTGCGTTCGTAGTATGAGGCGATCTTGCTGCCCGCGCGCGCCGTCAGGCTGGGCGCTGGCTGCGCGGCGGGTTCGGTTGCGCGTAACATCTTGCTGGCCAGCACCGGGCAAAGCGACAGCGCGACAACAGATGACAACAGCACCGCCATCGCCAGTGTGAAGCCGAATTCGCGAAATAATCCACCTGCCTGTCCTGGCAGGAATGACAGGGGAATGAACACCGCCGCGAGTGTTGCCGTTGTGGTGACAACTGCGAAAAACACCTGCCGCGTGCCCAGCACTGCCGCGGCACGCACGCCCATGCCTTGCGCGCGACGGCGCACGATGTTTTCCAGCACGACGATTGCGTCATCCACCACCATGCCAGTGGCCAGAACCAGCGCGAGCAGCGTCAGGATATTGACGGAGAACCCGACCAGATAGATCGCCGCGATGGTTCCGATCAGCGCGATGGGCATGGTGACGGCAGGCACCAGCGTTGCACGCGCGTCGCGCAGGAACAGATAAATCGTAGCGACCACGATAAGCAGTGCGAGCGTCAATGTCTTGAGCACTTCCGTGATCGCGCCGCCTACGAAAATCGCCTCATCCGAGGTGACAAAGATCCGTACATCTTCTGGGAGGATCTCCTGCAATTCATCCACGATCTGCCGGACATTGCGCGATATTTCCAGCGTATTGCTCTGGGCCTGACGCAAGATGCCCAGACCGATACCCGTCTGGCCATTGGCGCGCAGCTGCGTCTCGCCGGGAGCTGGGCCAAGCGAGACTGTCGCGACATCGCCCAGCCGCATGTCTCCGCGCACCACCAACGCCTCGAAATCCTCGACCGTTGTGACATTTGCGGTGGTGCGCACTTGCAGCGACTGGCGCTCATTCGACAAGGCGCCGGCGGGAACATCAAAGGAGACAGTGCGCAATGCGCTGCGGATATCGCTCAGGTCCAGCCCGCGCGCGGCCAGTTCCAGCATGTCGATATCGACGCGGAAAATCTCTGCCCGATCACCGAATATCTGCAGATCCGCGACACCGGGTGCCGAAATCAGCCGATCCTCCACCACATCCTGCACCAAGCGGCTGAGGTCCTGGACCGATCGCACCGGCGATGTGACCGAGATCCGCATCACCGCATCAGAATCCGAGTCCGCCTTGATGATCCGCGGCTCGTCCACATCATCAGGCAGCGCATTGCGGATGCGGGCGATGGCGTCCCGAATATCGGTCGCGGCGACATCTATATCGGTGCTGTCACTGAATTCCGCCACCACGCGCGAGCGACCGAAGCGCGATTCCGATGACAGGTTCTGCACACCAGCCACGCGCCCCATCGCCCCCTCGATCCTAGAGGTTACTTCGCGATCAATTGTCTCTGGTCCAGCACCAGCGAAATTGGTCGTCACGGTGATCACAGGGCGGTCGATATCGGGCAATTCGCGAATTTCTACCGCGAAAAGAGCTGCAAGCCCGGCGATCACGATCAGCGCACTGAAAACGAAGGCCAGGATCGGCCGCCGGACGAACAGCGCTATGCCTGATTGTGCAATCAGCGCTGTCTCCTGGGCGGTGTCGGTTTGGTCTTGTGTATCACTCATCAATCAGATCTCGGGCTGGGCGGGCTGTGAGCGGGCAATAGCCGCGTCTTCGAGCACAGCGCCATCGGGTCCAAGGCGCTGACGGGGTGCGACAGTCGCGCCGGGCCGCAAGTTCTGCACGCCTTCGGTCACTACGAATGTCCCGGGTTCAAGATCTCCACGCACCAACACGGATGCGTCGCGGCGTTGCGCGATCTCGATGCGGACCCGGCTGACGCGATCTTCGGCACCGAGTGCCCAGACAAAGGCCCCGTCACGGTCCCATTGAATTGCCAAAGGGTCGATCGAAGGCAGGCTTTCGCCCGGCAGGTCCAGCTGTACGCGAAAGGCCATGCCAGGGCGTAGCAGGTCATCGTCATTGGAGATCTCAGCCTGGAGCCGCAGAGCGCGGCTGTCCTGATCCACGCGCGCATCAACTGCGCGTATCTGGCCATTGAGCGCATCTCCAGGCCGCGACAGAGGGCTGGCGCGCAAACTGTCCCCGGCACTGATGCGACCCACATGGCGTTCTGGAATATCGAAGTCGATCAGCAGCGTGCTGCGGTCATCTACCCGGACAAATTCACTATTGGCAGTGATCAGATTGCCTTCTTCCAAGGTAATCAGCCCGATCCAGCCTGAGATGGGCGCTATGATCTCACGCCGCTCCAGCTCATATTGTGCGATGCGCAGGTCAAGCTCGGCGCGGCTGAGTGCCAGTTCGGCTTCATCTATCTGCACTTGCGAGGCCGATCCGCTGCCACGCAGCTGCGCCACCCGGTCTAGCCGGCTTTGCGCATCGCGTAGTCCCAATTCAGCGCGGTCGCGTGCCAATTCCTGAGATTCCGCATTCAGCCGCGCGACGCGGCTCCCTGCCTCGACCCAATCGCCCGAGGCTATCGGGATCTCGATCAGCGTCCCCGTAACATCGACCCTCAGCGTCACCGAGCGCGCAGGTCGCGACGTGCCGATTGCTGACAGACGGCTGTCGGCCTCCTGCATCGCGGTTTGTTTGACCACGACGGCGATGTCGTCCCCGCCGCCGAAACCCCGCCGCCCGCCGCCGCCGCCCTGATCCGCTTCTGCTACCGGCAATCCCAGGCTTCGCATCGGGCCCAGCACCCCAATCCGGTCCAGCGTGTCATGCGACCCAGGTAGAAAAACGGCCCAACCTGCCAGCGCGAAACACACAATCCCGACAAAAGCTGCTAAACTCTTGGCCCAAGCCATGCGCCACGCTCCTGTTTTGGTTCCGCTTGGAAGCATAGTGCGGCGGGCCGCATTGAACAGGCGCGATCACGCATATTCCATGTTTGGCACAAGATTTGCTCCTTCTGCCGGGGCTGTGTTGAACTTGTGTTCAGATCTCAATACCCACGTTTCACGCCGGATGTATTGCCAGCCGTAATCCGACAGTTACGCACCAAAATAGTTAATTTTTCCCATCGTCATGGCGTCTGAGGTTCGTGGCCTTGCGCTGCAAACTTCGGATTAAAAGCGTGAAATCAGGATGCTGAGCTCGGAAACTGCCATCAAGGTTGCTGCCGGTTTTGAGCGGGTCAAGTCCTTAGAAAACAGTCATGGGCAGATCTTGGACAAGGTCTTGGCCGCTTGTAGTTGGTATCTGCCATTGTTGCTCGAATCGAGTAATGTCAGGACGCCCTGCGTGGTCCCGGACTGTGTGTTGAAGGGGCGCGGTAGGTAAAGATTGTGTTATTGCCAACAGAGAACCGCTGGCGTTTTTTGGTTGTAAGACTGACCGACATGCTGCGTTCGAGACAAAGACATCACCACTCGATTTTGGACTGCGCTGCATGATGCTCAACGCTGCAAGGCTGCGCGCACGGGCGCGAAGCTGCGGCGGTGATGCACGCTCACGCCGAGACGCAGCAGCGCGTCCTTGTGAAAGCGCGTTATATAGCCCGCGTTACGTTCCCATCCATAGCCGGGGCATTCCTGCGCCAGCGCGCACATAACAGCGTCGCGGCAGACCTTCGCGATGATTGATGCCGCCGCAATCGACAGCGACCGCGCATCGCCCTTGATCACCGCGCTGGCACGCGCGGCGAGGGGTTCTGGCAGCATGGTGCCGTCAATCAACAGATGATCGGGCGCGTTCGGCAAAGCGCTGACCGCGCGTTCCATGGCCAGATGACTGGCGCGCAGGATATTAAGCGCATCGATTTCGGCAACGCTGGCATGGCCTATGCCAACTTGCGCGACTTCGCGGATCTGGCGGGCGAGCGCGTCGCGCCGGGGGGGCGTCAGTGTCTTGCTGTCGCGCAGGCCTTCGGGGATGCGCAGAGGGTCTAGGATCACCGCGGCGGCGGTGACCGGCCCCGCCATGGGCCCGCGGCCGACCTCATCAATGCCGGCGACATGCAGCGCGCCCGCCGCCATCGCGCGGGTCTCTAGCGTGAAATCGGGCATCGTCGGGCGAGTACGGGCTGCAGTTGTCATGGCGTAACGCCGCCCATGTCGCAGATCAGCGCCCATTCGTCTGCGCTGACAGGCTGGACCGACAAGCGCGGCGCGCGGACCAGTGCCATGCCTGCCAGTCGCGGCTCTGCCTTGCAATCCGCAAGCGTGACCGGGCGGGGCAGGGACGCGCGCGCGCGCACATCCACACAGTCCCAGCGTGGATCGGTGCTGGTGCTGTCAGGATGGGCCAGGGCTATCACCTCGCAGATCCCGACAATCGCCTTGTCTTTTTGGGTATGGTAGAAAAAGGCGCGGTCGCCCAGGGCCATCTCGCGCATCATGTTGCGCGCCTGATAATTTCGCACCCCGTTCCATTCCTCGCCCGCAGACCCTCTGGCCATGAGATCCTCCCAGCTGAAAGCGTCAGGCTCGGATTTCAGCAGCCAGAAGCGCATCAGCCGATAACCTTTTTCCATTCCTGCAGGCGCACGCTCTCGAACAGACCAGCCGAAGCATAAGGATCATGCGCGCCCCATTGCGTCGCGCTCTCGATATCGGGCAGATCCAGCACGATCAGCGAGCCTGCCATTTGGCCCGCTGTGTCCAGAAGCGGGCCTGCCATGATCACGCAGCCGGTTTCGGTGACATAGGAGAGATGCGCCTCGCGAGTGGATTTGCGCAGCTCCAGCGCGTCGGGTTTATCTGTGCAAAGCAGCATGTAAAGCGGCATGGTCTGGTCCTTTCTGTTGCGTTATTCGTCCGTCAGCGGGCGGCTCAGCAGCGCGTCGCGTGCCTGCTCAAGTGTGATCTTGCCGTCGATCAGGGCCGCCACCATCGCGGTGACCGGCATGTCCAAACCTTCGCGCAGGGCCAGCCGGGTGACCGCGCGTGCCGTTGCAGCCCCCTCGACTGTGGTCGCGCTGTCAAACATTTCGCCACGCCCCAGCGACAGACCAAAGCGAAAATTGCGCGATTTCTCCGAGCTGCAGGTCAGGATCAGATCGCCAAGCCCCGACAGGCCGACAAGGGTCTCAGGCTCTGCCCCAAGCTTGCGCGCAAGTGGCACGATCTCGGCATAGCCGCGCGCGATCAGTGCCGCGCGTGCAGATTCGCCCAAGCCTGCGCCCAGACAGACCCCGGCAGCTATGGCAATCACGTTTTTCAGCGCGCCGCCCAGCTCTGCGCCGATGACATCCGTGTTGCGATAGAGCCGCAGCGCAGGGGTCGAGAGCTGGTCTTGGAGCGCGCGCCCTAATGCGGCATCCACACAGGCCAATGTCAGCGCCGTTGGCAATCCGCGTGCAATATCGATCGCGAAGCTCGGCCCCGTGAGCAGGGCTGCGCGGGCCTCTGGCAGCACGGAATGGATCACGCCCACAGGGCCAATCATCTGCTCCAGATCGATACCTTTCGAGCAGGCCACCAGCACCCGCCCAGGCAGAGCCGCGCGATTGTCCCGCAAAAAACCGGCTGTCTGCTGCATCGGGATGGCCAGGAGCACTGTTTCGGCGTCGATCTCATTCAGATCAGATGTGACTGTCACCCCGTCGGGCAGAGTGACGCCCGGCAGCCGCGCTGTATTTTCGCGCGCGGCCTGCATCGCGCGCGCGCGCGATGGATCGCGACACCAGAGCGTCGCCTCACCCAGCGCGCAGGCCAGCGCCGTGCCGAACGCTCCGGCACCCAAGATGGCAACGCTCATGCTTTCGCCCCTTTCTTGCCGGATCCGATCATCGGTGCGGCGTTATGGTCAAGCGGCCAACGCGGGCGCGCAACAAAATCCTGCAGCGCCACCCCGGCGCGCGACTGCTCGATCCCTGCCCAGGCAATCATGGCGGCATTATCGGTGCAAAGCGCAAGCGGGGGGGCGAGGAATCCGACCCCGGCCGCATCGGCCGCCTGCTGCAGCGCTGCACGCAACGGCTGATTGGCGGCGACACCACCTGCGACGGCAAACACTGGCTTTTGTGGATCGGATTGCAGATACAGCGCCAGCGCGCGCTGTGACTTTACCGCAAGCACATCTGTGACCGCCGCCTGAAACGCGGCGCAGAGATCTGCCTGATCTTGCGTATGCAGCCCGCTCTGTGTGCTGAGCAGCGCGTCGCGCGCGCGCAGCACAGCCGTTTTCAGCCCGGAAAATGAAAGATCGCAGCCCGGACGGTCGAGAAGCGGGCGGGGCAGGGCGAAGCGCTCGGGCCGGCCATGGCGTGCCGCGGCCTCGACAGCAGGACCGCCGGGCTGCGGCAGGCCGAGGAGCTTGGCCACCTTGTCAAACGCCTCGCCCGGGGCGTCGTCAATCGTGCCGCCAAGCCGTGTGAACTGGTCCGGGCCATCGACCTGCAGAAACTGGCAATGCCCGCCCGACACAAGCAGCATCAGATAAGGAAAGGCGACCGGATCCGTCAGGCGCGGGGTCAGCGCGTGGCCTGCAAGGTGGTTGATCCCCAAAAGCGGCAGTCCGGTCGATACCGCCAGCCCTCGCGCCAGCATCACACCCGACAGCACCCCGCCGATCAGGCCCGGTCCGGCGGTCACCGCGATGGCGTCGAGCTGCGACAACGTGACACCGGCCTGCGCAAGGGCCGCTTCCACTGCGAGGTCGAGCTTTTCAGCATGGGCGCGGGCGGCGATTTCGGGGACGACCCCGCCGAAGCTTTCGTGTAACGCCGTTTGCCCCCAGACCACCGAGGACAGGATTTCAGGCCGCGCAGGTGGTGCGTGGCGGATCACGGCGCTTGCCGTGTCGTCGCAACTGCTTTCGATTCCCAGAACAGTCAGCGGGCGATGAGGGTCAGGGGCGCGCATCGGAGCTCCGATTGCCAGAGGGGCCCTTGTCAGCTACCACTGCGCGCCAAGGGGCACAATCCCGCGCTTTCGGCCCCGGCGCAGTGAAACTGGACCTGCCCATGCGCCCCTGCCTTGTGCTCACGCGGCCCCGGCCCACAGCTACGGACTTCGCTCAAAAAGCCCGCGCCGCAGGCTGGCACGGCGAGATTCTGGTCGCGCCGCTGATGGAGATCACACTGACCCCCCCCGCGCCGAAGCTTCTGGATGAGGCAGCTGTGCTCATTTTTACATCACAGCATGGAATCGAAAGTTTCACCCGCGCGACATCTGCACGCCATTGGCCAGTCTGGACCGTGGGTCCGCGCACGGCCGCCGGGGCGCATCGCGCAGGGTTCACGGATATCGCGCAGGCGTCTGGCGGAAATGCGGCCTCACTGTTGGCAGACCTGAACGCAGCCGCAATCGCAGGCCCAGTCCTGCATCTGCACGGCGCGCATCTGGCCTGTGATCTGACCTCGCATTTGCGCGCGCGCGGCCTGCAGGCCCATGGCTGCGTGGTCTATGATCAAAGGCCCGTGGCGCTCTGCGCGCAAGCGCGCGCACGTCTGCAGCAGGGCGGCGATCTGGTGCTGAGCACCTTCTCGCCAAGGTCCAGCCGTCTGCTGCGTACCCAGATCCTTGATCTTAACTTGTCTCGTGCAAGGCTTCACATGATTGCAATCAGCACAGCCGCAGCGACTGAATTGCAGGTCTTGCCGTTGATCCACAGTCGAATCGCCGACACGCCCGATGCGGCGGGGATGCTGGCCGCGCTGGGATGTCTTCAAGCGGCGCTTGAGCCTTCGGAAAAGCCAAGCTAAGGTAAGACACGGGGATAAGTCGCTGCATTGCAGCATAATCAATTCGGGGGAGTTGCTTTGGCGCGCAGAACAAACGGGCAAAAAACCGGGGGCAAGTCAGATAGCGGGCTGAAGACTACTCCCCCGAAATCGCCGACTGAAAGCACTCCTGATAGTGGAGAGGCACCTGAACTGGCGTCGAAGGATATCATGCAAGGCACTGGCTTGGATGACACCGGCTCCGCCGCGACATCCGAGGCTGACAAGCCCCTCGAATCAGGCGATGCGGCCTTGCCCGAAAGTTACACCACATCCGATCCGTCTGTGCCTGAAGACAACAGCACGTTTGCCGATGCGTCACCGAAACCCCTGTCATCGGAAACCGACGACGCGTCTGCGGTTGCCGCAATGGAAGCAGCACCAGCCACAGAAGACACGTCAGACACAGCCACCGGGGCTGCCTCGACGACAGACCGCACATCAGACGTGCTTGAAGGTGGAGCGCCGCGGGAGGCCGGGTTGACAGCCGCAGCGGCGCCAGCGGCCTCGCTTGCAGCGCCGGGCCCGATTCCCGTGACGCCGCCGCAAACGCCAGCTGGAAAACCCGGCGCAACGCCAGGCGCGCGCGGCGGGGTTTTTCCGCTCGTGCTGGGGGGGCTGCTGGCCGGTGGCATCGGTTATGGTGCGCATTTTCTGCTTGCAGGGTCAGACGGCGCGGAGAGTGTCACTGCTCAGGATATCGCGTTGCTGCAAGATGAGGTGCAAAGCCTGCGCAGTGCCTTGACCGAACGCGCCGCACAGGAGGATGTCGCAGCCCTGCGATCCGATCTGTCTGGATTGCGCGAAACGCTTGACGCTCAAAGCGCCACCACAGGCGCGATCGACGATACAGTCAGCGCTCTTGGCGCAGACATAGCTGAGCTGCGCACCACCATTTCCGAGCTTCCCGCAAGTGCTAGCGATATCGGTGCGGTAACGCGGGGCGACGTGACTGCTTTCGCCGACAGCGTCGCAGAGCTTGAAGCCCAATTTGCCGCGTTGCAATCGGACATGTCTGCGCTGCGCGGCGATATGGAGGATTTGCGCGACCTGTCCGAGCGCCGTGTGGTCGAGGCCGAGGCGCAAGTCGATGATGCGCTTGCACGCAGCGGTTTGGAGATCATGACAGCAGCGCTGGCCGCCGGGCGCAGCTATGCCGACGCGCTCGGTCTTTTCCGCGAAGCCGGTGTCACTGTCCCCGATGCGCTTGCCGCCCCCGCAGCGACTGGGGTGCCAACGCTGGAAGCTTTGCAAGAGCGCTTCCCGCCAGCGGCCCGGGCTGCACTGCGCGCAGAATATGCACAGGCCCCGGCAGATTCGGCCTATGACCGCGTCGCGAATTTCCTGCGCGCACAGGCTGGCGTACGCTCGACCGCGCCCAAGGAAGGCGATGATACGGATGCGATCTTGTCACGCGCAGGCGCTGCGGTTGAAGACGGTGCATTCGCAGCTGCCCTGGGTGAGCTTGACAGCCTGACCGAGCCCGCGCTTGGGGCGATGCAGCCTTGGATGACTGATCTGCGCACCCGTCTTGATGCCGAGGCGGCATTGGCCGAGTTCACCACTTCCCTTTCGAACGAGTAAGGACGTCACTGATGTTTTGGACCCTGACAAAAATCTTGCTCTTTGTGGTGGTGATAATCGCTCTGGCCATTGGTCTGGGCCAGGTGATGGACAGCACCCAGACCGTCGAACTGCGTATTTTCGATATGGAATTCGTTCTCTCACCGATCGCGGCACTTGGGGCGCTTTTGGCGCTTTTCGTTCTGGTCTGGCTGGTGATGAAACTTGTGGGGCTGGCTTTTGCGACACTGCGTTTCATGAACGGGGATGAAACGGCGATCCGGCGTTTTTTCACGCGCAATCGCGAAAAACGTGGTCTGGATGCGTTGCTTCTGGCGATGGTCGCGCAGGCCGAAGGTGACGGCAAGACCGCCATTGCCAAGGCGGAGAAGGCGCATAAACTTCTCGATAGACCCCTGATCACCAATCTTCTGGTCGCGCAAGCTGCGCAGATGAAGGGCAATGGCGATCTTGCGATCGAGCGTTACAAGGCGCTGCTCGATGACAGCCGTACGCGGTTTGTTGCAGTGCAGGGGCTGTTGCAAGCAAAGCTGGAGGCGGGCGACAAGGACAAGGCCCGCGCTTTGGCGCAGAAGGCGTTGGAAATGCAGCCAGTACATGAGGCGACTCAGAACACGCTTTTGCAGCTGCAGACTGAGGCCGAAGACTGGTCCGGGGCGCGCAACACCCTGATGTTGAAGAAGAACTCAGGGCTGTTGCCGCGTGATGTCTGGCGTCGCCGTGATGCGATCTTGGCATTGCAGGACTCCGATGCAATGGCCGCGCGCGGCGATCTGATGCGCTCTCGCGAGGCTGCGATAGAAGCCAATCGTCTGTCTCCCGACTTGATCCCTGCAGCAGTGGCAGCCGCACATGCCCTCAATGCGCAGGGCAACGGCGGCTATGCAGCAAAGGTGCTCAAGCGCGCGTGGAAAGCGCTGCCCCATCCCGAACTCGCGGCGGCTTTCGCGGCCATCGAACCTGATGAAACCCCGCAGCAGCGCGCCACCCGGTTCGAAGGCCTGATCCGGAAGAACCCCGACGCGACCGAATCGCGGATGCTGCGGGCGGAAATGCAGCTAGCAGCTGAGAATTTCCCAGCGGCCCGCCGCGCGCTCGGCGATCTGCACGAAACGGCCCCGACAGTGCGCGTGCTGACCATCATGGCCGCCATCGAGCGTGGCGAAGGTGCTGATGACTCGGTGGTGCGTGGGTGGTTGACTCGCGCTTTGACCGCCAAGCGAGGGCCGCAATGGGTCTGCAGCAAATGCCAGCATATCCATACAACCTGGCAGGCTGTTTGTGACGGCTGCGGTGCTTTTGACACGCTGGAATGGCGCGAGGCCCCGGAAGCGGTGGGCCCATCGGCCACGCAAACCGAGTTGTTGCCGCTGATCGTGGGAGGTTTGCCCAAACCTGTCACTCCGCCTCAAACCGATGTGGTCGCACCGGAGCCAGTGGTCCCTGCTGCAGACGCACCAAAGCAAACCTGAGGACGCGCTTCGGTGCTTCCTTGTCGGATAAGACCTGCAAGCCGCCCTGTCACAGGCGGCTTGCAGCGTTCCGGTGCCATGTGTTGTCTGCGGACCCACATGTTTTCCTGTGTGCAAGTCAGCGTTTGACCGCCAGCTCGGGTTGACAGCTACGCAGCTTTCGCGCATAGGGACGGCTCCGTTCGGGCATCCGGTCTGCGCGGTATTCAGCATTTGTCCGGCGATGCACGGACACGCTGCCCGAGAGCACCAAACGCCTGCGCGATGATGCAGGGGCCACAGGGCGCGGCAGAGAAAAGAAGGAAAGACCCATGTTTGCGGTCCTCAAGACTGGTGGCAAGCAATATCGCGTTCAGGCAGGTGACCTGCTGCGTGTCGAGCGTATTGCGGCCCAAGCTGGCGAAACGGTCCAGTTCAATGAAATTCTGATGCTGGGCGGTGACAGCCCGGTGATCGGCGCGCCCATCATCGAAGGTGCAGGCGTTCAGGCTGAAGTGATCGATCAGATCAAGGCCGACAAAGTCATTCACTATGTCAAGCGCCGCCGCAAGCACAGCTCGCAGCGTACCAAGGGTCACCGTCAGAAGCTGACGCTGGTCAAGGTAACGGATATTCTCGCATCCGGTGCTGACGCGACAGGTGTGAAGGCTGCGATCGGCACCGGGTCTGTATCGGGTTTCGTAGTTGAAGCTGCGGCTCCTGCGAAGGCGCCGAAATCCGCCAAGTCCGCCAAGCCCGAAGCTGCCGCCGTCGAGGGGACACGTCCTGCCAACCTGCTGACGGAAGCGCGTGATGGTCAGCCCGATGATCTGAAAAAGATCTCAGGTGTTGGCCCCAAGCTCGAAGGGCTGTTGCACGAAAATGGTGTATTCCATTTTGACCAGGTTGCAGCTTGGACTCCGTCCGAGATTACTTATATGGATGACCAATTGTCGTTCAAGGGTCGCATCGAGCGTGATGGCTGGATCGACCAGGCCAAACAATTCGCAGCCGAGAAGGAGTAACCCCTCATGGCACACAAGAAAGCAGGCGGTTCATCCCGCAACGGGCGCGACTCAGCGGGTCGTCGCCTTGGCGTGAAGCTCTATGGTGGCCAGCACGCCATCCCCGGCAATATCATCGTGCGTCAGCGCGGCACCAAGCATTGGGCCGGCGCAGGCGTGGGCATGGGGCGTGATCACACGCTTTTCGCTCTTGAAGAAGGCCGTGTGGTGTTCACCAAGGGGCTGAAGGGGCGCAGTTTCGTGTCGATCATGCCGCTTGAAACAGCCGCAGAGTAGCCGAAGTTTTACATTTCGCATGTAGGCAGGGTCGGCGAAAGCCGGCCCTGTCTGCTTTCTCGGACTCTGCTGTGGGGGAAGTGGCGGTGTCAGGGAGGTTTCGCGACAGGGAGCAGGCCCAGGCTTGAACGAGGAGTGAGCATGAATATTGATAACCCGATCTGCGCCGATCAGCCGATCCTGACGACGCCGCGGCTGGTGTTGCGGCCCTTGCAGCGCGCAGATCAGGCGCTTCTGGAACTTTATGCGGGAGACCCACGGATCGCAGAGGGCACGCGAAGCATTCCACATCCGTTGCCACCCAGTGCGACCGAACACTTCATTCAGCGGGTCACTGCGCCAGAGCGGACCGAAGATGTCTGGGCGCTTGACGGATCTGGTTTCGGGACTTCGACCCTGGTGGGGCTCTTGTCGCTCAAACCGCTGGAGCGCCAGCAAAGCCAGATCGGCTATTGGGTCGCACCGGCCTTCTGGAATGCCGGTTATGCCTCGGAGGCTGTGCGTGCTGTGATCATGCATAATCCGCAGAAGTCCCGCACTCTCTTTGCTGAGGTGTTTCAGGATAATCCGGCTTCGGCGCATGTCTTGATGCAGGCGGGGTTCGACTATCTGGGCGACGCTGAGGCGTATTCGGTCGCACGCCGCTCGACGGTTCCGACCTGGACATATATCCGCCGAATGTGATCTGCTAGACAATCGGGCAAAACGCACGGTACCAGCAGGTCGTTTTGCTTTGTGTTGCGCGCGGGGCAGGGTGGGTCTCGACCTTTTGCAAAGCTTTGCTAGACTGAAACAATATCATTTGGCAGGCAGGCGCATGCGAAGACCAGTCGTAGGAATTATCGGGAATGCACATCTGATCAATGATGAATACCCCGCCCATGCCGGGGGGGCGATGAATTCCGAGGCTGTGGCCGAGGTCGCAGGCTGCCTTCCGCTGCTGATCCCATCGGACCCGCGTCTGGTCTCTGTTGCTGAACTGGTTGAGGTTTGCGACGGCTTTTTGCTGACGGGCGGAAGACCGAATGTCCATCCGGAAGAATACGGCGAAGCCGAGACCCCTGCGCATGGAGCGTTTGATCGCGCCCGCGATGCGATTTCGCTCCCGCTGGTCCGCGCATGTGTCGAGCGGGGCCAGCCCTTTCTTGGGGTCTGCCGCGGATTTCAGGAGGTGAATGTCGCGATGGGTGGCACGCTTTACCCCGAGATACGCGATCTTCCGGGGCGCATGAACCACCGCATGCCGCCTGACGGCACGCTCGACGAGAAATTTGCGCTACGCCACAAGGTCAGTTTCCGCGAGGGCGGCGTGTTTCACCGCCTGATGGGCGCGCGGGAGGTGCTGACCAACACATTGCACGGTCAGGGAGTCAAAACCGCAGGCGCACGAATCGTGATCGATGGTCATGCGCCCGATGGCACGCCCGAGGCACTCTATGTCGAGGCGGCGCGGGGGTTTACCTTGTCGGTGCAGTGGCATCCGGAATGGCAAGCGGCGCACGACCCTGTGTCGCGCCCGCTGTTCGAGGCTTTTGGCGAGGCTGCGCGCGCATGGGCCAAGGCGCGCGAACCATGGGCGCTCAGCGCCTGAGTCGCGCGGGAAGTCTCAGCCTTTGGCAAGTTGATCAATCATCTCGCGGAAGGGTTCAAGCGTGTAGCCATGCCGGGCGGGCAGGGCAATCAACTCATCGGTCGGCCTTTTTCCAGCTTGCGACAGCGCCCAGACAATCGACGAGCGGTTACCGGAAGCGCAATAAGCCAGCACAGGCCCTGTGCTGCCTTCGAGTGCCTGAGCCTGACCCTGGACATTTTCCATCGTGATCGCACCGCCCACGACCGGATTGACCAGAAAGGTCAATCCCGCCGCTTCGGCTGCTGCACGCAGCGGGGCCTGCTGGAGTTCGGGCGGGTTTTCCCCGTCCGGGCGATTGCAGATCACTGTCTTGAACCCTGCCTGAGCAATCGCGGCCATATCCTCGGACGCGATCTGTGGCGAGACCGCATAGCTGTCGGTCAGGGGGCGAATATCCATTGTCAGTCTCTCCAATCAGGCGGCAGCAAGCCGGTCAATTTGCGCCCGTACGGGCTGTGCAATAACCATACCGCCAATCATGGCAAGGATAAAGGTGATCCCGCCGGTCCCCCCCCAGCTGAGCGAGGCGATGGCAGGACCAGGGCAGAGCCCTGCAAGCCCCCAGCCCGCGCCGAAGAGCACAGAGCCGATGACAAGGTTGTGGCCAAGTTTCGGGTCGGGCTTTGCCGGAAATGGCTCGCCCACCAATGATGCTGCCCGCTTTGTGGTCAGATGCCAGGCCAGCAACATAGGCAGGATCGCCCCACCCAGCACAAAGGCCAGCGTCGGATCCCATGCGCCGAAAACATCAAGCCAGCCTTGCACCTTGTTGGTGTCCGTCATGCCCGAGACCAGCAGCCCCGCGCCAAATAGACCGCCTGAAATGGCCGCAATCACAATACGTTGCATCAGATTACCCCCAAAACATGGCGAAACAGGACCATCACGATACCGCCTGCCAGAAGATAGAAAACAGTCGCTACGATCCCGCGCAGCGAAAACCGCGAAATTCCGCAAACGCCATGACCGGACGTGCAGCCATTGGCAAGCCGCGTCCCCACGCCGACAAGCAGTCCCGCGGTCACGATCACGGCGAGGTTGGGGGTGATGTTGGTCGAAATCTCGACCGAGAAGAGTGGCAGCATCAGGGCCGGCACAACCACAAGCGCTGCGAGAAACGCCACCCGCTCAGCCCATGTGCTCAGCCCGGAGCGGTCCACAAGCCCGCCGATGATGCCACTGGCGCCCATGACGCGCCCGTTGCCCAAGAGATAGACCGCCGCAGCGGCCCCGATCATCAGCCCCCCGACGAGGCCCCAGATCCAGTCAGTTTCAATCATGTCATTTGTCCTGTTCGCAAGAGGGCGCGGCATACTCATGCCGCGCCTGTGTCGGTGTCGCGGGATAGCTCAGAGTGTGTTGACGGGCACTTTCAGATAGACCGTACCGTTTTCTTCCGCAGGCGGCATCTGGCCTGCGCGCATATTGACCTGCAGCGACGGCACGATCAGGCGCGGCATGCCGAGCTGCGCGTCGCGCTCATTGCGGGCGGCGACGAAATCTTCTTTCGATCTGCCTTCGCCGACATGCTTGTTCAGCCGCTTCTGCTCGCCCACGGTGGTTTCCCATGCATAGGTTTCGCGCCCTTCGGCTTTGTAGTCATGGCCCACGAAGATGCGCGTATCATCGGGCAGGGACAGGATCTTCTGCACCGAATCCCACATCGTATCGGCCGAGCCACCGGGAAAATCGCAGCGCGCCGTGCCAAAATCAGGCATGAACAGCGTGTCGCCGACGAAAGCGGCGTTGCCGATCACATAGGTCAGGCAAGCCGGCGTATGGCCGGGCGTATGCATCACATCGCCGCGCATCTGCCCGATATGGAAGCTGTCGCCGTGCTTGAACAGCGCGTCGAATTGCGAGCCGTCGCGCTGGAATTCGGTGCCCTCGTTGAAGACCTTGCCGAACGTGTCCTGCACGATGCGGATATTCTCGCCAATCGCGATCTTGCCGCCGAGCTGTTGCTGGATGTAGGGCGCAGCCGAGAGGTGGTCGGCATGCACATGGGTTTCGAGCAGCCATTCGACCTCGAGGCCATTCGCGCGCACAAAATCGACCACCATATCCGCTGAGCGCGTATCCGTGCGCCCTGAGGCATAGTCGAAATCCAGCACGGAATCGACAATCGCGCATTTTTTGCTGCTTGGATCACGCACCACATAGGTGACGGTGAAAGTCTCTTCGTCAAAGAAAGCGGTGATTTCGGGGTTCATCTGGCAACTCCATCATTCTGTCTGGAGCAGCATATAACCAGATAAATACATATTGCAAGGTTTGAATGTTATTAATTGCCGTTAAACCGGCCCGAAACAGCTTTGTCCGGGCCGTTCAGGGGATCAGAGTGCCAGCGCTTTGCTGGCCGGGATGCTGTCAAGTCCCAGCGCTGCGCCGACTGCCGCATGGGTCAGATGGCCCGCATGGGTGTTCAGACCCGCCAGCAGATGCACATCGTCCTCACAGGCCTTGCGCCACCCTTTGCTGGCCAGCGCCAGCATGAAGGGCATCGTCGCGTTCCCGAGGGCAATCGTCGAGGTCCGCGCCACGGCACCGGGCATGTTGGCGACGCAGTAATGCAGCACATTATCGATCTCATAGACCGGATCGGCATGGGTCGTGGCACGCGACGTCTCAAAACAGCCGCCCTGATCGATCGCCACATCGACGAGCACGGCGCCGGGCTGCATCGTCTCCAACTGTGCGCGCGAGATTAGCTTGGGCGCGGCTGCTCCGGGGATCAGCACTGCCCCAATCACCATATCCGCCCGCGTGATCAGGTCCGCGATGGCACCCGCGTCGGAAAATTGCGTCGTCAATCGGCCATGGAAAATATCGTCAAGATAAGACATCCGCGCAATAGAGCGGTCCAGAATGGTCACATTCGCCCCCATGCCGACCGCGACCCGCGCCGCCGCCGTGCCGACTACGCCACCGCCGATGATGGTGACATTCGCAGGCCGCACACCGGGCACACCGCCCATCAGCACACCGCGCCCGCCATTGGCCTTCTGCAGCGCCCAAGCGCCCATCTGCGGCGCAAGCCGTCCTGCAACTTCGGACATGGGCGCGAGCAGGGGCAGCCCACCGGCGCGGTCAGTGACCGTTTCATACGCGATAGCCGTCACGCCAGAAGTGAGCAGGTCGCGCGTCTGGTCGGGGTCGGGGGCCAAATGCAGATAGGTGAACAGGATCTGATCCGCGCGCAACTGGCTGCGCTCGACCGCCTGCGGTTCCTTCACCTTGACGACCATATCGGCGCGCGCAAAGACTTCCGCTGCAGTATCAACGATCTGCGCACCGATCTTGATGTAATCCTCATCCGCGAAGCCAGAGCCGATCCCGGCCCCTTGCTCGACAATCACCTCATGGCCGCGCAGGATGGCCTCATAGGCCGCGTTGGGGGTCAGGCCCACGCGAAACTCCTGCGGTTTGATCTCTCTGGGGCATCCGATCAGCATGAGGCTATCCTTTCCTGTTGCGCATTGGGTCGATGATATTGCATCGAGCGCGCGGAATTCTTGAAAGTTTGCACTCTTTTGACGCAATGAGTAGCGTAGCCTTGCGTAAAAATCCGATTCTATCGAAGAAAGTTGCGCTGCAATGCAGCTAGACGCTACAGATCGCCGCATTCTGCGTGTCCTGCAAAAGCAGGGCCGTGTCACCAATGCGGAACTGGCTGAAATGGTCAATCTCTCGCCTTCGGCCTGTCACAGGAGGGTGCAACGGCTGGAAGCCGATGGGATCATCGCCGATTATGTGGCTCTTTTGGACCCCAAGCGCATCGGCCGGCCCACTGTGGTCTTTGTCGAAATCAGCCTCTCGGGGCAGCGCGACGACATCCTCGATGCGTTCGAGCGCGAAGTGGCGCGCGTGCCCGATGTGCTGGAATGTCACCTGATGGCGGGCAGTGCGGATTATCTGCTGAAGATCATCGCCGCGGACACGGAAGATTTCGCCCGTATTCATCGCCGCTACCTCAGCCGTTTGCCGGGCGTCGCGCAGATGCAATCTTCTTTTGCATTGCGCACCGTGGTGAAGACCACTGCGCTTGATATCTGACACGCCGCCCCCCGCAGGACAGGGGGCGGCGCGGAGCAGTTAGATGGATCTGAGGATCAGCGGGCGCGCAAGGCGTCGCGGATTTCCATCAGCAATTCTTCCTGGGTCGGTCCGGCGGGAGCCTCCTCTACCGGGGCAGGCTGGCTTCGACCAAGTCTCGACAGCTTGTTGACCGTCCGCACCAGCATAAACACGACGAAAGAAATGATCAGGAACTTGATCAGCGCGTTGACGAAATTGCCGACCATGAATTGCGCTTCGCCAAGTCCGAAGCTGATGCCACCAAAATCTATGCCGCCGACAAAAATGCCGATCAGCGGATTGACCAGATCATCTACCAGCGAGGTCACAATGGCTGTGAATGCCGCGCCGATGATGATCCCTACTGCCATGTCCATGGCATTTCCGCGGGATATGAACTCTCTGAACTCTTGAAGCATGGAATGTCCTCTTTTGATCCATGACAAAAAAGTTACCTCAATTTTTACATTTTCGAAAGTGGTTAATGAAAGTGGTTAATGACGGGGAGCCGGCCCCTCCAAGCGTTACGGAAGCGTGCCGTTGAGCGTGTAGCGCAGGATCTCGGCGACCTGACCGGGTGTCTCGACCACGGCGAGAGCTGCGGCATCGACTTCCTTGAGCGCATGCTGGTGATCGGCACCATGCATGACGATCAGCGACTTGCCGAGCGCCGCGGCAAAGCCTGCATCAAAGGCCGCGTTCCACTGACGGTATTTCTCGCCAAAGCGCACGACGACGATATCGGCGTCCTGCAGGGCCTTGCGTGTGCGGATCGCGTTCAGCTTTGCGCCCTTGTGATCATGCCAGAATTTCTGTGATTCCGCCCCCATGATCGCGACTCCGCAATCGTCCGAGGCCGCGTGATCGGTGACCGGGCTTGCGAAAGTCACATCTAGGCCACTGCACCCCTGTGCGATTTCCGTGCGCCAATCAGTGTGGATCTCTCCGGCCAGGTAGACTTTAAGTGTCATATATCGTTCCTTCCTCAGATCGCTGGAGACCTGTGCAGGCATGTTGCGGCAGAGAGTGAACTGTGGCAAGACTGAACGCAACCGCAGGACAACCAAGAGTTCACCCTATGAACGAATTTACTTCGCGCCGCTTGATCATGGTCGACACGCAGGTGCGACCGTCCGATGTGACAAAATTTCCGATCATTGAGGCCATGCTGCATGTGCCGCGCGAAGAATTTGTTCCCCAAGATCGTGTGGAAGCCGCCTATGTCGGGGAGAATCTGCCCATTGGACGCGGTCGTGTGTTGCTGGAGCCGCGGACACTCGCCAAGATGCTCGACGCGCTGAACATCACGCCGGACGATCTTGTGCTCGATATCGGCTGCGGAACCGGCTACTCCTCTGCGGTGATCCAGCGTATGGCGCAAGCTGTGGTCGCGCTTGAGGAGGATGGCGACTTCGTAAATGCGGCTGAAGCTTCCTTTGCGCGCACTGACGCCGAAACAGTGGTCTTGACCCGAGGCGCGCTGAATGAAGGCGCGCCGCAGCACGCACCTTATGACGTGATGCTTGTGCAAGGGGGGATTGAGCAGTTCCCCGAAGCATTGGTGTCGCAGTTGCGCCAAGGCGGGCGCGTCGGCGCCGTCTTCATGCAGGGTGCGCTGGGGGTGGTGCGGCTGGGCATTCGCACGGGTGAAGGATTGGTTTGGCGGGATATCTTCAACGCCGCCGCCCCGGTTCTTCCGGGGTTCAGAAAAGAACAGGCGTTCAGCCTGTAAAACCACACGCGGCCTTTCGTGCGCCTTATGCATGCCGGTGACCGCGTGACATAAAAGAGGCGAAGGCAATGAGATCCATTCTGAAGACCACGGCGCTTGCTGCGTCGATGCTGGCAATGTTGGGGGGTGGAGTCGCCCCGCTTCACGCGCAAAGCTTGGCCGACACTCTGATCGCAGCATATCGCAACTCGAACCTTTTGGAGCAAAACCGCGCTTTGTTGCGCGCTGCGGACGAGGATGTAGCAATTGCCGTGGCATCGTTGCGCCCAGTGGTGAATTTTGTGACCGAAGCACAACAGCGGATCACGAATAGTCCTGGGCAATCCGATGCACTTACCTTGGGGTTCAATCTGGCCGCCGAGGTGACGATCATCGATTTTGGGCGTGGCAGGCTGGCGCAGGAGGCCGCGAAAGCGCAGGTGCTTGCGACCCGTCAGGCTCTTGTGGGGATCGAACAGAATGTGCTGCTCAACGCAATTTCAGCGCATCTCGATATGCGCACCACGGCTGAAGCCGTGGCCCTTCAACAGGCCACGCAGCGCGTCATTACGCAAGAATTGAACGCCGCGCGCGAACGGTTTGAATTGGGCGAAGTCACGCGCACGGATGTTTCACTGGCCGAAGCCCGTCTTGCCGCGGCGCGCTCCTCGCTTGCGGCGGCCGAAGGCGATCTGGCGGTCGCGCGCGAAGCCTATAAACTTGCGACCGGCATCGCGCCGGGACAGCTGCGCGCCCCGCCTGCCTTGCCGCGCACGGCGGCCAATCTGCAGACCGCGCAGGACATCGCGCGCCGGACGCATCCAGCGATCCTTGAGGCACAGCACACTGTTGCTGCGGCCGAGTTCAACGTCGAACGCGTCGCCGCCCAGCGCCATGGCGCGGTCACCGGCTCTGCCAGCTTGGGCCGTCAATTCGGCGGGGCGGGCAGTGATACAACGACCGCCACAGCCGGGGTGCGCTATGCGCGCCCGATCTATCAAGGTGGGCAAACTGCCGCCTTGACGCGTCAGTCCATGGCGCGGCGTGATGCAGCGCGCTCGGGTCTGCATCAGACGGTGGCGCAGGTGCTGCAGAATGTCGGGGTCGCATGGGCGAATGTTGATGTGGCCAGCGCGCGGATTGCGGCCAGCCAGCAGCAGGTCCGCGCCTCGCAAACTGCATTTGAAGGGACGCGGGAAGAAGCACGTCTGGGCGCGCGCACGACGCTCGATGTGCTCAATGCCGAAACCGATCTGCTGAACGCGCGCACACAGTTGCTGCAAGCCCAGGCCGGGCAGCAGGTCGCCACTTATAATCTGCTGGCGGCCATGGGGCTCCTGACTGTGGATCACCTGGGGCTTGGGATCCCGACCTATGATGCGGAAGCCTATTACAATGCTGTGCGCAATGCCCCCGCGTCGTCGCCGCAAGGCGAGGCGCTTGATCGCGTGCTGCGCTCTATCGGGCGGCAATAGCGACCTGGCCGGGCAGCGCAGGTATCATTCAAGATTGTAAACGCGCCAAAGCCGAGTTACCTTTGACGCGTAGATCACCTGTGCGACAAGCGCCCCGTGAGAGGGCGAAGCGGGCTAGGGGCGACGAGGTAAGGCGCGTAAAGAGGGCAGTAGAATGACACAAGCAATGTCGCGGCGCGAAATTGAGGACGTCTTGTCGTCGATCAAGCGCCTCGTTTCGCAGGACATACATGACCGCAGCGTGCGCCCCGATCTGCGGGAAAAGCTGATCTTGACATCGGAATTGCGCGTTGACACGGTGCAGGATGTTGAGCCCGTCGCGCCCGAAGTACGACGGCCCGAAGCGCCATTGCCCGAGGACCACCATGCGCTTCTGTCAGTGCCGCCGCAGCAATCTGAGTGGCAGGAGCCGGCCCCGGCCTGCTGTGGCACACCACTTACGGCTGAACCGACGGCCGGTGCCAAGGCTGCACCCAATGCGTCCATGTCGCTCTTGCAGCGTATCACGCGAAGCCAGGCGCAGGGCACCACCGCCGCGCCCATCCCAAATCAGGAGGCTGCTGAGCCTGCGCCGCCAGTGAACGCATCGGAAGCCTGTGCGCAACCAACGCGGACGCGTCTACATTTCACTGAACCCAGCCCCGCGCCCGAGAACCTGCCCCGGCCCGAGCCCAAAACTGCCCCGCAGGTGAGTTCCGGGCCCGAGCCTGATTTGGACGAGCGCGATATCGAGGTGACGCTGGCGCGGCTCGAAGCCATCCTGTCGGGGAAGCCAGTGCCGGACGAGCCGCTCGTGGCCCGCGTCGCAGCGCCAGCGCCAGCGGCGCCCGCCGCTGCTGAGCCTGCGCAAGAACCTGCCGCAAATCCAGAACCGGAGCCTCGCCCTGAGTCTGTGCGGGCGGCGCACGCTGATCCGTTTGCCGACGGGAGCGAAGTTATCCTCGATGAGGACATGCTTTTCCGTCTGGTTGCAGATATCGTACGGCTGGAATTGCAGGGCGAACTCGGCGAGAAGATCACCCGCAATATCCGCAAACTGGTCCGCTCGGAAGTGGCGCGTGAATTGCAACTGCGCCGCGACCAGGGCTGGAACGTCTGAGCGCACGCGGGCGCGCCGTTTAATCGGACGATAAAGGGTAGTCTTCCCAGTCGTCCAACGCGACACTGGCTTCGGAAACCGTCTGTCCCAAGACGGATTTTCCTGCCTTGTGCGTCGATGCCGGATCGCCTGTGACCAGAGGGTGCCAATCGGGCAACGTGTGTCCTTCGTGGAGCAGGCGGTAGGCGCAACTCGGCGGCATCCAATAGGCGATTTCATCGAGGTTGTGCGGTGTCAGGACCACACATTCCGGCACATGCTGCTTGCGCTCAGCGTAATTGGCGCAGCGGCAGGTGGTATCGTCAAACAACCGGCAGGCCACGCACGTGAAGATCAGTTCTTCCGTGTCGATATCCTCGAGCTTGTTCAGGCAGCATTTGCCGCAGCCATCGCAAAGTGCCTCCCATTCCTCGGGAGTCATGTCGGACAGTGGGATATGGGTCCAGAAGTCAGGGCGCAGGGTCATAGGGCGCAGATAATCCCATTGCGGAGAAGAAGGAAGGGCCATCGCGCACGCTTGTCTTGACGGCCCTGCGCGTTACCCTGTGCGGCGAAAGGCTCGAGTGCGCATGCGCGATAACCGTGATCATCCCGATCTGCCCATCCCGCTGTCGCGTTGGTTTGCTGCGCAGGGGTGGCAGCCGCATGCGCATCAGCTTGCTATGCTGCGTGCGCAAGGCGATGCACTGATGATCGCGCCCACGGGCGGCGGCAAGACGCTTGCGGGGTTCCTGCCGACACTCGCGCAGGCTTGCTCTGGCTTGCCGGACGGGATGCACACGATCTATGTCTCGCCCCTCAAGGCGCTTACAAATGACATCGGGCGCAATCTCGCCCGGCCGGTCGCTGATCTCGGTCTTGCGCTGCGCATTGAGGACCGCACAGGCGATACGGGATCGACTCAGCGCGCGCGCCAGCGTGTAGATCCGCCGCATATCCTGCTGACCACGCCTGAAAGTCTTGCGCTGATGCTGTCCTACCCGGAAGCGCCGCGCATTTTCGCCAGCCTGCGGCGTGTCGTGATCGACGAAATTCATGCGTTGGCTGAGTCCAAGCGCGGCGATCAGCTGATGCTCGGGCTTGCGCGTCTGCGCCAGCTTGCGCCCGAGCTGCGGGTGGCGGGGCTGTCTGCCACGGTCGAAAATCCGCAAGCGCTCGCAGATTTCATGGGCGGGGCCGAGATCGTGCGCGCCGATCCCGGCCCTGCGCCCGACATAGCAATGCTGGCCACGACGCTGGCGCCGCCATGGTCTGGCGCGGGGGGGGCGTATGCGGCGCGTGACGTGATGAGCGCGATTGCGGCCTCGCGGCTGACGCTCGTTTTCATCAACACCCGCGCGCAGGCCGAATTATTCTTTCAGGCGCTCTGGGCTGTCAATGACGACAACCTGCCCATCGGGCTGCATCATGGCAGTCTTGCCCGCGAAGCGCGCCGCCGTGTCGAAGCGGCGATGGCCGCGGGTGAATTGCGCGCAGTCGTTGCGACGGGCAGTCTCGATCTGGGGCTTGACTGGGGCGATGTCGACCTGGTCATTCAGATTGGGGCCCCGCGCAATATCAAGCGGCTGGTCCAGCGCATCGGGCGGGCCAATCATCGCTATGATGCCCCATCACGCGCGCGGATCGTGCCTGCGAACCGTTTCGAGATCCTCGAATGTGTGGCGGCCCTGCAAGCCGTTGAAGCGGGCGAACTCGACAGTGACGGGCGCAGTGGTCTGGGCGCGCTTGACGTGCTGTGCCAGCATATCCTGACGCTGGCCTGTGCGGGGCCGCTGGACGCGGATCAGCTTTTTGCCGAGGTAACCCGGGCCGGTCCCTATGCGACCCTCACGCGCGCCGATTTTGATGCCTGTCTCGATTTCGTGGCGACAGGCGGTTACGCGTTGCGCGCTTATGATCGCTGGCAAAGGCTGGTGCTGCGCGACGGGCTCTGGCAGTTGCGCGACCCGCGCGCGGTCCGCGCCATCCGCATGAATATAGGCACCATCGTCGCGCCGGAATTGCTGAGCGTGCGGCGCGGTCCGCGTGGCGGTGCGCCTCTGGGCGAGATCGAGGAGGTCTTTGCCGCCTCGCTGTCGCCCGGAGACACATTCCTGATCGGCGGGCAGACAGTGCGCTATGACCGGCTGCGCGACATGGTGGTGGAAGTCACGCCGCAGCCCGACAAGACCCCGAAAATTGCTGTGTTCAACGGGCTGAAGATGGCCACCTCGACGGAACTCTCTGCGCGCGTTCTGGCGTTGATCGGTGACCCGGTCGCCTGGGAAAGCCTGCCCGCGGATACCCGCGACTGGCTGGACTTGCAGGCGCGGATCGCAACCCTGCCACGCCCCGGCACAATGACCTGCGAGAGTTTTGCGCGCGGTGGGTGGTGGTATTTCGCGCTCTATTCCTTCGCCGGGCGCAATGCCAACCAGACCCTGGGGTTGCTGCTGACCCACCGGATGGAAGGCGCGGGTCTGGCGCCGTTGGGATTTGTGGCGACGGATTACGCGGTTCTGATCTGGTCGCTCGAGCCTGTAAGCGATCCCGCGCCGCTGCTCGACCCGGAGGGGTTGCGCGACGGGATGGAGGATTGGCTCGCGGGCAATGCGGTTATGAAGCGCACTTTCCGAGCGGTGGCAACTGTGGCGGGGCTGATCCAGCGTAACCTGCCCGGCGCGCGCAAATCCGGCAAACAGGCCACATTCTCCACCGATATCCTTTACGACACATTGCGCAAATTCGACCGTGATCACCTGCTTTTGCAGATCACCCGCGCGGAGTCGATGCGCGGTCTCGCTGATTACGGCCGGATCGAGGACATGCTGCGCACCCGCCCGCGCATCGTGCATTCCATGCCGCCCCATGTCACACCCTTCGCAGCCCCCCTGATGCTAGAGGCCGGGCGCATTCCAATCCGGGGCGCAGGGCAGGCGCGGCTTCTTGAGGAGGAGGCCGCGCGGATGATGCGCGAAGCGGGCTTGCGCATGGACGAGGACTGCGCCATCTGAGCGCTATGACGCATCTCGGGTTTCAGTTTCAGGGGCAGGATTTTGTCGCCCGTGCTTCGGGCGCACTGTTCTGGCCGGGTGAACAGGCGCTGATCGTTGCTGATCTGCATTTGGGGAAATCCGAGCGCATGGCCCGGCGCGGCGGCGCGCTTTTGCCACCGTTCGAGACGCGCGCGACGCTTGAGCGGCTGGCCATCGATCTGGAAGAGACGCGTGCTGCGCATCTGATCGCTCTTGGAGATGCATTCGACGATGATATCGCAGCGTGTTCTCTGGGCTGCGAGATCAGTGCGCTGTGCGCGCGCGTGCACGTGACCTGGATCGCGGGCAACCATGATCCCGGGGCGGCTGATCTGCCGGGCCAGCAGGCGGCCGAGTTGCATCGCCAAGGCATAACCCTGCGCCATATTGCAGGTGAAAGTTGCGATATATCAGGGCACTACCACCCAAAGATCCGTATTGCAGGCCAGCGTTTGCCGGTTTTCCTGATCGGTGCGCAGCATCTGATCCTGCCGGCTTACGGGCTATATACAGGGGGGCTTGACTGGCAGGATCGAGTCCTGCAGGCGCTCGTGCCCGAAGGGCGTGCGATCGCGACTGGCCCGCGCGCGCTGATGTTGCCGCTGCCGCCGCCTGCGCAAGCTTCCGCGCGCCGTGGCAGGTGGCGCTGAGAACCGTGTGTTTGTGCTGGAAATTGGGCAGATTTCGAGCTAGACTGTGTCGACAGACCCGGATAACGGGCGAATTTCAGGCAAGATCAATATAATAACAAAGATCAATACCACGATCTGACAAAACGGGTATCGGGGCAGTTCGATGACGGAAATGGTGTATGGGTCCGCGCCTGCGCGCGTGGTGGAACCTGTTCTGCCAAAGTGGTGGCGCACGATTGACAAGGTGACACTGACAGCGGTTCTGCTGCTCATGGCGGTGGGATTGCTGCTGGGGCTGGCGGCGTCGCCTCCGTTGGCAACGCGCAATGGCCTGCCACCGTTTTTCTACGTCCAGCGTCAGATTGTCTTTGGCGTTATGGGGATCATCGCGATGTTTGCGATGTCGCTTTGCGCGCCCGACCGGGTCCGGCGGATCGGAACCGTCGGATTTTTTCTGTCCTTGCTCGCGTTGATGCTGTTGCCGTTTTTCGGGACTGATTTTGGCAAGGGCGCGACGCGCTGGTTTAGCCTCGGCTTTGGTTCTTTCCAGCCTTCCGAATTTCTTAAACCGATGCTCGCAGTGTTCGCGGCCTGGCTGCTATCGGCAGGTCAGGATCAGTCGGGCCCACCCGGCAAGGCGCTTTCGCTTGGGTTTACGCTCCTGGTGCTCGGGCTTCTGGTCATGCAGCCGGATTTTGGTCAGGCCGCGCTGATCGCTGCGGGCTGGATGATCATGTATTTTCTGGCAGGTGCGCCGATGTTCCTGCTGGTCGGGTTTGCCGGTCTGGTGCTGGTCGGGGCCTATGCCGCCTATCACAGTTCCGAACATTTCGCGCGCCGCATCGACGGCTTCCTGACAGCCGAGATCGACCCCCGAACCCAGATGGGCTACGCGCAAAACGCCATTTCCGAAGGCGGCTTTTTCGGTGTCGGCGTGGGCGAGGGGCGCGTGAAATGGCTGCTCCCCGACGCCCATACCGATTTCATCATCGCTGTGGCGGCCGAGGAATACGGGCTGGTGCTCGTGTTGTTCATCATTGGGCTTTATGCGACCATCCTGATCCGCTCGCTTTTTCGGCTGATGCGCGAGCGTGACATGTTCACGCGCCTGGCCGGCACCGGGATCGTCGTTGTGTTCTCCATGCAGGCCATGATCAACATGGGCGTTGCCGCGCGACTGCTGCCGTCGAAAGGCATGACTTTGCCGTTCGTGAGCTATGGTGGCTCGTCGCTGCTTGCGACCGGGATTGCAATTGGTATGCTTCTGGCCTTGACCCGCACGCGACCTCAGGGCGAAATCGGCGAGATCCTCTCACGACGTGCGCAGGGCTAGGGAGGCGCGATCATGGCGAAGGCACCTCTTCTGTTGATTGCCGCCGGGGGCACCGGTGGGCATATGTTCCCGGCACAGGCGTTGGCTGAAGAGATGCTCTTGCGCGGCTGGCGGGTTAAGCTTTCGACCGATGCGCGGGGCGCGCGCTACGCGGACGGCTATCCGCGGGACGTGTCAATCGAGCAAGTGCGCGCTGCAACGCCCGCGCGCGGTGGAATGGTGGAAAAGCTCAAACTGCCGCTGCAATTGGGAGCAGGCGTTCTGCGCGCGGCGTTCGGGATGGTGATGGACCGGCCTAAGGTGGTGGTGGGCTTCGGCGGCTATCCCTCGATCCCTGCACTGGCTGCAGCCTGGCTCTTGCGCGTACCGCGCATGATCCATGAACAAAACGGCGTTCTTGGCCGCGTCAACCAGAGTTTCGCGCGCCGTGTGGACCGGATTGCATGTGGGATCTGGCCGATGCAGATGCCAGACGGGCTGCAAGGAGAATTCACCGGCAATCCGGTGCGCGCCGCGGTGCGCGAACGCGCAGGTGCGGGCTATATTCCGCCGGGCGATTACCCGATGGACCTGCTGGTGATCGGCGGATCGCAAGGCGCGCGCATCCTGTCAGATGTGGTGCCTGCGGCAATCGCGGCACTGCCCGAAGACATCCGGCGCAACCTCTCGGTCGCGCATCAGGCGCGCGAAGAAGATATCGACCGCGTGGTTGCCGCCTATGAAGCAGGCGGGGTCGCTGCAGAAATCGCGCCGTTTTTCAGTGACATTCCGCGCAGACTCTCAGAATGCCAATTGGTGATCAGTCGCGCGGGTGCATCGTCTGTCGCCGATATTTCAGTCATTGGCCGCCCGGCAGTGCTGATCCCCTATGCTGCAGCGGCCGCCAATCACCAGGCTGCCAACGCGCGCATGTTGTCGCGCGTCGATGCCGCGGTCGTCTATCCGGAAGCGCAATTCACGTCTGAAGCGCTGACGGAAACGCTGGTTTCCATCCTGAGCCACCCAAAGGGTGCAGACACCATGGCCAGAGCTGCGCTGAGCGTGGGGCGGCCCGACGCGGCGGCGCATCTGGCCGATATGGTTGAGACATTGTATAAAGCATAAAGGAGGCCCGTGATGAGCCCTGCAACAAAACTGCCCACCGATATCGGCCCCATCCATTTCATCGGGATTGGCGGCATCGGCATGTCGGGCATCGCAGAAGTGCTGATGACTTTGGGCTATGATGTTCAGGGCTCCGACATGAAGGCCAGCGCGATTACCGAGCGGCTCGAGTCCCTGGGCGCGCAGGTGATGATTGGCCAGCGGGCGGAGAATCTGGGGGCGGCTGCAGTGATCGTCGTCTCGACCGCAATCAAGCGCGATAATCCCGAACTGGTGGAAGCGCGCCGTCTTGGCCTGCCAGTGGTGCGCCGCGCCGAGATGCTCGCGGAATTGATGCGCCTGCGCTCCAACATCGCGATTGGCGGCACACATGGCAAGACCACGACCACGACGATGGTGGCGGCACTTCTGGACGAGGGCGGGCTTGATCCGACGGTGATCAATGGCGGTGTGATCCATGCTTACGGCTCCAACGCGCGGGCGGGCGCGGGCGAGTGGATGGTGGTCGAGGCCGATGAAAGCGACGGCTCGTTCAATCGCCTGCCTGCGACCATCGCAATTGTCACGAATATCGACCCCGAACATATGGAACACTGGGGCAGTTTCGACGCGCTGCGGAAGGGGTTTCATGATTTTGTTTCAGGCGTGCCGTTCTATGGTCTGGCCATTTGCTGCACGGATCACCCGGAAGTTCAGGCTCTGGTGGCGAAAATCTCCGACCGCCGCGTGGTGACCTTCGGCTTCAACGCTCAGGCCGATATCCGCGCGTTGAACCTGCGATATGAGGCCGGGGTGGCGCATTTCGACATCGCGCTGCAGGACGAACGCCGCGTGATCAAGGGCTGCACATTGCCCATGCCCGGCGATCATAATGTCTCAAACGCTTTGGCAGCCGTCGCTGCGGCGCGTCATCTGGGCATGAACGGGGCTGAAATTCGCACTGCATTGGCGAAATTCGGCGGTGTAAACCGTCGCTTCACCCGCGTGGGTGAGGTGGAAGGTGTGACCATCATCGATGATTACGGTCATCATCCGGTCGAGATTGCGGCCGTGCTGCGCGCAGCGCGGCAGGCGCTGGGGGGCGAAGGGCGTGTGATTGCGGTGCATCAGCCGCATCGCTACACGCGACTCTCTAACTTGTTCGAAGATTTCTGCACCTGTTTCAACGAAGCCGATGTCGTCGGAATTGCGCCGGTCTATGCAGCGGGCGAAGACCCGATCGCGGGGGCGAACCGCGATGATCTGCTGGCGGGGCTGGCAGCGCATGGGCATCGCTCTGCCCATCCGGTGAATAGCGAAGATGACCTTGAAGCCCTCGTGCGCGCACATGCCGGGCCGGGCGATATGGTCGTCTGTCTTGGGGCCGGGACAATATCGGGCTGGGCGCATGGTCTGTTGCCGCGTCTGCGCGCCAAGGCTGCGTGATGGTGCCTGCCGAATACCGGGTCTTTCTGCTGATCGCGGGCTCTGCCTTTGCCGGGATACTGTTGGGCGCAATGCTTTTGCACAGAGGATGGGCGCGGGTCTTCGCGGCCTTCCTTGCAGCACATGTCTTCGCCGCGATCGGTCTTTATATCGCGTCGCAACAGGCGCAGGACATGCAAGCGCTTGGATATGTGATCATGCTTGTTGTCTTTGTGCTGCCAGCCACTCTGGGCATGGCCTTGGGTGGCGCGGGCATGTGGTGGCGAAAGCGGTCAACGCGCGCCTGACGATCGGCGATCCTCCCGATTGGAAAGACCGTCGGTCCAAAGCAGGACGGGCGGCTGCGCTTGTCCCTTTCGCGGCGTGATCACCGGCCTTCTCGTATCCACGCGCCCAAGGCGAAACCTGCAGCGATCATCAGCCATGCCCAGCCCGGCAGCAGCGCAGCGCTGCGCAATTCCTGCGTCAGATAGGCATTGCGTGGCGTCAGGCCCAGCCATCCGCGCCCCGCGGCCGCGCGCCCTTCGCGGATAAGCCGCAATTCCGGCAAGCCGTCCTCGATCCGTGTGACTCCGCCGCGCGTCGCTGTGAGCAGCGGCGCAAGTTTTTCGGATGTTGCGATGGTCTCCTCGAATTCGCGGGGCGCTTGCGGTCCCAGTGCAATCACGCTCTCAAGATCATCCTGCGCAATCCGGTAGAGACCGATTTCTGGGGCGTCGAACTCGGCACGAAATGCGCCGGGCGCGTCCTCGACCAACTCCAGCGTCTGTGTCGATCCATCCGGTGCGGTGACCGTGACCGCCCCCTGGTCATCGCGCAGGCTGCGACGCAGCACAGTGACGCGCTGGCCCTCGGCGGTCGCGCTGAGGGTTTCTTCCTCCAGCTCAGGCTCGCCCATCATCCAATGTGCCAGACGCCGCAACAATTCCAGTTGCGGCCCGCCGCCCTCGAAGCCGCGATCCCACAGCCAGGTCTGATCCGAGGCCAGCAGCGCAAGCCGGCCCTCGCCAACTCGGTCGAGGATCAGGAGCGGGCGCTCGCCCACACCGCTCATCACGGTCTGACCGCTTTGCGGTTGCAATTCTATCTGCCGAAACCAGCGTCCCCAGCCCGGCCCATCTTCGCCCGCAGGCGCCAGGGCTTCCAATCCGGACGTGACTGGATGACGCTGGCCCAATTCCGTGACGCGCGGCAGAAAGCCTTCTTCAAGCACGCGCGCTGTTGGCATCGCGGGGAAAACATCGCCCAGCGGCGAACGCCAGATGCTCTCAGCCCCGGCCAGTTCCGGCCCGCCGACCACCAGAAGCGCCCCACCATCTTCTACATAGCGGGCGATATTGGCAAAATAGCTGTTGGGCAGGATACCGCGCCGCCGGTAGCGGTCAAAGATGATCAGGTCGAACTCGTCGATCTTCTCAATGAACAATTCGCGCGTCGGAAAGGCGATCAGCGACAACTCGCTGACAGGCACCCCATCATGGCGATCCGGTGGGCGCAGAATGGTGAAATGCACCAGATCCACCGCCGGATCCGATTTCAGCAGGTTGCGCCATGTTCGCTGACCCGCGTTTGGTTCGCCCGAGACAAGAAGCACGCTCAGCCGGTCACGCACCCCGTTGATCTGCACGATTGCGGAATTGTTGCGCGTGGTCAGTTCGCCCTCAGCCTCCTCCAGCTCGAATTGAAGCACATTCATACCGCCCTGATCGAGCGTGACCGTGATTTCCATATCCTCGCCGACCGGCACCATCGTTGTGCGCATCGCCTCGCCATTGATGGCGTAGTTGAGCGTGGCGAAGCCGCTCTGGCCCGCTGGCACAGCGCCCTGATCTTCGACCCTCAGTCCCAATGTGATCGGTTCGCCCAGGATCGCGAAAGCGGGCGCGTTACGCAGAATCAGGCGCCGGTCCCAGTCCTGCGCAGTCCCGCTTTTCAGCAGATGAAACGGTGCGGGCAGCGTCAGGCCCGTCGGGCTGTCATGTGCTTGTCCGTCGCTGATTGCAAAAATTCCTGACACCCTGTCGCGCGGCAGATCCGACAGCGCTTCAGCAAGGGTCGTGTTCAGCTCCGTGCCCACGTTCCCCGCACCATCGCCGACCCGGATCACGCGCGTCTCGGTATTGTCGAGCCCTTCGAGCGCGTCTTCCAGATGCGCCAGCGCAGCGCGGGTCTGTTCGGAACGCATATCGATCTTGTTTGACGCGGACTCGTCGACCACCACCAGCGCGATATCGCGCAACGCCTCGCGCTCTTCGGTCTGCAGCGACGGGTTGGTGAGTGCTGCCAGCACGGTCAGGGCGGCCAGGCCCCGCAGCCACCAGCCACGCAATCCGCGCCAGAGGGCAAGCCCCACCATAAGGGCCGCCATTGCTGCAAGCGCCCAGATCAATGGCCAGGCCAGCAGCGGTGCAAAAACGATATCCTGACCGACCATCATTGACCCAGCCTTTCCAACAAAGCAGGGACATGCACCTGATCGGATTTATAATTCCCGGTCAGGACGTGGGTGATCAGATTGATCCCGAACCGAAACGCAAACTCGCGCTGTTCCTCACCCGCAAAGCCCATGCCCAGCCGCACCAATGGCCGGCCCGTATCATCCACGGCCCAGGCCGCAGCCCAGTCATGGCCGCCTATGATCACCGGCGTCACGCCATCATTGAGGTTACGAAACGGCATGCCCTCGGCGCGTTCGGCATCAGGCGGCGCAGCTTCGACCCATACATCGCGGCCCCGGTACCGGCCCGGAAAATCCTGGATCAGGTAAAAGGTGCGCGTCAGCACATGGTCTTCGGGGATCGGTTCCAGCGGGGGCAGGTCAAGGGGGCGCGCGATGGCTTGCAGTCGTCTGGCCTCGGGCGTGGTGCGGGTCAGCCCCGCGAGCTCAGCGTCGCGGGTGTCGAACATGATCATTCCCCCGCCGCGCAGGTAGCGATTGAGTTTCGCATAGGCGGCATCCGACGGGATGGGCGTGTTTTCCGTAATCGGCCAGTAAAGGAAGGGAAAAAAGGTCAGCTCGTCGCGTTCGATATCAACCCCAATGGGCGGGGCAGGCTCGATCGAGGTGCGGGCATAGAGCGTGCGGCTCAGCCCCAGAAGCCCTGCGCGGGCCACGTCGTCGACACGTGCATCGCCGGTCAGCACATGACCGAAGGCCATTTCCGAAGTTGCCTGCAGCGCCAGCCGGTCATCGGCCTGCGCCACTGGCGCGATCAGCAGCAGCGCCAACAGGACGGCGGCCATGCCCCCTGAAGCGGCGCGCAACCTGCCCGAAACCCACAGCGCAGCGAGAATATCGATCAGCAACAACGCCAGTCCCATGCTCAGAAACATCCCCGCAAGATTGCGCTCCTGCGCAACAGTGTCGCGTTCGACAATGATATTGGCGGGCCATGTCGCGGCGCGCAGCTCCATATCCGGCGTTCCGATATTGAGCGCCAGCGTGCCTGCCGCGCTACGATACGTGCCAGGGCGCAGATCGGCACCAAACTGACCTTGCGCCAGACGGTCGCCGGGGATGGCGGGCTGGGTGCTGGCATCCTGCACCTGTCCAAAACCGTCGAGCACCCGCTCGGGCTGCCAGGTTGTGCCTTCCATGGCCTCAGAGGTTGGCGCGGCGGGGCGGGTCGAGACCGCGAGCCGTTCGAGCATCTGAACGAAAAGCCCTGAGAGCGGCAGGTTGGACCATTCGGCATTGGCGGTGGTGTGGATCAGAACCACTTGACCCTCGCCGGAGAATTTGCGTGTGACGAGTGGGGTTCCGTCCGCAAGCGATGCGATGGTGCGTTCGGACAAGCCGGGATCAGGCTGCGCCAGTACCTGTGCGGAGATGGTTACATCCTGCGGAATGGGCAGACCTGCAAAAGGCGATTCTTCGCTGAAAGTGCGCAACTCGCGTGGCGCCCCCCAACTCATCGCGCCGCCCACAGTGCGCCCGCCGATGCGCAGGCGCACCGGTAGAAGCGGATCTTCCTCAGAGCGGGCGATGTCACTTGCGGCAAGTCGCGGCCCGGCAAAGCGCAACAAGAGCCCGCCATTATTGACGAAATCGAGGATCTGCGCGCTTTCCAACTCGCCGAGCTGCGCGATATCGACAAGGATCAGCACATCCGGTGCGGTCAGCAACAAATCATCCACCGATGCGCTTTCAATCAGTTCCGCAACTGGCTCCAATGCCTGGCGCAGATAAAAGAACGGTGAGAGCAGATCGAGCCCTTCGCGCCCTTCGCGTCCGGTCAGCAGCGCGACTTTGCGCCGCTGCAGTGCATCATCGCTGAGCGCGACGGCTCCGGCACTGCGTTCGCCTGCGATCTGAAACCGGGTGATACGGTTGCGCAATTCGGGCTGCAGGGTCAGCTCTGTGCTGGTCTGCTCAGCCCCCGCGCCAAAACTCATCTCGGCGCGCGCCAGCATCCGTTCGATGCCCGCGGGATCGCGCCCGGTCGCCGTCACCTCAATGGTCTGCGCGGGCAAGCCTTCGGGCCGATGGGCGGTCAGTGTGATCACGCCTTCGCGCAGAACAGGCGGGGCGAGGGCCAGCACAGGGCGCGATGTCTCAAAGACTGTTACCGCGCCGCGCGCCAGCAAGGCGTCGCGCAGCGCGTCACGATAAGGATGCATGAGCCCGTCGCTGATCCAGTATGTATCAAAACTCTGCGGCAGCGCGTCCAGCCACCTCTCCAGCCGGGCAGGGTCAGCGGTGAACGGGGCAGGGGTCAGGCCGGGGACACGCTCGCTCCAGTAGTCTGCCGCCCGGAACGGGGTTTCATCCGTGGGTAAATCGGTCAGCGAGACGACCGCGACCGGACGGCCTGCGCGTTGGGCTTCGGCCAGCAGATCATTCACGCGGTCTGTGCGCCGCGCCCAGTCGCGCGCGCTGGCCCAGCTGGCATCAAGCACGATCAGCAAGGGACCATCGCCATCACGGGCGGCTTGCGGATTGAGCACTGGACCCGCGAAACTGAAGATCAACGCCGCGACCGCCAACGCGCGCAACAACAGCAGCCAGAGCGGGGTCTTGTCTGTCTCGGTGGTTTCATCCGTCAGCCCGATCAGCAGCGCCACGCCTGGAAAGCGGCGAATCACAGGTGCGGGCGGTACTGCGCGCAGCAGCCACCACAAGAGTGGCAGCGCGATCAGCGCGGTCAGGACGAGCGGGGCTGCAAAACCCAAGGGACCGATTGCAAACATCAGCGCCCCCGGCCAGCGTCGAGCTGTTGCCAGAGCCACATCAGGGCTGCGCTCGCCGGTTGATCGGTATGATGCGTCAGGAGTTGCCAGCCTGTGGTGCGTGCCAATCCGGCCAGTATGTCCTTGCGCTCGGCCAGTCGTGCGCGGTAGCGCGCCTGCAAGTCATTGGCGCGCAGAGTTTCGTGGCGTAGCGCGCCGGTCATGGATTCGAAGATCGAACGGCCCTGATAGGGGAATTCCTCTTCCACCGGGTCAAGAACCTGCACCATGGCCCCCCGTATCCCGCGATCCGCTGCGCGCCCAACGCAGAGTTGCAGATGACCGGGATCGCCCAGAAAATCCGACAGAAACACGACCTGCGAATGGGCCGGCAATTGGGTGTCGGGGGGCGTGCCATAATCATCGCGCGGTCCTTCGCGCGCAAGGCGAAGCGCGAGCGGATCAAGCTGCGCGCGGCCCGCACGCGCGGGCATATCGGGCATCAGTCCGACGCGCTCGCCGCCTTTGATCAGCACAACCGCCAGCGCGAGCGCCAGAAGCCGCGCGCGGGCGGCCTTGGGCGCGCGCGCCTTGTCGCCAGTAAACTGCATCGCCTGCGATTGATCGACCCAAAGTGTAACCGCTTGTGCAGCCTGCCATTCGGTTTCGCGCACGAAAAGCACATCCGCGCGCCCAGAGCGCCGCCAGTCGATCCGCGCCCCCCAATCGCTGGATGTCGCCTGGCGATATTGCCAGAATTCGTCCCCATGTCCGGCCCGCTTGCGGCCGTGTGCACCGGGCAGGACCGAGGCCGCGAGCTGATCGGCCTGCGCCAGAAGCGCAGGAAGTGCCGTGGCCAGCCCTTCTGCATGGGCGCGCAGTGTGGTGGGAAGGGTCAAGCCGCCACCTCGATCCGGGTGGCGGTTTCGGTCACACGGTCGATGATCGCGCCAAGGTTTTCGCCCCGCGCCCGGGCGGCAAAACCAAGCGCCATACGGTGCAGAAGAACAGGTCGCGCCATGGCCGCCACGTCTTCGACCGAAGGCACCAACCGCCCGTCGAGCAACGCGCGCGCCCGGACTGTCAGCATCAGCGCCTGTGCGGCGCGGGGGCCCGGACCCCAGCTGACCGTGTCTTTTACGGCGGCATGGGCATCGGCTTCATTCGGGCGGCAAGCGCGCACCAGATCGAGGATAGCATCCACGACACCTTCGCCCACCGGCATGCGCCGCAGCAGGCGTTGTGCCATCAGCAGATCGCCAGCACTGAACACTTCATGCGCCTCGCCTTCGCCTTCGCCTGTCGTCGCCAGCAGGATATCGCGTTCGGTCGCGCGATCAGGATATTCCACGTCGATCTGGACAAGGAATCGGTCCAGCTGCGCTTCGGGCAGAGGGTAGGTGCCTTCCTGCTCGATCGGGTTTTGGGTGGCTAGGACATGAAAGGGGCGCTCCAGCGCATGATGGGCCCCCGCGACGGTGACTTCGCCTTCCTGCATTGCCTGCAAGAGCGCTGCCTGCGTGCGTGGGCTGGCACGGTTGATCTCATCGGCCATCAGCAGCTGACAGAAAATCGGTCCTTCGATGAAGCGGAAGGCGCGTTTGCCATCCTCAGCGACATCCAAGACCTCTGACCCAAGAATATCAGCGGGCATCAGATCGGGCGTAAACTGGATGCGACTGCCCCGCAGCCCCATCACGGTCGACAGCGTGTCCACCAACCGCGTCTTGCCCAGACCCGGCAGGCCAATCAGCAAGCCATGTCCACCGCAGAGCATTGCCGTCAGCGTCAGGTCCACAACCCGCTTCTGCCCGATGAAACGGCGATTGATGCTGCCGCGCGCCTCTGCCAGCTTGTCGCCCAGCGCCTCGATTTCGGTGACCAGGTCTGCCTGTGCTGTCATCTCTGCGCTCCTTGTCCTGTGCGTGACGATGGACGATCCTGCCCTATCTCTACTGTCTGACATATTACATGGTGGGCCAATGGCAAAAAGCGCAAGTGAACAAAATACCGTGACACCGAAGGCTGACACCCTGGCAGATGCGGCGCGCGCGGCGACGCAGGGCAAGGGGTTGCCGCCAGTGCATTTGTGGGATCCGCCCTTTTGCGGTGATCTGGACATGCGGATCGCGCGGGACGGGACATGGTTCTATGAAGGGACGCCCATCGGACGCCCGGCGCTGGTGCGGCTGTTTTCGACCATCCTCAAGCGCGAGGACGGGCAGTATTTCCTTGTCACGCCGGTCGAGAAAGTCGGGATCACCGTCGATGACGCGCCATTTGTCGCGGTCGATTTCCGCGCGGAAGGGCAGGGGCGGGACCAACGGCTGACCTTCGTGACCAATCTGGGCGACGAAACCATCGCCGGGTCGGATGCGCCCCTGCGCGTCACCCGCGACCCGCAAACGGGTGAGCCTGCGCCCTATGTCATGGTCCGCGCAGGGCTGGAGGCGCTTATTGATCGCAAGAGCTTTTATCGCTTGGTCGAGCTAGGGGTGACCGAGCCGCATGAGGGCCGCGATTGGTTTGGCCTGTGGTCGTCAGGCAGGTTCTTTCCCGTGATTCCCGCCTGTGAAATGCCAGACTGAAAGCGGGCAGGTCGGGCGGACCGTCACAGAGATCTGATCGTCTGGTGGAACGGGAGTTGCAGGCGCACGTTGTGTGGCGACAATTCACTCAACCAGAAAAGGAGACGACATGGACTTCGCTTCGATCGTTCCCGTCCTGTTCATGTTTACCTTGCTCTTCGTGATCGTGTTTGCGTTGATCAGCAAGAAAGCTGTTCAGGCGCGTGCTGCCGATCCAGACGTGCCCAAGTCAACGCTGGCCAAGGATGGTCCACAAGGCGGTGTTGCTTTTCTCAACGGGCACCAGGAGCCCAAAGAGCTTGTCACCGCCAAGCGATGAGCGTCACTGCCGCGCAGTTTCAGCAATGAATGAGAAAGGGGGCCGAAGCCCCCTTTCTTTGCTTTTGCTCCGCAACTATCAGTTCCGCGACTTGTCGACCATCTTGCCCGCCGAGATCCACGGCATCATCTCGCGCAGCTTTGCGCCAACCTGTTCGATCTGATGCTCGTCATTGATGCGGCGTGTCGCCTTGAAGAAGGGCTGGCCAACGGCATTTTCCTGCATGAAATCGCGCACGAATTTGCCGGTCTGGATGTCTGTCAGCACCTCTTTCATCCGTGCCTTGGTCTCGGCATAGGGTAGGATGCGCGGGCCAGAGACATATTCACCATATTCCGCAGTGTTCGAGATCGAGTAATTCATGTTGGCGATGCCGCCTTCATAGATCAGATCGA
>REBU01000054.1 GCA_007692585.1 Paracoccaceae bacterium | reverse complement strand
TGGGTCATCGCGGAGGAATGAGATGCTAAGCCGCACAGCCGCCAATCTGTTCTGGATGACCCGCTATCTGGAGCGTTCGGAAACCACCGCGCGTCTGCTCGATCTGGGTTTTCGCAACGCGCTTCTGCCCAATTCGGGTGGGGGCTATCGCAACGAATGGAGCGCAATCCTGCAAAGCAAGGGCGCGCTCGACCAGTTCACCGAGAAATATGGCGAGCTGAAACAGCGCAATATCGAGAGCTTCCTGTTCTTCGATATGGATAATCCGTCTTCGGTCGCAAGCTGTATTTCGGCGGCGCGTGAGAACGCGCGGATCGTGCGCACCGCGCTGACGACGCAGGTCTGGGATGCGATCAATCTGAGCTTTCAGGAACTCAAGGCGCTGGGGCGTCGTGAGCGGTCGTCGCTCGAAGTGCCTGAGCTGACCGACTGGAGCCTGCGCACAGCGGCGTTGATCCGTGGCGCAATTGAATCGACGCAGCTGCGCAATGATGGCTACCGGTTCATGAATCTCGGCTATGCGCTGGAACGCGCGGACAATACCGCCCGGCTTCTGGACGTGAAATATTATGTCTTGTTACCTTCGGTGGCCTATATCGGATCTGGGCTGGACAATTACCAGTGGACGACGCTCTTGCGCGCACTCTCGGCGCATCGCGCTTACAACTGGGCCTATGGCGGCGAGCTGAGCGCGGCGCAGATTGCGCATTTCCTGATCCTGAACCCGAAATTCCCGCGCTCGCTGCTGTCGTGCTGCATTGAACTGAATGCGCATCTGGACCACCTTGCGCGCGTTTACAATCGCTCGAGCCCCGCCCAGGAAACTGCGCGCAACTTGCTGGGCGAACTGGCCGAAGCCCGTATCGAAGATGTCTTCGACGAGGGCCTGCATGAATTCCTGAGCCGCATGATCAGTGAGAATGCCGGCTTGGGCAAATGCATCGAAGACCAGTATCTGATCGGAGAAGCGCGATGATCCTGACCGTGCTGCACAAGACCCGCTATGTTTTTGCTGCCCCTGTCGGCGGCATTGTCCAAAGCCTGCGCATGACGCCGACCAAGAGCGACAGCCAGCGTGTGCTCGACTGGTCGATCGAGGTGCCGGGGGCTGTGCTGGGCACACCCATGCGTGATGGTGCGGGCGATATCCTGCAAACGGTATCGGTGCGCGCGCGCTCGGAGCAGATCGAAGTCACCGTGCGCGGCACCGTCGAGACGACTGACACAGCGGGGATCCTGCGCGGGCACCGCGAGCGCGTTCCGCCGCGTGCCTACTTGCGCGGCAGCATCCGCACCGAGCCCAATCGCGCCATCATTGATCTGGTCGATGCGACGCTTTCGGGGATGAACAGCGCCACACTGCTCGAGCGCGCGCATGCCTTGTCGGCGGCCGTATCAGAGGCCTTGCCCTACACGCCCGGCAGCACGGATGCGCATACCACGGCGGCAGATGCGATGACCGCGGGCAAGGGCGTGTGCCAGGACCACGCGCAAGTCCTAATCGCCTGTGCCCATCTGGCCGGTCTGCCCGCGCGCTATGTCTCTGGCTATCTCAACGCGACCGAGGATGGCAGTCCGCATGAAGCAAGTCATGCTTGGGCCGAAATCTTCATCGACAGTCTTGGCTGGGTGGGGTTTGATGCGGCGAACAAGTGCTGCCCCAACGACCAGTATATTCGTCTCGGCTCGGGGTTGGACGCGCAGGACGCAGCGCCCATTCGCGGGCTGGTGCTCGGCGGCAGTGAAGAAGACCTGGATGTGACGGTCAAGATTGCCGCGCAAGAGCAGCGCCAGCAACAGTGAGCGCCCTTGCTTGTCGTGACCTGCACGACTAAGGGGAAGAGTGGGCGGTTTCGGAGGGCGTGAGATGACCTATTGTGTCGGGTTGCTGTTGAAGGCAGGGTTGGTGCTCTTGTCGGACACGCGCACCAATGCCGGGCTGGATAATATCTCCACCTATCGCAAGATGTTCACCTTTGAAAAAGTCGGTGACCGCGCGATTGCTATGATGACTGCGGGAAATCTGTCGGTCACCCAGACAACGCTCGCGCGGCTGACCGAGGCGATTGATGCGCCAGATGCCACGCCGGAAACCTCGATCATGCTGGCCGAGAACATGCTCGATGTGGCGAGCATCGTGGGCGATATGCTCTCCAAGGTCACGGCCGAGACCAAGGCCCGGATGGATCGGATGAACCAAACGGCGGGCGCGTCGATGCTGGTGGCAGGCCAGCGCAAGGGCGGGCGCATGCGTCTGTTCCTGATCTACCGCGAAGGCAATTTCATCGAGGCGACCGAAGATACGCCCTATCTGCAAATTGGCGAGCATAAATACGGCAAGCCCATTCTTGACCGGGTGATCACTGCCGATACTCCGCTGGAAGAAGCTCGCAAGGCCGCGCTTCTGTCGATGGATTCGACGCTGCGCTCCAACCTGAGCGTCGGTATGCCACTTGACATGGCGATCATCGAGACAGACGCCTTGCGCATCTCGCATCAGCGCCGGATCGAGGCCAATGACGAGGATTTCGCCGCCATGTCCGCCGCCTGGTCGCAGGCGCTGCGCGATGCGTTCGCCCGGATCGCCTGAGCTAAGCCCGCGCGTCCATCTACAACCTTTGTCGTGTATCCTAAGGCACGAAACCACGCTATCGTGCGGGCTCGTCACTTGCTAAACGGAGGATATGCAATGACCTGGAAGACCCCTGAGATCAAAGAAATTGCCTGCGGGATGGAGATCAACATGTATGGCCCGGCCGATGATGACCGCCGGGATGACGACACTCTGTTCTGATCTGGTTACGGCACCGTATGGAAATCCGTATCCTGGGTGCCGGCGCAGGAGGGGGACTGCCGCAATGGAATTGTGGATGCCCCCTCTGCGCAGCCGCCCGCTTGGGCGAGATCCCGTCCATGACGCAATCCTCGATTGCGCTCTCAGGTGACGGGCGGGCCTGGGCGGTGATCAATGCCTCGCCCGATATTCGCGTGCAACTGGCGGCCACGCCGAAACTGCACCCGATATCCTTGCGCAGCTCACCTGTTCAGGCGGTGATCCTGACCAATGCGGATCTCGACCACATCGCAGGGCTTTTGACCTTGCGTGAGAAAACCCCGTTCACGGTCTACGCAACGCAAGCGATCCTTGATGTCATCGCCAGCAATTCGGTTTTTGCCGCACTCGACCGTGATTTGGTGCGCTTCACCCCGATCGAGCTTGATATGCCCTTTTCTCCAATCTCTGGCGTCGAGATCACGCCCTACGCTGTTCCGGGCAAGGTTGCGCTGTTTCTTGAAACCGATGAGCTGGATCTGCAGGCCATGGGCGAGCAGACCATCGCGCTGCGCATTGCGCAAAGCAGGGGCATCGCCCATTACATCCCCGGCTGCGCGCTGGTGCCCGATTGGCTGGTGGAGAAGCTTGCGGAGGCCGACTTGCTGTTTTTCGACGGGACCGTGTTTCAGAACGATGACATGGCGCGCAGTGGCACGGGCGCGAAGACCGGCAGCCGCATGGGCCATATCGCCATGACCGGACCCGATGGCAGTCTCGCGCGATTGTCGCATCTGCCTGCGCGCAAGGTCTACACGCATATCAACAACACCAACCCTGTGCTGATGCCCGACA
>REBU01000010.1 GCA_007692585.1 Paracoccaceae bacterium | reverse complement strand
GAACCGCCTTGAGCGATTTGTAATGCTGGTCATCATGGCTGAAGGACAGATCGTCGCAAAACAGGATGAACCGCGCGCGCGCATGGCGCAGATGTCCCAGCAAGCGGCTGATCGAGGGCAAATCCTCGCGCTGGATCTCGACCAGCTTCAGCCCGCTCTCCGGCTGCTCTTCGACAACATGCGCATGGACAGCCTTGACCAACGAGGATTTGCCCATCCCCCGCGCGCCCCACAAGAGCGCATTATTCGCAGCATGGCCGCGGGCAAACTGGCGGGTATTGTCCAGCAGCGTGTTGCGCGCGCGGTCGATTCCCACAAGTAGATCCAGCGCGACACGGTTGACCTCAGCCACTGGGACCAGTCGGTCAGGATCGGTATGCCAGACAAACGCCTCAGCCGCAGTCAAGTCAGGAGCAGGCGCGGCGGGCGGCGAAATGCGCTCAAACGCCTCTGCGATACGCAGCAGCGTGGCGTGATCTTCACCGGCGACGCTCATTTCTCACGTTCCAGCTCATCCTCGAAGACCGGATCATCGTCATCCAGCAGACCTTCGCGCCGCAACTCTTCGCGGCGTTTCTTCTCGACCATCGCGACCAACCTGATCGAAATCTCGTATAGCCCATAGACCACCGCGAACAGGATCACCTGAGTGATCACATCGGGCGGCGTCACCAGTGCGGCCAGCGTCAGGATGCCGACAACCGCCCATTTGCGCCCTGAACGCAGCCCTTCGGACGAAACCAGCCCAGCCTTGCCCATCAAGGTCAGCAGAACCGGCAGCTGGAAGCACAGCCCAAAGGCCACGATGAACTTGATCGTCAGGTTCAGATATTCCTGCGCCGAGCCCTGAAACACCACCGATAGCGGTGCTGCGCCAGGCACACCTTCGACGACCTCCCCCCCGGCCCCGAATTGCTGGAAGCCAAGGAAGAAGTTATAGGCCAGCGGCGTGACAACGTAGAAGGCGAAACTTGCCCCCAGCAGGAACATCAGCGGCGAAGCCAGCAAGAACGGCAGAAAGGCGTTCTTTTCCGACCGATACAGACCAGGGGCCACAAAGCGCCAGAGCTGGGCGGCAATCACAGGGAAGGCCAGCATGAACCCGCCAAGGATCGACACCTTGATGGCCACGAAGAAACCTTCCTGCGGGCTGATGAAGATCAGGTCGCAATCCTGCCCACGCTCTGCCAGCGCCGTGCAGAGTGGCGCCGTCAGGAAATTGAAGATCGGCGTCGCGATCGTGAAACACAGCACCATACCGACCAGAAAGGCCAGCACCGATTTGATCAGCCGCGAGCGTAGCTCCGCCAGATGCTCGATCAGTGGCGCGCTCTTGTCGTCAATGTCGTCTTGCGGGGCACGGCCTGTCATGTGTCGCCCTTATCCCCTTTGGGCGAGGCCTGCTCCACACCGGGCGCGGCAGGCAGCTCCGGGGTGTCGGGCGCGGGATTCGACGCGGGTGCCCCCGAACCGGCCTTGGACGTGCGTGACTTGCGCAACGCATCCATTTCTGCAGCCACCATGTCCAGCGCGGCCTCGTCTTCGTCGTCCTGGGTCGTCGAGGCCGGAGGTGTCGCAGCCTTGCCTTTGGGATCTTTCAACGGATCCCAATTTCGCAGCTTGTTGATCTCATCAAGGCCCATACCCTGCGGGTCAGTGGCCCGGCGCAGATCGCGCGCGACATCCTTCATCCCGGTCGAATCGGCAGCGTCATCCATCGCACGCTGGAATTCGCGCGCCATGCCCCGCGCCTTGGCCGTCATTTGGCCAAGCGTGCGAAACATTTTGGGTAAATCCTTGGGGCCAACCACGATCAGCGCGACGATGCCGACCACCATGAGCTCCATCCAGCCGATATCCAACATGGCATCCCCTCTGACCCAATCCCGCAGCGCAGCGCGACTTCCGCGCAAATGGCGGGCGCGTTACTGCCGCAGGATGCGGCTCAGACCTTGTCCTTGTCAGCTTCAGGCGTGACGTCGCGCGCATGACGGCTTGCATCATCGGGGGTTTTCTCGATTTCATCCGAGCCGTCTTTCAGACCTTTCTTGAAAGACGTGATCCCCTTGCCCACTTCTCCCATCAGCGCACTGACTTTCCCGCGTCCGAACAGGACAAGGACAACGACCGCGATGATGATAAAACCTGCAGGGCCAATATTGTTCAGCATAGCTTACTCCCTTCGCCACACAGATCGAGAGTCCGCGCGGCCTGTGTTCCCCATGTATGGATTATCAGCGCCCATTCAAAGCCCCAATTTAATTTCGGCTGAAGAATTCGCATCCGCAAGGACCATGCACCTGCCTGCGCGGCGCGGCGCTCAAAGCGGAATAAGCGCGATCTTGTCGCCCCGCACCGCAAGGCCCAGCTGCCCGTCGCACAGCCGCACGGCATCATCGCCAAAGACAAGTGCCCGCCAACCCTTCAGCGCAGGCACATCGCGCAGACCGGCGGCCAGCGCGTCCAGATCCGCCGAGGACGCGATCAGGCGCGCCGCAACATCGGTTTCATCCGATTTTGCCTTCAATAGCACCCGCAAAAGGTCCGCCAACGCCGGGTTGACCTGAATATTGCCACGCCCGTCCGGGGTTTGTGGCCATTTGTCAGCCGGGCAGTCCAGACCACGCTGCACCGCGTCGAGTATCCCTTGCGCGATATCGCCGCGCCGCGCCTCGCGCAACAACAGCCGCGTGCGGCCCAGATCCTCAAGCGTCTTGGGCTTGAGGGCTGCGACCTCCAGCAAGGCATCATCCTTGTAGACGCGACTGCGCGGCAGATTGCGCGATTGCGCGTAGTCTTCGCGAAATGCTGCCAGTTCGCGCAGGATCGCGAGAAATCGCCCCGAATCATTGCGCGTCTTCACCCGTCGCCACGCATCTTCCGGCCGCGTCACATAGGTTTCGGGGTCATTGAGCGTGTCGAGCTCCTGCGCCACCCAATCCTGTCGCCCGCTTTCCGCAAGCCGTGCGGCGAGTTTCTCATAAATGACCCGCAGATGCGTCACATCCGCCAGCGCATAACGCAGCTGCGCTTCTGACAGCGGGCGCACAGACCAATCGGTGAAGCGCGAGCTTTTGTCGATCGAACCTTTTGTCAGTTTGCGCACAAGCGTTTCATAGCCGATCTGATCGCCAAAGCCACAGACCATCGCTGCGATCTGGGTGTCAAAGAGGGGGCGGGGCAATGTGGCGCCATCAATCCAGAAAATCTCCAGATCCTGGCGCGCGGCATGCAGCACCTTGACCGTGCTTTCATCGCGCAACAGCTCCCAGAACGGGGCCAGCGACAACCCGTCTGCCAGCGGATCCACCAGAACCGCCGGGCCATTCTCGCCCCCATCTGCCCCCGGCAGCGCCATCTGCAACAGACACAGCCGGGAATAATAGGTGCGTTCGCGCAGGAATTCCGTGTCAATGGTGACGTAAGGCGCAGCGTGTGCGAGGGCACAAAATGCCGCGAGCTCTTCGGTGGTCGTGATCAGGTTCATACGCGGTTCTTGACAGTTGAGCTTTGCTTCTCTCGCATAGGCAAAAATGACGGCTTTGGAAAGCCCCGGCCCGGCTTTGTACGCAGCGCCCCCTTGCAATGCGCGCGCGGCTCTTTTATCTGCGTGTCACGGTCGGAGTGTAGCTCAGCCTGGTAGAGCACTGTCTTCGGGAGGCAGGGGCCGGAGGTTCGAATCCTCTCACTCCGACCAACGAT
>REBU01000068.1 GCA_007692585.1 Paracoccaceae bacterium | reverse complement strand
GGGCGCGCGCGGGTGGGTGGGTGGGGCGTGCGCCCGCTTGGGTGTCCGGGCTGGATACAACCATCATCTGATTTCCTCCGGAAAATGCGTCATCACGAGGCGGATAGGATTGGGCGCGGCCTGCCCCAACCCGCAGATCGAAGCGTCCTGCATCACGGTGCATAGCTCCTCCAGAAGCGGCTGGTCCCAATGCGCGGCCTGCATCAGCTTCACGGCCTTCTCACAGCCGACGCGGCAGGGCGTGCATTGCCCACAGGATTCGGCTTCAAAAAACCGCAGCATGTTCAACGCCGCGCCGCGTGCGGAATCGTGATCCGACAGAACCACGACGGCGGCCGAGCCAATGAATGTGCCATGCGGCTGCAATGTGTCGAAATCGAGCGGAATGTCATCCATATGCGCGGGCAACAGCCCCGATGACGGCCCGCCCGGCTGATACGCCTTGAAGGCATGCCCCGCAGCCACACCCCCCGCCGCAGCAATCACATCGCGGATCGTCGAGCCCGCGGGCAGCAGATACACACCGGGACGCGCCACACGGCCAGAGACAGAATAGCTGCGCAGCCCCTTGCGGCCATTTACCTCGACCGAGGACAGGATCTCCGGCCCTTCGCGACAGATCCGCGCGATCCAATGCAGGGTTTCGACATTATGCACCAGTGTCGGCTGGCCGAACAGCCCGACCTGCGCGACATAGGGCGGACGATGCCGTGGCAGACCGCGCTTGCCTTCGATCGATTCGATCATCGCGGATTCTTCGCCGCAGATATAGGCCCCCGCCCCACGACGCAGCTCGATATATCCCGCCTCGACCAGCCCTGCCGCTTCCAGCGCCGCGATCTCGGTCGCGAGGATCTCCTGCACGCTCGGGTATTCGTCGCGCATGTAGATATAGCAGCGCGCCGCATCCACCGCCCAGGCCGCGATCAGCATGCCCTCCAGCATCAGATGCGGTGTGCGCTCCAGATAGAAGCGGTCCTTGAACGTGCCCGGCTCGCCCTCGTCGCCATTGACGGTCAGATAGCGCGGGCCGGGATTGGCGCGCACGAACCCCCATTTGCGCCCCGATGGAAACCCCGCGCCCCCAAGGCCACGCAGCCCCGAAGCCAGCACAGTTTCCTGCACGGCCTCCCAATCCCCCGAGACACGCAACGCCAGAAGCCTGTCATAGCCCCCGTCCGCGCGATAGGCGGCAAGTCCCTCATAGGGCGGCACATGGGCATGCGTATCCCCTGCCGCGATCGCCACTTCGGCCTTCTCGACAGTGGCATGGTCGATATGGTTGTGGCCCAGCTCCAGCACCGGCGCTGTGTCGCAACGCCCCATGCAGGGCGCACGCAGCACCCGCACTTGCGCCGGGTCCATGCCGGAAGCGAGCGCGTCAAAAAGCGCCTCGGACCCTGCCAATTCGCAAGACAGCGACTCGCAGACCCGGATGGTCAGCGCGGGCGGCGGCGCCTCGCCTTCGCGTACAAGATCGAAATGCGCGTAAAAGGACGCCACTTCCCAGATTTCAGCCATGGACAGGCGCATTTCCTCGGCCAGCGCGCGCAAATGTCGGGCCGAGAGATGGCCATGGGCATCCTGGATCAGATGCAGAAATTCAATCAGCAGATCACGCTGCCGGGGCCGCGCGCCGAGAAGCGCCTGAACCTCTGCCAGCGCAGTGTCATCAAATTGCCGCCCCTTGGGGGTCTTGCGCCCCCTGCCGCGTCCGGATTTCCAGACCCCCTTGCCCTCTGTCTGATCCAGCGCCATTGCTCGCCCTCTCGCTCCGCGTCTGACGCAGACTGACAAGAGTTGAAGTTGCGATCAATATCGCTATCTCGTTAAACGATAGGCAGCGCCTATCAAAACGGGATCGGGGCTGCGATGGTGATGCCGCGCCCACCATCAGGATGGCGCAGCCGCAGGCTTTGCGCGTGCAGCATCAGACGTGGGTGATCGGCCATTGTCTGCGGCGCATAAAGCGGATCACCGAGGATCGGATGACCCATCGCCAGCATATGGACGCGCAGCTGATGGCTGCGCCCGGTGACCGGCATCAGCCGCAGACGCGCGCCCGTCTCCTCATGGCGAATAAGCGTCCAATCGGTCTGGGCCGGGCGTCCCGTCTCATGACAGACCATCTGGCGGGGTCGATTGGGCCAGTCCACAGTCAGCGGCAGATCAACCCGCCCTTCGCGCTCTGCGACCTGCCCGGCCACCCGCGCGATATAGACCTTGCGGGTCTGACGTTTCTCGAATTGCAGCCCCAGATGACGTTGGGCATTGGGCGTGCGCGCAAAGACCATCACCCCCGACGTGTCGAGATCAAGCCTGTGCACCAAAAGGATCTCGGGAAAGATTGCGCGCAACCGCGCAATCATGCAATCGGCCATATGGTCGCCCTTTCCCGGCACTGACAGCAGGCCAGAGGGCTTGTCGACAAAGACCAGCTCATGGTCTTCGTGCAAGATGACGGGCGGTTCAGAAGGCGGGGCATAGACGAAATCAGACATGCGCTGTCCCTGCCCGTTACGTCCGATCTTTGCAAGACGCTTCGCGGCGCGGCCAAGCCGACGCAACACGTGCCCCAGAGCCGGGATCAGCGATCATGCCGACGCTACACGGCGCGTTCTTGCCCGATGTCAGACATATGAGAAATCAACGCGGTGAGATACGCAGACCACGCGCTGCAAAATCACAGCGGACGCTGCACCCGCAACATCTTTTCCTGAATTTCCGGGTCGTCATGATGCAGCTCATAGGTCTGCACGCCCGGCATTTGCGCAAAGCTGTTCATCAGGGCATGGGGGAAGAAGGTCGTGCCGATCTGTCCGAACCCGGGCAATTGCCGCAAGAGCCGCGACGTCGCCGCCGCGCAGCGTGCGGGCGGCACCGGGCCTGCTTGTAACGCCAAGGCCTTGGCCTGTTCTGCCACCTCCGGCGTCACCAACAGCCGCTGCACGACGGCATAATGCGACGGGCGCACATGACTGATGAAGAACGACGCACCCGCCGCCGGGGTCATGCCGAAATGCACATCATTGCGTTCCGGGATCGTGTCCAGAAACCAGCTGCCCGCCGGATCGAACACCACACGCTCTGTCCCGTTGATAAACAGCGCCGTGTGATCGCCCCGATTGGCGCCGTAATGCATGATCGTGACGAGTGTCAGCTCCGGGGCGCCGCCATGCTGATGACGCGCCGCCATGATATCAGCATCGCTGGCCCAGATGCGTTGCCCGCAGCCCGACAATAGGAGCGCAGCAACCAGAATGACGGACAAAAGCCAAAGTAGCCCCGGAATACGGGCCGGTAAGCGAAGGATCATGTTCAGGGGCTTTCAGGCCGGCAAATCAGGCGTTCACAAGCGCTGCGAAGATCAGAATGCCAATGCTGGCAGCCGCCACCCATACGCTCCAACGGATGAAGCCGTTAAAGGTTTTTTCGTGCTCGGTGGTGTCCATCTTGCCATGTTCATGCTGCGCCATCGGGGCCTCCTGTCTTCGCGTGATGCCTCTGCGATAGCCGATCTTTTCGCGCGTGTCACCCCTCCATGCAGTGCTTAGAGCGCTTGCCAGAGCCAGACCCCACCGGGTCCGTCAAAGCGGCGTGCGCGCCCGGTCGCGACAAGGTGATTGAGATGCGCGACAGCTTCAACCAGCGCCAACCCATAAGTGCCATCCGTGATCTCGCGCTTGAACAACGGCCCGAAACAGGCGCTGGCCGGCTGCGGGTCAACGAGATGCGCATGCAAGCGGCGCAACGCGGAGTGGTGGTTCTCGATCTTCTGCTGCAACCGCAGGGGCAACCCCGTGAAGGGCAGCTTGTGCCCCGGCAAGACCAGATGATCTTCGCGCGCGAAATTTTGCAACCGCGCGCAGCTTTCCAGCCATTCCGCAACCGGATCAGCGTCGGGTTCGGTCGCGTAGACGCCAAGATTGGGCGAAATCCCCGGCAAGAGCTGATCTGCGCCCAGCACCAGCGCGCAGTCGCGGCTCCAGAGCGTCACCTGATCGGGCGCATGGCCCTGCCCCAGCCGAACGTCCCAGTCGCGCCCGCCCGCGCGGATCACCTGCCCCTCGACCAGCCGCTGGAACCCCAAAGGCATGGGGGCGACCACATCGCAGAAATTGAACGGTCGCTCAGCGGCGCGGCGCGCGAGGATCTCAGCATCCATGCCAGCCCGGCGCCAGAAATCGAGCGTTTCGGGCAAGGGGCGCTCCTGATCATCGAGCACCAGCATACGCGCAAAAAGCCACGCGGTCCGGCTGGTCATCAGCACTGTGTCATCGGCCTGAAACCACCCGGCAAGGCCAATGTGATCAGGGTGATGATGGCTTGCAATGACCCGGCGCACACGCTTGCCGCGCAGTGGCCCGGCTAGCAGCTTCACCCAGATCCCGCGATTGCGTCGTGTATCGAGGCCAGTGTCGAAGACTGTCCAGCCGTCACCATCATCCAGCGCATAGACATTCACATGATCCAGCGCCATCGGTAAGGGCAAGCGCGCCCAGAGCACGCCCGGCGCGATCTCAAGCATTGTGCCTTCATCGGGTGCGGTGGCGAAAGGGTGCCGCACGCCGGTCATGTCATCTTTCATCGCTCACGCTGCCAAATCCTCGTCTGACAGACGGTATAGCCCATCCGCGCCTGCGCGCAAGGCTGCGAGGCACGCCGCATGCTCGGGCAGAAGTCGTGTGATGAAGACCTGCGCCAAGGCCTGACGCGCGCCGCCTGCATCGCGCGCCGCCTTCAGATGGTAATGCGCGCCCAGCACCCGCGCGAAGGCACGCAGATAGGCGGTCGCTCCGGCAAAGCGGTCATTCATCGGCTGGGCGATCAGCCATTCCGTCGCCTCGCGCAGCGATTCTGCGGCTTGCCAGACAGGTTCGGCCAGATCTGGCAGAGGGCCGCGAGCGGCTTCGGCCCCGTCTTCGATTTCCTGCAAGAGCCGGAACGCGGCCTCGCCCCCATCCATCATCTTGCGCCCCACAAGATCCATCGCCTGGATCCCGTTTGTCCCCTCATAGATCGCGGTCACGCGCACATCGCGCAGGTATTGCGCCGCGCCAGTTTCTTCGACAAAGCCCATGCCGCCATGGATCTGGATGCCGTCCTGCGCAACGGCCATGCCAGTGTCAGTGCCCTGCGCCTTGGTGATCGGCGTCAGCAGCGCCGCCCGCGCCGCCCATTCCGCAGAACCAGTCGCTGTCGCCATGTCGATCGCGACCGCATTGGCGAGCGCGGTGGCGCGCACCGCGAAGATCTCGGCCTTCATCTGCGCGAGCATCCGGCGCACATCCGCATGCCCGAGGATCGCATCCTGCGCCCCGCGCGGGGTTGGCCCCTGCTGACGGTCGCGGGCGTAATCAAGCGCGTGTTGATAGGCGGCCTCGGCCACGCCGATGCCCTGGACGCCCACACCGACGCGGGCATTGTTCATCATGGTGAACATCGCAGCCATACCCCGGTGTTCCTCGCCCACCAGCCAGCCAATCGCGCCCGAATACTCCATGACCGCGGTCGGCGAGCCATGCAGCCCCAGCTTATGCTCGAGCGACACCGCCTGCACCGCATTGCGCGCGCCCAGGCTGCCGTCTTCTTCGGGCAGGAATTTCGGCACCAGAAACAAACTGATGCCGCGCGTTCCCTCAGCGCCGTCCGGCAGGCGCGCGAGGACCAGATGGCAGATATTGCCGCCGAAATCGTGATCGCCGTAAGAGATGTAGATTTTCTGGCCGGTGATCGCGTAAGTGCCATCGGCGCGCGGCTCGGCGCGGGTGCGCAGCGCCCCCACATCGCTGCCCGCTTGCGGCTCGGTCAGGTTCATCGTGCCTGTCCATTCGCCGGAAATCAGCTTGGGCAGATAAAGCGCCTTGATCGCGTCCGAGGCGTGATGCTCCAGCGCCTCGATCTGGCCGAGCGTAAGCAGCGCATTGACCTGCAGCGCCAAACAGGACGCCGACATCATGTCATGCACGGCCACGGCCAGTGTCTGCGGCAGCCCCATGCCGCCATGATCGGCATCGGCCGCGATTCCCAGCCAGCCGCCGTCAGCAACAGCGCGAAACGCCTCTGCAAAACCCGGCGGCGTGCGCACAATGCCATTCGCGAGTCTCGCCGGGTGTTGATCGCCCACGCGCTGCAGGGGGGCCATGACCTCTTCGGTGAGTTTCGCGGCCTCGCTGAGGATCGCCTGTACCGTATCGGGCGTGGCCTCGGCGAAACGCTCGGTGGCCAGCACCTGATCGAAACCGACGATCTGATCGAGCAGATAGGTGAAATCACGAAGGGGGGCGCGGTAGGACATCGACAAAGCTCCGTCAGTCAAAGACAACGGGCTGGCTTGGCAAGGGCGCGACGAGCGCCTAAGACAGCCCCAGGCTCTGCTTCTAGCGACTTCGGGCCTGATCCTGAAACAGAACGCCACGTCACGAAAATGGATGAAATGCGCGCGCTATGCACACAGACACTGGCCGCGACACCCGAAGGGATCGCGCAAGCCGCGCGTTTGTTGTCGGCGGGCGCGCTGGTCGCGCTGCCCACAGAAACCGTTTATGGTCTGGCCGGTGACGCGCGCAACCCCGATGCAGTGGCAGGGATTTTCGCCGCCAAAGGCCGCCCCCAGCATAACCCGCTGATCGTGCATCTGGCGGATCTCGATCAGGCGCTGGCTCTGGCCGAGATCCCCGCACAGGGGCTGGCGCTTGCGCGTGCCTTCTGGCCGGGCCCGCTGACATTGGTGGCCCCCCTGCGCGCGGGCCACGGGCTTGCACCTGCTGTTACGGCGGGGCTCGACAGCGTTGCGCTGCGGCTGCCTGCCCACCCTGCGGCCCGCGCGCTGCTCAATGCCTTCGGAGGGCCGATTGCCGCGCCCTCAGCCAACCCTTCAGGCCGGATCAGCCCGACAACGGCCGCGCATGTGCTGGCGGGTCTCGACGGGCGTATCGCCGCAGTGCTGGACGGCGGGGCCTGCGCTGTGGGTCTGGAATCGAGCATCGTCGGGTTTGATGGGGTGACCGCGCTTTTGTTGCGCGAAGGCGGGATCAGCCGCGACGCGCTGGAGGCGGTTCTTGGTGCGCGGCTCGGGCGCGACGGCTCCGGCAAGATCACGGCCCCCGGCCAGTTGGCCGCGCATTACGCCCCACGTGCGGCGCTGCGGCTGGATGCGCGCGCGCCAGAGCCTCAGGAGGTCTGGATCGGCTTTGGGCCGGACTGTAAAGGGGCAGAATTGTCGCTGTCGCTGACCGGGGATCTGGAGGAGGCAGCGGCGCGGCTTTTTGCGGTGCTGCATGCGGCTGATGCGAAGGGGCGAGCGATCGCAGTCGCGCCTGTTCCAGAGCGGGGTCTGGGGACTGCGATCAATGACCGGCTGCGGCGGGCTGCGGCGCCCAAGGGGGCTTGAAGGGCTGCCGCCCTTCAAACTACCCGCTTCAAGGGGAGCGCGCTCCCCTTGAAAATCCCCGCGGATATTTGGGCAAGGATGAAACTCAGTCGCGCAGAAGCTCGTTGATGCCGGTCTTGGAGCGGGTTTGCGCATCGACGCGTTTGACGATCACCGCGCAATAGAGGTTGATGCCATTCTTCGACGGCATCGAGCCTGCGACCACAACCGAATAGGGCGGCACTTCGCCATAAGTGACTGTGCCGGTTTCGCGGTCAACGATCTTGGTCGATTTGCCGATGAACACGCCCATGCCCAGAACCGAGCCTTCGCGCACGATACAGCCTTCCACCACTTCGGAACGCGCGCCGATGAAGCAGTTATCCTCGATGATCGTCGGCCCGGCCTGCATCGGCTCGAGCACGCCGCCAATGCCCACGCCGCCCGAGAGATGCACATTCTTGCCGATCTGCGCGCAGCTGCCCACGGTCGCCCAGGTATCAACCATCGTGCCACTATCGACATAAGCGCCCAGATTGACGAAAGACGGCATCAATACGACGCCGGGCGCGATATAGGCGGATTTGCGCACCACGCAATTGGGCACCGCGCGGAACCCCGCCTGTCCCCAGGCCGCTGCATCCCAGCCCTTGAACTTGCTGTCAACCTTGTCCCACCAGCCACCACCTTGCGGGCCGCCGTTTTGTTCTTCCATATCCTTGATGCGAAAGCCCAGAAGCACAGCTTTCTTGGCCCATTGGTTGACATGCCATTGCCCGTCCGCCTGCCGTTCCGCGACACGCAGCGCGCCGCTGTCAAGCGCCTCGAGTGTCGCCTCGATGGCATCGCGATGCGCGCCCTTGCTGGCGGAACTGAGCGTATCACGCGCCTCCCATGCGGCCTCGATCTCGGTTTCAAGCGCTTTGGTATCGGTCATCCTTCGGCTCCATTGGGCTGGTCATCTGATCGCACAGCCTATAGCCTCGACCCGGACAAACCGCAATCAGCCGCATGACCGGAGGCTTTTTTGAAAGACCAGAGCAAGACCCGCCCGTTTCCCGACGCTGAAGAGGATGTGCGCCATTGGGACGAAACGCCGGACACGCCGCAAACCCGGCATCCGGCCTATCGGCTGGCCTTCACCGATACGGAATTCCTGCTGCGCGACGAATTGCGCCCTGTGCGACTGCAGCTGGAACTGCTGAAGCCCGACCTGTTGATGACTGAGCGCGGCATCCACTCGACCATCGTCATGTTCGGTGGCGCACGCATCCCGCGGCCTGAAGATGCGGCTTCGGCCAGCACCTCCACACTTGCGGATCTGGCTCGCTTTTACGAGGTCGCGCGCGAGTTTGCCCACAAGATGACACTGCGCTCGGTGCAAAGCTACGGGCGTGAGGATGTCATCGTCACAGGGGGTGGTCCCGGTGTCATGGAGGCCGGCAATCGCGGTGCCGAGGAAGCGGGCGGCGTGTCCATCGGGCTGAATATCGTCCTGCCCCATGAGCAGGCGCCCAATCCGCATGTGACCCCGGACCTGTCCTTCAATTTCCACTATTTCGCGATCCGCAAGATGCATTTCCTGATGCGCGCCAAGGCGATCACGGTCTTTCCGGGCGGTTTTGGCACGCTGGACGAATTGTTCGAAACCCTGACCCTGATCCAGACACAGAGAATGCGAAAAATGCCCTTCATCCTGTTCGGCCGCGACTTCTGGGAGCGGATCATCAACTGGGACGCGCTGGCCGACGCGGGGACGATCAGCCGCGACGACCTGACGCTGTTCAACTATGCCGAAACCGCAGACCAGGCGATTGCCATCATCGACGGGTTCGAACCCGACTGCACATGATCCGCGGCGCTTGATATAAAACAAGGCGAATTGCCTTTAACCTGTGGTAGAGTTCACCTTGGAGGAGGGCTTTGCCATGATCAACGAGACTGACATTCTGGACATGACCTGTCTGAGCCGCGCGCAGATTGAAGCGATAGCGGCGCATGAGCATGTTGACAACGTGACTGCGGCTGAAATGGGCGAATACCTTATGCATCTGCATCACGGCCCGCAAAAAGTGCAGCAGATGATCTGTGAAGATATCGCCGATGCACTGCATCTCGACGATCTGCTCCGTGCACGGGCGCTCTATGCCGCACTCAAGGCTTTTCTGGCGGACCACCCCGAAGCCCTGCGTGGCAACGGCTAGGCATCACAGCACGCGCGCAAAAAGCGCCTTTAGCGCGGCTGCACTCTGCACCAGGTCGTGGGTCGCCGCGACCCGCGCGCGACCCTGTGCGCCCATCTGCGCAAGCCGCTCGGGCGTGGCGTCAAGACACTCGCGCATGGCAACAGACAGCCCGGCCACATCGCCCGCAGGTATCAGCCAGCCACAATGCGCATCCACCAGTTCGGGGATGCCCGCGATATAGGTCGAAATCACCGGCCGCCCGCGCGCGAAGGCTTCCATGATGACGATGGGCAGCCCTTCTGCGAAACTCGGCAGAACCAGCGCACGCGCTTCAGCCAGCGCGGCGCTGACGCTGGCATTATCCGCCCAGCCGCGCAGGGTGATCTGCGCCTCCAGCGACTGCGCGCGAATCGCAGCCTCGATAGCCGGGCGGGTCTCGCCATCGCCGATCAGCACCAGCCGCGCCTGAGGATGGGTGGCGCGCAACTCCGCAAATGCGTCGACCAGCAAATGCTGCGCCTTTTGCGAACAGAGCCGCCCGATGCACAGAAATGGCGCGCAGGCCTCGGGCAGCGGCGCAGGCGTCAGCGCGTCAAGGTCCACGCCGCAGCCCACCACATGCAGCTTGCCCCAATGCGCCATACCCCCCGCAAGCGCGAGCTGCGCACGGGCGAAATGGGTGATCGCCACGCCAAAGCGGGCCTCAGCGATTTTCAGCGCCAGAGACGACGCGACGGGATCCACGAATTCATCCGGCCCATGCGCCGTAAAGGAATATCCCGGTCCGCCCAGTCGCGCCGCCAACAACGCGACGGCGGCTGTGTTGGTCGAAAAATGCGCGTGGATATGCGACAGCCCTGCGCTTTGGGCCTTCAACTCGACAGCTTCCAGCAGATAAGCGAGGTGACGCACCAGCGCGCCCGGCCCGGCATTGCGCCACAGACGCCACACTCCGGCGATTGCCCGCACCATCCCGCGCGGATTGACCAGCGCTTCGCGTATTCCGCCAAGCGCCAGCCGCAGGCCACCGCGCTCCAGCAGATAGTGGCATTTCGTGGCCTCGCGCTGGTCGGCAGGATCGACCAGCGCCTGATCCCAACGCCGCACCGCAAAGCGCGTGACCGAGACCCCTGCTTCCTCTAACGCGGCAATCTCGCGGCGAATGAATGTCGCCGACGTCACAGGATAGGTGTTCATGAGATAACCGATACGCATGGCACGGGCCTTCTTGGTTGGGACTGACTGAGCCGTGGCGCATTCTGGTGTCTTGCTGGCGAATGTTCAATCGTTTGCCTGGATGACAAGATCACCCCATCACCCCTGTAACTGCCAACCAGTGGACGGCGCAAATCCTTTACACTGTTGCCAACGGCTCCTACCCAGCAACACCTGTCAAATCGATGAAACCTGCTCCCTATGCGATCCCGGCGATTGGGTCTGTTCCGATTGCGATGCTGATCGGCGCAGTTGCAGAGTTCCCGCCTCGCGGGAGTCACACCACGAGTCCATCAGGTCAGACGGGCCGCAAGCGCGGGACTTTGTTGATCTCGCTCGAGAAGAAGATAGCTGGCATGCGCCGCGTGAGGGCCGTCCGGTGCGCCCGCCGTCGCCCATCGGGCGCGGACCGCTGGCGACACGATGGGCAACTCGTTGATGCGGCGATCCGGTTTTGCGCGTCGATCAAGCTGCTGTTCAAGCTGCTGTTCAAGCTGCTTGCCAGTGAAGCGCCCAGGGTTCGAGCGACAATGGCGACCGGGCAGACGACCGGAATGGTGGCCAGTTTGCTCCGCCTGGCCGACCTGGATTGGCCGGTTCCAGACTGCTCCACGCTGCGCTGCAGGCAGAGCGAGATGGGACCGTGGTCCCAGTGATAAGGGCGGTCAGAAATGATCCGGGGGATCATTTCAGCCCCGAATGCGTAAGTCCGCCGAACCCATCCATAGGGCCGGGCTGCGCGCAGGGTTTCGTTGCGGGCGCATGCTGCCGGACAGTCCCCTTTCCATGGTCGCCCGTTTTGCGGATCGGGAGTGAGGGCGCGAACGCCATGGGTTCCAGAGAGTGCAGGAACGCCGCGGCGCCGCGCGCGATAATGGCTGTGTGGCAGCGGCGCGTGTCATGGGCGCCATAGGCGGTCACTGGGCCAATCGCTTCACCCTCGATGGCTCATTAGCTTGACCAGTTTGTGTTGCGGTAGCGGGCGGGTGATGGCTTGCTCATGCATCCTGTCTAACCGCTTGGATTTACGATGTGAATCCCTTGGGGTCAGAGTTCTGCAAGAACGCCAAGTCGAATGGGAAACGCTGAAATGGGTCGATTGGAACAACAATCGCCGATTACTCGGCCCATCAGTTACATCCCACCTGCAGAAGCAGAGGAGGCGTGTCTCATGCAAACCTGAGCACACTCGCCATGGCCGCCTGAAATATGAACCAATCACCCTCCGGTAAATCCGGGGCGGTTCAATACGCTTTTTAGCGATGCGCACCTGCACAAGCCCCCCCATGGATTCAAACGAATCATTCGAATTTTCACGATATGTCAGTGCGTTTGGCAGTGCAGAGCCCGTCTGGCGATAAGCGCTTGTTAACACCGCGCCGGTATCATTGTGGAAATTCTACCCAAAAAAGCAAAGGGTTTTGTACATGTGGATGGAGTCTGTCTCGCCGGTTATGGTGGCGGTTCTGGGAACACTCGCTCTTTTCTATCCCTATCTCGCCCCGCGCGCGGACGATCAGGCGATCGTCTTGGTCTTTTCTCCCTTCGCCTCGCCATCTGCGATTTTCAATGAAGTGAGCGCACTCGACCTGCCGATCCGTGACATTCGCTGGAACGGGCGTCTGGCAGAGCTCGATCTGTCCCTTTTGTCCGCTGACGAGCGGCGCGGCTTGACCCGCAACCTGGCTATCCCGGCCCTGCAGGTGGCGTCTCGCCCTTCTGCTCTGTGCATCCAATGATTTTCCCCGAGAGAGCCAAAAATGCTGAATGATACACCAAATATCGAGGCCCTGACCAAAATTAGGAAAAATGGCGCCTATGGCGTCACAGCCCTGCTTTGGATCATGGTCGCTCAGATCGCCATCTCCGGCTGGTTGCTCTCGGTACCGAGCGTTTATTTGCTGTCGGTGGCTGTCGCGCTTGCGCTTCTTGTCACCTTCGAATGTTGGCGCGATCCTTGCGGAGAGACAGTGCAATTGACCTCTGCCGCCGCCCTGGCTGTGACTGTCGGGCTTGTCGTTTATCAGTTCGCGGACCATCCGTGGCAGGTCGACATACACATGCAATTCTTTGCAGCACTGGCCGTCCTGGCAATCTACTGCAACTGGCGCGCGATTGTGCTTTATACCGGTTTGGTTGCCGTACATCATCTGGGACTGACGATTGTGCTGCCAAGCGCTGTCTTGCCAGGGGGAACAGATATAGGGCGCGTTGCACAGCACGCGGTGGTGCTTCTCGTTGAAGCCGGCGTCCTCATCTTCATCGCGCGGATCCTGACCACATCCTTTGCAACTGCCGACGATGCCCTGCGCGAGGCGAAGGAAGCGCAAACCAGATCTGAAGAGCTACGCCTGTCGCAGCAGCAGGTTACAGAGGCCACCGAGCGCGAGAAAGCGATCGAGGCCAAGAAAAAGGAACGTGTCGTTCGGGAGCTCGAAGCTGGCCTTCAACGTCTCAGCGAAGGTGATCTGAAGACAGTCATCGGGAACCCGGCCCATGATCCGTTTCCCGAAGAATACGACAGTATGCGCAAAGCCTTCAATCAAACCCTGCAGATGCTTGATGATCTGCTTGCTCGGGTCGATCTTGTGGCCAATGCCGTGCGCACCGATGCCATCGAGATCGAGCGCGCAGGGCGCACGCTTTTCGAGCGCGCGGAAGCTCAGACCTCCAGCCTGAGTGACGGGCAGTCTGCCTTGCAAGCCATGATAAACATTCTTGATGAGGGGTTGGTGCAGTCACGACAGGCGACTTTGGAAAGTCGCGAAAACGAGCGTGAGGCCGAAGCTGGCGGTGCGATCACCCAAGATGCTGTGCAAGCCATGGTCGCGATCGAGAAAAGCTCCGAACAAATTTCCAGGATTATCGGGGTGATCGAGGATATCGCCTTTCAGACGAATTTGCTGGCCTTGAATGCAGGTGTGGAAGCGGCACGCGCTGGCGATGCCGGGCGCGGATTCTCGGTTGTTGCGGTCGAAGTCCGCGGACTGGCAGAACGCGCGGCGGCCTCCGCGCGCGAAATTCGCGAGCTGATTGCTCAGGCATCAACGCATGTTGCCGAGGGGGCCGCGCTGGTTCATCAGACAACAGACGCGTTGGGCGCAATTGTCGGGCGTGCTTCCGGCGTGCGCAAATTTATGGATGGGATCGCATTAACATCCCAGAATCAGGCCTCACGACTTCAACAAGCCAAAAGTGTTGTCGATCAGGCTGAGTCCATCAATCGCCAGACCCTGAACGCCGCACAGGAAGCGCAACTTGTGGCTGCGAATATAGGGCGCCAGGCCGAAAAGCTCGTTACCACATTACATGCCTATCTCACATTGCCGGATCCAATGGACCTGTCAGAGCTCGAGGCGCGCGAAGAAAAACCGGTTCAACCAGTCAGGATTACGGGTTGATGTGTCCTAGACAGGCACAGACAAAATCCGATTGACGAAAGCCAATATCAGACGCGCGACATCATTCGCGACCTAAGAAAACGAGGAAACTATGCTCAGAAACATGAGAGTCGGAACTCAGCTTGTTGGATCATTTGGGGTCATCCTCGCCTTGATTGTGGGGCTTGGGTTGTTCAATTGGGACCGCCTGTCAAAAATGGGCTCTGCGATCAGCACTCTGGAAGAGGCCGTGCAGATGACAATTAATGCGTCGAATCTGGCGCGTGAGGTTAGTGAAGCGGGTTTGGCGCTCATGCGCTATACGGTCACAGCAGATCCGGGCGATGCGGCACGCGTCGAAACCGAAATGTTGGAAGTCCTGACTACGTCGGCAGATTTAGCTGAGAATGGCATTCAGTCGGCCAATGCAATGGTAACCATCAAGGAACGCAACCTTGCTGAGCTGGAGGCTTTTGTGGCGTCCTATTCACAGCGAGAGATATTGCGCAGCCAATTGAGCTCTCTGGGCATCGAGCACAGACGCGGTATCGGACAGCTGGTCGTCATGTTTGAAGAGCGCGGCCTCGATGCGGCTGCATATAGTGCGCTCCGTGCTTCTGATAGTTTCCTCGTGACCCGTGTCCGGGTTGACCGGTTTGTGGATGGCATGCCGCTGTCAGAACTCGAGACTGCAACAGCACCATTTGAGGCAACACTTCAATCCCTTGCAGACATCCAAGGTTCCGTTCTCATCGCGCAGGAACGAGCGCTGTTGAACACCACTTTGGCAGGTGTGAGCGCGTTCTGGGACGTAGTGACCGAGCTGCGCGACGTAGAAATGTTATCTCGCGAGCAACTGGAAAAAGTCAATGCGACAACCGCCGATGTGATGGTGCAACTCGATCGCGTTCGCAGTGAAATCAGGACCGCGCGGCTTTCAATCAGCGACAATGCTCGCACACTGATTGACAACACTGTTTTTTCAATTCTTGCAGGGGTCGCCTTCGTTGCGCTTCTTGGAACAGGCATAGCGCTGTTTCTTTCGTTGTATATTTCGCGGCGCCTCACCTCCATCGTCACGCAGACAACGTTGCTCGCGGATGGTAAGCTTGATATCGAAATCTCCGGAACTGAGGGCACTGGTGACCTTTCGAAGATTGCACAGGCACTCAAGGTGTTTAAGGAAAATGCTATCGAACGTCGCCATGCAGAGGCCGAACGCAAGCGGCTGGAAGTTGAAACGAACGAAAGACTTGAGCGCGATAATCAGCGCCAGAAACGTGTCGTGAACGACATTGAAAATGCGCTGAGCAAATTGGAAGCAGGCGAACTGACCCATCAGATTACAAGCCCAGACAACAACCCCTTCCCGAGCGAGTATGAAGAACTCCGACTGGCATTCAACCGAGTGGCATCCAGTCTTGCTGCAACAATGTTGCGCATCGTGAGCGTCGCCGAGCAAGTGCGTGGTGGTTCAGAAGAAATAACTTCCGCCGCGCAGGATCTCGCAGGACGCGCTGAAACACAGGCTGCAACGCTCGAGCAATCGGCGGCTGCGTTAAATGAATTAACTGAAAGTGTTCGCTCTACAGCAGGTCTGGCGAAGGAAGCAGAACATACAACGCAAACGAATCGTGTCACTGCGGAGGAGGGTGTAGATATCGTGAAGAATGCAATTTCTGCAATGCAGAAGATCGAGAAATCTTCGGAACAAATTACGAGGATTATTGGTGTCATCGATGATATTGCTTTCCAGACGAATCTTTTGGCGCTCAACGCTGGTGTTGAAGCCGCGCGTGCCGGGGAGGCTGGACGTGGCTTTGCTGTCGTTGCCTCAGAAGTTCGCGGACTTGCTCAACGTGCTTCTGAATCGGCGCGTGAAATCAAAGCGCTTATCTCAGAGAGCACTTTGCAGGTTGAATCAGGGTCGTCTCTCGTAGCAAGAACAGGGCAGAGTCTGGAGCAAATCTTGCTCAAGGCAAAAGAAGTATCAGAGCAAGCTTCGGCAATTGCTGTCGCGGCGTCGGATCAATCAAGTGCATTGGGTGAAATCAATTCTGGCGTAAATCAACTTGATCAGGTTACGCAACAGAACGCTGCAGTGGCTGAGCAGACCAATGCGGCAGCGGGATCATTGCAGGAACAATCTGATATTCTTTTGACGGAATTGTCCAACTTTAAATTTGATAACAAAGTTCGCCGTTCAAATTCTCTGCCCTCTTTAAAAGAGCGTGAGATAAAAGTGCAAGCCAAGGCTGTGCACCCTCCGAAACTAGCGGTCAGTAACGGTAGAGACAATACCGCAAGATTGGTAGAATTCTGAGTAGCATTAATCTAGAAAGGCGTGCTGAAATATGAGTACGCCTTTTCTGCGCAAACTAAGGCTACGTGGATTGTAATCGCCGCAAGCGTCTATGCAGCGTGAGCGAGATTCTGGGTTCGAGGTGAATTGCCGGCTCTGTTGCAGAAATCAGGTGATGTACGGGGGTTCCCCTTTCCCCGCGCAGCTTCAGTGACGGGTATGCCGAGCGCGGTGGATCCGTTCAGCAATGAGCCATGTCGCGCCATTGGTCCGAGCGACAATGGCGAATGACCCGGACCTGGAACTCTGCGACCTGACGATCAA
>REBU01000071.1 GCA_007692585.1 Paracoccaceae bacterium | reverse complement strand
TCACCTCGCCGCCGAAGAGTGGCAGATCGGCGCGGTAGCTGCCATCTTCCAGCACGTTATAGGTCATCGGCAGACCGTGTTTCAGGCCGATCTGATAGTCATCGTCGCCGTGGCTGGGGGCGGTGTGGACAAAGCCGGTGCCCGCGTCATCGGTGACATGGTCGCCCGCGATCATGGGGACGTCGAAATCCCACTCGCCATTTGCGCCTTCGACGCCTCGGAAGGGATGGGCGAGGGTCAGGGCGGCCAGTTCATCGGCGCTAACGCTGCGCAAGCGCGTCGCGTTTACCTTAGCCGCCGCCAGCGCGCTTTCGGCCAAAGCATCGGCGAGAATGATCTTCGCGCCCAGTTCTTCCTTCGCGCCTTCCAGAAGCTCGGAGACTTCATAGAGGCCATAAACGATTTCGGGGCCAAAGCAGACGGCGCGGTTTTGCGGGATCGTCCAAGGCGTTGTAGTCCAGATGACAACACTGCAGTTCTGCATTTCATCCATCAGGACGGTCGATTTTCCGCCCGAACCATAGGTCGCAGTCGGAGCACCCGATTTGAAGAATTCGGGTTTACCGCCTAGCGTAACCGGAAACTTCACCCAGATCGTATGCGACGTATGTTCGTGATACTCGACCTCGGCCTCGGCCAGCGCGGTTTTTTCCACCGGCGACCACATCACAGGCTTCGACCCTTGATAGAGCGACCCGTTCATCACGAGCTTCATGAACTCATCCGCGATCACCGCCTCGGCGTGGTAATCCATCGTCAGGTAAGGCCGGTCCCATTTGCCGGTGATCCCCAGCCGCTTGAACTCTTCGCGCTGGATGTCGATCCAGCCTTCGGCGAAGCGGCGGCATTCCTGACGGAAATCAACGACATCCACCGCGTCCTTGTCGAGCCCCTTGGCGCGGTATTGCTCCTCGATCTTCCACTCTATGGGCAAGCCGTGGCAGTCCCAGCCCGGCACATAGCGCGCATCAAAGCCCAGCATTTGCTGGCTGCGGGTGATGAAATCCTTCAGCACCTTGTTGAGCGCGTGGCCGATATGCAGATGGCCGTTGGCGTAAGGCGGGCCGTCATGCAGGATGAAGGGTTTGCGCTCCGCTGCATCGGCGCGCAGGCGGTCATAGATGCCAAGGCGTTCCCAGCGCGCCAACCAGTCGGGTTCGCGGGCGGGCAGGCCCGCGCGCATCGGGAAATCGGTCTGGGGCAGGAACAGCGTGTCTTTATAGTCGATGGTCTCGGTCATGGGTCGGGGTCTTTCGCAAATTTTCAGGGATTTGGCGGGCGCCAAGGCACACCCGGCACTCTGGGCGCGTCAGAGTGCCGGGAGGCTAATTCGCGAGATGATCCGAAAACACATCATGCGCGGCGTTATAGGGGCCTATATCCGGGTCGTCCAGAGGGGGCACGATGGCCGCTGCGTGCGTCAAGGGGGGCGCGCCCCCCTTGACAATCCCCGCGGATATTTCTGCAAGGATGAAAACAGAGGAGAGTTTGTGATGCTGATGCCGTTCCATCTGGCCTTTCACGTCGATGACCTGGAGACTGCGCGCAGGTTTTACGGCGGGGTGCTGGGCTGTGCCGAGGGGCGCAGCACCGGGACATGGGTCGATTTCGACTTCTTCGGCCATCAGATGAGCCTGCATCTGGGCGTGCCTTTTGCAACTGCGCTGACCGGCAAGGTTGGTGATCACATGGTGCCGATGCCGCATTTCGGGCTGGTGCTAGATTTGGCGCGGTTCAAGGAACTGGCCGCGCGGCTGGACAGGGCGGGTGTGGATTTCGTGATCCCGCCCGAATTGCGCTTCGAAGGCCAGCCCGGCGCGCAATGGACGATGTTTTTTCGTGATCCGGCCGGCAATCCGATCGAGGTCAAGGCCTATATCGATCCGTCACAGATCTTTGCGGTTTGAGTTTCCGACTCCACCCAATCCGCGACGCCTGGTCCCATCGCCTGCACCGGCAGGGCCACGATGGCGGGCAGGTCATAGGGATGGTGCTTACAGATCATCTGGCAGACGGACTCAAACTGCGGCGCAGGGGTCTTCATGCGCAACAGGGTTTCGCTTTCGGAATCGATCTGGCCCTTCCAGCAGAACAGGCTTTCGACCTTGGGCATGATGACTGCGCAGGCGATCAGCCGCGCTTTCAGGCAGGCGCTGGCAATGGCACGCGCGCTGTCCTTGTCGGGGCAACTGACTTCGACCTCGAATAATTCCATCTCACGCTCCCTGGCACGGTATGGAAAACACTCTGCCAGCGTGTGGGCGGCGCTGCCATGATCTGCCTCAAATTGCGCGGGCGGGCCTAACAATTCGGAACATTCACGGCCAGACCACCCAGCGCGGTTTCCTTGTATTTCTCCGACATGTCGGCACCGGTCTGGCGCATCGCCTCGATGCAATTGTCGAGCGGCATGAAATGCGTGCCGTCCCCCCTGAGCGCCAGCGAAGCCGCCGAGACCGCCTTGATCGCGCCCAGCCCGTTGCGTTCGATGCAAGGCACCTGCACCAACCCCTTGACCGGGTCGCAGGTCATGCCGAGATGATGCTCCAGCGCGATTTCGGCCGCGTTCTCGATCTGCTCTGGCGTGCCGCCCATGACGGCCGCCAGTCCTGCCGCCGCCATAGCCGCCGCCGAGCCGACCTCGGCCTGACAGCCGCATTCCGCGCCCGAGATCGAGGCGTTATGCTTCACCAGCCCCCCGATGGCCGCCGCTGTCAGCAGGAACTCCCCCACGCGTGCTTCGGACGCGCCCGGCACATGGTCGAGCCAATAGCGGAGTGTCGCCGGCACAACGCCGGCTGCGCCATTTGTGGGCGCGGTCACCACCTGCCCGCCCGCCGCGTTTTCCTCGTTCACGGCCATCGCATAGACGCTGATCCAATCATTGATCACATGCGGCGCGCTCAGGTTCAGGCCGCGTTCGCGTTCCAGCGCGTCGCGGATGCCCTTGGCACGGCGGCGCACATGTAGCCCGCCCGGCAGCGTCCCGTCTGTCACAAGACCGCGGTCGATACAGTCGCGCATCACCGCCCAGAGCCGCCGCAAACCCTGATCGAGCGCCCCCGGCCCCATGCGCTTCAACTCATTGGCGCGTTTCATCGCGGCGATGCTCTTGCCGCTGTCGCGCGCCATGGCGAGCATCTGGGCGGCGGTCTCAAAGGGATAGGGAACGGCGGGGCCGGTATTGGCGGATTTCGTGCCAAGCTCGGCTTCGGAGACCACAAAACCACCGCCGATGGAGTAATAGGTCTCTTGGGCGATCACGTCGCCTTGCGCATCGAGCCCCATCAGCCGCAGCCCGTTGGCATGGCCCGGCAGCGGCGGTCCATAGTCGAAGATCAGATCGCGGTCGGGGGCGAAGCGCAGCCGGCCCAGCCCTTCGGCCTCCAGATGCCCGCAGTCCTTGATCTGCGCCAGCACCGCCTCGGCGCGTTCGGCGTCATAAGCGTCAGGCGTGAAACCCGCGAGGCCAAGGATCACCGCGCGGTCGGTTGCATGGCCGACGCCCGTGAACGCCAACGAGCCATGCAGCGAGGCGCGCAGCCCCGCGACCTCGAAAGACAGGCCGCGCAAATGATCGAGAAACCGCGCGGCGGCCACCATTGGCCCCATCGTGTGAGACGAAGACGGGCCAATCCCGACCTTGAAGATCTCGAAAACCGACAGATACATCCGAGCGCGCTCCCCTGCTGCCGCTACCATAGAGGTGTTCCTTCGGATCTCGCGGGTCAAGAGCGACGCAAAACTGTCCGCAAGGGACACGCTGGCCCCACCCCCGACCGGGGCGGGGCCGCGACGGGGCTAAAGGACGACCAGAAGCACGCTGATGATCGCGCCGGTGATGACCAGATGGATCAGGCAAAAGCCCATCACGTCCTTGGCCTTCAGCCCGGCAATCGCCAGCATCGGCAGCGCCCAGAAAGGTTGCAGCAGGTTCGTCCAGGCGTCCCCCCAGGCGACCGCCATCGCCACCCGCGCCACATCTGCACCCAGCGCTTCGGCCGCAGGCAGCATCACCGGGGCCTGCACTGCCCATTGCCCGCCACCCGAAGGCACGAACAGGTTGACGATACCTGCGCTGATGAAGCTCCAGAACGGCAATGTCGTCGCGGTCGAGATCGACACGAAGCCTTCGGACAGGCTTTGTGCCAGCCCCGACTGGGTCATGATCGCCATGATGCCCGCATAAAACGGAAACTGGATCACGATCCCTGCCCCGCCCTTGACCGCTTCATTGAGCGCATCGAGCAGGTTGCGCGCGGTGCCATGCAGCACGATGCCCAGCATCAGGAACAGGTAATTCACGATATTGAGGTTAAGTGTGCTGCCCTGAATGACGAAGTAGTGAAACAGATAGATCAGCCCCGGCACGCCCACGAGCCACATCAGGATGCGGCTGTTTTCCAGATGCTCGGCAGGACGCGCGGGCACGAAGGCCGTGGTCGACTCCTCCCCCAGTTGCTCGCGCGTGACATAGACGCTTTCTTCCGCCTTTGGCAGCATCAGCCAGTTGGTGAGCGGGATCACCACGAACAGGACGGCGACGATGATTAGGTTGAAGCTCGCGAAAATCGTCTGGCCCGTGTCGATCACGCCGATCTGGGCCTCGGTGAAATGTCCCGGCGTGGCAATGGTCAGCGGGATCGAGCCTGCGAGGCCGCCATGCCAGACCACGAAGCCCGAATAGGCCGCCGCGATCAGCAGGCGGTAATCGACAGTGATCTGGCGCGCCAATGCGCGGGCAAACAGCGCGCCCACGACCAGCCCGAAACCCCAGTTGATCCAGCTTGCGATCAGCGACACCACTGTCACCAGCACAATCGCGCTGCCGGGTGTCTTGGCCAGTCCCGCCAGAAGGCTCAGGAATTTCTTGATCGGCGGCGACGAGGCGAGAATGAACCCCGTCACCAACACAAGAAGCATCTGCATCGAGAAGGTCAGCAGGTTCCAGAACCCGTTGCCCCACATCTCGACCACGGCCACCGGCGATGTGCCCTGAAACACCATTGCACAGCCTGCCGCGACCAAGGTCAGGATCATCACGAAGATGAAGGGGTCCGGCAGATAGCGGTCCACCAGCGCCACGGCTGGGCGCGAAAGCGCTCGTAACATTTTGTCCTCCCATGATTTTGAAAGCCCGATACTAGCCAAGGCGCGGGACCACGCAACCCTGCTCGCCAGCCGCACTCGACCGATTCCGCTTTTACCCCGGGACGGAAACCGCCTATAACACCGCCGACAAAGCAAGAGGGCCTGCCATGATCGACCAGCTTACCCCGATTGACCGCGCCAAATACGCCAGCGCCCATTGCGCGGCAGATTTTGTCGAAGACGGGATGCGCGTGGGGTTGGGGACAGGATCGACCGCCGCCTGGCTGGTGCGCCGTCTTGGTAAGCGGGTGCGTGATGAGGGGCTGCGCATCATCGCCGTGCCGACCTCGACGCGCACAGCGCAGCTTGCGCGCGACGTGGGGATCAACGTCGTCTCGCTTGACGAGGCGCGCTGGCTGGACCTGACCATCGACGGGGCGGATGAATTCGACGCAGAGCTGACGCTGATCAAGGGCGGTGGCGGGGCCCTGTTGCAGGAAAAGATAGTGGCCACGGCGTCCGACCAGATGATCGTGATCACGGACGCGGCCAAGGAAGTGAAGACGCTCGGCGCCTTTCCCCTGCCGGTTGAGGTGATTCCCTTCGGCTGGCAGGCCAGCCGCGCGCTGATCGAGGAAGTGCTGACCTCGATGGATGTCATGGGACGGCAATCGAGCCTGCGGATGAATGGCGACCAGCCGTTTGTGACGGATGAGGGCAATTACATCCTCGATCTGGCGCTGGGGCGGATCGGGAATGCGCGGCAATTGTCGCTTGTGCTCAATCAGGTGCCCGGCGTGGTCGAAAACGGGCTGTTTGTCGATATCGCGGATCAGGTGGTGATCGGCCATGCGGACGGCTCGTGCGAATTGCGCGACATGACGACGGGCACGGCAGAGTCGACCATGAAACAGGTCGATCTGGACTATGCCCGCAACATTTTCTCGGATATCTGAGGGCGCGATGAGCTTTGACTACGATCTCTTTGTCATCGGCGGCGGCTCGGGCGGGGTGCGCGCGGCGCGGATCGCCGCGTCGGAATATGGCGCACGGGTGGGGCTGGCGGAAGAATACCGCATGGGCGGCACCTGCGTCATTCGCGGCTGTGTGCCCAAGAAGCTGATGGTATTTGCGTCAGGCTTCCCGACAGAAGTCGCCGATGCCCGCGCCTATGGCTGGGACGCTCAGATCGGCAGTTTCGACTGGAGCGCCTTCAAGACCCGGCTCGACGACGAACTGTCCCGGCTCGAAGGCATTTACCGCAGCAATCTGCAAAAGGCAGGCGTGACCATCCATGATTGTCGCGCAACACTTTGCGGCGCGCATGAGGTCTTGCTCGGTGATGGCAAGACAGTCAGTGCGAAGCATATCCTGATTGCCACGGGCGGGCGTCCGGTCGTGCCCGAGAAATGGCAGGGGCTGGGGGCGATGACCTCGAACGAGGTCTTCAAGATGGCCGAGCTGCCGAAAACCCTGCTGATCATCGGTGGCGGTTATATCGCCAGCGAGTTTGCTTGCATCTTCAACGGGCTGGGCGTCAAGACGACGCAATTCTACCGCGGCGCACAGATCCTGCGCGGCTTTGATGACGAGGCGCGCGGCCATATCGCGCAGGAAATGTGCGACAATGGCGTGGACCTGCGGCTGGGCACTGACATTCTGGAAATGGAAGAACGCGACGGCCAGACCTGGGTGAAATCCACCACCGGCCATGACGGTTGTTATGACGCGGTGATGTTCGCAACCGGTCGGCGGCCCAATTCCGATGGGCTGGGGCTCAGCGCACTGGGGCTGGAACTAGGGCCCGGTGGCGCGATCCCGGTGGACAACTACAGCCAGACGGCGATTCCGTCGATCTTTGCCGTGGGCGACGTGACCGACCGTGCCAATCTGACGCCGGTCGCGATCCGCGAAGGCCATGCTTTCGCCGATACAGTCTTCGGCGGCAAACCGCATTATTTCGACCACAGCCTGATCCCGACCGCGATCTTCACTCAGCCCGAATTCGGCACTGTGGGCCTGAGCGAGGAAGACGCGCGCGACCAAGGGCCGGTCGATATCTATTGCGCAGCCTTCCGGCCCATGCGCACAGCCTTTATCGGCAGCGACAAACGCGTGATGATGAAACTTGTCGTCTGCGCCAAAAGCGACAAGGTGCTCGGGTGTCATATCGTCGCGGATCATTCCGGCGAGCTCATTCAATTGGCAGCGGTCGCGATCGGCATGGGGGCCACAAAAGCGCAGTTTGACCGCACTTTGGCGGTGCATCCGACGATCGCGGAGGAACTGGTCACAATGCGGACAGCGACCCGCAGCTTTGGCGAATAAGGGTTGAATTCGGTGGGTCTAGGCCCAAATTATCACGAAATATCCAACAGCAACGAATGGAGTCCAGATGTCTGGCAACAACGGAGGACCTTGGGGCGGCGGCGGCGGCAACCGTGGTGGCGGAAACCGGGGCAGCGGCGGCGGCAATCGCGGTGATCAGCCCCAGATCCCCGAAATCGACGAGATCGTGAAAAAAGGCCAGGAACAGCTCCGCGTCCTGATGGGCGGCGGCGGTCGCGGCGGCGCAGGTGGTGGCGGCATCGGTGGCCCCGGCTTCTCGAAACGCGGTGTGCTGATCGGCATGGTCGCGCTCGCCGTGATGTGGCTGGTGGTTTCGCTGTACCGGGTCGAAGAAAACGAACGTTCGGTTGAGCTTCTCTTCGGCGAGTACTATCGCATCGGCCAGCCTGGTCTGCGGCTGGCACCATGGCCGCTTATCAGCCACGAGATTGTCCCGACCACCAGTGAACGCACCACCGAAGTCGGCACGGGCCGCACGGCCATCGACACTGGTCTGATGCTGACCCGCGACGAAGCAGTTGTCGATATCGAATTCCAACTGGTGTGGAACGTCGCAGACCCGGCCCGGTTCCTCTTCAATCTGGCTGATCCGCGCGAAACTGTGCGCGCAGCATCCGAATCGGCGATGCGCGATATTATCGCCCGCACCGAACTCTCGCCCATTCTCAACCGTGACCGAGGCGCAATTGCTGCGGATCTGGAACAGGGTGTGCAGGAAGTGCTCGACAGCTACGATTCGGGGATCAACGTGATCCGGGTGAACTTCGACAAGGCCGACCCGCCCGAACAGGTGATCAGCGCCTTCCGCGACGTACAGACCGCGCGTCAGGAACGCGACCGACTGGAGCGTGAGGCCGATGCCTATGCCAACCGCGTTCTGGCACAGGCACGGGGTCAGGCCGCGCAGCTTCAGGAAGAAGCCGAAGCCTACCGCGCTGAAGTCGTCAACAATGCCGAAGGTGAGGCCGCGCGGTTTGTCTCGGTCTACTCGGAATACATCAACGCGCCGGAAGTGACCCGCAAGCGGATGTATCTTGAAACGATGGAAATTGTGCTGGGCGACATGAACCTCACAATTCTGGACAATGTGACCGCAACCGGCGACGGCAGCAGCGGCTCGGGCGTCTTGCCCTTCCTGCCGCTTGACCAGCTGACCCGCCAGCGAGGACCAAACTGATGAAAAAAGCAGGTATCATTCTGCCCATAGCCATTGTGGCGATAATCACCATCCTCTCCAGCCTTTTCGTGGTAGATGAGCGTGAACATGTGCTGGTGCTGCAATTCGGTCAGGTGCGTCAGGAAATCAATACGCCCGGTCTGAATTTCAAACTGCCCTTCATTCAGGAAGTCGTGCGATACGATTCGCGTATCCTGGGGTTGCAGACGCGTCCGCTGGAAGTCACCCCCCTGGATGACCGTCGGCTTGAAGTCGACGCCTTCCTGCGCTGGCGTATCGCCGATGCCCGTCAATTCCGCGAGGCCGTGGGCCAAGAGGGCATTGCTGGCGCACAGCGTCGTATGGAAAGCATCCTGAACGCTGCGATCCGCGAAGTACTCGGTTCGGTGCCCTCGTCCGCTGTGCTATCGGAAGAACGCACCTCGCTGATGAACCTCATCCGTGCACAGGCACGCCAGCGGGCGCTCGCCATCGGGATCGATGTGGTCGACGTTCGCTTGACGCGGACCGACCTGCCGCGCGAAAACCTGGAGGCGACTTTCGCCCGGATGCGCGCCGAGCGCGAACGTGAGGCGGCTGACGAGCGTGCCCGCGGCAACGAGGCTGCACAGCGTGTCCGCGCGCTGGCCGACCGGACCGTGGTCGAGCTGGTTTCGGCCTCGCGCCGCGAAGCCGAAATCATCCGCGGTGAAGCCGATGCCGAGCGCAACCGCGTCTACGCCGAAGCGTTCAACCTCGATCCGGAATTCTTCGCCTTCACACGCTCTTTGCAGAGCTATGAGCGTGCGCTTCGTGGCGAGAATGCCGCCATGGTTCTGCGCCCGGACAGCGAGTTCTTCACCTTCCTGCGCTCGGCAGGGATCAATCAAGGTATTCTTGATGAAGCTCGCGACGCCGCCGAGCGTGTCGCGGAAGAACCTGATCTGATCCAGCGCCGCGTGCCAGAATCTGACCCCAGCGAGCCCGATGCCGTGCGCGAGCTGGAAGCGATCATCGGCAACTGACGCGGCGCGCGCGTGACGTTGCAAACGGTCATTCTGGCCCTTGGGCTGGTGTTGATCTTCGAGGGGCTGGTGTTCGCACTGGCCCCTCGGCGTCTGGACGATCTGTTACGCGCGATGGCCGATCTTCCCTTTGACGCGCGGCGGATGATCGGGGTTCTGGCGATCACTGCGGGACTGGTCGTGATTGTGCTTGCAAGACGGATCTGAAATTCATCCTGCGCTTGACGGGTTTTCACGTCTCGTTGAAACTCCGTGACAGAAATTGCGTTCGGGGTTTCGCACCTTAGATTGTTTGCAGACGATGCGGTAGTTGACGCCGCGCATCCATCACACAGGAGTTTTCGACAATGTTTCATGTCATTTCCATGCGACTCCCCGCCAGGAGCGCGCAGCGGGTGGCCTTGTTTGTGGCCCTGTCACTGACATTGGTGCTGGCCCAGATCACAGCCGCGGCCGCGCAACCGGCCCGGCCCGAGAGCTTCGCCGATCTGGCCGAACGCGTCAGCCCGGCTGTGGTAAACATCACCACGACCACGACTGTTGCTGCGCGGCTCGATGGCGGCCCGCGTCTGCCCGAAGGATCGCCCTTCGAGGATTTCTTCCGCGATTTCTTTGACGGACCGCAAGGCCCGCAGGGCCAGCGCCCAAATCGTCCGCGCCGCAATCAGGCGCTCGGGTCGGGTTTCGTGATCTCGGAAGATGGGTTCATCGTGACCAATAACCACGTCATTGAGGGGGCCGATGAAATCCGCATCGAGTTCTTCTCAGGGCTGGAATTGGAGGCCGAACTGATCGGCACCGACCCTGCGACGGATATTGCACTTCTGAAGGTCGACCATTCCGCCCCGCTGCCGCATGTGCCATGGGGGGATGCAGAAGCTGCGCGCGTGGGCGACTGGGTGATCGCGGTCGGCAACCCGCTGGGTCAGGGCTTTTCAGTCAGCGCGGGCATCATCTCGGCCCGTGGCCGCGCGCTTCAGGGTAATTTCGACGACTACATCCAAACCGATGCGGCCATCAACCGCGGCAATTCGGGCGGCCCGCTGTTCAACATGGCTGGAGAAGTGATCGGGGTGAATACGGCGATCCTCTCGCCGACAGGCGGCTCGATCGGGATCGGTTTCGCGATGTCATCGACAGTTGCGACCAACGTGGTCGCGCAGTTGCAGGAATTCGGCTCGACCCGGCGTGGCTGGCTGGGCGTGCGGATTCAGGATCTGACCGATGATATGGCCGAAGCCATCGGGCTAGAGCGTGCAGAGGGCGCGATGATCACCGATGTGATGGAAGGCCCGTCACGCGATGCGGGCATTCAAGCGGGCGATGTCATCCTGCGCTTTGACGGCGGCTCCGTGCGCGATACCCGTATGCTTGTGCGCCGCGTGAGTGATGCGGGCGTCGGGCGCGATGTCGAGGTCGTCGTCTATCGCGGTGGCGAGGAGCTGACGCTCAGCGTCACGCTGGGCCAGCGTGAACTGGCGGAGGCCGCCGGTCTCTCGATCCCCGGCCAACCCGAAGCCGCGCCAGCCGCGCCGTCCACTTTCCTGGGGATGGAGTTGCAGGAGCTGACCAATACGATCCGACAGGAGCTGGATCTGCCGCCCTCGACCAACGGGCTGGTCGTGCGCAGCGTGGAAGAAGACAGTGACGCGGCAGAGCGCGGGATCATGGCCGGCGATGTAATCACCGAGGCCAATCAGCAGGAAGTGCGAACTGTCGCTGATCTGCAAGAACGCGCCGATGAAGCGCGCGACGCCGGGCGTCGGTCCCTGCTCGTGCTTCTGCGCCGCGACGGTGAGCCACGATTTGTGGCACTTGGCCTGTAGCCGCACAACATGTCCGTCCAACACGCCGAACGCGCGCCATCTCAGGCGCGCGTTCTCATGCGAATCAGGGTCGGATCAGTTTCGACTGACTTCGATCGGAACAAGGCCAAGCCGTTGCGCCGTTTCCAGCGTCAGGATCGGACTGTTGAATCCGTTGGCGCGCTGAAATGCCTGCACGGCTTCGCGGGTCTGGGGATCAGCGCGCCCCGTCACGTCCCCGTCGAAGAATCCCCGCGCGTGCAAGGCCCGCTGAAGCGTGCGGATGAAGCTTTCGCCCATCTGTTCGGGGCATGGCACGCGAAAGGCCACTTCTTCGATCTTGCCATTGCGCGGCTGCCCGCCTGCGGTCGAGTACCGCGCCCAGCATGCCCGCGCGGCTCCGGTCGGCATCGGAATGCTGACGATATCAACCCGCGCACGGGTCACCGATACGCTCTCGGCGGACGCGACCGGAGCCATGCTCAGCAATGCCAGCGCGAGCGCACCGACCTGCAGAGTTCTGGATTTCGCGGAACGTGCCATGATTTGCCTGTATCGAGTTTGAGATTTGTTCATCATGTTTCAATAATGCTCCCCGATTCGGGCAGAAACTGGACAGATCAATGACAGATCAGAGATCCTTTCCGGGCCGAATTACGGCTGGTCAATCGCTGCGCCCTGCCTTATCTCAGTCCCCGCAGGCAGTATCAGAGAGGGTTTCATGGCCAAGATCACCTATGTCGAATTCAACGGGACCGAGCATGTAGTCGAGGTCGCCTCGGGGTTGACCGTCATGGAAGGCGCACGCGACAACGGCATTCCTGGCATCGAAGCGGATTGCGGCGGCGCCTGTGCCTGTTCGACCTGCCATGTCTATGTCGCCCCCGAATGGACCGACAAGCTGCCCGCCAAGGACGCGATGGAAGAGGACATGCTTGATTTCGCCTATCAGCCAGACCCTGCGCGCTCGCGGCTGACATGCCAGCTCAAGGTCTCGGATGCGCTGGATGGGCTGGTTGTGCATATGCCCGAAAAGCAGATCTGATGCACCCGCGCGGGGGCTGAGCCGAGCATGCCCGCCCCTGCGATCACCATTATCCTGCCCTGTCACAATCTCGCGGCGCATGTCGGTGTCGCGATTGGGTCACTGCAGACCCAGAGCTTCGTCGATTTTGAGGCTCTGGTCATCGATGACGGATCGCGCGACGACACCGCCGGGGTCGCGCATCAAGCTTTTGGCGCGGACCCCCGCTTCCGTCTGATCGTGACCGCACACCAAGGCCTGAGTGCTGCGCGCAACACAGGGTTGGATGCGGCGCGCGGCGAGATGATCGCCTTTCTTGACGGGGATGACGCGTTCGCGCCGGATTTTCTGGCCGCGCATCACCGCGCGGTGACCCAGAGCGGCGCGGAGTGGAGCGCCTGCGCTGTGCAGCTGGTCTGGCCCGATGGTGGCAAATGTCCGCATTCCGCGATCCACGGTGCGCCCGACATCAAAGGGGCCGAGCGCTGGATCGCGCTGGAGGACGCGCGCGAGGTCGCGCGGCTCTTTCCTTCCGCCTGGAACAAGCTCTATCGGCGCGATCTAATCGGCGAGACCCGCTTCATCCCCGGCGCGCTGTTCGAGGACCACCCGTTTTTCTGGACCCTCGCCGCAAAGGCCCGCCGCATCCGCTACCTGCCCGAACCGCTTTATCACTACCATCGTGGCCGCATCGGCCAGATCACAGATTGCGCAGATCGCGGCACGTTCCAGCAACTCGACAGGCTGTCCGAGGTGGCTGCGATCGCGCGGGCGGGCGGATTCCACCATATCACCGCCGGGCTGTCACATCTGGCAACGCGCGTGATCCATGAACGCCTTGCCCCCGCATCCGACGACGCGCTGCAGGCGGAATTCACAGCCCGCGCGGCGCAGGTGCTGGCGCGCGAAGGGCTCTGTTGGGACCGTGCAGGCGCTGCGGATATCGCGCCCCGCCCTGCCCCACTGCTCGATCCGCAAATGCGGCTTCATGTTCGCGTGATCACCGCCCCAGGCACGGACCCAACCCCGACCCTGCAGGCGCTTGCGGCGCAGACCCTGCCGATCTGGAAAATCAGCCAGATTGCGGATCTGGGTATAAATCTGAGCGCGCACCTGCTCGCCCCGCAGGATGAGGCGGCATGGACTGCAGTGCTGCGCGCGGGCGATTGCCCGCAGCCGGACTGGTCCGCGTTGGTGCTCGAAGGCGGGCGCGGGGCGCAGGCCGTCATTGTCGCTGCGCAGTATATGGGCGGCGTTGCGGGACATGATAGCGGGTTGGCCGATCCTCCGACCGGACTTGCGGCCCCCGACCCTGCCGCGCTGATCCTGCATCGCGCAGGGCGCGAGACCCTGCCCTTGGCGCAGATCGCCGCGCTGCCTGACCCGATCGCCATGGCGTTGATTGCAGCGATCCTTGCGTCGCAGTGCCGTCATGTCCCAACCCCCTGCCTGCATCTTGGACCGCGACCGGCGTATGACCTGCGAAGCTTGGCCGATGCGCTGGCGCAGAACACTGCCCCCCCCATCGCAACCCTACCCCCTGAAGCCCGCGCGGCGATTTTTGCCCATCTCGCGCAAATGCAGATGAGCCAACAGCCCTCGCGGCTGGCCCGCCTCGCCTATGCATTGCGAGCTGGGCTCGCACGGTGGCACGCGGGTCTGGCTGTCCCGCCTGCGATGACCCAGATCGGGCCAATCCTGCGCATCGCGCTTGGTCAGTTTCGCAGGCCGCAGTGACCCTGCTCAGAACAGGCGCGCGCGGTCTGCAAAGAAGCGTCGGCGTATTTTTTCGTTGCCGAATTGATGCTCAGCCAGGATCGCGGCACGCTCTGCTGGCGAGAGTTGCAGCTTGTCGGACCTGAGAGCGGCGACTGGGCGCAAGGTCAGCAAGGCCAGCCGATAAAGCGGATGCAGCCGGCCATCACGGCCCAGCACGGGCAACTGGCGGTTCAGATACCGGCGCAGCGCAAGCTCCCCCTGACTGAGAGCTGTGTTCGCGCGCTTGGGGATGCGCAAACCCGCCAGCTCAATCCCTGCGGCCGTGCAGAAATCTGCGACCAGTGCCCCCCCCGCCAATGCATCGCGGCACGTCAGGCGGACGCTCAGCCGACTGCGCCCCACCACCGCGCGCCACGGTTTGAGCCGCTGCCAGTGATTGAGCCGGTTGTATTTCGTCAGATGGGTCTGAAAATCATAGCTCGCGCCACGGCGCACGGCCTCAGAATAGCTTGAGGCAATCAACTCGTCCTGCGGGCGCAGATAGACCAGGTACTGCACCTCGGTGAACCGCTGGCGCAAGAAAGCATCGAGGGCGGCGATCCGCTCAGGCGTGTCGATCCAGGCATGAATATGTTCACTGGACGCGATGAAGAGCGGCTGTATGGCCGTCTGCAGGCGCCTGTCCAGAAAGTCGCGGTAGCGCGCGACATAGGTGCTTTGATCCGCGCGGCTGGCAAACCCCAGACGACGGCGTTCCAGCTCTGGCCCGACTGTGTCGCCGCAGGCTTCCAGCGCGGTGACCGGCAGTTCGAACTGGCTGCCATGGGTCGGATTGAACCGCGCATAGAGCACGCCCTGCGCGGCCAGCGCATCGCGATTCAGGGCCAGAAACGCCTGAATAGACGAGGTGCCGGATTTCGGGATTCCTATATGGATCAGGGCTTTCATTTCGGGCTTCCATAGATCTGCGCAAGGTCCTGCGCATGTTGCGCGATGCTGCGCGGCACCCGCGCGCGCGTCCAGTACTCGTCCATCCTGATCTCGCCCGCGACCAGCCGCGCGATCAGCCGGCCGAAATCCTGTCGGTCACCGGCGCGAAACCACAAGGCCGGGCTGCCGCCCAGCTCCTGCGCACCGCCCCGGTCCGACGTCACAAGCGGGATATGGCGCGCGTGCATCTCAAGCGCGACCTGCGGCAGGTTGTCTTCCCATAGAGGTGGCACGATTCCGAAATGGACGCCCAACAGCACCCCGTCGAGCTGGTCACGCTGGTAGCCATCCTGCCACTCGAGCCCTGCGAGATGACCCTCGAGCGTCTTGAGCCGCACCATCATCTGCGCCTCGCCCCGCCGCGCGGCCACTGTCAGGTGCAGACAGCCCGCAAGCTCCGGGGGAAGTGCGTGGAGCGCATCGAGCAGAAAATCAAAGCCCTTGTCCGCGCGCATATACCCCAGATAGATCAGCCGCAGCGGCTGGAATGGACTGATGCGCGCAGGCGGGATTCGAGGCGCGGTTTTCATCCAATGCGCCGCATCCGCGGTCCCGATGTAGCAGGTCGTAACATCGCGCAAGCCAAAGCGCAGCGCGATCTGACGCGTACGCTCCGAAACCGCGAGCACAGTGTCGCAATGCGCGTTGATCAGCCCGACCATTGCGCTGCGGCGCGTGATCGGAGGGCCGACAGGTTGGGCGCGCGGCCCCGGGACCGTGGACCTGCCACGCAGCCTTTTGCGCAGCCGCCAGGCCCCCTGCATCAGCGGACGCCACAGCCTTTGATAGACGGCACGCCCCGGCCCCATTCCGAGTCGGGTCAGACCAGTCTCAACCCGGTAGACAAGCCGCATTGCTGCCGGATTGGGCGGCACTGGCAGGCATTGCGCGCAGGCTTTGCCCCCGTCGAAATCCGCACAATGTGCCGATTCCTGGTGCCAGAGATTCACTTGCGGACAAAAGGGGTGATAATTGTGCAGACTGAGCACGCATCGCGCCCCGGATGTCAGGCTGAGGCACTGCGCCGGTATCCCTTCGAGGCTGTGGAAATGGATGACATCATAGGGGCCTGTTCGTTCAAGAAAATCGGAAAACGCGCTTTCGGTCGCAGGGTCAGCGACTTGGGCAGGTGTCGCGAAATCGGCATGCGAGGGCGCGAGGCTTGCCGAGTTCACGATCTCGTAATGCCCCGGGCGGCATTCACGCCAGCGCGGTGGACGCGAGCGCAGATCATGCGCGAGCGCTGACGCGAGCGTGGTTACCTGCCATCCGGGCCGTTCACGCTGTGCCGTCACCAGCGCCTGAAGATATACACGCACCCCGCCGCCCCGGGCGGCAGGGTCTTCCGGATCGACCCAGTAATAATGCAGAATCTTCATCCGCGCCCTTCTCGCGCAGTGATTTTTGCGCCCACGGTCAAACATGAAGCACCGGAGCCCCCCGGCAAGATGCCGTCACCGGCCGAAAGACGCGAATTGTAACGCCTTGCCGCAGATATTTCAGGCCAGCTTGATGACCCTGCCGACATGCATCGCCCCTTCATTCTGTGCCCAGCCTCTGTCAGCCGGGTCATTCTGCCACTGGGTAGCAAATCGGGGTTAATACAAGGTAACTCTCGGCGCAGCCGCGCCCGCTGGAGCTGCTGCGCTGGCGGGCGCAGTCTTCAACACCAACGGCGCAGTTATTGTAGCTTGACCGCGAAACTTGCAAGGTTTGACAGCGATATTTGCAGGCGACGAAAACAGCTGAAAGTTGGCCTTGAGGTGTAAAAATCCAACTGAAACGCTGGTTTAAACTGATGCTTCTGACCCTGTCGGATGCAGCAGCTTCAAGCCCATGCCACAAATGCAGATAATCTTTATGCCGTGTGGTGAGAGTTTCTCGCGCAGTTTGCAGAGCGCCACCTTCAGCGCGACATGGGGATTTTCTCGTTCATGTGCGTCTGGCCATAGCACTCGAACCCATGTCTCATATGTGACCACTTGTCGATCCTTCTATTCAGCATCGCCATCAACATCGCTCTGCTGCGGCAGGGCGTAGCATTCTGCCAGAGGAGCGATTTCAATCCCGATTTCACCTTATAGATATCTTCCCACCTCTTTTGCGACTTCGCGGCGTTTCCGCGTCTCGCGGTCGAAGTCAGTGCAGGCGGGGGCGCGCTCAATGACGACACGCCCGAGATCGTCGGCAAGCGCGCCTTCCGCCAGGACTGGCTGCGCAGTATCGACGTGAAGCCCGACCGCGCCATGCTGATCACAGTCGCCGGCGACAGCATGGCCCTCGATCTGCAACCCGGCGATCTCGCCCTGATCGACCAGGACCGTAACGCCTGGGAACACAACCGCGTCGCAGCCCTGATCGATCTCGATGGCGGCCTGCGCATCAAGCGCATCCTCCTCGACCCCGGCCGCGCGCTTGCCTTGTCCTATGGCAACCACGCCCATCCCCCCGAGCTTCGCAGCAGGCACGAAGCCGCGCGCCTGACCTGTCTGGGCCGCGTGGTCTGGTCAGGGCATCATTGGCGATAACCGAGGCAACCAATTCATGGAATTTGCCACCCTTCTGATCTTCTGGATTTCTTTCGCGATGATGATCGGCGCGCTGGCCGAAAGCTGGAACCGCTCAGCGCTGATCTGGCGCCTCTCGGCCTTGATCGCCATCCCGTTGCTCAGACTCGCCTATTCGATGGTCGCAGGCAACGCGACCCCGCGCAGTCCCGCCTGCCGTGGCTATACTTATCCCGGCGCACGCATTTGTCGGCTCTGTGGGCATGAGCTGGAATTGATGCAGGCGTCGGCTCAGTGACGCTGCCCCCAACTTTTCGCCGAAAAATCGGTCGCATGTTCGCGAAGCGCTCAGACACTGGTCGCGCCCCTTAAGAGCTTGTTTTCGCGTCATATCCTCCAAACACGCAACCCGAGTTGCATGTTCCCGTTTGTCACCCTTGCTGCCCTGTCTTGCGTGAAACGCCAGTAAACTAGGGCTTTAACAGTGTTTCACCGCCCCGGCTTCACAGCCCTCGCACCCCTGCCAGACCGCTGAAACACCGCTCTACTGCAACCCTACCAAACCTCCCCGAGCAACCGCAGTGAAGCCTCTACATCACAGTTGTCATTGACCAATTCGTCATAGACCGTCCACAGTCCCCGTCTTCCGGTTTCCTGCAGATATTTCTGTCAACGCGCAGTTATCCCCAGCTTTCTGGCCAATCTGTAAATTATCTCTTTACAGATGCATTGTTTGACCACACCATATCTTGTAAGCGAACACCAGAAGGCGCGCAACAATTGCGATCACACTCTGTGTCTTGGGGATCAGGGCATGGCCAACGCAAAGAGGCGAATATGTCAGCAGCCGAGTTCTATCTTTCCTCCGAAAGCCTGCACCCGATCGATATGGTCGAGACATTGGCCGAGCATCACGCCTGGGATTTCGACCGGATGAATGAAGACCAGATCGCGATGGCGGTCGAAGGGCAATGGCGCACCTATTCCGTCACGCTGGCGCTCGATCCCTATGACAACATGCTGCGTCTGGTCTGCACCTTCGAAATGGACCCGCCGGACGGGGCGATGGCGGCGCTTTATGAAACCCTCAGCCGCGCCAATGACATGGTCTGGTCAGGCGCCTTCAGTTTCTGGGACAGCCAGCGGCTGATGGTCTGGCGCTATGGCCTGCTGCTAAGCGAGGATCAGCCCGCCGGGATCGACCAGATCGAGCGGATGATCCGCGCGGCCATCACAGCGGCGGAACGGTTTTATCCGGCGTTTCAACTGGTTGCCTGGGCGGATCACAGCCCCGAAGCCGCATTGCGCCTGGCCCTTGCGGAAGCGGTTGGCCGCGCATGACCATGCGCGCCCCTTGACGCCTGCGCCCCCAACGCGCAACACAGACAAGGCGCAGAGGGTTCACGCAGCGGGGGCAGGATGAGCTTCGACAAGATCACGACACAGGGCATGGTGCTCCTGGGATGCGGCAAGATGGGCTCAGCCATGCTGGCTGGCTGGTTGTCGCAGGGGATTCCTTCGGGGTCGATCCATGTGATCGAACCGCACCCTTCCGACTGGCTGCGCGGCACGGGCGTTGTGCTTGACAGCGCGCTGCCTGAAGCCCCGGCTGTGGCTATTCTGGCGGTCAAGCCGCAGATGATGGGCGCCGCCCTGCCCCGGCTGCAGAATCTTGGCGATGGCAAGACGCTGTTCATTTCAGTGGCCGCCGGGACCAGCTTGGCCCAGCTTGCCGCGACACTGGGCGATCAGGCCCCGGTGATCCGCGCGATGCCCAATACGCCTGCAGCCGTGGGGGCCGGGATCACTGCGCTGATCGGCAATACGCGGGTGACAGGCGACGACATGGCCATGGCCGAGGCGCTGCTGGCCGCTGTCGGCACCACCGTCCAGCTGCAGGACGAGGCGCAGATGGACGCCGTCACAGGCCTTTCCGGCTCTGGTCCGGCCTATGTTTTCCATCTGATCGAAGCCATGGCCGCTGCGGGCGAAGCCGAGGGGCTGGAGGCGGGACTGGCGATGACGCTGGCGCGGGCGACTGTCATCGGTGCCGGTCAGCTTGCGCTGGCCTCGACCGAGAGTGCGGCGCAGTTGCGCATGAATGTCACCAGTCCGCAGGGCACTACGGCAGCCGCGCTCGATGTGCTGATGCCCGAGCTGACAGGGCTGATGACGCGCGCGATTGCTGCCGCCGCGAAACGGTCACGGGAGCTGTCGCAATGAGCGATCCGATCAGCTTCGAGGACTTCGCCCGCGTCGATATCCGCGCGGGCCGCGTGATCCGTGCCGCGCCCTTCCCTGAGGCGCGCAAACCCGCGATCAAGCTCTGGATCGATTTCGGCCCCGAGATCGGCGAGAAGAAATCCTCCGCCCAGATCACGGAGCTTTACACGCCCGAGCAACTGGTCGGACGGCTGGTCATAGCGGTGGTGAATTTCCCGCCCCGCCAGATCGGGCCGTTCCGGTCGGAGGTTCTGGTGCTGGGGGCCTCGGACGCGCAGGGGCGGATCACGCTGCTTGCGCCGGATCACGACGTGCCTTGCGGCGCGCGGGTGCATTGAAAGGGCGCTGATCAATGGAACTCTACATCACCCGCCCGCTGCCCGAAAAAGTGCTGGCCCATGCCCGCGCGCATTTCAATGTCACCCTGCGCGAGCAGACCACATCGCTGAAAAAAGGCGAGATGCGCGCGGCGCTGGTGCTGTATGATGTCGTCATCCCGACGCTGGGCGATCTGTTCACCGCCGAGGTCTTTGACGGGATGGAGGATGCGCGCTGCCGGTTGCTGGCGAATTTCGGAGTGGGCTATAATCACATCGACGTGGGGGCTGCCCGCGCGGCAGGGATTGCGGTCACCAACACCCCGGGGGCCGTGACCGAAGCCACAGCCGACATCGCGCTGATGCTGATGCTGATGAGCGCGCGCCGTGCCTCTGAGGGCGAGGCGCTGGTGCGCTCGGGCAAATGGGCGGGCTGGCATCCGACGCAGATGCTGGGGCTGCATCTGGGGGGCAAGACCTGCGGCATTGTCGGGATGGGGCGCATCGGTCAGGCGATTGCGCGGCGCGTGCATTACGGGCTGGGCATGAAGGTGATTTATCAGTCGCGTAGCCCCAAGACGCTCGATTTCCCGGCCGCGCAGGTCGCCGATCTCCAAAGCCTGTGCGCCACGTCCGATTGCGTGGTCCTTGCTGTGCCCGGCGGGCCCGAGACGCGCCATCTGATCGGGCCGGATGCGCTGGCCGCGATGCGGGATCATGCGCATCTGATCAATATCTCGCGGGGGGATGTGGTCGACGAAACCGCGCTGATTGCCGCGCTGGAACTGGGCCAGATCGGGGGCGCAGGGCTTGATGTCTACGAGCATGAACCCAAAGTGCCCGAGGCGCTGCTCAGGATGAAAAACGTGACGCTTCTGCCACATCTGGGCACAGCGGCGCTCGATGTGCGTGAAGAAATGGGGATGATGGCGGTCGAAAATGCCATCGCCTATCGCGACGGGCGCGCGCTGCATAACGCAGTATAGATGCGTCCGGACCGGCGCGGTTCCATCACTTCGGCCCACGGGACCGTGACTTGCCATCCTGTGCGGCGCGGGTCAGGTTCTTAACAAGTTCAAATAAACAGAAAGTCAGAATATGAGCAGTCACCCCGTCTCTCGCCGCATGCTTCTTTCGTCCACCGGCCTCATGCTCGGCGCCCTGGCCATGCCTGCGGTGCTGCGCGCGCAGTCGCTGCCGGATTACGAGACCGAAGCGCCCGCCGAGACTGTGCGCCGCAATGTGATGGGTTTCACCCAGCAGGTCTGGCAGGATCATTTCTCGCACCTGCGCCGGGGGGCAATCCTGTGTGACACGCAATCGCGTGCCGTGCATTTCTGGTCCGAGGATGAGAGCACTCATCTCGCCTACCCCTCCTCCGTCCCGATGACAGAAGAGTTCACGCGCCGCGGCATGACCGAAGTAACGCTGAAGCGCCATATGCCGACCTGGATTCCGACGCCCAACATGCGCGAGCGAGACCCGTCGCTGCCCGAGCGCGTCGAGGGTGGTGATCCGAAGAATCCGATGGGCACGCGGGCGATGAATCTCAGCTGGCAATATTACCGGGTCCATGGGATCGACAATCCCGCGAAGGTCGGACGGCGGGCCTCCAACGGCTGCTTCGGGCTGATGAATGCTCATGTCGAAGAACTTTACGAGCTTGTCCAGGTCGGCACACAGGTCCGCGTCATCTGATTTTGCATCAAATGCAGCGTCAAGGGCCAAACTTGGTGCTGCATAGCCACAGATTCGGCACAGCCCACAGGGTCGTGACTTGATTTACGCGGCAATACTGACACATATCAGCGCATGAATACGTCTCTGTAAGGATGTGACAGATGTCGAAGACTTCTTTTTCGCGCCGGGCATTGCTGGGTTCCGGGGCCATGGCTTTGGGAAGCCTCGCCATGCCGGCGGTTTTGCGGGCTCAAACTGATTTTGAGCCTGAAAGCAACGTGCGCACGACCCGGCGCAATGTGATGGGGTTTCGCAACCATAAATGGCAGGATCATTTCTCGACTCTGCGCAGTGGTGCGATTCTGTGCGACACATATTCGCGTGCCCTGCATTTCTGGTCCGAAGATGGGCAGACCAACCTGTCCTATCCATGTTCTGTGCCGATGACCGAAGAATTTACACGACGCGGCATGACCGAGATCACGCTGCTGCGTTACCAGCCCACATGGATCCCGACGCCCAATATGCGCCAGCGCGACCCGTCGCTGCCCGAGCGCGTCGAGGGCGGCGATCCGACCAACCCGCTGGGGACGCGGGCGATGAATCTCAGCTGGCAATATTACCGCATCCACGGCATCGACAATCCCGCGAAGATCGGGCGTCGGGCATCGAATGGCTGTTTCGGCCTGATGAACCCGCATGTCGAACGGCTCTATGAGCTGGTCAAGGTTGGAACACAGGTCCGCGTAATCTGAAAAACGATTTCACATAATGAAAAAGCCCCGGTCGCGACCGGGGCTTTTTTGTGTGACGCATTACACGCGCTCACTCTTTTCGCGACCGGATCATGCCAACAATCTCATAAGTGTGCGCCAGAATCGGCGCGGCAATCGCATCGGCGCGGGCGGCCCCTTCGCCCAGAACGCGGTCGATCTCGGCCACATCCTGCATCAGGCGGCGCATCTCGGCATTGAGCGGCGCAAGTTTCTCGACCGCGAGTTCCGCCAGCGCGGGCTTGAACGCCCCGAACCCCTGCCCGCCATGCGCCGCGATCACCGCTTCAGGCGTCATATCCGCGAGGGCGGCGTAGATATTGACCAGATTGCGCGCCTCGGCCCGGCCCTCCAGCCCCTCCAACGTCTCGGGCAAGGGCTCGGGGTCGGTGCGCGCCTTGCGGATCTTCTGGGCAATCGCGTCAGCATCATCGGTCAGGTTGATCCGCGACTGGTCGGACGGGTCGGATTTCGACATCTTTTTCGTCCCGTCACGCAAGCTCATCACACGGGTCGCGGCGCCTTCGATCACCGGCTCGACGATGGGAAAGAAATCCACGCCGAAATCGTGGTTGAACTTGATCGCAATGTCGCGCGTCAGTTCCAGATGCTGTTTCTGATCCTCGCCCACAGGCACATGGGTCGCGTGATAGGCCAGAATATCGGCGGCCATCAGGTTGGGATAGGCGAAGAGCCCGACCGAGGCTTCCTCGGCATGTTTGCCTGCCTTGTCCTTGAACTGCGTCATCCGCCGCAGCCAGCCCATCCGCGCCACGCAGTTGAAAATCCACGCGAGTTGCGCATGGGCCGCGACCTGGGACTGGTTGAACAGGATCGAACGCGCGGGGTCCAGTCCGGCGGCGATATAACCCGCTGCCAGCTCGCGCGTCGCGTGGCGCAGCTTTTCGGGGTCTTGCCAGACCGTGATCGCGTGCAGATCGACCATGCAATAGATCGTCTCGATGCCTTCATCCTGCGCGGCGACAAAGCGCTTGATCGCGCCCAGATAATTGCCCAGCGTCAGCCCACCAGAGGGCTGGATGCCCGAAAAGATACGTTTCGGGAAAGTCTTGGCGGGCGCGTCGGACATCTCGCGGGCTCCTGTCTGGAAAAGGCGGTCGCGCTGCATTAGCCTTGGGGCCTGACAAGGTCAACTCAGGGCAGGCCAGATGACAGACGCGCGCGCACGCATCCTCAACCCCCTGCCCTTCGCGGTCTGGCTTCTGGTCATCGCGATTGCCAGTGTCGAGCTGGTGCTCTGGGCGGGCGCGCATGGGCTGGTGAATTGGGCCGGCAGCGCAGGCTGGCGCGCACAAGCGCTGGTGCTGGCAGGGATCACGCCCGAGCTGCAAGGCTGGATGATCGAGACGCGCCAGACCCCGCCCGAGCATCTGCTGCGCTATCTCGCGTATGGCTTCGTCCATCTCGGCCCGGCGCAGGCGGGGCTTGTGGTGGTGATCACGGCCGCGCTCGGCAAGGTCTGCGCGGAAGCTTTGGGGTCTGCGCGCGTGCTTGCGGTGCTGGCGCTGTCGCAGGTCGCAGGCGGGCTGGCCTTTGGGCTGCTGGCGGATCCCGGCGCGTGGCTGATCGGGGGCTATCCGCTGATCTTCGCGCTCGCAGGCTGTTATGCGGGTGTCGTCTGGCATGGCGCGGGGGAGCGGCGCGCCAGGATCACGGCGCTGGGGCTTGTCTTCGTGCTGATCAGCGCGCGGCTGGTCCTTGCGCTGGTCGTGGGCGGCGGGTTGGACTGGGTGGCTGATCTTGTGGCCTGTCTGACAGGTTACGCGCTGGGCCGCTTGCTACGCCCCGGCTTCATCCGCCGCTTTCGACGCGCGTGACCGCTTGAGCGCCAAGCGCAGCTCCGACAGATTGAACGCACCGATGACCTGCCCCAGCCCCAGATAGACGGCGGACCCGCCGAGGATCAGCCCCAGCAGCGCAAGATAGCGCAGCCACGATTGCGCAAGCAGCCCCACAAGCATGAGATGCAGCCCATGCAGCGCGGCCCCCATGACCGCTGCGGCCAGCACGATCCGCCAGAGGCGCCGCTTGAGCTGCGCATCAAGCTGCGCCGCCTGCCCCATCCCGCGCGAGCCCACCCAAAGCTGCCAGACCATCACCCAGGCCGCGAGCGTCGTTGCCAGCGCCGCCGCGACGAAGCCCATCACCGGCATCAGCCCGATGGCCACGAGTGCATTCACCACCATCGACACCAGCGCGTATTTGAAAGGGCGTTTCGTGTCATGGCGCGCGTAATACAAGGGCTGCAAGACCTTGTGCAGAACGAAAGCCGGAAGCCCGAGCGCATAGACCGCCAGCGCCAGCGCTGTGGAAGCCGTATCCGTCTCGGTCCAGACCCCGCGCCCGAACAGCACCGCGACGATCGGCGTTGCGATCACCACCAGCGCAACGGCTGACGGCACAGTCAGGAACAGCGAAAATTCGAGGCCCCGGTTGAAACTGTGCTGGCCCGCGCCCTCGTCACCCGCGCGCAGGCGCCGCGACAGTTCCGGCAGAAGCACGACGCCGACCGCGATCCCCACCACGCCCAACGGCAGCTGATAGAGCCGGTCGGCATAGGACAGCCAGGAGACCGCGTTTTCCGTGAAGCTCGCGACCTGGCGACCCACGATCAGGTTGATCTGCACCACGCCACCCGCCAGCACCGCAGGGGCCGCGATGATCGCCAGCCGCTTCAATTCCGGTGTCAGGCGTGGGCGGCGAAACCGCATCGCGAACCCTGCCCGGCGCACTGCGACCCAGAGCGCGGCAAGCTGCACCACGCCGGCCACCGGCACGGCCCAGGCCAGCGTCAGCCCCATCGGCCAGCCTGCGCGATCCGCGAGCAGCATCGCGGCCACGAAGACCACATTCAGCAACACCGGGGCGGCGGCAGCGGCGGTGAACCGCCCGACCGCGTTCAGCATCCCCGACAGAAGCGCCGTCAGCGAGATGAAAAAGATATAGGGAAAGGCCACACGCCCGAAGACCACAGCCATGTCGAAACGCTCATCCTGCGCGAATCCCGCCGCCATGGCCCAGACCAGAAAGGGCATTGCGATCACAGCGAGCGTGGAAAACACCAAGAGAACCGCGGCCATGCCCCAGAACGCATCGCGCGCAAAGCTCTCGGCATCCTCGCCTGCCTCGTGCTTCTTGGCGAAAATCGGCACAAAGGCGAAATTGAACGCCCCTTCGGCGAAGAAGCGGCGGAACATGTTGGGCAGCGAGAAGGCCACGAAGAACGCGTCCGTTACTGGCCCTGCCCCGAGATAGGCCGCCATCATCACGTCGCGCACGAAGCCAAAGACACGGCTGAGCAGCGTCCATAGCCCTACGGTCAGGAACCCCGCCACAAGCCGGATACGGGCCATCAGCTTGCCGCCCGCTCGGCCCCCGCAGCAATCGCCGCGCGCAGTTTCTTTTCCAGCGCATCCTGGCGGGATTTGGAATGCAGTTTCAGTCCGAACATGTCTTTCACATAAAATGTATCGACGGCCTGCACGCCATAAGTCGCAATCACAGCGCTGGCAATATAAACATTGGCATCCGCAAATGTGCGCGCCAGATCATAGAGCAGGCCGGGACGGTCGCGGGTATCCACTTCGATGATCGTGTAGATCTCGGAGCCTTCATTGTCGAAACTGATCGCCGTCGGCACGCGGAAGGCACGTTCGCGCTTCTTGACCTTGTCACGGTCGACCAGCGCTTTCGAGGCCACGACTTCACCCGCGAGCGTCCGCTCGATCATCGTGCGCAGGCGGGGCAGGCGTGTGTCCTCATAGGGGTGGCCTTCGGCATCCTGAATCCAGAACACCGCCGTCGCGAAGCCGTCCTTGGTGGTATAGGTGCGCGCATCAACGATATTCGCGCCCACCAGCGCCAGCGCGCCAGCAAAACGCGCGAAGATACCGGGATGGTCGGACAGCACAAAACAGGCCCGGGTCGCGTCGCGATCAGGGTCGGGATGCAGATCAATGCGGATCTCATCGGCCGAGATCTTTTCCAGCAGATAGGCAAAGACCTTGTGCGTGTCAGTGGGCAGACCCTGCCAGTAAGGATCGTAGTGGCGCGCAAGTTCGGTGCGGCGCGCGCTGCGTGGCCAGCCGGCAAGCTCCAAGCGCAGGGCGCGCTTGGCCTCGGTGGCGCGGTTCTCGCGATTGATCGCTTCCAGCCCGGTTTCCAGAGCATTGGCCGTTTCGCGGTAGAGCGTGCGCAACAGCTGCGCTTTCCAGTTGTTCCATGTCCCCGGCCCGACCCCGCGTATGTCGCAGACCGTCAGCACGGTCAGCAGGTCCAGCCGTTCGCGCGTCTTCACAAGCTTCGCAAAATCGCGCAGCGTGCGCGGGTCCGAAATATCGCGTTTCTGCGCCGTGTCGGCCATCAGCAGATGATAGCGCACCAGCCATTCAACAGTCTCGCATTCCGCTTTCTTCAGCCCCAGACGCGGCGTCACCCGGCGCGCGATCTGTGCGCCCAGAACGGAATGATCTTCGGGCCGCCCCTTGCCGATATCATGCAGCAGCAGCGCCACATAGAGCACCCGGCGATTGACCCCGTCCCGCAGGATACGCGAGGCAATGGGCAGCGCCTCGACCAGTTCCTCGCGCTCGATCTGTGCCAAGGTGCTGATGCACTGAAGCGTGTGCTCGTCGACCGTGTAGTGATGGTACACGTTGAACTGCATCATCGCCACGATCGGCTCGAATTCGGGTAGAAACGCGCTCAGAACCCCCAGCTCGTTCATCCGCCGCAAGGCGCGCTCGGGGTTGGCGTGGTTGAGCATCATGCGCAGGAAGATCTTGCGCGCTTCGGGGTCGTTGCGCATGCGCTCGTCGATCAGATGCAGATTGGCCGCCACCAGACGCATCGCATTGGGATGCAACAGATAGCCCGTGCTCAGCCCATCCTCGAACAGGCGCAGGATATTGAGCGGGTCGCGCAGGAAGTCTTCGGCATCTTCGATATCCAGCCGGTTATGGATGACTTTCAGACCATCGCGCAGTTTCTTGCGTCGGGTCAGAAGATTGCGCAGCGACGGGCCGCGCTTGACATGACGCGCTTCGAGCTCGGTCAGGAAAATCCGCGTCAGTTCCCCCACATGGGTCGCATGGCGGAAATAATCCTGCATGAAATGCTCGACGCCGCGCCGCCCCCCGTGATCGCTATAGCCCATCCGTTCGGCGACACCGACCTGCAGATCGAAGGTCAGCTGCTCGACCGCCCGTCCGGCGATGTGGTGCATGTGACAGCGGACTGCCCAGAGGAAGGTCTCGGCCTTGCGGAAGGTCTGGTATTCCTCGGCGCGAAAAAAGCCCAGCGCGACCAGCTCTTCGGCCTGATCGACCGCATGGATATATTTCGCGATCCAGTAGAGCGTCTGCAGATCGCGCAAACCGCCCTTGCCTTCCTTGACATTCGGCTCCAGCAGGTAGCGCTGGTTACCGATCTTGCTGTGGCGCTCGGCGCGTTCGAGCAGTTTCGCTTCGACAAAATCGGCATGAGTGCGCGCGAAAAGCTCGCCCCAGAGCCTTTCGCGCAAGGTCTGGGCCAGCCCCTCGTTTCCGCACAGAAACCGATGCTCCAGCAGGGCTGTGCGGATGGTGATATCCTCGCGCCCGAGCCGCAGGCATTCCGCCACGGTGCGACTGGCATGGCCAATCTTCAGCTTCATGTCCCAGATGATGTAGAGCGTCGATTCGATGACCTGCTCAACCCAGCCCGTCACTTTCCACGGCACCAGAAACAACAGATCAATATCGGAATGCGGCGCCATCTCGGCGCGCCCATAGCCGCCCACGGCCAGCACCGCGATACGCTCGCCCTCCGAGGGATTGGCATTGGGGTGCAGACGCGTTTGCACGACCCGCAACGCAGTGGTGACGATGGCATCGGTCAGTCGCGTGTTGGCGGCCACGAAAGAGCGTGCCTCGCCGGGATGCTCGGCGAAAAGCGCCTCCAGCCGCGCGGCCCCGGCCTGCAGCGCCGCGCGCAATTCCGTCACGATCACCTTGCGCTGTTCCTTGCCGCTCTGCGCGCCCGGATCGCCCAACGCGGCGTCAAGTCGCGCATTGAGCGCCTCAAGGTCCAGCACCTGTTCAGGCGGGAACAGCAAGGCCGCGCGGTCCGAATAGCGCGCAGTTTCCGGCAGGGTCAGCGCCATCGGCGTCATACTGGCGGATGTCAGGATCCGCCCCCCGCAAAACTGCGCGGTGCCGGGCTGAGCACCCGGACGCGCTGGTTGCGGATCTCGGCCACTGCCAGAGCGCGCTCGTTCGTCCCGTCGCGGCGGAATCGGAAGATGCCGTTGACGCCGATGAAGCCATCCGGACGGGTCAGCGCATCGACGGAGAACGGCGCATTGCCACCACGGCGGATCATCGCACCGACCGCGGCAATCGCGTCATAGCCGAGCGCCGCCACAGGCGTGGGATTCGCCCCGTGCGCCGCACGGTAGCGGGCGCGGAACTGGTCACTCAGCGCCGGATCGGGCAGCGCGAACCAGCCCCCCTGCAGGCCCGACAGTTCAAGAGTTGCGGACGGAATATCCCAGCGCGTCAGCCCCATATACTGATAATCGCGCGGCGAGACGTTGTTGCGCGGCAAGCTTTCAGCCAGCAGCGGCAAGGCGCCTTCCGAGCCTGCGGTCATCAGGATGCTCTGCGCGCCTGATGCCCCGGCCGTCTGCGCAATGCGCGGCAGTGCCGCAGAAATGCCTTGTTGCGAGAACGCATAGGATTGGGTTGCCACAATGGTCGCGGCCGTGCGCTGCGCCGCCATCTGGATCGCGCGTTCGGCCACTTGCCCCGCCGGGGTCTGTTCGGACAGGATCATCACCCGACCACGCCCCTGCGACGCCGCATAGCTGAGAATACGGGTCGCGGTATTTTCAAAAAGCGGTCCAAGCAGGAAGACATTGCCACCCGCCACTTCCGGATTGTTGGAGAAACTCAGAACATTGACGCCCGCTTGCGCGGCGACCGGGCCCACGGCCTGCGTGACATTTCCATGCAACGGACCGACGATGATCCGCGCGCCGTCATTGATCGCCTGCGCGGTCAGCTGGGCCGCACGATTGGGATCGACGCCGACCTGATAAACGCGCAGATCGATCTGCACCCCGTCCATATCCGCCATGGCCAGCCGTGCCGCATTTTCCAGCTCGCGCGCCAGTGACTGCCGCGACGTGTCGCTGTCGCCGCCGGGCAGCATCAGCGCGACGACAGTGGGGCGCGAAGACCCGCTGGCAAGACCGCCAAGCGCCGGCACATCACAGGCCGCCACGAGCATCGACGCCGCGACCGCTCCCAGCATAGCCCGACGGCTGAGTCGTCTGGACTGATCGGATGAGGTTGGCTTACCCATGCACCATTACTCCTGCCTTGCATCATAAGATCCGAAGCTTCACACTAAGCGCGGGGGTTTGCGAAGTAAACGCTCCAGTGGATTTTCCCTTAGCCAAAGCTTGTTCTTCTCCATGTGCGACGACCTGCCCCATAGTTCTGCTGCCCGCGCCATCGCACCGGGTCTGCATCTGATCGCCACGCCCATCGGCGCGGCGCGCGACATCACGCTGCATGCGCTCGATCTGCTGGCGGGCGGCGATGTGCTGGTGGCCGAAGACACCCGCAGCCTGCGCCATCTGATGGAAATCCACGCCATCGCGCTGAACGGACGCCGCGTGCTGGCTTATCACGATCACAACGGGGCGCGGATGCGACCGACGATCCTCGCGGCGCTGGCAGAGGGCAAGAGCGTCATCTATGCCTCGGAAGCTGGCACGCCGCTGGTGGCCGATCCGGGGTTTCAGCTGGCGCGCGCGGTGATCGAGGAAGGCTTCAATCTGCACACGGCCCCCGGCCCTTCCGCCGCGCTGGCTGCGCTGACCGTGGCGGGACTGCCTTCGGACCGTTTCTGCTTTCTGGGGTTTGCGCCGACACAGGCGGGCGCAAGGCGCAAATTCATCGCCGAGGCCGCAGCAATCCCGGCCACGCTGATCTTCTATGAATCCCCCAAACGCATTAACCGGCTGTTAGATGCTTTATGCGAAGGTCTTGGCAAGGATCGTCAGGCGGCGATGTGCCGCGAGCTAACCAAACGGCATCAGGAAGTGCTGCGTATGTCGCTGGGCGAATTGGCCGATGCCCTGCGCGACCGGGTTCTGAAAGGGGAAATCGTGCTTCTCGTGGATCGCGGGGAAGCGCCTGTCGCGGATGCGGAGACGCTCGATGCGGCACTGGACGATGCCCTGGGCGAGCTGCGGCTGAAGGACGCTGTCAGCCATGTCGCGCAAAAGCTGGGCCTGCCGCGCAGGCAAGTCTATCAGGCTGCTCTGGCCAAGGAGAAACCGGAATGAAACAGACGCGCAACTACCATGCCGGCCTTGCCGCAGAAGCCTCGGTGCTGCGGGACTATCTCGATCAGGGATATCAGATCCTTGCGCGACGGTTCCGGGGCGCGCGCGGGGAAATTGATCTGGTGTTGGAAAAAGACGCCGTGGTGGTCTTTGTCGAAGTGAAGAAAAGTCGTAGCTTCGATGCGGCGCTGGCACGTCTGGGGGCAGCGCAGATAGGCCGTATCCTCGACACAGCGTCAGAATTTCTCGGCCTGACGCCCAAGGGCCAGCTGACCGAAACCCGCTTTGATGTGGCACTGGTCAATGCCCATGGCCAGGTCTCGGTTCTGCATAACGCCCTCGCGCCCTGAGCCGGGCCATTGCATGCTTCGCGCGCATCCGGCATCTAGGACGCGCACAGGCAGGACTTGTGCGCCGATGACATGAGGACAGAATGACCCTGCGCGTAGCTTTTCAGATGGACCCGATCGAGGCCGTCGATATCTCGGCCGATAGCAGTTTCCGGATCGCGCTTGAAGCCCAGACGCGCGGTCATGAGGTCCATGTCTACACGCCCGACCAGCTCAGCTTCCGCGAAGGCCGCATCATGGCACGCGCACGCGCAGTACATTTGCAGGCGGTCAAGGGCGCGCATGTCGAATTCGGACCTGAAGAAGACGTGGATCTGGGCCAGTTCGATGTCGTCTGGTTGCGTCAGGACCCGCCCTTCGACATGGGCTATATCACCACGACGCATCTGCTCGACATGATCCATCCGCGCACGCTGGTCGTGAATGATCCGTTCTGGGTGCGCAACTATCCCGAAAAACTGCTCGTGCTGCAATTCCCGGCGCTCACACCGCCGACGATGATCGCCCGGGATCTGGCGACGATCCGCGCCTTCAAGGCCAAGCATGGGGATGTGATCCTCAAGCCGCTCTATGGCAATGGCGGCGCAGGGGTGTTTCGCCTTGACCCCAACGACCGCAATCTGGCGTCGCTGCACGAGCTGTTCACCGGCATCAACCGTGAACCGCTGATCGTGCAGAAATTCCTGCCCGCCGTGAGCAAGGGCGACAAGCGCATCATCCTGGTCGATGGCCAGCCCATAGGCGCGATCAACCGCGTGCCTGCGGCAGGCGAAACGCGGTCCAACATGCATGTTGGCGGACGCCCGGAACCCGTGAAACTGACCGCGCGCGACCGCGAGATCTGCGCGGCCATCGGCCCCCTTCTGCGCGAAAAGGGACAGGTTTTCGTGGGCATCGACGTCATTGGCGATTACCTGACCGAGATCAATGTCACCTCGCCCACGGGTCTGCAGGAGCTGGAGCGCTTCGACGGCACCAATGGCGCAGCGCTGATATGGGAGGCGATCGAGGCGCGCCGCGGATGAGCTGGCAGCTCAAGGTCATGCGGGTTGTTCTGCGCCAGATCGCGCGCCGGTCGCTTGGCCGCCAGCCCGACAGTATAGCCGCGCGCAGATGGTTTGAGCGCGGCGCGTGGCTCAATGCGCGCGGGCGCCCGCATCTGAATTTCACCCCGGACACCTTCGGCACGATCCCGGCGCTCTGGACGACGCCTGCAGATCCGGGCGCGCCATGCATCGTGTATCTTCACGGCGGCGGCTATGTCATGGGCAATCCGCGCACCCACGCGGCGCTGGGTCGCTTTCTGGCGCGCAAGACCGGCATGCCCTGCCTGCTGCCCGACTACCGGTTGGCCCCGGAACACCCGTTTCCCGCCGCTTTCGACGATGCCGTGGCGCTGTGGGAGGGCTTGATCGCGCGGGGCCATGATCCGTCGCAGATTGCGCTGGGCGGCGATTCGGCAGGCGGCGGGCTGGCGCTCGCGCTGCTGGGACATCTTTGCGCCCACGATCTGCCGCGACCCGGCTGTGTGTTTACCTTTTCGCCCTTCACCGATCTGACCTATTCCGGGGCGTCGATCCACGAGAATGCCACCTCCGAGATCCTGTTGCCGCCGGAGCGTCTGGAACAGTTGCGCAGCCGCGTTCTGGCGGGGGCTGACCCTGCCGATCCGCGTATCTCGCCGCTTTTCGGGCAGTTCCCCGGCGCGCCGCCGGTCCTGATTCAGGTCGCGCGCACCGAAATCCTGCGCGACGATTCGCGCCGTATGGCCGCGCATCTGCGCAGTTACGGGGCCGAGGTCAGTCTGCGCGAATGGGGCAATCTGCCCCATGTCTGGCAATTCTTTCACGGCTGGCTGCCCGAGGCCCGCACGGCCCTGACCGATGCTGCCGGTTTCATCCGGCGACAGATTCAGCCGCCCCCATCAGCCGATAGCTGATCGCCTCGGCCATATGCGGGGCGCGCACCTGCGCCGCCCCTTCGAGATCGGCAATCGTGCGCGCAACCCGCAAGAGCCGGTGATACCCGCGCGCTGTCAGCCCGAAACGCTCTGCAGCCCGTGTCAGAAGCGCGCGGCCTTCTGTATCTGGGCTTGCGATTTCCTCAAGCAGCGCGCCTTCCGCATCCGCATTCACCCGCAATCCGTCATAGCCCTGATAGCGCGCTCTCTGGCGCGCACGGGCTTGCGACACGCGCGCAGCCACAGCCTGCGAACACTCCCCCGAAGGCGGCAGGTCAAGGTCACTGAACGCGACGGGCGGCACTTCGACGCGCAGATCGAAGCGATCCATCAGCGGGCCGGAAATACGGCCCATATAGTCTTCGCCGCAGCCCGGCGCGCGCGCACAGGCGCGCGAGGGTTCTGACAGATAGCCGCATTTGCAGGGATTGGCGGCCGCGATCAGCAGAAACCGGCAGGGATAGCGGATATGCGCATTGGCCCGCGCGACGACGACTTCGCCCGTCTCGATGGGCTGGCGCAAGGTTTCAAGCACGGTGCGGGGAAATTCGGGCAGCTCATCGAGAAACAGCACGCCGTTATGCGCCAACGAAATCTCGCCCGGTTTCGCACCTTTGCCACCGCCCACGATGGCGGCAACCGAGGCTGTGTGATGGGGTTCGCGAAACGGTCTGATACGTGAGATCCCGCCCTGTTTCAGAAGTCCCGCAATCGAATGGATCATCGAGGTTTCCAGCGCCTCTGACGCGCTCAACTCGGGCAGGATGCCCGGCAGCCGCGCGGCCAGCATTGATTTGCCCGAGCCCGGCGTGCCGACCATCAGCATATGGTGCCGCCCGGCAGCGGCGATTTCCAGCGCGCGTTTTGCCCGTTCCTGCCCTTTCACATCAAACAGATCGCGCGCGCTGTCTTCGCGGGTGATTTCGCCAGGTCGCGCCGGTGCAAGCGGGGCCTGGCCAGAGTAATGGCGGATCACCTGCACCAGCGTCGCGGGGGCGAAGACGCGCGTCGCATCGACCCAGGCCGCCTCTGGTCCGCTGGTGGCCGGACAGAACAAGGTATATCCCCCTTCTGCCGCCGTCATAGCCGCAGGCAGCGCGCCCATGACCCCGACCAGCGCCCCGTCAAGCGACAATTCGCCCAGCGCCACAGTTTCGGCCACCTCCTCTGCGGGCAGGATTTCCAGCGCGGCGAGCAGCGCCATGGCAATGGGAAGATCGAAATGTGAGCCCTCTTTGGGCATGTCGGCGGGTGACAGGTTGATCGTGATGCGCTTGGACGGCAGCGCAACCGACAGCGCAGAGAGGGCCGCGCGCACCCGCTCGCGCGCTTCTGACACGGCCTTGTCAGGCAGGCCCACGATCTGAAAAGACGGCATGCCTGGCGAAAGTGCGCATTGAACTTCGACCAGCCGCGCCTCGATCCCTTCAAAGGCCACCGTCAGGGCGCGTGCGACCATTTTCACCCCCATCTATTCAAATTAAAGATTAACGCAGGAGTGATTACGAAAACGTTAACAAAAATTCTGCAAGATTCGGAGGTTAATTGCCCTCTTAACTGAACCAAATGCAATTTTGGCGCGTATTGATAGGCAGAAAACCGCAGGGGGAAATGATGGCACTCGACTTTTCTGACGACCGCCGCATGTCACGCCAAGCCATGAAGGCGGAACTGCTTGATGCAGAGACCGAGCTGGAATTGGCCCGGGCCTGGCGCGACCACCGCGACGAAGCTGCACTCCACCGACTGATCACGGCCTACATGCGGCTCGCGATCTCGATGGCTGGAAAATTTCGGCGATATGGCGCGCCGATGAATGATCTCATTCAGGAAGCAGGTCTGGGGCTGATGAAAGCGGCGGAGAAATTTGACCCGGATCGCGGAGTACGCTTTTCGACCTATGCCGTGTGGTGGATCCGGGCCAGTATTCAAGACTATGTGATGCGCAATTGGTCGATGGTGCGGACCGGCTCCACGTCCAGTCAGAAAACGCTGTTCTTCAACCTGCGTCGTGTGCAGGCCAAGTTTGAACGCGAAGCCATGGCGCGCGGCGAAGAGCTGGACGGACACCAGCTGCGCGAATTGATCGCGCATGAGGTGGGTGTGTCGCTGAATGATGTCGAGATGATGAGCGGTCGTCTTGCCGGGTCCGATTTTTCATTGAACGCCATGCAGTCGAGTGACGATGACGGGCGCGAATGGATTGACGTGCTCGAAGACGAGGGCATGCAGGCTGAGGCCGAGATCGAGCTTGCGCATGACACCGGAAAGTTGCGCGATTGGTTGGTCTTGGCCATGCAAAGCCTGTCAGAGCGTGAACGTTTTATCGTGCGCGAGCGCAAGTTGCGTGACGATCCGCGCACATTGGAATCGCTGGGCGAGGAGTTGGGGCTATCGAAAGAGCGCATCCGACAGGTCGAAGCTGCCGCATTTCAGAAGATGCGCCGGAGCCTGGAGAGCCAATCCAAAGAAGTGCATCATTTCCTCGCATGATCACGCGCGCAATGCTGGCCATGGCGACGGCCATGGCCACGCCTGTTCTGGCGACGGAGATCGATGTTTCTGCCCTCGACCGCCTCCCGGAAGCAGCTGTCGTATTTCTAGGCGAGGTGCATGATAATGCACAGCATCACGTCCATCAGGAACGTGCCTTGATCAGTATCGCGCCTGCTGCAATCGTGTTCGAAATGCTGACCGACGCGCAGGCCCGGTCCCTGTCCCACCCGCTACCGCTGCGCGACGACTTGCAAGAACAGCTTGACTGGGACGCATCCGGTTGGCCCGATTTCGCGATGTATTATCCGCTCTTTACCGCAGTGCCTGACGTGCAGATTTTTGGCGCAGCGCTCCCCCGTGCAGCGGCACGCGCCGCCATGGCGCAGCCTTTGGCCGAGGCTTTCGTCGGCGATGCCGCGCTTTTTGGCCTCGATGTTGCTTTGCCACGCCAGGAGCAGGAGGCCCGCGAATCTCTGCAGGCGAGCGCGCATTGTGACGCCCTGCCCACCGAGTTGCTGCCCGCCATGGTGGATATCCAGCGGTTGCGCGACGCCATGCTGGCCGAAGCGGCCCTGCGTGCTTTCAATGCGACCGGCGGCCCTGTCGCGGTGATCACTGGCACCGGACATGCGCGCCGCGATTGGGGTGCCCCGGCGGCTCTGGCGCTGGCCGCGCCAGAGCTGTCGCAACTGAGCATCGGGCAGTTTGAAGCCCCGCCGACGGAGCCGCCCCCCTTCGATCTGTGGCTGGTCACGGATCCCGAACCCCGACCAGACCCCTGCGACGCCTTTCGTTAAGCTGCGCCGAGGGCTTCCGATTTTCATCACGAGCGCGTAAGCATTGGCAATCGGACTGAGCCGAAGGACACAAGCATGCTGTCAGGAAAGCGCATCACGCTGATCATTGGGGGCGGGATCGCGGCGTATAAATGCCTCGATCTGATAAGGCAGTTGCGCAGCGCAGGGGCAGAGGTCACGCCCGTGTTGACGCGGGCGGGCGCGCAATTTGTAACGCCGCTTTCGGTCGCCGCGCTGGCCGGTCAGCAGGTGTTTCAGGATCTGTTCGATCTGAAGGACGAAGCCGAGATGGGCCATATCCAGCTGTCGCGTCGGTCCGACCTGATTGTTGTCGCGCCTGCAACCGCCGATATGATGGCCAAGATGGCGGGCGGGCATGCGGATGATCTGGCGACCACCCTGCTACTGGCGACCGACAAGCCGGTGATGCTGGCGCCTGCGATGAATGTCCGGATGTGGGAGCATCCAGCCACCCGGCGCAATCTGGCGCAACTGCGCGCTGACGGGATCAGCGTGATCGGACCGAATGAGGGCGCGATGGCCTGCGGCGAGTTCGGCCCCGGTCGCATGGCCGAACCCGACGAGATCATGGCCGCGCTCAAGGCCCGCTTTCTTCCAGGCCCGCTGACGGGAAAGACCGTGCTGGTCACGTCCGGCCCGACCCATGAACCGATTGACCCGGTGCGCTATATCGCCAATCGCTCATCAGGGGCGCAGGGTACGGCGCTGGCTGTGGCGCTGCGCGATCTGGGCGCGGATGTGCAATTCGTGACTGGTCCCGCTTTGGTGCCACCGCCTGACGGGGTGAACGTCATCCGGGTCGAAACGGCGCGCGACATGCTGGCCGCCTGCCTGCGCCTCTTGCCTGTCGATGCGGCTGTCATGGCAGCTGCAGTGGCAGATTGGCGCGTGGCATCAGACTTCACGCAAAAGATCAAGAAAGGTGCACAAGGCATTCCAGAGATTACGTTTTCAGAAAATCCAGACATTCTGGCGACAGTGTCGACACATGCCGACCGGCCACGTTTGGTGGTGGGATTTGCTGCAGAAACCGAGACTGTGATCTCTCATGCAACGGCCAAGCGCGAACGCAAGGGCTGTGACTGGATCGTGGCCAATGACGTGTCGCCCGCGACAGGCATCATGGGCGGGTCGGAAAACGCAGTGCACCTGATCACCCAAGCGGGGGTGGAGGACTGGCCACGCCTGCCCAAGGCCGAGGTCGCCCGCCGCCTGGCGGCCCGCATCGCCGAGGCGCTGACATGCGGGTGACAGTGTGGTTCCAACGGCTGGAGGGGGCGGACCCCCTGATCGCCCTTCCCGGCTATGCCAGTGCGGGCGCGGCGGGGGCCGATATCCGCGCCAATCTTGCGACTGAGGACCGCGCTGCGGGACTGGTGCTGCCACCGATGGGGCGCCAGCTTGTGCCCACCGGGCTCGCCTGCGCGATCCCGCCGGGCTACGAGATGCAGATCCGGGCGCGCTCAGGGCTGGCGCTGCGCCATGGCATCGCGCTGCCCAATGCGCCCGCGACCATCGACAGCGATTATCGTGGGCCGCTGGGGGTCATTCTGATCAATCTCGGGGATGCGCCTTTCGTCGTGGAGCATGGCGCGCGGATCGCACAGATCGTCATCGCGCCGGTCATTCGCGCGCAATTCGAGGTCACCGAGACACTGGACACAACCGCGCGCGGAAGCGGCGGCTATGGATCGACCGGAGTGCGCTGATGGGGTTCATTCTGTTTCTGATGCTCGCGCTTTGGGTGCTGGGCTGGGTGATGAAGACCCCGATCCGCGCGCGGCTGGTGATGATTGGCCTGCTCTACCTGGCTGTCGTGATCGCGCATCTTGTCTTGCCCGCGGAAGCCGAGCTGCGCCGCGCCACCGGCGGCGATGCCCGGCCCTGGCTGATCCTCGGGGGGCTGGTCGCGCTGGGATTTGGCTACAGCCGCGTGATTGGCCGCCTGAAACGCCGCAGCCAGCCTGCGCCCGCACCGCAAATGCCCGCGCCCGACCAGTTCCGCGAGGCCGAGCTGAACCGCTATGCGCGCCACATCATGCTGCGCGAAATCGGCGGAAGCGGGCAGAAGAAACTCAAGGCCGCGCGTGTGCTGGTGGTTGGCGCCGGGGGGCTGGGCGCGCCTGTGCTGCTCTATCTGGCGGCAGCAGGCGTGGGCACGATCGGGGTGATCGACGACGATCTGGTCGAAGGCTCAAACCTGCAGCGCCAGATCATCCATCGCGACCAGATGATCGGCACGCCCAAGGTCTACTCGGCACAGATGGCGATGGAGGCGCTCAATCCCTTCATCACGGTACGCCCCTACCACCGCCGCCTGACACCCGAGATCGCCTCCGAGCTTTTTGACGATTACGACCTGATTCTGGACGGCACGGATAATTTCGATACGCGCTATCTGGTCAACCGCATGGCCGTGGCGCAGGGCAAGCCGCTGATCGCCGCCGCGATCACGCAATGGGAAGGGCAGATCAGCCTCTATCACCCGGCTAGTGATGCGCCCTGTTTCGAATGTGTCTTTCCGACGCGGCCTGCGCCGGGACTGGCCCCGAGCTGCGCCGAAGCCGGGGTAATCGCGCCCCTGCCTGGCATCATCGGCGCAATGATGGCAACTGAAGCGCTCAAGGAGCTGACTGGCGCTGGCACCGGGCTGCGCGGGCGTCTGGTGATCCATGACGCATTGCATCACGAGACACGGACGATCCGCGTCAAACCGCGCCCGGACTGTGCCTGCTGCGCCGGGGAGCCGGCTACAGGCTGACGCGCAGCCGCATGAAACCCTGCGCATCGATCCCGAGGCTTTCGGGATCACGTTCGGCCACGGCATCGAGATGCGCATGGGCCGCGACAGACGTGCGCAGGATTGCGGTGGCCGCGCGCACAGGTTGCAGGCGGAACGGCCCGGCATCTCTGACCGGGACCACATCATGGCGCGCGATATAGTCGCGCAGCACCTCACGCGTACTTGTCGGATCCTCGAAGACGACATTTTCGGGACCAGTGCCTGCGAACCCCCCAGCCCCCTGCGCGCGGAAACTGTTGGTACACAGCAGAAACTCCGCCGCCGGATCGAGTGGCCTGCCCTGCCATGTCAGATTGCGGATGCGCGCATGGCGGGGATCAATCTCTTGCCCGTCGGCGGTAAATCGTGCGGGGGCAGAGAGATCGATCTCATAGTCCAGCCCGTAGACGATCTCGAAATTATAGGACGGGAAGGTCGCATCCATGAGGAATTGCTCAGCCAGATCAGGATAGATCTGGTTATAGGCCGAGGCTGAACGCTCGAGCCACAGCAGCAGATCCGCCCCGGTCACCCGACATGCGGCAATCGTGTTGGGATACAGATAGAGATCGCCCAGCGCCCGCAAGGTCAGCGTGCCCGCCTGCACATTGGAGAAATTGCGCGGCCCGGCCAGCCCGCCCGCCTTGCAGGGCGCGACGGCCGAGAGCAGTGGCAGCTCGGTCAGCTCTGGCGCGTGGATATGGCGCGCCACGAATTCGGCCTGTGCGTCTGCGATCAGGGCGGTCGCCGCTGTTTGACCAAGATAGACGAAAAAAGAGTTGATCGGGGCCGCGCAACGCCCAATTGGCTGGCGGTTGTTTTCGATGACTTCGAGATGGGTGCGCTCCACGATCTTGCGCACGCGCGGCATGCGCGGGATCTGTGCGCAAGAGGTGTCTGTCAGAAGCGCGGGCCTGTTGGCCCCAGCCGGGGTGTCGCGCAGGCAGCGGGTCGTGACCTCTGCCGTCAGCACCATCCAGCGCCCGCCCGTATGCAGCATCTTCAGATCGATCAGTCCCAGATGCGAGCCGAAGAACCCGCTCATGACCACAGGTTTTCCGCAAATCGTGCCGCGCTCGACATCTATGCCCGGGATATTGGCGAAAAGCCGCGACGGGAAGAGCTGGTGACTGTGCCCGCTCAGGATCAGATCCACCCCCTCGATCCCGGCCAGCGGAATGATCGCGTTTTCCATGTTCTCGCTATGGCGGATCGGGCCGATGCCCGAATGGGCCAGAAGCACGACCAGATCCGCCCCCGCCTCGCGCATCTCGGGCACGAAGGCACGCACGGTCTCGACCATGTCGCGGGTCTGGATCAGCCCTCCGAGGGCCTGTCTTTCCCAAACCGTAATCTGCGGCGGCGCAACCCCGATGACGCCAATGCACAGCGGATAGGACCGCCCGGCGCGATCTGTCACCTTGCGGCGCAGCAATGTATAGGGGCGGGCATAGTGACGATCCTTGCGCGGGCTTGGCCCGGCCTGCGTCAGAATATTCGCCGCGACCACGGGAAATTCCGCTTGCGACATTGCCTTGGTGAGGAAATCCAGCCCATAGTTGAATTCATGATTGCCGAGCGTAATCGCATCATAGCGCAGCGCATTCATGGCCTCGGTGATCGGATGCAGATCGCCCGCGCGCAGGCCACGTTCGAAAGCGATGAAATCGCCTACCGGGGTGCCTTGCAGAAAATCGCCATTGTCAAACAAAAGGGAATTGGGCACTTCCTGCCGGGCGATATCGATCAACCCGGCCAGACGTGTCAGCCCCAACCCTGGGTCGGGCGTGTCGGAATAATAGTCATAGGGGTGCAGATGCATATGAAGATCCGTGGTCTCCATGATGCGCAGATCAACCGTTGCGGAAACGCCAATCGAGGCGTCCAATACAGCTTGCTGAAGTCCCATCACCTTTTGCACCGAGTCCCGCGCCCCTCGCTTCGCTGTTACGCGACACAGACACCATTCAACTCAGCCTGAGGCTGACGATTCTGTACAACCGACATCCGCCGCGAACACAACTTGAATACCTTTCTGTGTCTTTTCACACAACCAGTGAGAGCAGTTCGGCAAAAAGATGGCAGCGCTGTGGGAATCTTGACACGACCGACACAAACAAGGCGATTTGGATGACAAGACTGCAATTTTCTTTCCATGCAAGCTGGACCAGCCGCAATGCAGCGGCGCGGGCGGACCCTCACGCAGTTCTTGCCGCGCAGGATGATCCGTCCAGTCTGATCCTGCCGCTCTGGCGTGGCAAACCGCATCTGTGCGGCGACCAACTCGGCTGGATCGGCGCGGATCACGCGATGCTTGCGCATGCCCGCCGCCCCTGGGTTTATCTCGGCCAGCATGACGGGCGCAGTCGCTTTGCGGCGGATATCTCATCATGGGAGCCGGACGCGCTTGAGCGTGCGGCACTTGCGATGTTCATCGACCGTTCGGAGCAATGCTACCCAGGCACTGGTCCAGGGTGCCGGTTCACCGACCTGCGCCTGGCGATGACGCTTCTGGCCGGTGCGGAGGCTGCGATGGCCGGGACCGCGCGGGCCTTGTTCAACTGGCACCGCACGCATCAGTTCTGCGCCGCCTGTGGCCAGCGCAGCGAAATCGCGCTGGCTGGATGGGAACGCCATTGCCCGGCCTGTGGCGCGAAACATTTCCCACGCACGGACCCGGTGGTGATCATGCTGGTTCTGCATGGCAATCATGTGCTGCTCGGCCGGTCACAGGGCTGGCCCGAAAAGATGTATTCCGCGCTTGCGGGCTTCATTGAACCCGGCGAGACCATGGAAGCCGCCGTGGCGCGCGAGGTGATGGAAGAAACCGGCATCCCAATCGGCAAGGTCCATTACATGGCATCGCAGCCCTGGCCATTTCCGAATTCGCTGATGTTCGGCACATGGGCGCGCGCGCAGTCCACGGTGATCACGCTCGATGACGAGCTGGAAGATGCCCGCTGGTTCAGCCGCGAGGAGATTTTGCGCGCCTGGCATGGGGCCCATCCCGACCTTCTGCCCGCGCGTGAAGGGGCGATTGCGCATTACATGATCGGGCAATGGCTTGCCGGTCGTCTGGGATCGGCCTAAGACGACCCTGTGCAGGGCTTGCAATTCGCCCCGCGCGCTTTCAGGATATGAAGATGAAATCGCAGATACCGGCTGGACCCAAGACCATGACGCCCTGGACTGTTCCGAACATCCTGACCGTCCTGCGCCTGCTTGCGGCACCGGGTGTGGCGGTGATGTTTCTCTATTTTCATCGTCCCTGGGCGGACTGGTTTGCGCTGACGCTCTTCGCGCTGGCTGCGATCACGGATTTCTTCGATGGCTATCTGGCACGAGCCTGGAAACAGGAAAGCCGCCTGGGCGCGATGCTCGACCCGATTGCGGACAAAGCGATGGTAGTGATCGCGTTGCTGGTGATCACAGGCTATTCCGGCATGGACCCCTGGCTGATCCTGCCCGCCACGGCGATCCTGTTCCGCGAGGTCTTCGTGTCTGGCCTGCGCGAATTTCTGGGGGACAATGCCGGACTTTTGCGGGTCACGAAACTCGCAAAATGGAAAACGACTGCGCAGATGACCGCGATTGCGGTGCTGTTTCTTGCGATGGGGCTGGAATATGTGCGCGAGGCGACCACCCTGCGCAGCCATACCGCCTTGATCGAAACGCTGAGTGAATTCGGCACGCAGGATGTCAATGTTGTCGATCTGGCCCGCAGCGGCGGTGATCTGGTCTGGAAAACGGGCCTGGCCATGATCTGGATCGCGGCGATCCTGACGCTGATCACAGGCCTGGATTACTTCCGCAAGGCGCAACCCTATCTGAAAGACGCCCCGAGATGACGCTGGAAATCCTCTATTTTGCCTGGCTGCGCGAACGTATCGGCCTGCCCCGCGAAACGGTCACGACCCAGGCGGCAACAGTCCACGACCTGATCGTCGAATTGCGCGCGCGCGACGAACGCTATGCGCTGGCCTTCTTTGATCTCTCGGCAATCCGTGTGGCGCTTGATCAGGAACTGGCTGATTTCGACGCGGATCTTGCGAATGTCCGCGAGGTGGCGTTCTTCCCGCCGATGACAGGGGGCTGAAATGGAGATCCGCGTACAAGAGGCCCCATTCGACTTCGGCGCAGAATGCGCCCGCTTCGCGCAAGATCGCGAAGGCATTGGCGCGGTCGTGACCTTTTGCGGCATTGTGCGCAATGATGGCGGAGAGATGCAGGCTATGGAGATCGAGCATTACCCCGGGATGACCGAACGCGCCCTGCGCCAGATCGCCGAAGACGCCAGCCACCGCTGGACGCTGGCCGATGTGTTGATCCTGCACCGCTATGGGCGGATGCAACCCGGCGAGACGATCATGATGGTCGCCACGGCATCCGCCCATCGCGCGGATGCGTTTGCGGCAGCGGATTTTCTGATGGACTATCTCAAGTCGCGCGCGCCATTCTGGAAGAAGGAAATCTCGGCTGACAGCGCGGCATGGGTTGCTGCAAAAGATACTGATGAAGCCGCGCTGGAGCGCTGGGGATGATATAAGGGCCGCGGTTTCGGCCGCAATTCCGGGCGCAGAACAGCGTTTCGCCTTGACGCTGCCGCGCGCGCCCCCAACTCCGTCACAAGGCATGCGAACCCGTTGAGCTACAGGAAACCCGCGACGGATGGGACACACATATATCGCGCGTGCGGGCTTCTGGGCTGCGCTCATTTGTCTGTCCCTGCCCGTGCTGGCAGGGCTTGCGGGCGTGATAGGCCCGGCTTTCGGTTATCTGCCCGCGCTTGGCGGCACCGAAATCAGCCTCGCACCATGGCAGGGCTTGCTGGCATGGCCCGGACTGGCCGATGCCATCCGCCTTTCGCTCGTCACCGGCCTGCTCGCGACCGCACTCTCGTTGGCGCTGACGCTGCTGATCGTGGCAGCGTGGCAGGGCACGCGCAGCTTTCTCTGGGTCACGCGCGCGCTCGCGCCGTTGCTCGCGTTGCCCCATGCGGCGGCGGCATTCGGACTGGCCTTTCTGATCGCGCCTTCGGGCTGGATCGCGCGCGGGCTGTCGCCCTGGGCCACAGGCTGGGAACGCCCGCCCGACCTGCTGATTGTCCATGACCCGCTGGGGCTTGCGCTTGTGGCCGGGCTGGTCGTCAAGGAAGTGCCGTTCCTGCTGTTGATGACCCTCGCCGCCCTGCCCCAGACCGACAGCCTGCGCAGTCAGTTGGTGGCGCGCGCCCTCGGTTATGGTCGCGTGATGGGCTGGATGAAGGCCGTTGCACCGCGGGTTATCGCGCAGATCCGCCTGCCGATCTATGCGGTGCTCGCCTATTCCATGTCGGTTGTCGATGTCGCGCTGATCCTCGGCCCCACGCGCCCGCCGACGCTGGCGGTGCAGATCCTCGACTGGACGACGCATCCCGACCTTGCCCTGCGGTTTCAGGCTGCGGCGGGGGCTGTTCTGCAACTTGGGCTGGTGATTGCCGCGCTGGGGCTCTGGCATGGCGCGGAGCGGCTGATTGCGCGGCAATCGCAGCATTGGGCCGCGCAGGGCGCACGCGGGGTCGCGCTGGACCGGGTGTTGCGCCCGCTTGGGGCGGGGGCGGCGCTGCTGATCGGTGTCGCAGTCGGTCTGGGGCTTGCGGGGCTTTTGCTGTGGTCCTTCGCCGGGCTTTGGCGTTTCCCGGCGCTCTGGCCCGAGACGCTGAGCCTGCGCATCTGGACCGCGCAAGCCGCCACGCTCTGGCCGGTGCTGGGCATGACCGCGCTGATCGCGTCTGGCGCGACGCTGATCGCACTCGCCCTGAGCATTGCCGCCCTGCAGGCCCGCCCCAACCCCGGGCGCAGCGCCAAGGCGCTGATTTACCTGCCGTTGATCGTGCCCCAGATCGCATTTCTGCCGGGGCTGGCGAGCTTTGCGCTGATGCTTGGCGTGGATGGCACGCCAACGGCGGTGACGCTGGCCCATCTCGTTTTCGTGCTGCCCTATGTCTATCTGACGCTCGCCGACCCTTGGCGCGCCTGGGACACACGCGCGGGGCTGAGTGCTGCGAGCCTTGGCGCGCGGCCCATGCGGGTGCTCTGGACGATCCGGCTGCCGATGCTGACCCGCGCGCTTCTGGTGGCCGCGGCTGTGGGTTTCGCGACATCCGTGGCGCAGTATCTGCCGACGCTTCTGATCGGCGCGGGCCGTGTGACGACCGTCACGACCGAAGCCGTAGCGCTTGCGAGCTCGGCCAACCGGCGGCTGATCGGGGTCTGGGCCGTTTTGCAGATGGCGCTGCCGATGGCGGTTTTCGCCCTCTGCCTGGCACTGCCTGCCTTGCTCTTTCGCGACCGCCATGGGATGCGCATCGGATGAGCCTGAATTTGCACGATCTGCGCATCTGGCGGGGCGACCGGCCCTTGATCTCGCTCTCGCGCTCTGTGGCAAAGGGCGAGGTGCTGACGCTGATGGGTCCGTCAGGCTGCGGGAAATCGACCTTGCTGGCCGGGCTGATCGGCGCCCTGCCCCCGGTCTTCCGAATGCAGGGGCAAATCGCGCTCAATGGGCGCGACATCACGGAACTGCCGACCCATGCGCGGCGCATCAGCATCCTGTTTCAGGACGACATCCTGTTTCCGCATCTGTCAGTCGGGGCCAATCTGGGCTTTGGCCTGCCGCGCGCCACGCGCGAGCGCGCCCGCGTGGTCGACGCTGCGCTGGAAGATGCAGGGCTTGCGGGATATGCGGATCGCGACCCCGCGACGCTGTCGGGGGGGCAACGCACGCGCGTGGCGCTGATGCGCGCGCTTCTGTCAGAGCCGGAGGCGCTTCTGCTCGATGAGCCTTTTGCCAAGCTTGACAGTGAACTGCGCGCGGCCATGCGCCGCTTTGTCTTTGAACGCGCCCGCGCGCGAGCCTTGCCGGTGATCATGGTGACGCATGACATGGAAGACGCCACCGCCGCTGGCGGCCCGATCATCGCGCTCTCATCCCCGCGCGAAGACCTGGACGATTGACCAAGGGCGACCAGCAACGACCCGGCGCGGAAAAATTTGCTTGAAGGATGTGGCTGTAGGCCGGCGTCAGTGCTACCCCTGCAAGATCGCAACAGGAGAGCCCGATCATGGATATGGGAATCGCAGGAAAACGCGCATTGGTTTGTGCAGCATCGAAAGGCTTGGGGCGCGGCTGTGCCGAGGCGCTGGCCGCGGAAGGCGTGGATCTGGTGATCAACGCCCGCGGCGCAGAAGCGCTTGAAGCCACCGCCAACGCCATCCGCAGTGCCCATGGCGTGCGCGTCGACACAGTTGCCGCCGACATCACCACTGAGGCCGGGCGCGCAGACGTGCTGGCGGCCTGCACACAGATCGACATCCTCGTGACCAATGCAGGCGGGCCGCCGCCGGGGCTGTGGAGTGACTGGGAGCGCGATGACTTCATCAAGGCGCTGGATGCGAACATGCTCACCCCCATCGCACTGATGAAGGCGCTTTTGCCGGGGATGATCACGCGTGGCTGGGGGCGCGTGGTCAATATCACCTCAGGCTCGGTCAAGGCGCCGATCCCGCAGCTGGGCCTGTCCAACTCTGCTCGCGCAGGGCTGACGGGCTATGTCGCAGGGACCTCGCGACAAGTGGCGGGCAAAGGCGTGATCATCAACAATCTGCTGCCCGGCATCCACGATACGGACCGCGCCATTGCGCTCGACACAGCGCAAGCCAAGGCAGGCGGGATGACGCTCGCGCAAGCCCGCGCGCAGCGCGAAGCCAGCATCCCGGCCCAGCGCTATGGCACAGCCGCCGAATTCGGCGCGGCCTGCGCGTTTCTGTGCTCGCAACATGCGGGCTTCATCGTCGGGCAGAACCTGCTGCTGGATGGCGGGGCGGTCAACGCAACGCTCTAGACCCGTCCTGCGGGGCTTTCCCTTGTCCACGCGGGGCGCTACAACCCGCGTGGAATACACGGACATGACGGGACCGGACAGATGGCGATGGACAAGACCTTCGACGCGAAAACCGCCGAGGCGCGGATCGCGGCGCTTTGGGAAGAGGCTGGCGCATTTCGCGCAGGCGCGGCGAAGCGGCGCGATGAGAGCTTTTGCGTGATGATCCCGCCGCCCAATGTGACGGGCTCGCTGCATATGGGCCATGCGTTCAACAACACACTGCAGGATATTCTGGTGCGCTGGCACCGGATGCGCGGGTTCGACACGCTCTGGCAGCCGGGGCAGGACCATGCGGGGATTGCCACGCAGATGGTGGTCGAACGTGAACTCGCGGGGGACGGAAAGAAACGCACGGATTTCTCGCGCGAGGATTTCATTGGCCTCGTCTGGGAGCAGAAGCGCAAATCCGGCGGCACGATCATCGGGCAGTTGAAGCGTCTGGGCTGCTCGCTCGACTGGTCGCGCAACGCATTCACCATGTCCGGCGCGCCCGGAGCACCCGAAGGCGAGGACGGCAATTTCCACGACGCGGTGATCAAGGTCTTTGTCGATATGTATAACAAGGGTCTGATTTACCGCGGAAAACGTCTGGTCAACTGGGATCCGCATTTCGAAACGGCGATTTCCGATCTGGAAGTCGAGAATATCGAGACTGACGGCCATATGTGGCATTTCAAATATCCGCTCGCCGGTGGCGCGACCTATCGCTACATCGAAAAAGACGCCGAAGGCGCTGTGATCGTTGATGAAATCCGCGACTACATCTCGATCGCGACAACGCGGCCCGAGACGATGCTGGGCGATGGGGCGGTCGCAGTTCACCCATCGGATGAACGTTACGGGCCAATAGCTGGAAAACTCTGCGAAATCCCGGTTGGGCCGAAAGAGCATCGCCGCCTGATCCCGATCATCACGGATGACTACCCTGACCCGAATTTCGGCTCTGGCGCAGTGAAGATCACCGGCGCGCATGATGCCAATGACTACGGCGTGGCCAAGCGCGGCGGGATTCCCATGTATCGGCTGATGGACACCCGCGCGCAGATGCGCAGCGATGGCGCGGCCTATGCCGAGGCCGCCGCGATTGCCGGGGCGGTGGCGCGTGGGGAACGGTCGCTGTCGGAAGCCGAGGCCGATGCGCTGAACCTTGTGCCTGACCATCTGCGGGGCCTCGACCGCTATGCGGCACGCAAGGCGGTCGTTGAGGAAATCACCGCCGAGGGGTTGGCGGTCATGACGCGCGCCGATGATCCGCGTCTGGGCCGCAAGCTCGGGGCCGAGGATGACCCTGCGGCAGAGGTGCCGCTGGTCGAGGCGAAGAAGATCATGCAGCCCTTTGGCGACCGGTCGAAAGTCGTGATCGAGCCGATGCTGACGGACCAGTGGTTCGTCGATGCCGAGAAGGTTGTGGGGCCTGCGCTGGAGGCGGTGCGCTCAGGGCGGGTGAAGATCGTGCCGGAATCGGGCGAGAAGACCTATTATCATTGGCTGGAGAATATCGAGCCCTGGTGCATCTCGCGGCAGTTGTGGTGGGGGCATCAGATTCCGGTGTGGTATGGGCCGCAAGAGAACCACATTGATGGGCGCCGCAACGGGTTCGAGGACTCCGAGTTTACCGTCCGTTTCTGCGCGCCCACGTTTCGTGAAGCCGCAGAGCTCGCCAAGAAACATTACGGAGTTTCTCGCGCGGTTGAGGAGGAGAGAGTCGCCGGTAGTTCTTACGGTCATTATGGAGCCGACGAGTACTGCGTTCAACTTTCATTGGGCAAGAGTGAGGAGATTGCGGAGGATTTTGTTTGGCTTCGTCGCGACCCGGACGTTCTCGACACCTGGTTCTCGTCTGGCCTCTGGCCCATCGGGACGCTGGGCTGGCCGGAACAGACCGAGGAGCTGCAAAAATACTTCCCGACCTCTGTTCTCGTCACCGGGCAGGACATTCTGTTCTTCTGGGTCGCGCGGATGATGATGATGCAGCTTGCCGTGGTGG
>REBU01000011.1 GCA_007692585.1 Paracoccaceae bacterium | reverse complement strand
AAGTGATGGACTTCACCCGCCAGACCGAAGCGCTCGCGCAGGTCTCCGGGCGGCTGGGCTGGGACCAGCAGACGGTCATGCCGCGCGGCGCCAATGCGCAGCGCTCCGAGGAAATGGCCGCGCTTGAAGCCGTGCTGCACGCGCGGCGGACCGATCCGAAGCTCGGGGAACTGCTCGACGCTGCCGAGCCCCCGGATGACGCGGGCGCAGCGCAGTTGCGTGAACTGCGGCGCGGTTTCGCGCGTAACACGCGGGTGCCGGCGCGGTTGGCGGCGGAACTCGCGCGCATCACGCCGCTTTCGCAGACCGCGTGGGAGGAAGCCCGCGCCGCAGGTGATGTCGCAGCCTTTCTGCCCTGGCTCAGCCAGATGATCGCGCTGCGTCGTGAGGAAGGCGAAGCCATTGCCGATGGCGGCGATCCCTATGACGCGCTCATGGCCGATTATGAGCCGGAAACTGATGCGGCCTCGGTCGCAGCGATCTTTGATCAGATGCGCCCGCGGCTTGTGGCCCTGCGCGACGCAGTGCTCGGTGCGGATACACCGCCTGCGCTGACAGGCACATTTGACCGTGACGGCCAGTTGCGGCTGGCGCGCAATCTGGCAGAAAGGTTCGGCTATGACATGGGGCGCGGGCGCATCGATCTGGCGGTGCATCCGTTCTCGTCCGGGTCTGGCGATGATGTGCGCATCACCACCCGCGTCGCGGAGAATGACCCGTTCAACTGCCTCTATTCGACGCTGCATGAAGTGGGGCATGGGGCCTATGAACAGGGTGTTGACCCTGCCTACAGGCTGACCCCCATCGGGCGGGGCGCGTCAATGGGCGTGCATGAAAGCCAGAGCCGGATCTATGAAAACCAGCTTGGACGCAGCCGCGCCTTCTGCCACTGGCTACATGGCGAAATGCTGGCCGAGTTCGGGCCGCTGAACGTGGCGGATGCCGACGGGTTCTATGCCGCCGCCAATCGCGTGACGCGAGGCTATATCCGCACGGAAGCCGATGAAGTGCAGTATAACCTGCATATCATGTTGCGTTTCGATCTGGAGCGCGGACTGATCCACGGCACGCTGCGCCCCGACGATCTGGAAGAAGCCTGGAACACCCGTTTCGAGGCAGATTTCGGCATTCCGGTGGATCGTCCGGCAAATGGTGTCTTGCAGGATGTGCATTGGTCGGTGGGGTTGTTTGGATATTTCCCGACCTATGCGCTGGGCAATCTCTACGCAGGTTGTCTGCACAAGGCGCTGCGCGCGGAACTGCCCGATCTGGATGCCCAGCTTGGCGCGGGTGATCTGACGGCGGCGACCGGGTGGCTGCGCGCGAAACTGCAGGTCCACGGCGCCTTGCGCAACCCCCGCGATACCATCGAAGCTGCTTGCGGCGCAGCACCAGATGCGGCGCCGCTGCTCGACTATCTCGACGCCAAGTTCGGCGCGCTCTACCGGCTCTGAGCCGACGGGACCAGAGGCAGGACAAGCCGCGCGGACAGCCCGCCGAGGTGCTGGCTCTGCCCAAGCTCCAGCGCGCCGCCATGTGTCCGTGCGACTTCCGCGACGATCGCCAGCCCGAGGCCGACGCCACCACTGTCGCTGTTGCGCGCGGCGTCAAGCCGCAGGAAGGGTTCTATCGCCCGCGACCGGTCGCTTTCCAGGATGCCAGGCCCATCATCCTCGACTGAAATGACCAGCGCATCTGCGCGCAGCTCTGTGGTGATCCGAGCTATGGAGCCATGTCGCAGCGCATTGCTCAGCAGATTGTCCAAGGCCCGTGACACGCCGACAGGTTGCGCCATCAGCCGGGTTTGCGGTGGGATGAGGTTGTGAAAGTCGACCTTATGGCCCGCGCTTCTGTATCGGGCGACAAGGGCTCCGATCATCTCCTCCGGGGCAAGCTCCTGCGCCGCTTCTTCGCTGATCTGCCTGCGGGTATATTCGAGAAATTGCTCAAGCCGATGTTCGACATCTGCGATTTCCACCTCCAGGGCGGCACGATCTTCGCTCTCGTCCATCATCGACAGGATCAGCCGCATGCGGGTCAGAGGCGTGCGCATGTCATGGCTGACGCCCGATAGCATCAGTTGCTGTTGTGTGCGCTGTCGTTCCAGCCGGTTGCGCATGTCGATGAACGCATGCGCTGCCGCCCGGATTTCACGCGCCCCGGTGGCGCGCAACGCCACCCGCTCGCCGCGCCCATAGGCTTCTGCTGCCGTACCGAGCCTGCGGATGGGGCGGATTTGCAGACGCAGGAATTGGAAGGCGATCAGCGTCATCACGACAGAGGCCAGAAAGACAATCACCAGCAGTTGATGCGGATTGGCGGTCGTCAGCAAACGGCGCGGGACGGCCAATTCCAGCGGCCCGTGGTCGGTCTCGACCCAAATCTGGACGCGGCCTCTGTCACGCGACAGATCGACAAGTCGGAATTCCGGCAGCGACGTTTGCAGGCTGCGCTTGATCTCTGCGCCTGCAAGATCGAACCACTCCCGCTGCGCGACTTCATCGGGAAGCGCTGGTACCAACGCAATCCGGATCTCTAGCTGCGCGAAGACGTCACGAAACTCGCTCAAGACCTGTTCAGGATCCGCTACTGCATCGAGCCTGTCGACGAGGATGCGCACAATCCGCGAGGTGTTGGTGGTCAGTTGCGTCGTCACGCGCTCATAATGACGCTGCACAAACACCACTGACAGCACAATCTGAATCGCAACGATGGGCGCGATCAAGATAAGCACCGCCCGCCCGTAAAAGCTGGCTGGAAAGACCCGTTTGAACCAGAGGCGCGATTTCATGGGGCCACGATAGGCAAAGCCTCGGCTGCTCACAAGCGGGCATGGCAGGAAAACCATAGCCTTCTCGCCAGTCGCAGGCTAATCTCGCGAGCATGTCCGATCCCGTCTGGCTGGAACCTGACCTGCGCCTTTTGCGCGCCCCCAATCCCTCGCCACTGACGGGTGAGGGCACAAATACCTATATCCTTGGCGGTGATGCGCTCTGCGTGATCGACCCCGGTCCCGAAGATGCGGAACATCTCGCGGCGATCCTGGGCGCTGTGGAAGATCCGCGCCGGCTGCGTGCGATTCTGGTCACCCATGCCCATCTCGATCACGCGCCGCTGGCGCGGGGGCTTGCCCAAGCGACAGGCGCACCCGTGATGGCGTTTGGCGATGCTCTGGCGGGACGCTCGGCGCGGATGCAGGCGCTGGCCGAAACCGAGCTGATCGGCGGCGGGGAGGGTATCGATCTGGGCTTTCGACCTGACCAGATCCTCGCTGATGGCACGCGGATCTGGATCGGCTCTGATAGCGTGCGTGCGATCTGGACACCTGGACATTTCGGCAATCATCTGTCGTTTGCCTGGCGCGGGGCAGTGTTCAGTGGCGACCATGTGATGGGCTGGTCCTCGACGCTGGTATCGCCGCCCGACGGCGATGTGTCTGATTACATGCGCTCGCTGGATCGGTTGGCACAAGAATCCGCACGTATCCTCTACCCTGGCCACGGTGCACCCGTGACCGACGCCGAAGGCAGAATCGAGGCGCTGCGCAGCCACCGTCGGCAGCGCGAGGCGGAGATTTGTGACAGCTTGCGTGACGGCCCGAAGACTGTCGGTGAGCTGGTGCGGGTCATTTACACCGATACTCCTTTGCCCCTCCATCGCGCGGCGGCGCGGAACGTCTTTGCGCATCTCATCGACCTTGGACATCGCAATCTGGTATCGGCCACGCCAAAAGTGCATCCTGATGCGGTCTTCAGTTTCTTGTAGATCCTTTGCGAGCAATGCGATTTCGGTCTGGACGCGCCCCCGAGCACTTGCTATATCGCCGCCATATTCCGGCGTAGCTCAGCGGTAGAGCAGTTGACTGTTAATCAATTGGTCGTAGGTT
>REBU01000012.1 GCA_007692585.1 Paracoccaceae bacterium | reverse complement strand
TGTTCCCGAGCCGGTCAAGCAGTGGATCCCGCCGCGGGTGAAGGCCTCGGTGCTGGGGCTGGCCTATGGGCTGACGGGCTATCCGGATCTGCGCCAGTGGCAGATGCGTCACCTCTTCAAGGCCGGGCCGGGCCGCTGGCAGACGCCCCGGTTGCACGATCCGCTGTTTTCCTGCGCGCTGGTGCCCCTGCCCCTGCTCTCGTCCAGCGCCGAAACCACGCCTGCGCCGGGGCGGTATTTCGCGGAATTCGGGTTTCTGGGGGTGAAGCTGAACGCAACGCTCAGCGATCCCGATGCGGTCGCGGCGGGCAAGGTGGCGCTGCGGCTGAACGGTCATACCCTGCGCGATCTGGGGCTGATCCCGGTCTCCGAGGGGCGCGCGCGGCTGCTCTACACGATCCGCCGCCCCGCGCTTGCGATGTTCCCGCCGCGCGCGGTGCTCAGCCTGCATGATGCGCGCGGCGCGGCCCTGGCCGTCGATCTGCGGTATTTCCCCGGCCGGGCGGTGCGGGATGCGCGCCAGTGTCATGCCATCGAGATCGCCATTCCCTTCGGTGACGGGCGGATTTTCGATCATCTGGCGGCCACGGGTCCGCTGGACAAGAAGGGCTGGCCGCAGCCCGACCGGGCAGCGGTGCACGCGCGTCAGGACCAGATGCTGGCGCTCTACAGCCGGGTCAGGCAGGTGTTTGACGAAGATATCGGCCTACCGCTCTTTGTGCTTTATGGCACGCTTCTGGGCCAGTATCGCGGCGGGGATTTCATCCCCGGAGATGATGATTTCGATGTCGGCTATGTCAGCGATGCCACTGGGCCGGCGGCTTTCAAGGCTGAGGCGATGCAGATCATGGAGCGTCTGGTGGCCCGCGGGTTCATTGTCGGGCTGAACCATCTTGGCCGCCCCCACCGGGTGCGCGATGCTCAGAGCGGGGTTGAGATTCATCTCGACAATCACGCGGTCTTTGCGCCCGGGGATGGTCATGTCTGGCTGCATCCGCGCGCGCGGCTGCCGCTATCGCTCGACGGGTTTCGCGAGGTCGAGAAGGTGCAGATGCGCGGTGTCGAGGTGCTGCGCCCTGTCGGCACCGAGGCGTTTCTGGCCGCGCATTATGGCCCCGGCTGGCGGGTGCCTGATCCGGGCTATGCCAATATCACCACCTCGCCTGATCGCCGGGTGGCACAGCAGCTTTCGGCGCTCTGCCTGACGCGGGCTGAGCAGCGCGCTTTCGCGCAGCGTCTGGTCCGGCAGGGTCTGCCGGGCGATTTCATTGCCGTGGCACTGGAACCGCCCTATCCGCTGGACCGCTACGCCGCCCGTGTGGGCTTCTGACGTCGCGCCCGGCTCAGCGGCCAATCGCGGCGAGAATTTCATCACGGATGCGCAGGGCGGCAACCGGGGCGCCGGGCGGGCAGAGTGCTGCGGCCAGGGCGCGGCGCGGCGCCTGCAGCGGGTCCAGTCCGGCCAGGATCACAGCGGCGAAATGCTGTTGCAGGGTAGCGGCATCGGGGCAGTCGTAAAAGCCGGGTTGCAGCTGCGCACCGAATTCCGACAGCGGCTTGCTGTCGGGCCGCGACAGGCGCAGGATCGGACGGTCTGATAGCAGGAACTCCGCCAGAAAGGACGCGCTGTCGGTGATCAGCGCATCGGCGGCCATCAGCGCAGGCAATGGGTCGCCCTCTTCGCAGAGCCGCGTATTGGGCAGCGCCTGCCATGCCTGCCGGAAGGGCTCGGCCGTCCCCGGCCTGAAGCGCTCCAGAGCATACCAGAGGTTGGGATGCGGTCTGAGCACGAAGCGCATGTCAGGCTGCGCACGCGCAAGGCTCAGCATGGCCGGGGCGGACCAGTCAAACGTGCCCAGCCGCAGTGACCGGGCCCCAAGGCTGTGATGCGGGGCCCAGACCACAATGCGGGGGCCGGACGCCGTCGGTGCGCTCGACGCGCCCCGCAGCATCGCGCGCCAGGCATCCAGCCGGGGGCTGCCGCTGGCGATCACGCGGGCGGGATCAATGGCCCCCGGCGTCCGGCGGATCATTCGCGCATGGAGCGGGCCGGGCACGAACATCCGCCACAGCCAGGGGTGAAAATCCGGTAGAGCAGCCTGTTGACGCGAGTCATCGATCACGCCCAGCTCGTAGCTGATATGCGCGCAGGCGATCCTGCCTGCCAGACGTCGCGGCACGTCCTGCATCCCCCAGGGTTGCTGAAGCATCACCAGATCGGCCTCGAGGCCGCGCAGGTCGCGCAACCAGTCCCCTGCCCCCAGCAGGTCGCAACTGACCGGGCCAAGCGCGGCAAAGGCCGCGACTTGGCTTGCATGATGGCGCGCGCGGTCTGCAGCACTCATCCTGACAGCCAGATCCGAAGGGATCAGCGCAAAACTGACCGCCAGACCCGGGGTGTCCGCAAGACAATCGAAAACCTGTTGCTGGGTCCATTTCCGGCTTTCGCAGACCAGAAACACAACCCGGAATGGCCGGTCCCTCGGGACAGGGCGCGGCGCGGTTGGCGCAGGCCCGTCACCGGGCCGCCGGACAGCCTCCAGACCGCGCCAGACCGCGCGTCGGCAAAGCCCTTGGATGCGTGCAAGTGGAACCTTCATGTTCCGGCCTGCATAGGCTGCGGGGGCATGCCTGAAAAGATTATTTTGCGCATCGCAGGCTGGTGTTGCGGCCTCGTCGCCGTCCTGCCCACTGCGCATCGACCTTTAGAAGATTTCAGGTCAGAAACTTTGTTCCTTCTTCGCGCTCCCTTGGCGTGGTTCGATGCAGAAACCTTCCGATGTGGCCACCAGCCCCCTGAACCGGAAGAGGCGCGCGGTCTGCCGGGATCAGGCGCCTCTTCTCATCTCGCATGCGCGTCACCTCGCCGCTTTGGACGGGCCAGAGGGTAAGGGGCTTGCCGCCGACCCGACCACGTCTGCGGACTGCAATAAAAGGGGGCAACAGGAGTTCAGCCGCCCAGAATCTCAGCGCTGGCATGGCAGATATCTCTGCTGGCCGGAGAGGTTTCTTGCATGTCGAAATACGCGACAAATACTGGTCATCGATCAGATGAACCTTGAACGGGAAGTCACCCATGAAGACAAGATTCACACGTCGTGCCATGATAGCACAGAGCAGCGTGGCTGGCGTTGCGGCTCTGGCGGCCCCGATGTTTGTAACGGGCCAGGCGCGGGCGATGACGCCTCTGACATTCCAGTTCGACTGGAAGTTCAACGCGCAATTTGCAGGCGTATTCATGGCCGATCATGCTGGCCTTTTTACTCAGGCCGGGATCGCACTGGAAGCGCGGCCTTGGGCTGATGGCGTGAACGCGGTGATGGACGTCGCCGAAGGCCGTGCTGATTTCGCATGCGCTGAGCAGAATCTGATCATCGCGGCGCAAGCTGCCGGCGCGCCGATCAAGGCGGTCGCAACGATGTTCAAGGCCTCGCCATATGGGCTGATGGCGCCCGTCGGCGCGAACCTGTCTGGCCTCGAGGCGTTGCGTGGGCGTCGCGTGGGCGTTCATGTCGATGGGGTAAAAGTGATGGCTTTGGTAAAGGGGGTAAGCGGGATCTCTGACATCGCTGTCGAAGAAATTCCCTATGCCGATAAATGGGGCAGAGCAGCCTCCGGCGAGTTCGCCGCAGTGCAATGCTACGTTATCGACGAGCCGATCGGCGTGGCCGCGCAGACGGGTGCGGAGCCTGAAGTGCTCAAACTCTCTGATCATGGGTTTGTCTCGACGGCGCAGACGATCGTCGTGTCGGATGAAACGCTGAGCAGCCGGCCCGATGATGTGCGCTCTGTTCTTGCGGCGATATTCGCCGGGTGGGAGCGGACGCTGGCCGACAAGCCGGAAGCTGCGCGAATTGTTGTGGATAATTACGTTCCTGAAGGGTCCCCCTACAAGGATGTGGCCTACCAGACCCGGACGCTGGAACTGCTGGAGCCCTATGTGACGGGAGGGAACGGTCCCATCGGAGTGATCGACCCCGCAACCTGGGCTGAGGCGGCCGAGCTGATGCTGGAGTATGGCATCGTTGAGGCCCT
>REBU01000090.1 GCA_007692585.1 Paracoccaceae bacterium | reverse complement strand
CAGTTCAGGCAGGGTCAGCCTGAGTGCGCGCAAAAGATCGAGATCAGCGGCCATGATCTCTTGCCCGTCAATTTCGTCGAAAACTGGGCGAAAATTTGTTGGGTTTTCTTCATCTGCCCAGGCGATGTGAAGCCCTTCGGGTCCGGTTATGCTGAACGGGTCGAGGATCATGGTGGCGGGAATCTGTGCCGCGACGGCAAGCGCGGTGGCAGTCTCGTCGGTCGGATTGTCCAGCGTGATGACGTAGAGCACCTGATCGCCGGGCGTGATCACGCTGTCGTCGAGCGGCAGGCGGGTCATCACCGGTTGGCCGTCTTCGTCAAGGACGGGCTGGCCGTCCTCGGACAGGTCCGGGGTCAAGGTAAAGCCTGCGAAGGTCACCTGAACACTCAGCGGGGGTGGGTCTGCGGGGGTGTCCTGCGCAGCGAGCGGCCCTGTCGCCCCCCAGAGCAGAAGCGCGCAAAGCGGCGCGATCTGTGCGATTGTTCTCAAGCTCACATGGTCCTCCATATGCTGAAGCCCCCCGTGTTGCGGAGGGTGCGGGTTTGGTCAGTCTGTTGCGGAGGTCTGCTCGACCCGCCTTGTTGCTTTTGTCATAATTTACTTTACGCTCGCTTAAGGCGCGAGGCGCTATGCAGGGTGGGCAGATAAAGACAGGTGTGATGTGGTGCGAAAGACACACGCAAAAGTTGTTGCGCGCGTCTTGGCCTTGTGGGTTTGCGCGATCGCTCTGGCCTGTGCGGCGCGCGCTGATGCGCAACAGCCTACCAGTTTCGCCGCCAATGATGTCGAATTCCTGAACATGATGGGCAATCTCGAAGGGCCGCGCGGCTTTGGCACGATCAGCGATTTCGCGCCCATCTTGCCCGACCGCCCGCTGACCGAGATGACCCTGGCCGAGGTGCTCGCCTATCAGCGCGAGATCCGCGCGATGGGTACGATCTCATCTGCGGTGGGGCGCTATCAGTTCATTTACCTGACCCTGTTGGGGCTGGTCGAGACCCATGGCATTTCCGACGGCCTGATCTTTGATGGCGAGGTCCAGACCTATCTGGCGCGGTTTCTGATGCATGATTGCGGATTTTACGACCCGGCGACGCCGCTGGTGCGCTTGGGCAATTGCCTCGCCTCGGTCTGGGCGGCCCTGCCTTTGGTCAGCGGCCCGTCGCGCGGCCTGTCGGCCTATGCCAGCGACGGGGTGAACCGGGCGCTGATTGCGCCCGATGCGGTGATGGACGTACTGGCGCGCCGCTTTGCGTGGTGAGCGGCGCGCGAGACGCCTCAGAGCGCTTTTTTCAGTGCCTCGGTCAGGTCGGTGCGTTCCCATGAGAAGCCGCCATCGGCTTCGGGTGCGCGGCCGAAATGGCCATAGGCCGCCGTGCGGGCATAGATGGGACGGTTCAGGCCCAGATGCGTGCGGATGCCCAGCGGGGTGAGGTCCATCACCCGGCTCACGGCCTGCTCGATGGCGGCATCGTCCACGGCCCCGGTGCCATGGGTGTCGACATAGATCGACAGCGGTTTGGCCACGCCGATCGCGTAGGAGATCTGCAAGGTGCAGCGTCGCGCCAGACCGGCCGCGACCACGTTCTTCGCAAGATAGCGCGCGGCATAGGCCGCAGAGCGGTCGACCTTGGTCGGATCCTTGCCCGAGAAGGCGCCGCCGCCATGCGGGGCTGCCCCGCCATAGGTGTCCACGATGATCTTGCGCCCGGTCAGGCCCGCATCGCCGTCCGGCCCACCGATGACGAAGGTGCCGGTCGGGTTGACCCACCATTCGGTCTTGTCGGTCAGCCAGCTTGAAGGCAGAACTTCGCGAATATAGGGCTCGACAATCGCGCGGATATCGGCAGAGGTCTGGCTTTCATCAGCATGCTGGGTCGACAGCACAAGCTGCGTGACCTCGACGGGCACGCCGTCTTCGTAGCGCAGCGAAAGCTGGGTCTTGGCATCGGGGCGCAGCGTCGGCTCGGCGCCGGATTTGCGCACATCGGCAAGGCGGTGCAGGATCGCATGCGCATACTGGATCGGTGCGGGCATCAATTCCGGTGTCTCATCGACGGCATAGCCGAACATAATGCCCTGATCGCCTGCCCCGTCGCGGTCCACGCCTTGGGCGATATGGGCAGATTGTTCATGCAGGAAATTCAGCACATGACAGGTGTTCCAGTGGAACTTGTCCTGTTCATAGCCGATATCCTTGATGCAATCGCGGGCGATCTGCGGGATGCGGCCCATGTAATCCTTCAGCCGTTCGGGATCGCTCAGCCCCACCTCGCCGCCAATCACCACCATCGAGGAGGTGGCAAAAGTCTCGCAGGCGACGCGCGCGGTTTCTTCTTCCGTCAGCAGCGCATCCAGCACCGCGTCCGAGATCCGGTCGCAGACCTTGTCGGGATGGCCTTCGGAAACGGATTCGGATGTGAAAATATAGTTCTGCCTGCTCATTTACGTTCTGCCCCATAAGATGCACGCCGCCCCCTCACAGGGGGTGGCGACGCGAAATCGCCCAAATTCGGCTTTGACATAGCAAGAAGCGTCGCGCGCCACAACCACAACGCGGATCAGTGGTTTCAGGATGCCTCTGCGTCCAATCCGTGCAGGAAGTCCAGCAGCTGCGGGCCGATATGCTCGACGATCAGCGCCACGCCTTCGGCATTGGGATGGATGTGGTCATCCTGCATCAGATCATTGAAACTGGCACCCGCATCGGCCTTGTCGGTCATGGGCTGCATGAAATTGGGGATCAGCGGCACGTCGAAAATACCGGCAAGGTCGATATACATCCGCTCGAAGGCCAGCTTGAATTCCGGCCCGTAATTGCCCGGCGCGGGCATGCCTGCCAGCATCGCGGGGATGCCGTCGCGTTCCAGCCGCTCGAGGATGCCGCGCAGGTTGTCCTTGCTTGCTGCCGGGCTGAGGCCACGCAACAGATCATTGCCGCCCAATGTGACCAGCATTGCATCAACAGGTTCCGAGAGCGTCCAGTCCATCCGCTCCAACCCGCCGGCGGTGGTGTCGCCTGACACGCCTGCATTGATCACCTCGACCGCGAGCCCCTGGTCCTGAAGCCAGGCCTGAAGCTGGGGCACGAACCCGTCATCCGTGGGCAGCCCGTAGCCTTGGGTCAGACTGTCGCCCAAGGCCACCAGCCGCAATACATCCGCGTCAGTTTCCGCGACGGACGGTGCCGCGATCAGCGTGAAAGACAGGATCGCCGCAGCGCAGCGGTTGCTTGTGCGCATCGCGGCCCCATATGCAAGAGAACGGATTTTGGAAAAGGTAACAGGAATGTCTGACATGGTGCTCTCATTCAGGGATGTGGGATTGCGCCTGCAGGGAAATGCAGGGCCGGTGGAAATCTTGCAAGGCATCACGCTTGATGTCGCGCGTGGTGAGACGGTGGGAATGATCGGGCCGTCGGGGTCTGGCAAATCCTCGCTCCTCATGCTCATGGGCGGGCTGGAACGCGCCACGGCAGGGTCTGTCACGGCGCTGGGCCACGATCTGACCCGGCTTGGCGAAGATGCACTGGCCCGGTTTCGTCGCCAGAATATGGGGGTCGTGTTTCAATCTTTCCACCTTATTCCCACGATGACAGCCCTTGAAAATGTCGCGACGCCGCTGGAGTTGGCGGGCAGGCGCGACGCGTTCGAGCGTGCCGAGGAAGAATTGCGTGCCGTGGGGCTGGGCCACCGGATGGATCACTACCCGGCGCAGATGTCGGGCGGCGAGCAGCAGCGCGTGGCGCTGGCGCGGGCTGCGGCCCCGCGTCCTGCGATCCTGCTGGCGGATGAGCCGACGGGCAATCTGGACGGGCCGAACGGGCAGGCCATCATGGATATGCTGTTTGGCTTGCGCGACAAGCACGGGGCGACGCTGGTGCTGGTCACCCATGCGCCGGACCTGGCCGCGCGCTGCGATCGCGTGATCCGATTGGCCGACGGGCGTATCGCGGGCGAAGATCGCCCGACCCGCGCCGAGGCCGCCGAATGAGCGCCGTCGCATGGCGCATTGCGCGACGTGAGTTGCGCGGGGGCTTGCGCGGCTTCTGGGTGTTTCTGACCTGCCTCGCCTTGGGTGTGGGCGCGATTGCGGCTGTGGGGTCTGTGCGCGGTGCCATCGATGACGGGCTGGCGCGCGAAGGCGCGACGCTTCTGGGCGGCGATGCGGAATTGCGCATGACCTACCGTTTCGCCACGGCTGAGGAACGCGCCTGGATTGATGGTTTCGCGGCGGAGGTCTCGGAAGTGGTCGATTTCCGCTCGATGGCCGTGGCGGGCGAGGGCGAGATATCCGAGCGGTCGGTCACGCAGGTCAAGGGCGTGGACAGCGCTTATCCGCTGGTGGGTCGCGTGGGGCTTGCGCCCGAGATCCCGCTGGCGCAGGCGCTCGCCGATCACGACGGGCTGCCCGGCGGCGTGATGGAGCGCATTCTGGCCGAGCGCTTGGGGCTCGAGATCGGCGACACCTTCCGCCTTGGGGTGCAGGAGTTCCGCCTGACTGCGCATATCACCCGCGAGCCGGATGGGCTGGGCGCGAATTTCGGCTTTGGTCCGCGCACGCTGGTACTGACCGAGGCGCTGGCCGAGGCGGAATTGCTGGGCCCCGGTACACTTTATGAGGTGAATTACCGCCTGATGCTGCCCGGCCAGACGCTCGATCAGGCCCGCCGCACGGTCAACCGGCAGTTCGAGGGCGCAGGCGTGCGTTGGCGCGACAGCCGCAATGCCGCGCCGCAGGTGCGCAATGTGATTGAACGGGTCTCGTCCTTCCTCGTGCTCGTCGGGCTTGCCGGGCTGGCCGTGGGGGGCGTGGGCGTGTCGGCGGCGGTGCGGACCTATCTGGACGGCAAGACCAATGTGATCGCCACGCTCAAGACGCTGGGGGCGGAAGGGCGTACGATCTTTGCGGTCTATCTGATGCAGATCGGGGTGCTGACCGTGATCGGCGTGGCCTTGGGGCTTGTGCTGGGGGCGGTGACGCCCTTTGCCGTGGCCCCGCTGGTCGCCGATCAATTGCCCGTCGATCTGGAAATTCGCGTCCATTCCCGCGCGCTGATCGAGGCGGCACTTTACGGCACGCTGACTGCGTTGATCTTCACGCTCTGGCCTCTGGCGCGGACCGAAGATGTGCGCGCGGCGGCGATTTTCCGGGGCCTGTCCGAGACGGCAAAGGGCTGGCCGCGCTGGCCCTATCTGCTGGCCACATTGGGCGTGGTCGCAGCGCTGGTTCTGTCAGCGGCGGCTTTCGCAGCCGTGCCGATCCTGGCTTTTGCGACCGCAGGCGCTGTGATGGGCGCGCTGGCGGTGCTGGCCGTGGCGGCGCTGGGCGTGCGCGCGCTTGCGCGCCGTCTGGCCCGCGCACGCGCCTTGCGGGGGCGCACGGCGCTGCGCATGGCGATGGGCGCGATCAGCAACCCGCGCGAAGGGGCGAGTGCCGTGATCCTGTCGCTGGGGCTGGGGCTGACGGTGCTGGCCGCTGTCGGCCAGATTGACAGCAACCTGCGCCGCGCGATTGCGCTTGACCTGCCGGACCGCGCGCCGAGTTATTTCTTCCTCGATATCCAGAATTCGCAGCTTGAAGGGTTTCTGGCGCGGCTTGATGCGGATGAGAATGTCGACCGGGTTGAAACAGCGCCGATGCTGCGCGGGATCGTCTCTGGGCTGAACGGGATGCCCGCGCGGGAGCATCCACGCTCGGATCACTGGGTGCTGCGCGGCGATCGGGGGATCAGCTACGCGGCAGGCATGCCCGAAGGCACTGTGCTGACGGCTGGCGAATGGTGGCCTGACGATTATTCCGGCCCGCCGCTGGTCAGTTTCGGGGCCGAGCAGGCGGCTGATCTGGGGCTGAGCGTCGGGGATAGCGTGACGCTGAACATCCTTGGGCGCGACATGACCGCCGAGATCGCCAATCTGCGCGATGTGGATTTCTCGGCAGGCGGGATCGGCTTCGTGATGGTGCTTTCGCCCGAACCGATCCGGTCGGCCCCGCATACGCATATCGCCACAGTCTATGCGCTGGAGGCCGCAGAGGGCGCGATCCTGCGCGATCTGTCGAATATGTTCCCGAATATTACCGCGATCCGCGTGCGCGAAGCGGCTGAGCGGGTGACCGAGGCGCTGTCCACCATGGCGACCGCGACGCGCTACGCAGCGCTTGCGACGCTTCTGACGGGGTTCGTGGTGCTGATCGGGGCTGCGGCCGCGGGTGAGCGCGCGCGGGTCTTTGAGGCGGCGGTGATGAAAACGCTGGGCGCGTCGCGGGGCGCGATCCTTGCGAGTTTCGCCTTGCGCGCGATGCTGATGGGGGCGGCGGCGGGGCTGGTCGCCTTGGGCGCAGCGGCGCTCGCCTCCTGGGCGGTGATGCGCTTCGTGATGGAGGCGAGCTATGTCTTCGAGCCGGTCTCGGCGATCGCGGTCATCATCGGCGGGATCCTGGCCGTGCTGCTGGCGGGACTGGCTTTCGCGCTGCGCCCGCTCTCGGTCCGGCCTGCGCAGGTCTTGCGCGCGCAGGACTGATCTGGCGTTATGGAAGCCGCGCGACGGGCGCGCGGCTTCTGAATGCAGACTGTCAGGATGAGCGGATCAGCCTGCCGAGCTCATCAGTGCCGACAGATTGCCGCGATGTCGGTGCAGCACCAGCCGGTTGAGCGCGTTGATATAGGCCTTGGCCGAAGCCACGACCGTATCCGTATCCGAGGACTGGCCCGAATAGACCACGCCCTCAAGCTTCAGCCGCACGCTGACGGTCGCCTGCGCATCGGTGCCTTCGGTCACGGCATGGACCTGATAGAGCTCCAGCCGCGCCTCATGCGGAAACAGCATCTTGACCGCGTTGAAACACGCATCCACGGGCCCGTCGCCCGTGGCGTCGATGAATTTCTCCTCGCCGCCGACCTGCATCGTCAATTCGGCTTCTTGCGGGCCTTCGGTGCCGCAGATCACGCGCAGCCGGCGCAGCTGCAGAAAGGCGTCATCATCTTCAAGGCTCGATTGCGCCATCAGCGCGATCAGGTCGTCGTCATAGACTTCCTTCTTGCGATCCGCGAGCGCCTTGAAGCGGACGAACACATCCTTGAGCTGGTTGTCACCCAGCTCATAGCCCAGTTCCGACAGTTTTGCGCGCAGTGCTGCGCGACCCGAATGCTTGCCCATGACCAGATTGGTCGCGGTCAGGCCCACATCCTCGGGGCGCATGATCTCGAAGGTTTCCTTGTTCTTCAGCATCCCGTCCTGATGGATGCCCGATTCATGCGCGAAAGCGTTCTTGCCCACGACTGCCTTGTTGAACTGCACCGGAAAGCCCGACACTGCCGCGACCATGCGCGAGATGCCCATGATCTTCGTTGTGTCGATGCGCGTGGCATAGGGCAGGATGTCATTGCGCACCTTCAGCGCCATCACGACCTCTTCCAGCGCCGTATTGCCTGCACGCTCGCCCAGACCGTTGATCGTGCACTCAACCTGACGCGCGCCCGCTTCCACTGCCGCCAGCGCATTGGCGGTCGCCATGCCCAGATCATTGTGGCAATGGGTGGCGAAGATGATCTTATCCGCGCCCGGCACACGTTCCAGCAGCATCGCGATCAGATCAGCACTTTCGCGCGGATAGGTATAGCCCACAGTGTCGGGAATGTTGATCGTTGTCGCCCCGGCCTTGATCGCGGTTTCGACCACCCGGCAGAGGAAATCATGCTCGGTGCGCGTCGCGTCCATGGGTGACCACTGGATATTGTCGCAGAGGTTGCGCGCATGGGTCACTGTTTCATGCACCCGCGCCACCATTCTGCCCTGATCGAGCGCGGTGATGTCGCGATGCAGCGGCGAGGTGCCGATGAAGGTATGGATCCGCGCGCGCGGTGCATGGCGCACAGCGTCCCAGGCGCGGTCGATATCTGCGAGATTGGCGCGCGCCAGCCCGCAGATCACGGCGTTCTTCGCGTTTTTCGCGATCTCGGTCACGGCCTGAAAATCACCCTCGGACGCGATGGGAAATCCCGCCTCGATGATATCGACGCCCATCTCGTCCAGAAGGGCTGCGATTTCCAGCTTTTCGGTGTGGCTCATGGTCGCGCCGGGGCTTTGTTCGCCGTCGCGCAAGGTTGTGTCGAAAATCAACACCTGATCCTGGGATGTCTGGGTCATCTGTCTTTATCCTGTCTCTGCGATCCATGTCGGGGGTAGGGCGGGCGCTTGTCACCTCTGAGCGGCGCGCCTGCTGCAGGACACGCTCAGAGGCCGCTAAGAAGCAGCAGTCCGGGCAGGCAGATGGATGCGATACGCAATGACATGGCCTGTGTTATATGACCGCGTGGCAGGCTTGGAAAGCCCCAATTTTCTCGCTCACGTTTCTGGGCGCATGCGCGCTCTCGCTTGACACGGCCCGCGCCCCCGCCCATGAAGCCCGCGACCATCAGGGGCAAGAGGCAGGCGAAATGAGCGCGATCGACGGCAAGAAAGACGGGTTCTGGGAAAATTTCAAGACAATCATCTATGCGCTCCTGATTGCGGGTCTTTTTCGCACGCTTTTCTTCCAGCCATTCTGGATCCCGTCAGGCTCGATGAAGGAAACGCTGCTGATCGGCGATTTTCTGTTCGTCAACAAGATGGCCTATGGCTATTCGCGCTTTTCCTGCCCCTTCGCGATCTGTCCCATCCCCGACCGGATTTTCGCCTCGGATCCTGAGCGCGGCGACATCGTTGTGTTTCGCCATCCCAGCACCGGCGCGGATTACATCAAGCGTCTGATCGGTCTGCCCGGTGACCGCGTGCAGATGCGCGACGGGCAGCTGTGGCTGAATGATCAACCTGTCCCGCAAGAGCCTGCGGGCGATTTCATCGAGGTCTTTGCGCGGCAGGGCAGCGCCGGGCAATTCCCGCGCTGCGAGAACGCGCCAGTGGGCGAGGGTGGTGAATGCCGCAAATCGCGCATGATCGAAACCCTGCCCAATGGAGTGCGCTTCCCGGTATTGAACATCGTCGATAGTGGCGCGGGTGACAATACGCCCGTCTTCACTGTCCCCGCAGGACATTTCTTCTTCATCGGGGATAATCGCGACAACTCGCTCGACAGCCGCATGCCGCAGCAAGTGGGCGGTGTGGGCATGGTGCCGTTTGACCATCTGATCGGTCGGGCGCGCCATGTCGTATTCAGCGCCGAAGGGCGGTCGCTGTTCTTCTTCTGGACATGGCGCTCGGATCGCTTCTTCCAGAGGTTGCAGTGAAGCTGTCACGCGAGCTGCGCGATTTCGCGGCCCGGCTGGGCCACGATTTCGCGCGGCCCGACTTGCTGCACCGCGCGCTGACGCATCCCTCCATGTCCGCTCCGTCGCGGCCCGACAATCAACGGCTGGAATTTCTGGGCGACCGCGTGTTGGGGCTGGTGATGGCCGAGGCGCTGCTGGCCGCGGACAAGACCGCGACCGAGGGCCAGCTTGCGCCGCGGTTCAACGCGCTGGTGCGCAAGGAAGCCTGCGCTGAGGTTGCGCGCGCGCTCGATCTGGGCGCTGTGCTTAAACTCGGGCGCTCAGAGATGCTCTCGGGTGGGAGGCGCAAGGAAGCGATCCTTGGCGATGCGATGGAAGCGGTTATCGCAGCTGTTTATCTCGATGCCGGGTTTGATGCGGCCCGCGCCGTGGTGATGCAGCATTGGAGCGCGCGCCTGGCCGATGTCGAGCGCGATGCGCGCGACGCCAAGACCATGTTGCAGGAATGGGCGCAGGCCCGCGGGCTGGCCCCGCCGCGCTATGTCGAACGCGCGCGCTCCGGCCCGGATCACGCGCCGGAATTCATCATCGGGGCCGAACTCGATACAGGCGAGAGCGCACAGGCGCGGGCGGGCTCGAAGCGGCAGGCCGAGCAACTGGCCGCGCGCGCGCTTTTGGACAGGCTGGAGGGCCAGACATGACCGACACATCCACCCGCGCCGGGTTCGTGGCACTTATTGGCGAGCCCAATGCCGGGAAATCGACGCTGACCAATCGCATGGTGGGCGCCAAGGTCTCGATCGTGACGCATAAGGTGCAGACCACCCGCGCGCGCATCCGGGGCGTGGCGCTGGAAGGCGCGGCGCAGATCGTGTTTGTGGACACGCCGGGCCTGTTTCGTCCGCGCCGCAGGCTGGACCGTGCGATGGTGGCCGCGGCCTGGGGGGGCGCAGCGGATGCCGATATCATCGTGCTCCTTATCGAGGCGCATCGCGGCCTGACCGAGGGCACGCAGGCGATCATCGACGCGCTGCGCGAGCGGGTGCATGCGGGCCAGACGGTCGCGCTTGCCATCAACAAGATCGACCGGGTGAAGGCCGAAGTGCTGCTGGCACTGTCCGCAAAGCTCAATGACGCCTACCCTTTCGCGCAGACTTTCATGATCTCGGCTGAGAAGGGCCATGGCGTCGATGCCTTGCGCGCGTGGCTGGCCGGTGCGCTGCCCGAAGGGCCTTGGCTTTACCCTGAAGACCAGATCGCCGATCTGCCCATGCGCATGATCGCGGCCGAGATGACGCGCGAGAAGCTGACCCTGCGCCTGCATGAGGAATTGCCCTATCAGCTGACCGTCGAGACCGAGCAATGGCAGGAGCGCAAGGACGGATCCGTGCGTATCGACCAGATGATCTATGTGATGCGCGACGGGCACAAGGGCATTGTGCTGGGCAACAAGGGCGAGACGATCAAGGCGATCTCGACCGCCGCGCGGCAGGAAATCACCGAGTTTCTGGGCCGCCCGGTGCATCTGTTCCTGCAAGTCAAGGTGCGCGAGAACTGGATGGAAGACGCCGAGCGCTATTCTGAAATGGGGCTGGAGTTCCGCGACGGCAATACATGAGCGCGCGGCTTGCGACCGGGATCTGGGTGGCGGCCTATCTGCGCCGCCTGCAGATCGAAGGCATCGCGGCCTATGTGATTGCGCGCGGTGATGGGACCGCAGGGGCTGTGCTGGTCAAACTCGCGCTCATGGACGGTACGGCGCGGGCCTTCATGCGTGGGTTTGATCTGGCCACAGGCGCGCGCGTCTGGCAGGTGCTCGTTGAAGGTCCGGAGGCCGATGTCGATGCCGCCATCGCCCGCCAGCGCGGCTTTGATCCTGACCTCTGGGTGATCGAAGTCGAAGATCCGCGCGGGCGCGATCTGCTCGCCGAGATCGGGTAGGGAGCTGACTCCGTCGACAGGTCTGGCTACAGCTGGCGGAACGGGTAATCCCCCCTGAATTTCAGGGGCTGCGGAAGTAGAATTTTCTCGGCAAGATGCGTGAGGAGAATTCGAATGAAGACAAGCAAATATACTGAGGCGCAGATCATTGCGATCCTGCGACAGGCCGAAGGCGGTGTGCCGGTGGCGCAGCTTTGCCGCGAGCATGGCATGAGCGATGCGTCGTTTTACATTGAGCCGTAAAGGCGCCCCTGGTTCGAGCCTGACGGCGAAAGCGGGCCAGGTATGGCGGCATGGATGCCGCGATGGTCAGCCAGAGCGAGCCTTGTTTGCCATTGGTCCGAGGAGAATGGCGAGCGCGATTGAATGAGGCGCGAGAATGCTGTGGCGCTGATAGAGTTCCTGACGACGCCGATTTCCAGCGCAGCGACACGAACAAGGCTGTCTATGGGGCCAATCAGGCCCTCGCGATCAGCGTCTGGGACGGGGTCGGCTTGCCCTGATAGCAGCACCAGAAGACTTGAGCAGTCAGAGGCCAGAGCCGCCGCGCTGGTCTTTCGGCAACGGACGCGTGGTGCCGACATGGCCTGTCCAAGCGATAGCCCCCTGGCGCATCCGATCCTGTGCGAGCGCATGTTGCGACATCGGGGCGGATGCGCCGCCTTGACCCCACGGCTGTGTTACACCAGTGGAACACCATACCCCATAAAGGTCAGATTGACAAAGCTGAGTATTTCTGTCAGTTAATGCCCATAGCCTAGCCAGAACACCTGTCAGCCCGGCGCATCCAGTCTCAACGCAAGGAGCGCGCCAGATGTGCAAGCCCTCAAGTCCCGCGATCAGGGCGGCAACCCGGCAAGGTGGGACATATGCGTGATGATACCCAGCCGCTGAAACCGCTGGGGCGGTGCCCGGCACATGCCAGCAACAGCGTCCCTCTGCACCGCGCGCAGAGCCTGACGCAGGAGGGCAGCACTGCACATATCGATCTGGATGGCCAGATCTACACGCTGCGCATTACCCGCGCCGGGAAACTGATTCTCACCAAATGACCCAGCGGCCTTCGCAATCGCGGGCAAGTCAGGTTAGCCCATGAGCAAAATCCCCTCTCCCTGCATCGATATGTGCAAGGTCAAGCGCGACGGCCTGATTCAGCGCTTCGCAGAGGGCTTCCTTGGCGCTGGGTGTCAATTGTGCTGCGGTCTGGGTCATGACCCTCCCTTTCTTGTTGATGATCTTGGAGAATGACAACACGGAAATGGCTGGCTATCGGCATGGCTCACGCATCATGCAGGCGGAAAACCGGATCAAGACATTTCTTGGAATAATTCTGATCCTGAGGGTTTCGTTCGGTCAAGACCGGCATCCTTTGCACAAGCTCTGCCGCGAGCCAGCCCACAGGGCGCCGAAGGTGCAGCGGTAAGCGCGCGCGCAGCAGGAAGGTGGTGCTGGCGTGATCTTTGCGCTGCAGGGCTGAAAAGAGCGCGAGCAGCCAGTTCTCATCGAAAGACCGCTCTGGCGCGCGCAGATCGTGGATGACCGGCCCGTTGGGCAGGCCTGTGCCGAGAATACGCAGCAACGCATCGGCATAGTCTTGCGCCCCTTCGCGCGGGTCGTGCATCAACAGCCTGCAGGCCTCGAACACTTCGACGCGCGCCTTTGCCCGGCATTGGCGCATCAGCACCCGCAGCAAGGCCAGCGTCGGCGCGAGCGGCGCGGCAAGCGGGGCGGCCTGTGGCCCAAGAGCGGCAGTCTGCATCGGCATGTCCTCTGGATGTGTCCCTGATATAACGTTCATCGCCTGCGAAATCCATTCAAATCTGACAAATTTACTCGGCTTTTGTGCGCTATCTGCCTACGAACTCAAAACTGAACTGACATTGTGCGCCAGCGGGCGGTGGCGGGAAAGGGGCGGCGCGGCGGATATGGTCGAGCGCGGTCTGGTCCAGCCCTGCGTGGCCGGAAGACTGCGCGACGGACACTGACGCCAACCCGCCATTGCTCCCTACGCTGAAGGCCACCAGAACCGCCCCCCGCGCGGAGCTGCGGGCTTGCCGCGTGTGCTAGATGCGGCGCAAGACCTCGCCGGGGTAGTTGGAAGCCGCTGCATCGCCCTGCGCTGGCTTGCGCACGCGCCGGGGCCTGACTGGCGGACGGTCCGTCGCTGCCTTGCTGACTGCCTTGCGCGGCGGTCTGTGCCGCATTGCCCTGCGGGGGGCGGGCTTGCCGCGTTGGTTGGGGCAGGGTCGTGCGATCCGGGCGCGGGGGTGGGGTGCGGCTGGTCGCGGGGGCAAGCTCGGACGGGTTTGTGTCCGGGCTGATGGTCTCTGACGGAGTTGCTGCGATCATGTCTGTCGGCGCGGTCCGGGCAGGCGCTGGCTGCTCTGGCATGCTGGGCAGAAGCGCCGCGCTTTGATCCGGGGCGACAGGCACGTTCAGCGCCGCTATGTCCGGCTGCTCGGGATGGGGTGTCAGGGGGGCGGGCGGGAGTGGCGCGGCCTGCGCGCTCTCCAGCGGCTCCGCTTCTGACGGTGACAGCATCCCTTCGGCGAAATCCGCGACGCGGATGCCAAGCGCTGCGGGCGCATCTTCGCCGCCGCCAGCATTTTCAGCGGCCTAGCCATTCCAGACAACGCGGCCAAGGTCAGTCAGGTCATAGCCGCCCAGATGTGTTGCGCGGCGGGCGAACGTGTCGGTACGCGCGAAGGCCAGCAACGACTGGATGGGCGTTTCGAAATAGGCGCGCTTGGTCATGGCCAGATCGAAGCTTTCATCGCTGACCAGCGGGATGAAGCCCAGATGCCCTGCGGCGGCTTGCAGGCCAAGGCCAAGATCGGCCTCGCCGGTTTCGATCAGGGTCGCAAGGTCGGCATGGGTTTCCGCCGGACGCTCCAGCAGGGTCAGGTCGGCGAGGGTCAGCCCCTCGCGCGCCAGCAGCACCTCAAATAGCCGCGTGGACCCGGCCCCGCCTGCGCGGGTGGCAAAGCGCAAGCGGCGGCTGGCGGCGTCCTTCAGCCCGGTTATGCCAAGCGGATTGCCTGCAGCGGTGATCAGCCCTTGCGTGCGGCGCGCCCAGTGGATCAGCACATGGCTTGGCCCCTGCAGATGCGCGCGGGCGGCGGCCAGGTTCCATTCGCCCGTGGCGGGATCGAGCAGGTGGAAGCCAGCCAGCACCGCATGCCCTTCGGTAAGGTCATGCAGCCCCCGCACGGACCCGCGCGCCAGTACAGCCAGCCCCGACCCCGACTGGCGCAAAGCCCATTCCAGAAGCGGATCGTTCGAGCCCGCATAGATGGGCGGCGCGGGGGCTATTCCTGCCGCCGGAAGCTCGGTCTGCGCTTCTAACCACGCATCGATCAGGCGACGGGGGAAGAGCAGCTTGCCCGTCGCGCGGCTGAACGGGATCGTCTGGCGCGCGACCATCTCATAGATCGTGCGTTCCTTGACGCGCAGGTAATCCGCGACCTCTGCCGTGGTCATCAGGGGGGGTATGGCCGACGGGTCTGCGCCGTCAGGATAGGGAAGCACCTGAGCGTCCTGCAAAATCATGCGACTTCCTGCAAAGATTACATATTTGTATTCTATATCAGTTTCTGATCTTTTCTTAACGCTTTCTGACAGGATTCTCAATGGATGGACCCTTTGCAACAGCTTTCAGCCTGATCGCCAGTGGCGATGCGGCCTTGATGCAGATCATCGGGCTGTCCTTGCGCGTGACACTGAGCGCTGTGCTGCTGGCCTGCCTGATTGGCCTGCCACTTGGTGCCGCGCTTGCCTTGGCGCGGTTTCCTGGTCGTGGGGCGGTGATCGTGATGTTCAACGCGCTGATGGGCCTGCCGCCTGTCGTGGCGGGGCTGGTCGTGTATCTGGCTCTGTCGCGCTCGGGCCCGCTTGGGTCGCTCGCGCTTTTGTTCACACCCACGGCCATGATCATTGCGCAGACTTTGCTCATTTTGCCCATTGTCGTGTCGCTGACCCGCTCGGTGGTCGAAGATCTGTGGGCCGAATACCGCGAACAGCTTCTGTCGCTCGGCGCGGGCCGCCTGCGCGCTGTGCCCACGTTGCTCTGGGATGGGCGCGTGTCCTTGCTGACGGGCGTGCTGGCAGGCTTTGGGCGCGCGAGTGCCGAAGTCGGCGCGGTCCTGATCGTGGGCGGCAATATCGCAGGCCATACCCGCACCATGACCACCGCAATCACGCTCGAGACCAATCGCGGCAATCTTGGGCTGGCCGTGGCGTTGGGGATCATCCTGCTGACCCTGACCCTGACGCTGAACGCAGCCGCCTGGGGTGCAGGCGAATGGGCGAAGAGGCGGCTGGGATGACGGCTGCGATCCTGCCGCTGGAACTGCGCGCCATGGGCTATGCTGTAGGCGCGGCGGCGCTGCTGTCCGACATAACGCTGACCATTCCGGCAGGACGGCGGCTGATGGTCATGGGCGCGAACGGCGCAGGCAAAAGCCTGTTCCTGCGACTGTGCCACGGGTTGATCGACCCCACTTCCGGCCAGCGCATCTGGGCCGATGGCAGTGCGCGGCCCGCAGCACAAGCGATGGTGTTCCAGCGCCCTGTCCTGCTGCGCCGCTCGGTCGTGGCGAACCTTGATTACCCCTTGGCGCTGACGGGCATGGCTGCGCAGGAGCGGCGCTTCATGATCGCGCGCACGCTGGACCGGTTTGGGCTGAAGGACATGGCCGACCGCCCCGCCCGCCTGCTTTCGGGCGGGCAGCAACAGCGCCTTGCCCTTGCGCGCGCCTGGGCGATGCGCCCGCAAGTGCTGTTTCTGGATGAACCGACTTCTGCGCTCGACCCCTCTGCCACCCGGATCATCGAGAAGATGGTCGCGCAATTCTCGGAGGACGGCATTACCATCGTGATGACCACACATAACCTCGGCCAAGCCCGGCGCCTCGCGCAGGACGTGGCCTTCCTTCATAGCGGCAGACTGATCGAACGCGCGCGCGCCGCCGACTTTTTCGTGGAGCCCCAGACCGCGCAGGCCCGCGCCTTCCTCGCGGGCGATCTGATCTGGTAATCATCGAAAAAGGAAAGAGAGCCCATGATCCATGCCCGTCGCTTCATCCTGTCGGCCACATGCGCCCTCGCATTGCTGGCCGCCCTGCCTGTCACCGCGCAGGAGTTCATCACGGTGGCCTCCACCACCTCGACCGAGAATTCGGGGCTGTTTGGCCATATCCTGCCCATCTTTCGGGCCGAGACCGGCATCGAAGTGCGCGTGATTTCCCAAGGCACGGGGCAGGCGCTGGAAACCGGGCGGCGCGGCGATGCCGATGTGGTCTTCGTCCATGCCCGCGCGCAGGAAGAGAAGTTTGTGGCCAATGGCTACGGTGTGCAGCGTTTTGATGTCATGTATAACGACTTCGTCATCGTCGGTCCCGACACGGACCCCGCAGGCCTGCGCGCAGCCGCTGACGCCAAAGCTGCGATGGCCGCGATTGCGTCCGCCGAAGCGTCGTTCGCCTCGCGCGGCGACGATAGCGGCACGTATACCGCCGAGAAAGCGCTCTGGGCCGCGGCCGGAGTGGAACCCGCAGGCGCGTGGTATCTGTCCACCGGCTCGGGCATGGGCGCCACGCTCAACACCGCCACCCAAGTCCCCGCCTATGCCCTGACCGATCGCGGCACATGGCTGAGCTTCGAAAACCGCGGCGATCTGGACATCGTCTTCGAAGGCGACCCCGTCCTGTTCAACCCCTATGGCATCATCCTTGTAAACCCGCAAAAACACGCGCATATCAAGGCCGAACAGAGTCAGGCCTTCATCGACTGGATCATCTCGGATGCAGGCCAAGCCGCCATCGCAAGCTTCGAGGTGGGCGGCAAGCAATTGTTCTTCCCCCGCGCCAACTGATCCAACCGCGCCTTGCAAGTGCCAAGATCGGGCGGGACAGGCCACAGTGTCCCGCCCATGGCATTGTGCACAGTCTTGGACTATCTGCACAACATCACCCCCCTTGTTCCCCTTGACCTTTGCCTTGCTGCCGCGCTGGACAGCGTTGTTCCAGGGGCCCCGTCATGGGTTGAAACAGGCTGGGCCGTTGCACAGGTTCTGGCGCGGGATCTGCACCTGCCCCAAGAGATGCCCGAACGCATGCAAGCCCTGCACGAGGGTTATGCGGTGGCAGCGCTCGATCTGGCAGGCGCAAGCTGGGGGACGCCCGTGCACTGGCGAACCCTATGCGCGTGCTGCCGGGGGACGCATTGCCCGCAGAGATGGAGGCTGTCCTGCCAGAGGACGGAATTGAAACGGCCGCTGGACGTTGTTGCAGAACTCTGACCGTCGAGGATTCACATGGTGAATCCATGCGGTTAGACATGCGGCATGAACAAGCCACCACCCGCCCGCTACCCGCACGACGAACTGGTCCAGCTACACGGCGTCGCTACGCAAGCGCGGGTTACTGCTGATCTGGCTGGACAAGGAGATGACCTGGCTTGCGCCGCCTGACGGCAAGCCCGGTCGCCCTGCGGTGTTCTCAGATGCAGCGATCCAGTTCTGCCTGACGATCCAGGTCCTGTTCAAGCTGCCGCTCAGACAGACGACCGGGATGGTGTCCAGCCTTCTCAAGATGGCGGACCTGGACTGGGCGGTGCCCGACTACACCACCCTGTGCAGGCGTCAGAAGACACTGGCCGTCCAGATCCCCTACCGGCGCGCCGATGGCCCCGTAAACTGCTGGTGGGCAGCACCGGCATCAAATTCCTCGGCGATGGCGCGTGGCAAGCCCGGAAACATGGCGTCC
>REBU01000092.1 GCA_007692585.1 Paracoccaceae bacterium | reverse complement strand
GCGATCAGTAGATCACGACCGAGCGGATCGATTCACCGCGATGCATCATCTCGAAGCCCTTGTTGATGTCTTCGAGCGGCAGAAGATGCGTGATCATGGGGTCGATCTGGATCTTGCCGTCCATGTACCAGTCGACGATCTTGGGCACATCCGTCCGCCCGCGCGCGCCGCCGAAGGCCGTGCCCTTCCAGGTCCGCCCGGTCACAAGCTGGAATGGCCGCGTCGAGATCTCCGCCCCCGCAGGTGCAACCCCGATCACCACGGACACGCCCCAACCGCGATGCGTGCATTCCAGCGCGTCGCGCATCACCTGCACATTGCCGGTGCAGTCGAAGCTGTAATCCGCCCCGCCGATCTGGTCGAAAGGCGTCTTGGTCATGTTGACGATATGCTGCGCCACAGGCAGGTCCAGTTCGCGCGGGTTGACGAAATGGGTCATGCCGAAGCGCTCGCCCCATTCCTTGCGGTCATTGTTGATATCGACGCCGATGATCATGTCGGCACCGGCGAGTTTCAGCCCCTGGATGACGTTCAGCCCGATACCGCCCAGCCCGAAGACCACCGCCTTCGCGCCGATTTCCACCTTGGCGGTGTAGATCACCGCGCCGATGCCGGTCGTGACACCACAGCCAATGTAGCAGATCTTGTCAAACGGCGCGTCTTCGCGGACCTTTGCGACCGCGATTTCCGGCATGACGGTGAAATTCGAGAAGGTCGAGCAGCCCATGTAATGCAGGATCGGATCCCCATCGAGGGTCGAGAAGCGCGAGGTGCCATCGGGCATCAACCCCTGCCCCTGCGTGCCCCGGATCGAGGTGCAGAGATTTGTCTTCTGGCTGACACAGGACGGGCATTGCCGACATTCGGGCGTGTAGAGCGGGATGACATGGTCACCGGGCTTGACCGAGGTCACGCCCTCGCCCACCTCGACCACGACGCCCGCGCCCTCATGCCCGAGGATTGCGGGAAACAGCCCTTCCGGGTCCGCGCCAGACAGAGTGAAGTCATCCGTATGGCACAATCCCGTGGCCTTGATCTCGACCAGCACCTCGCCTGCGCGGGGGCCTTCGAGATTGACCTCCATGATTTCGAGCGGCTTGCCTGCCTGCACCGCGACCGCTGCTTTTGTCCGCATGATCACTTCTCCTATGTTACTGTCACGTCGTTGTTTTATTTCGCCAATCCGGCCGTTTGCGCATCGCGGCCGCGCTTGTGTCCAGATTTCACTCTGTCAGCGCAACCTCTCATCGACAACTCAATAAAAGGGTTGAGGGCTCAGCGCCGCTTGCGTCCCATCATGCCCTTATTCGGATCAAAAGCATAGATCGCAGCGCCCAGAAACAGCGCCAGACAGCCCAGCACGACCGCCAGCGACAGAGCATTCACCTGCCCATAGAGCGCGAAGCGGATCAGTTCGACCGCATGTGTAAAGGGGTTGAAGGCCGCGATGTCATGCAAAAGCACGCTCGATTCCCGCAGCCGCCAGAGCGGATACAGCGCGGATGAGGCGAAGAACATCGGGAAGATCAGGAAATTCATCACGCCTGCGAAATTCTCCATCTGGCGGATGGTCGAGGCGAGCACGAGCCCGATCGCCCCCAGCATCATCCCGCTGGCAAAGAGCGCAGGCAAGACCGCGACAAAGCCCATCGGTGGCGGCCTGATCCCCCAGACCCAGGCAATCGCGAGAAAGGCATAGGCTTGCAGGATCGACACGCCGACGCCCGCCAGAAGCTTGCTCGTCAGCAGAAACCAGCGCGGATGCGGGCTGACCAGAAGTGTGCGCATCGCGCCGGTTTCGCGGTCATAGACCATCGAGAGCGAGGATTGCATGCCGTTGAAAAGCTGGATCATCGCCACCAGCCCCGGCACGACATAGACCTCGTAATGGATATAAGTCTGATAGGGCGGCGTGATCGAGAGGCCCAGAAGCGCACGAAACCCGGCGGCGAAGATGAACAGCCAGACCAGAGGGCGGACCAGCGCCGAAAGGAAGCGCTCGCGCTGGCGCAGGAACCGCAGGGTTTCGCGCCAGACGATGCCGCGCAGGGCGATCAGGCGGCCTGAGACGCTCAGATTGCTCAGGCTCATGGCGCGGTCTCCGGGGTCGCGGTCATATCCAGAAACACCTCCGAGAGCGTGCGCGTGCTGGCAATCTCGCGCGCGGTGCCCGCGGCCAGCACACGCCCGCGATGCAGGATCACGGTGTCATCCTCGGGCGCGATCTCGTCGAGCAGATGTGTGGCCCAGAGCACGCCCACGCCGGCCTCGGCCACCAGCGCGCGCACCAGTGCGAGCACGTCACTGCGCGCCTGGATGTCCAATCCCACCGAAGCCTCATCGAGGAGCAGGAGCTTTGGTTCATGCATCAGCGCGCGGGCGATTTCGGCGCGGCGCGACTGGCCGCCCGACAGCGTGGCAACCCGCGCTTGCAGCTTGTCCTGCAACCCCACTTGCGCGATCACCGCGGCAATCCGCGCGGTCAACTGCTTGCGCCCCATCCCATGCAGCGCCCCGTGATAGGCGAGGTTCTGCGCAACAGTGAGGTCCAGATCCATCGCGCGCGACTGGAAGACGACACCGATCTCGGCCAAAGCCTGACCGGGGGTGCGGCGCAGGTCATGCCCGCAAATCACGATCCGCCCCGAGCGGCTGTCATAGAGCCGCGTGATCAGTGAAAACAGCGTGGTCTTGCCCGCGCCGTTCACGCCAAGCAGGGCCGTGAACCGGCCCTGCCCCACTGTCAGACTGACATCATCGAGGGCGCGCAGCGGGCCGAACCGGTGGCTGAGCCCCTCGATCTGCAGCGCGGCGGTCATTGGATGGTGAACGCCGCCCGCTGGGTTTCGCCGGTGGTCCCCACGATGCGCAGCTCATACTGGCCCGGACGGATCGCAATGAAGCTCAGCCGCGCCGAGCCAGCGGCATCAAATTCAATCGAGTCGAGCCCCAGCGGGCGGATTTCGATATCGTTGATCACCACCTCATTGATCCAGATATTGCGAAACAGCCCCGGCCCCTCGACCGCGATTTCCTGCGTCCCGTCTGCCGTGAGGGTCAGCAGATAATACTCACCCGACAGCAGTGTATAAGGGCCTTCGCTTTCCATCCGTCCGGCTGTCAGGACGATCTCGCCCAGATCGACGCGGTTGCGACGGTCCATCAGCCCGGCAAAGCCCAGCTCCAAGGTGCGTCCTTGTGCGAAGGCCGGTTCGGCAATCGCAAGGCACAAGGCCGCAGCACAGATTTGCGCAAGTTTCATGTTCGTTCCCTCCCTGTTTTTCTCAATGATCTGCAATGACAACGCCCCAGGGCAATTGGCCGACCTGGATGGATTTGATCACCTCATCACGCTCGACATCAATGACCGAGACATCGTTGGAAATCCCGTTCGTCGAATAGACGAATTTCTCATCCGGGGTGAAATAGAGCTGCCAGACCCGTTGCCCGACGAGATAGTATTTCTCGACCTCGAAGGTTTCGCCATTGACCCGCGCCACGCGGTTTGACGGGCCGAGCGCGACAAAGACCTTCGAGCCGTCCGAGCTGACGCGCACCCCTACAGGCTGGATCGCTTCTGGCGGAATGCCGGGGATTTCGAAAGTGATCTTGTGGATGATCTCGGGCACAGATGGGTCGATCACGCTGACCGTGCCGCCGATTTCGGCACTGACATAGAGAAGCGATCCGTCAGAGGTGAATTCCGCAAAGCGCGGGCGCGAGTCGACAAGGATATTGGCGAAGATCTCGAAGCTCTCCGTGTCGATGAAATGCGCCATGTTGGTGGTTTCGGAAGTGTTGACCACCACGCGCCCGTCAGGGCTGACGCCCATGCCTTCCGGCTCGATCCCGACCGGGATTTCCGCAAGGATGCGCCGGTTATGCACGTCGATGGCCGTCACCAGATTGTCGTCCTCATTGGCGACGTAAAGCACATCACCCGACGGATGCAGCACGCCGAGTTCCGGGTCAGGACCAGAGGGCAGGTTGTGGATGATCTGGCGGGTTTCGGTATCCATCACCTGCACTGTGTCGTCATCTGACGCGAGGATATAAAGATACTTGCCGTCATGGCTGAGGTTGAGCCCGCGCGGGCGCTGGCCGACGGGGATCGTGTCGATCACTTCCATCGTGGCATGGTCGATTATGGTTATATCGTTGCTGCGCTCATTGCTGACATAGACGGTTTGCGCAGTTGCGGCGAGCGCGCCGACGCAGGTCGCAACGGATGCCAGCAGGGCAAGCGCCGATTTGGATCGCATCATCTTTATCCTCCCGATGATTTTTATTTGTTGCAGCCGGTTTCCGGCCGGTCCGTGCCCAGAGTGTCCAGGGGCGAAAACTGATGCAGGAATTCATCCTGCGGCGATACGGAAACCACGATATTATCCGCCGCCAGAACGACCGGCTGTCGGATCTGATGGTCCCAGTCGCGCAGGGTCATGGCCTGACCCTTGAAGCCTGCGAATTCCAGCCCGCCACCGAGGATAGCGTCACGCATGGTAGTAAAGTCCTGACTGCCCGAGCGCGTCGCAGCTTCGCCGAGGATGCGCATGGCCAGCCAGACCGCATAATCCTCCTCGCGCATTTCCCGCCCGATCTGGCGGGTGAACCGCGTGTGCAGTTGCGTCCCCCCCCAGGCTTCCTGCGCCGGGTGCCAGATCACCGGACGCAGCCCAGCGGACCCCGCCACCGGGCGCGCATCCCATGTGTGGTAGGGCATATGCGCCGCGAAAACCTGACTTTCGTCGGCAAGGATCACCACATCATGCTCCCGCGCGCGCTGGGTGAAGACGGGCAGCTGCGCCTGCACCTGCACATGCCCCGAATCCGTGCGCCTTGCGCCGCCTGTGTCCTCGAATACGCGGGCCTCGACAATCCGCGCGCCGAATTTCTCGGCAGCCGCGCGGTAGGCATCGGCCATGGCCGTGTCGCGCGGATGCGAGCCTTCGATCAGGAACCAGCGCGTCCAGCGCTTGAAGACCAGAAACTGCGCCAGCGCATCGGCCTGCATGCCCCGGCTCAGCCCCGGATGCACGACATTTGCACGGCACTCCACATTGCGCAATTCATTGTCGGGCGCGGTCGCATTGAACAGCAGCGCCCGGTCCTGCGCCGCGTCCGCGAGCTCCAACAAGGTCGGCGCATCGGCCATGGTCACGATGAACTGATACCCGTCAGCGATCAGCGCCTCCATCGCGTCGCCCGCGTCTTCGGGCGGGACCGAGACGTAGTCGGTCTCGAACACCTGGTTGAGGAACTGTCCGGTCGTCGCATTATCCGATGTGCCGACGCGCCCACCAGCAAAGCCCAGATCATCGGGCGGCAGGTCCAGCCGCGAGATCGGCAAGGGCCGCGGATGTTCAACCCGCAGCACGGCGGCGCGCACGGCATCGGAAGCGATGGCAGGCACAGCAGTTGCAGCAAACCCAGCGCAAGCCAAGGCACTCGCGCAGAGCCAAGTCTTGATTTTCATTGATTTCTCCCCCGTAAGCGCAGACTGTTAGATGTCTTGTGCTTCTGTCAATCATTAATTCGGCGGAACCGCAGAAAATCCCAAAATCTATTTTATTCAACAGGTTGCGTGTAAACCTTTAGTATGACTCTGCAATGGCGCGGTCTATGCTACAGTCGCATGATGAACAGGAAATCAGGATATGGACCGACCGGGGCACTGGTCGCGATCTGCCTTGCGCTGGCACCGCTCGCAGCCGTCGCGGACGATCTCTGGACCGGCAAAAGTGCTGCATTTTTTGGGGTGTCGTTTCTTGACACCTCGACCGAAGGCGCCGTGAAAGGCGCGCGCACAGACGAGGCGGAGCGCATTGACCTTGTGCGCACCTATATTGCCGAGCGCTTCATTGCGGGCGGGTTGGAGCTTGTCGATCTGGCCCCGGTGCAGGAAGAGCTAGATCGCACGCTCAACCCGGCGAAATGCAACGGGTGCGAGTTGCGCATGGCCAAACGGCTTGGCGCGGATTACGCGATCGTGTCGGAAGTGCAGAAGGTGTCGAACCTGATCCTGTCGATGAATATCCAGGTGCGCGATCCCGAAACCGGGCGCAATCTGCGTGCAAGCAGCGTCGAGATTCGAGGAAATACAGACGATTCGTGGCTGCGCGGGATGCGCTACATCCTCGAGCGCGCGATCTTCAGGGACGGGTAACCCGCGCGCCATTCGCAACTCCTTGCGGGCAGATGGCAGGTATGTCTGACCGGGTGACCCGCTGCGATTTGTCGCAGTGCAATTTCCGAAAAACCATTTCCGCGCACCGTCATACTTAAGGCGGAGAGTCTGGATTTCTTGTTGACGAACCCCGGTAACAGCCGCGTTATAGAAGCTGCATAAAGGGGTGGACCGAGGAACACGCTATCATCGGGACGCGCGAGGATATGCAGCTAAGAGCCATCACAGATATCGTTCAGATGGTCTAGGGAGAAGAGATCATGAAATATACTCTGCCACTTGCGGCTACCTTGCTGATGACCAGCAGTCTGGTTGCCACTGCCAATGACAGCATCATGGAAGCGAAAAGCAATCCCGGGAACTGGGCAATCCAGACCGGAGATTACGCCAATACCCGTTTCTCGACGCTCGACCAGATCACCAACGAGAATGCGGGCGACCTGCAAGTCGCCTGGACGTTCTCGACCGGCGTTTTGCGCGGCCATGAAGGCGGTCCGCTGATCATCGACAACATGATGTATGTCCACACGCCTTTCCCCAACAATGTCTTTGCGCTCGACCTCGCGGATGAGGGCAAGATCGTCTGGCGCTACGAGCCGCGTCAGGACTCCGATGTGGTCGCGGTGATGTGCTGCGACACGGTGCATCGTGGTGTGGCCTATGCCGATGGCATGATCTTCATGCATCAGGCCGACACGACGATTGTCGCGCTCGACGCGATGACGGGCGAAGTGAAATGGACAGCGGTGAATGGCGATCCGTCCATTGGTGAAACCAACACGGCCACTGTGATGCCCGTCAAGGACAAGCTGATCGTCGGCATTTCGGGCGGCGAATTCGGGGTGCGGGGCCATATCACGGCCTATGACATCGCGACGGGTGAGCTGGCATGGCGTGCCTATTCCGTCGGCCCCGATGATGAAATGCTGATGGATGAGAACACGACCGAACTCGGGCGGCCTGTTCCGGCCAATTCCTCGCTCGACAGCTGGGAAGGCGATCAGTGGAAGATCGGCGGCGGCACGACCTGGGGCTGGTATTCCTATGACCCGGAGCTGAACCTGATCTATTACGGGACCGGCAACCCCTCGACCTGGAACCCTGCGCAGCGTCCCGGCGACAACAAATGGACCATGACCATCTTCGCGCGCGATGCGGATACCGGCATGGCCAAGTGGGTCTATCAGAAAACCCCGTTCGACGAATGGGACTATGACGGCGTGAACGAGAACATCCTCGTCGACAAGGAAATCGACGGCGAGATGCGCAAGCTTCTGGTCAATTTCGACCGCAACGGCTTTGCCTACACGCTGGATCGTGAAACCGGCGAGTTGCTGGTGGCCGAGAAGTTCGACCCGACCGTGAACTGGGCGACCCATGTCGATATGGACCCGGAGTCCGAGACCTATGGCCGGCCGATGGTCGTCGCGGAATACTCGACCTTCCAGCAGGGTGAGGATGTCAACACGACCGGCATCTGTCCGGCCGCCCTTGGCACCAAGGATCAGCAGCCCGCGGCCTACAGCCCGGAAACGGGGCTGTTCTATGTGCCGACAAACCATGTCTGCATGGATTATGAGCCGTTCCGCGTCAGCTACACCGCCGGTCAGCCCTATGTCGGCGCTACGCTGTCGATGTATCCGACCCCTGACAGCCATGGCGGCATGGGCAACTTCATCGCCTGGGATGCTGTGAAGGGTGAAATCGTCTGGTCGATCCCCGAGAAATTCTCGGTCTGGTCGGGGGCGCTGGCCACAGCCGGGAATGTCGTCTTCTACGGCACGCTCGAAGGGCATCTGAAGGCTGTCGATGCGGTTTCCGGGGAAGAGCTTTACCGCTTCCGCACGCCCTCGGGCATCATCGGCAACGTCACCACCTATGAGTTCGACGGCAAGCAGTATGTCGCTGTGCTCTCGGGTGTCGGTGGTTGGGCCGGGATCGGTCTGGCAGCCGGTCTGAGCGACCCCAATGACGGCCTCGGTGCGGTGGGCGGGTATGCTGCCCTGTCCGACTACACGGCGCTTGGGGGTCAGCTGACTGTCTTCGCCCTGCCGAACTGAGTGTACTGAGCACTCTGACACTCGCGGTCGCCCACAGGGCGACCGCGCCTACCTTCACGATCAGATCACAACCTGTTTATTTTGTTGCTTTGACCATGAAGCATCGCTTAGCCTTGGGTTTGTCAGGGAGGACCGTAACTGGGCTGACACAACCATAGCTTGCAGGATGCTGGCATGGGACTTGAACAGGGGGGAAATAATGAAACACGGCTCCATGCTGGCCTATGGTGTTGCGGAAATGGACTCCGCGATCAATCCGGTGGTCAATGATCTTCTGATCGTCGAAGACCATCCCGTGATGAGCGAAGCGCTCTCGCTGATCCTCAAGATCGAGTTCGGCCTGCGCTCCGTGCGCACCGAACATTCGCGCGAACGCGCCGCCGAGGCGGTGCGCAAGGGTCCGCTGCCCGATGCCATCCTGCTCGATCTGCACCTGCCCGATTGCAGCGGGATCGAGACGATCATCACCCTGCGCAAGCTTGCCCCGGAAACACCGATTGTCGTGATCTCCGCCGATACCTGCACCAGCATGGTCGCGGCAGCGCTTGCGGCTGGCGCACGCGGCTATATTGGCAAGGGTCTGATCCGCAAGGAGCTTTGCGCCAACCTGCAGCGCGCCTTTTGCGGCGAAATCGTCGTGCCGGACTGGTATGATCCGGGTCATGTCGACCCTGCCGAACAGCAGAAACGCAGCGAGGCCACGGCGCGTCTGATGGAACTCACCCCGCAGCAATTGCGCATCCTGCGGCTGATCTGCGCAGGCCATGCCAATAAGGAAATCGCCTATCAGCTCTCGATTGCCGAAGCCACCGTGAAGACCCATGTGAACAAGATCCTGAGCAAGATCAATGTCAGACGGCGCACGCAGGCGGTGCGGCTTGCCAATGAGGTGCAGCTTTTCACCTTTGCTGAATTAGGCTGATGGCCGATGGCGGTCGTTGTGAACCCGGAGAGCATGAACGCAATGAGGCAGACACCGCTCGCGCCCTCTTTGTCGCATCCGGTCACGGCGACGTCGCTTGCCGGGGATGTCGAAACCGCCGCTGCCGAACTTTGTGCCGGGCTGCGGGTCTGTGATCCGGGCCTCGTCCTGATCTTCGCGGCGGCACGGCACGCGCTTGACGGTCTGGGAGCTGCGTTGCGCCGACAGCTTCCAGAAGGCTGCATCATCATGGGGTGCTCGACTGCAGGCGAATTGTGGCGCGATGGCTACCGCAAGGACAGCGCCGTGGCGGTCGGATTTCCGAAAAGCGGCTTCCGGACAGCGGCGCTGAAGCTGCGGGGGCTTTCACGGCTCTGCGTGAGTGACTGGATCTTGCAGTTGCGCGCGCTGCATGACCGCTTTCGCCCTGCCGCCAACAAACATCTGATCGCGCTCTTGCTGGTTGACGGGCTGTGCACGCGCGAGGAAATGCTCTCGGTCGCGATCGATGCCGCCCTACCCGATGTTCCCGTGTTCGGCGGCTCGACGGGCTTTGGCCGCGATCACCGGCATGGGGATGTGCTGCTCGACGGTGATACAGATACGGATTCGGCAGTCTTCTGCCTGATCGAGTCCGATCTGGTCATTCATCCCATCGTCATCGACCATTTTCGATCCCTGATCGGGGATATGGTGGTGACCGCAGCCCGGCCTGAACCGCGCATCCTTGATGAGATCAACGCCGAGCCCGCGGCCGAGGAATATGCGCGGCTTGTCGGCGTCGACCGCTCGCGGCTGTCCACAGCCGTTTTCGCCCAGCATCCGCTGATCGTGCAGATCAACGGACGCAACTATGTCCGCGCCATCCGCGCACAGACCCCGGATGGCGGGCTGGTGCTGATGTCGGCGGTCGAAACCGGGACCGTGCTGCAGCTTGGTCTGGCCGAGGATCTGGCGGGCGGGTTCGAGCGCGCGCTTGGCGCATTGCCGCAGCGCCCGGTCCTGACGCTGTCCTTTGATTGTATCCTGCGGCGCATCGCTGTTGAGCGCGCGGGCGTCAGTGACAGCCTGCAACGCAGTTTCGACCGCTACAACATCGCCGGGTTCAACACATATGGCGAGCAACATGGCGGGATGCATGTCAACCAGACCTTCATCGGTCTGGCCTTCCTGCCAGAGAAAGCCGAAGATGGATATCTGCGCTGACACAGACCAGCGCCAGCTGGAAAAACTGCGCCGCATCAACGAGATCCTGATCAAGCGGGTCAAGCATCTCGATGACAAGCGCGGCTCGGCGCATTCGGCCTTTCAGGCCGCCATCGCGTTGGAAAAGGAAGTGTTCATCCGCAATCGCGAATTGGAACAGGCGCTTGAGGAACTCTACCGCAAGAATGAGGAACTGGCCGCTGCCCGCGCGGCGGCAGAAGCGGCAGACCGTTCCAAGACCCGGTTTCTGAGTGCGGCAAGCCATGATCTGCTGCAACCGCTGAGTGCTGCGCGGTTGTTCCTGACCGCGCTCAATGACACCACGCTGGACGATTTGCAGACTGAATTGATCGAACGCATCGGCCATTCCTTTCAGGGCGTCGAGGATCTGATGCGCGCCGTGCTCGATATCTCGAAGCTGCACAGCCACAGCAACACGTCGGCGCAGCACAAGATGGGGCCTGTGTCACTCAAGCGGCTGCTCGGGCGGCTTGCGGATGAATCAGCGGCGCTGGCCGCGACCAAGCGGCTGGACTTCCGCTATGTCGAGACGACAGCCACGGTGGACAGCGATCCGATGTATCTGCGCCGGATCATCCAGAACCTTCTGGCCAATGCGATCCGCTACACCAATCACGGCAAGGTGCTGCTTGGGGTGCGCCGGCGCGGGGCGCGGGTCGTCATCGAGGTGCATGACACGGGCATTGGCATCCATCCCAGCCAGCAGGACCTGGTCTTTGAGGAATTTCACCGCGCCAATCCCGATGAGGCGACACACGGCGTCGGTCTGGGGCTGTCCATCGTCAAGCGAGCCTGCGACATGCTTGGCCATGAAGTGACGCTGCGCAGCACGCCGGGGAAGGGCACATGCGTCAACGTCGCGCTGCGCGCGTCAGACGGGCATGCGGCGACGCATGCGCAGCCGGTCTTTTCGACCTCAAGCCCTGCAGGTCTTGTGGGCAAGGGCATTGTCGTGATCGAAAATGATCCGCCGCTGCGCCGGGCCTATGAGATCCTGCTCAAGCATAGCTGGCAGATGCGCGCGCAGATCGTGGACACGACCGAAGCAGCGCTGGCGCTGAGCGGGCCGTTCGATGCGATCATCGCGGATTACAGTCTGGACGGCGGCGAGACCGGGGTGACGTCGATCCGCCGCCTGCGCGCGCATCATCGTCGTCCGCTGCCCGCCTTGCTGATCACCGGACATGCCAACCCCGATCTGGCACGCGACTGTCGGCGCGAGGATATCAAGGTGGTCGCCAAGCCTGTGCGCAAACGCGATCTCGAACGCCTTCTGATGGGGCTGATTACCTGACGGGCCGCCTCGTGCCGGTCTGTCACTACGATGGAGGACATCATGCGATTTTCAAGCCGCGGCGGCCTTTGCGTCCTGTTTCTAAGTTTGGGGCTGACCCTGGCCGAGGCCCCCGCGCAGGCGGGCGAGGCACAAGAGCAGATCTTCGCGACCGGCGTTCTGGATGCCATCGCATTGGATGAACACCTCGTCTATCGGCACGACCGGCAGGTGGGCTTCAGCGATGAACGGATGCGCGCGCTCGAAAATGGGCGCGTCGAATTGACCATGGCGCTGGATGAGAGCGGCGCGCGCGAAGCCCTGGTGGTGCTGACCGAGGACGGCCGCGTGCGTCGTCTCAATCCCTTCCCCGCCGATGCCGGCAATCCGCTGCTGATGGTCTTCATGGAAACGGCAGTGCATGGCATGGCCGGGATCACCGGGGGCAGCCCCTTCTACATCCGCAACCGCATGCGCGACGCGCTGCGCGGTCAGGATGAGGGCACGCAGGTCCGGCTGGTTCATGCGGGCACGGAGATCACGGCGGAGCGCTTCCATTTCCGCCCATTCGCGCAAGATCCGAACCGTGATCGAATGGGCGCCTTTGCGGATCTGGAACTTCAATTCGTGGTCAGCGCGGAGTTGCCAGGGCAGTTCGCGATGCTGCATCTTGCGACTGGCGAGACCCCTGCGGGTGAGCCTTTGCTGGCTGAAAGCATGACACTGGAGGGCGTGGTCTGGCTGGATTGATGCGGCCCGCCCACCCCATGCCCCAAGATCAGCTGAAAGGATAACCCATGCAAAAGACCGCACTTGCCACGCTCTTCGCGATGCTTCTGGCCCAGCCTGTCGCCGGGTTGGAAAACGATTACCCGACCGAAGCGCGCGCCGATTACGTCTTTGCGTGCATGGCTGTGAATGGCAACTCGCGCAGCGCCCTGAGCCGCTGTGCCTGTTCCATAGACGTGATCGCGTCGATCATTCCCTTCGAGCAATATGTCGAGGCCGAAACCGTCCTGTCGCTGCGCCTGATCGGAGGGGAGCGTGTCGGGATGATGCGCACGGCGCCAATGGCCAACCAACTCGTCGATGCGCTGCGGCGCGCTCAGGCGGAAGCCGAGTTGCTCTGCTTCTGATCTGTGCTGCTGATTGGGACGATCCCGGACCGGGGGCGTCCAGCGGCCGGGGCGCAAATCGCGGCAAGGTCACATTGCAGGGTGACTGACGACACCTGTTCAGGTCAGATGCCCGCCCGGAAATCGCCCCCGTATTCGCCGCCACGCATATCACCTGCGCGGATGCTCAGGCCGCCCGCCCCATTGTCGCTGTAACTGAAGCGAAAGCTTGGGTCTTCGCTCAGTGTGATGCCGCCGGTCATCGCGAACAGAAGCGCTCCGCCTTGGTGAATCTCCACCCGATCAATATACCAGGCAGGAATATAGTGATGGGTGATCTGATCGCGTTGCAGACCCGAATTGCTGGGATGGCGCACCATCACCTGTGCCGTGCGGCGCCCCTCAGGCAGTGCCTCTGGCGCGATCCAGCGCACATGCGTGCGCCCCAGCTGCGCGAGCGCTGCGTCCATGTCGCGCGCGGCCGGGGCCGAACATCCGCCCGAGGCCCGCACGAAGCGGCCGACCATATAGAGCGCCCCATCCGCGGTTTCGGCAATCGCGCGGACATTGGAATACGCATTGACCCGCAGCCGCGTTTCCAGATCGATTACCCCCATATCCGGCCCGAATTCGAACTCCGCCGCAAAAGGTGCGGGGTTTTCATCCACCAGCAAGGTCAGGCGGACCACGCGCAGATCAGGGTCGTCCTGCTGGAAGCGGACGGGAACGGTGGCGGCATCCTGCGCGCGAAACGGCGCGTCAAGGCTGAAGCGCCCCACCCCGTCCTGGATGGGCCGGTCCGCGAAGTAGCTGGGGCGCAGATGGTCCCAGGTTGCGCCATCCTGCAACGGATTGGGCCGGTCACTGCTGGCTGCCGCGGGCAAACCAAGCGCCCCGAGCACCGCGGCGATGAGGGCAAACTGTCGGATCATGGACGCCTCCTCCCAAGATACACGCGCAGCATAGCATGTTTCTGAGCGTCGCAAAATCGTCTATAAGTTTGGTATACCCGGAAAGCAGGTTCCCATGAGTGCGCTGTTTCTCTCCGTCTGCCTGGCTGCCGCCGCCGACATCTGCGCCACGCGGCTCGTCCCCGGCGCCTGCACGCAGGCGCGGGCCGAGGCCTGGGTGACTGCGCGCCCGGACCTGACATTGCGCGACTGGGACTGTGCGCCGATGGCCGGGCGCGTCACCCCCCTGCCCATGACAGAGGTCGCGCCGGGGCTGTTCGTGTTCAAGGGCCCGCATGAGTTGGCCACGCCAGAGAATGCGGGCGCGCATGCCAATATCGGCTTCATCCTTGGCACCGATGCCGTTGCCGTCATCGACGCGGGCGGTTCGCGCCAGATCGGTGAACAGCTTTACGCTGCGATCCGCCACCGGACCGACCTGCCCATCGGCTGGCTGATCCTGACCCATATGCATCCTGATCACGTCCTCGGGGCCTCGGTGTTTCGTGATGCAGGCGCGACTGTGATAGGCCATGCCCGCCTGCCCGCCGCCCTTGCTGCGCGCGCGGAGGTCTATCGCGACCGCGCCGCGCGGGATCTGGGGCGAGAGCTTGCGATCGGCAGCGAGATCGTGCGGATCGACGCCGTGATCGAGGAGCGCGAGACCATCGATCTTGGCGCGCGTCCGCTTCTGCTTGAGGCCCATCCGGTCGCCCATACCGATAATGACCTGACCGTGTTCGACATGCAATCGAGCACATGGTGGCTGTCCGATCTGCTGTTTGAGGAGCATCTGCCCAGCATCGATGGGTCACTGATGGGTTGGCGGTCGCTAATGACCGAACTGACCACGCGCCCGGCGGCGCAGGTCATCCCCGGCCATGGTGGCCCTGTCCTGCCCTGGCCCGAAGGGGCCGCGCCCATGCTGGGGTATTTCGATGGGTTGATCACCGAAACGCGCGCGGCCGTCGCGCGCGGCGAAAGCCTGTCTGAAGCGCTGCGCCATCTCGGGGAAGGGCTGGAAGGCGACTGGGCCTTGTTCGACACCTTCCATCCCCAGAATGCGACCGCGGCCTATCTGGAGCTGGAATGGGAATAACCCACGCTGCGCCTCTTAGTTGATCGCCGAAAGCAGCCGTGCAATCGCGAAGGCGCGCTGTTCCAGAAGCACCGGCGCTTCGCAGACATATGTCAGCGACTGGGCACGTTCGCGGAAGATGCGCACATCCCAGTCGAGTTCCGCCTCAAGAGCGTCCATGCGGTCGAAATCCATCTCGCTGGCATCGCTCAGCACGGCCATTTCCGCCCGCGCCGCGTCGATGCGCTGCGACAACTCCGCCTGCCTGCGCGCGTAGCGGCCGATCCCGGCAATGATCTGCGTGCGCTGGCTGTTGATCTGCGTCAGAATGCCCTCAAAGAGCAGCGCCAGAGCTTCCGCGCGGCGCTCCGGGGGCAGGCTCCGGGCGAAATCTGCGGCACGCCCCTGCACGTCTTCGGGGGACACGCGCCGCTGCGCAAGAACTGGGGCCAGCGTGCGGATCGTCTCATCCTCGCGCCAGCTTTCTTCGGGGAAAGGCCCGGCCCACATCTGCCCCATCATGAGCGTATCGACCCGGCGCTGGATGCACGGCCATTCAGGATCGTCATATTTTGCGAAAACCGCCGCAGGAGTGGCCGCTGTGATCGCCAAAGCGGCAATCACAATCATGTGAAATCGCATTCTCATCTCTCCCCGATCTTTTCCTCTTTCCGCAACCGGCTTGCGCGATACCATTCACTACTTGTTATCGCAAAGCTGTGACGATGGCGGTGTTGCAACACGAATGCCAAGACATCTGGTTTACCAAGCCGTCAGGTCAGAGCCGATCCATGCTTAAAAGCGCTGAGGTCGCGCCTGCACGCGACGTCATTTGACAAACGGAGTTTTAACATGATCCATCTTGTGCTTGTCGCCTGTCTTTACAACGCTCCCGACAGCTGCGTTGAACGCACCCTGAGCTATCTTGACGTTACCTCCCCCACTGCCTGCGTGATGCGCGCGCAACCCGAATTGGTGAACTGGGAAAAGAGCAACCCCACCTATTTCGTCAAGCGCTGGCATTGTGATACGGACCGAACGCGCCGCATCCCGACCTGAAGTCTCTCGCAACCGTGGGATCAAAGGTCATCAGTTTTTCGCGCGCTGTCAAGTTTTTGACGCTGCGACCATACTTTAGTTCTAGGCGGCAGTCTGCGCGTCAGACCATCTGCCGAAGTGCTACCATATGTCATGTCGTCCGACGCTCTGCTAGGATGCTCCTTATCTTGGGTCGGTCTCCGATCCTGTCAGGGAGGACGAAAGATGACATTAGCGAAAATCGCGGGCCTTGCGGCTTGTCTTGCTGTTGGCGCTCCGGCGCTTGCAACTGCAGGTGCCACCCCGCATGAAGCCGTCACCGAGGAGGATGGCAAGTTCTTCAATGCCGAGGAGATGCCGACCTTCATGGTGCTGGAGGATGGCACGGTGGACTGGTACACATTCTCCGGCTTCCGGAGATATCACGCAGAATGTCACGTCTGCCACGGCCCCGATGGGCAGGGCTCGTCCTATGCACCGGGATTGGCGAGCTCTGTGATGCGCCTGGATTACTTCGAATTTGTCGGGATCGTTGCAAGCGGGTACGAAAAGGGCAACAGCGTCATGCCCGCCTTCGGCACCAACAGAAACGTGATGTGCTATGTCGATGATCTTTACGTCTATCTCAGAGCGGTCGGTTCCGGCGCGATTCCGCGTGGACGCCCGGCCAATCGGATGGACAAACCGGAATCGGCGATTGCGTTTGAAAATGACTGCATGGGTTAAATCGACGCTGGCCGCGTTTATCGTCGTTGCCTGCGCGCTGGCAGCGACCCCTTCGCAGGCGCAGCTGGTGGACACGGTTTCGCGGACGCAGTTCCGGGTCTGCTCGGACCCGGCAAACATGCCGTTCAGCAATGACAAGCTCGAAGGGTTCGAGAATGAAATTGCGGCACTGTTTGCCCAGCATTTCGACCGGGAATTGCGCTATTTTTGGTTCCCGATGGCGATGGGCTTTGTGCGGCGCACCCTGATCGAGAACAATTGCGACGTGATCATCGGCTTCGCGCAGGGCGATGAACTGGTGCTCAACAGCAATCACTATTACACATCGACGCATGTGCTGGTGGTGCCTGCCGAGAGTGCCCTGGCCGATGTCACAACGCTTTCTGACCCGCGCCTGCAAGGCAAGTCACTTGGCGTGGTCGCAGGCAGCCCGGCGGCCAGCCATCTCGCTCATCAGAACCTGATGAAACAGGCGCGTGGCTATTCTCTGATGGTGGACCGCCGGGTGCGCGACCCGAATGGCGAAATGCTGCGCGACTTGATCGCGGGCGAGATCGCCGCGGCTGTGATGTGGGGGCCAGGGGGGGGGCCGCTGACACAGGCGTCTGACGCACAGTTCGTCGTCACGCCCCTTCTCGATGAGACGGCCACGCCGCGTCTGTTCTACCGGGTCACGATGGGCGTTCGTCAGGGCGAGGACACATGGAAACGCGAATTGAACAGCGCGATCCGCAGGTTGCAGCCCGAAATCGATGCGATCCTGCGCGCGCATGGGGTGCCGCTGCTCGAAGATATGGGCACGCGCATGAAGGAGGAGGCGGCAAACTGATGCGCCGCGCTCTGGCGGTTGCAGGGCTGGCTCTCGCCTTGACGCTGCCTGCCGCGCTGAATGCCGATGTGCCCGAGCCGGAGGACTATCGCGGCGCGCCTTACCGCGCCCCGGTCCCGGCCACGCTGGCTGGGGCCGATGTTTTGGACGACATGCGCGCCCACGCGCTCTGGTCCGCCGGAGAAGCGGTGTTTATCGACGTGCTGCCCCAAGCCGCGCGCCCGCCGGATCTGCCTGCGGATATGCTTTGGAACGAAACGCCTCGTGACAGTATTCCCGGCGCGATCTGGCTGCCGAATACGGGCTATCAGGGGCTGTCCGACGCCGAAATGGTCTATTTCACCAATGCTCTGGCAACAGCCAGCGCTGGCCGTGACAACGCGCCGATGGTGTTTTTCTGTCTCGAAGACTGCTGGATGTCGTGGAACGCTGCGCGCCGTGCGCTTGAGATCGGCTATTCCCGCGTGCTGTGGTATCCACAGGGCACCGATGGCTGGGCCGCGCGGGGCTGGCCACTTGCGCGGGTCGCCCGATGGGAAGCCACGCTGCCACCATAAAGCCGGGTGCTTTCGCACCCCTCCGCCTGCCTGGGCC
>REBU01000036.1 GCA_007692585.1 Paracoccaceae bacterium | reverse complement strand
TAGTCGCGCCAGTGCGCAGCGTTCCGACGCGACCCGCATCAGAAAACCTTCACCTTAGCCGTCATTCGCCCCACCACAGCTTCAGTTTACAATCGGGTAATAGTGTGGCTCTCATATGGCGCAAAGGAGCTTGCCATGCGTACGTATTTCTCACCATTTCCGACCAAAGCACTAGGAAAAATAGAAGCAACGGATTTGAACCTATTAAAAGATGTAAATGAGGGGTGGTATATTGAATACAAAAGAATTTTGGTTTCCCCTAAGGACATTGCAAAGGCTATTTCGGCATTTTCTAATACTTATGGCGGCTTCTTATTTTTTGGGGTTGAGGAAAAATCAAAAACTGAGAGTGTTGCTGGGCGTTGCTTAGGAATTCCAGAGAAGGATATTGCTGGCGCCTTGCAGTGTATTCGTCAAAGTGCGAATCATCATCTTAATCCGTGCCCACACTTTGACTTGACTGTGGTTTTTGGGCCAAATGAAGAGATGGAGCTTGGAGCAGGCATGGGGGTTATATGTATTGAAATACCGATGAGCCCGAACGCCCCAATTTTGCACTCGGACGGAAGGATATATCGTCGGGTTGCAGAAAGCGCGGAACCGGTCATAGAAACAGACAGGTATCAACTTGGTCTCCTTTGGGATCGCCGCAAAGAAATGAATGAAAAATACAAACGATGGATAGTGAGGAAACCAGAGCAAACCATTGACCAGCCGGGTACACCATACGCTCGTATCTTGTTCGACGCTGATCCCTATCACGCAAGTGGAAAGACATGGGGCTTATCGTTAGACCAAGTTAGGGACACATTAAACACTAATGATGGCCCACGCATTCCCATGGAAACTATTTATCACTCTAATTTGGGTATCATAGCACGGCAAACGTCAAGTTTAACGCGTCACGAAGACTTTGGTTTAACGATTCTGATTGGTTCCGGGCTTCGCTTTGAGGTTTGGATTCCAATAAATCTTCTTGAAGTAACTGACCCTAAAGATCTTAAGAAACCCTTTTCTAGATGCAAAAATATAGATAATTTCATAGAAATTCTCGTGCGTTCGCGATCAAAAAAAACACGGGTAATTGATTTAAATCAAATATTCGGAATAGTTACAACGCTATCGCATGTTTACACTAGACTATTGAGGTCAGCAAACTTGGAGATTCCAGTCGTTGGCGCTAAAGTGATCTGCAGCTCTGTCATGTATTCAGTGCCATTTATTGACTCGCCCCCTATATTAAAGAGATTTGAAAAATATGGACTGCCTCTTGCACTGACAGACGCGACGATGGTTCCATATGGATATGATGCAGATAGCTTTCAGGAAATTAACGTGCCGCCTTCCCCAATGGATTCCCTAATGATTGGGGTATTTACTTTTGAGCTCTTCTGCAGAGGCCTTGGCATTACTGGATTAATTCCAGAGGAAGGTGAAATAACAGATTATGTTGCTTTTAAGGAGTTTTATGATTCGCTTTTAGAAGCAGGGCAATTCAAAGGTAGCTGACTTTTCCGCAATGTCTTTTCCGTCCCGCAAAGCGGCCCCTCACCATGAGCATTGATGCCCGTGCGTGAAGGTCTGGTCAGCAGCCTCTCATGCTTGGCAAAGGTAAGATTGCCTGACGCATCAGGCAGATCCGCGTGACGCAGACCCCTGATTGTGCGCGCGGCGGCTGCTGGGGCGAGGCAGGGATTTGTGCAGCGCCACGAGGCGGCAATCTCTCGCCGGGCTGGCCTATGCGCCCCTTCCCTTGCCGATCCGCAAGCGTTAACATCTCTCGACTTGGTGAGCGGCCCGGTTTTCGGGCTGTGCGCGCCGGTTTTTTCGGAGTATAAGCGCAGAGCAAGCCAGCAGAACGCGCAACCTGACGCAAGATCAGGCATGGCATGAGGCGGAGAGAGACAGTATGCGGACCCCAAAGTATCAGTTCCTGGGCCTTGCGCTCGTGGTCAGTGTCAGCCTTGCGGCCTGCATGGACGGCAATAACGCCACATCCGGCAATCGCGATGCGACCGCGCGCGGTGCGGCGGCCGCTGAACGCGACGTTGAAAATCCTTCAGCCTTTTCCAAGCGTGAAACCGGGCTCTGGGATGGCCGCCCCTCGTTGGGCGGGGTCTGGGTTGCGCATCCCGATGTCAGCTCCCCCGAGCGCGTGATCATCCGCAACACGGAGTCGGGCAAGGAAACCATCGGCGCGCTGTTCCGGCGTGAACGCATGAACCCCGGACCTGCCTTTCAGGTGTCAGGCGAAGCCGCCAATGCGGTCGGCATGCTGGCGGGCGCTCCGACCATGCTTGAAGTCGTGGCCCTGCGCATCGAGGAAGCCGCCCCCGCCGGGAGTGCAGACACCGCAGCCGCGACCATGGAGAGCGAGGAGCCACGCGACATCGCGGCGGCCGCCGAAGCGGCGCTCTCGGCAGATGCCGGGGCAGAGTTTGAGATGGCACAACCAGTCGCCGCGCCGGAACCCCGCCGTGGCGGTTTGTTCAGCCGCTTGCGCAGTGGCCGTACGCCTGCGCGGGACGCAGACCCCGTCGAGATGGAGGCCGCAGGCACAGGCGAGGCGGAGATGGTGATCGCGACCACACCGCTGGATCCGCTCACGCCAGCGTCTGAGCCACGGCAAGCGCCTGCAGCCGCGCCAGCACGTCCCTCCGCGCCGGCACCTGCAGCCGCTTCCGCCGCAAGCCCCCTCGCGCAACCCTTCATCCAGCTTGGGATTTTCAGCGTCGAAGCGAATGCCCAGAACGCGCAATCCATGGCCCGCAACGCCGAGCTGAGCGCGCGTATCGTGCCAGGGACAGCGCAGGGCAATGCCTTCTGGCGTGTCGTCGTTGGCCCTGCCCAGACTGCCGCCGAACAGCGCCAGATGCTGGAAAAAGTCAAATCCCTCGGCTTCACGGATGCCTATGCCGTGCGCCGTTGAGCCCATTCGCAGGAGGCCCGTCATGTCCAGAGCGATCACATCCGTCACCACTGCGGCCATGCTCGCCTTCGGTCTGAGCACCAGTGCCGCCGCGCAGACCGTCGCCGGGTTCGAGACCCGCGCGACATCGGCTTATGTGCGCGATCTGTCCACTGGAACCGTGCTGCTTGACAAGGGCGCGGATGTGCCGCTGCCACCGGCCTCCATGTCCAAGCTGATGACGCTTCTGATGCTGTTCGAGGCGTTGGAGGACGGGCGCATGAGCCTAGACACGACGTTCTCGGTATCGGAGCGCGCGCATGCAATGGGCGGCTCGCGGATGTTTCTGGAAACCCGCGACCGGCCTACCGCCGAAGACCTGATCCGGGGGATCGCGGTATTGTCGGGCAATGATGCGACGGTTGTCGTGGCCGAAGGGCTTGCGGGGACGGAAGAAGCCTTCGCCACGATGGCGACGCGGCGCGCGCGCGATCTGGGCATGCGCCATACGACCATCGCCAATTCCTCGGGCTGGCCGCATCCCGACCATCTGATGTCGAAGCGCGATCTGGGGATCCTGGCGGAACATATCCTGGCCAATTATCCGCAATATTACCCCTATCTGTCCGAGCGTGACTTCACCTGGAACGGCATCACCCAGCCCAACCGTCTGCCGCTTCTGGGCGCGGGGATCGGGATGGACGGGCTGAAGACCGGGTTTACCTCGGCGGCGGGCTATTCGATGACCGGCTCGGCGCGGCAGGGCGAGCGGCGGATCGTTTTCGCCTTTGGCGGGCTCGACAGTGAACGCGCCCGCGTGCAGGAAGCCGAAGCGATCATCAACTGGGCGTTCCGGCAATTCGCCAAGGTGTCGCTGGGCACAGCCGGACAGACCATGGGCGAGGCCCCTGTCTGGCTGGGCGAGGCGGACAGCGTGCCGCTGGTGCTGGGCGAGGCCCCTGACATCCTGATCCCGGCGCTTGCGCAGCGCCAGATGGTCGCGCGGCTGGTCTATGACAGCCCCCTGCCCGCGCCGATTGCGCGCGGCGATCAGGTCGGCCATGTCGTCGTCGATGTACCGGATCTGGGCGAGCATCGTGTGCCGCTTCTGGCGGGTGCGGATGTGGCCGAAGGGGGCTTTGGCGTGCGCGCCATGGCCTCAGCGCAGCGCTTGCTGAGCATGGTGCAGGGCCGCGCGCGCGACGCGATCAACTGAGCCGATGCAACCTGCGCCGCATAGGGGCCTGTTTGTCAGCTTCGAGGGGATCGACGGCTCGGGCAAGTCCACGCAGGCCCGCGCGCTGGCCGATCACCTGCGCAGCCTCGGGCGCGATGTGGTGCTGACGCGCGAGCCAGGCGGGTCTTCGGGCGCAGAGGCGATCCGCCGCCTGCTGGTCGAAGGCGATCCCGACCGCTGGTCGCCCGAAACCGAGATCCTTCTGTTCAACGCTGCGCGGCGCGACCATGTGGAAAAGACCATCTGCCCGGCGCTGGCGGCGGGCGCGATTGTGATCACCGACCGTTTCGTGGATTCGACGCGCGTCTATCAGGGCACAGCGCGCGCCAGTCTGCGCCCGCTGGTGGATCAATTGCACGATCTGGTCATCGGGCTGGAGCCCGACCTGACCTTCGTGATCGACATGGTGGCCGATGTGGCACTTGCACGCGGGCTGGCGCGCGCGACGGGCGAGGACCGTTTCGAGGAGCTGGGCCTTGGCTTTCAGCAGGCGCTCCGCGCGGGGTTTCTCGACCTTGCCCGCACCGCGCCAGAGCGGATCTGCGTCATTGACGGCGCGCGCGCCCCCGACGCGGTGGCCGCCGATGTCGCCGCGCGCATCGAGGCGCATCTCGATGGCTGAGCCTGACGCCGCCCCGGCCCCTGACCAGATCGACGGCGCGCCCCATCCGCGCGAGACGATTCGGCTTTATGGACATGGCGCGGCGGAAGCGGCCTTTCTGCAAGCCCATGCGACGGGGCGGCTGCATCATGGCTGGCTGATTTCCGGCCCGCGCGGGATCGGCAAGGCGACGCTGGCCTGGAAGCTTGCGCGGTTTCTGCTCGCCACCCCGCCAGATGAGGGCGGCATGTTCGCGCCGCCTGCGCCCGAGACTTTGGACATCCCCGAAGATCACCCGGTCGCACGGCGATTGCGCGGGGGGGCCGATGGCAGGTTGTTGGTGATCCGGCGCGGGCTCGATGACAAGGGCAATCTGCGGCGTGACATCACGGTGGATGTGATGCGCAAGCTGCAGGGGTTTTTCGGCCTGTCCGCCCCCGATGGCGGGCGGCGCGTGGTGATCATCGATGCCGCCGATGAGATGAATCCCAATGCCGCCAATGCGCTGCTGAAAGCGCTTGAAGAACCGCCCGCGCGCGCGATGCTGCTGCTGGTGGCGCATCAGCCCTCGCGCCTGTTGCCCACGATCCGCTCGCGCTGTCGCGAGTTGCGGCTGTCCCCCCAGCGCGGTGCCGATTTCGACGCGGCGCTGGCGCAGGCCGGGGTCAGCGACGACAGCGCAGCGCTGGCGCAGCTCTCGGGCGGCTCGGTCGGCGCGGCGGTGACGCTGGCGCAAGGCGGCGGGGCCGAGATTTACGCGACGCTGATCGCCCTTTTTCAGGACGCCCCGCGCATCGACCGGGCGCGCGCGCTGAAACTGGCCGAATCGGCGGCGGGCAAGGCCAATGACGCGCGCTTCGCGATGATCCTGTCGCTCTATGATCTGTTCATGGCGCGGCTGGCACGCGCAGGGATCTGCGGCCCCGGACCCGAGGCTGTGCCCGGTGAAGCGGCGCTATTTGCGCGCCTTGCGCCCCATGCAGGTGCCGCGCGGGCCTATGCCGCACTTGCGCAGTCGCTGGGCGCGCGCGCGCGCCATGGGCGCGCAGTCAACCTTGACCCTGCCGCGCTGGTGCTTGATATGGTGCTGCAAACCGAAGCAGAAGCGCGGAAATTCCTGTGACCCCCGCGCCGGGAGAGCCGAATGACGCTGCCGCAGATCACTGACAGCCATTGCCATCTGGATTTCCCGCAACTGGCCGAGGATCTGGACGCCGTGATCGCCCGTGCGCGCGCGGCAGGCGTCAGCCGCATGGTCACGATCTGCACGAAACTGCGCAACCTTGGCCCCGTGCAGGCGATTGCCGAGGCGCATGAGGGCATTTTCTTCGCCGCGGGCACCCATCCGATGAGCGTGGCCGAAGAACCCATGGTCAGCGTGGCAGAGCTGGTGGCGCTGGCCGCCCACCCCAAGATGGTGGGCATTGGCGAAACGGGGCTGGATTACCACTACACCGCCGAAAGCCGCGACGCGCAGATCGAGAGCCTGCGCATCCATATCGAGGCTGCGCGCCAGACCGGCCTGCCGCTGATCATCCATGCGCGCGACGCTGATGACGACATGGCGCGCATTCTGACCGAGGAGCACCGCGCGGGGGCGTTCAGTTGCGTGATGCATTGCTTTTCCTCCTCTCCCGCGCTGGCCGAAGCCGCGTTGGGCTTGGGGTTTTACCTGTCGATGTCGGGCATCGCGGCGTTCCCGCGCAGCGACGCTCTGCGCGCGATCTTTCGCGCGGCCCCGCTGGAGCGGATCCTTGTGGAAACCGACGCGCCTTACCTTGCGCCGCCGCCCTATCGCGGGCGGCGCAATGAACCGGCCTACACGGTCCACACGGCCGAGGTCGGTGCGGAACTTTTCGGGCTGAGCCTTGCAGACTTCGCCAGCGCGACGGAAGCGAATTTCGACCGCCTGTTCCCAAGGGCCGCGTGATGGCGGAATTGCGCGCCACGATCCTTGGCTGCGGCTCCTCAGGCGGCGTGCCGCGTCTGGGCGGCCATTGGGGCGAGTGCGACCCGAACGATCCGCGCAACACGCGGCGCCGCTGCTCGCTTCTGTTGGAGCGGATCACCGAGGACGGGCGCACGCAGGTGCTGATCGACACGTCGCCCGACATGCGCGCGCAGCTTCTGGATGCAGGCGTGGGTAGGCTGGATGCGGTGGTCTTCACCCATTCCCATGCCGACCATGTCCACGGGATCGACGATCTGCGCCAGTTGGTGTTCAACACCGGCACGCGTCTGCCGGTCTGGGCGGACGGGGCCACGCAGGACGCGCTCTTGTCGCGCTTTGGCTATGCCTTCATCCAGCCCAAAGCGTCGCCCTATCCGCCGATCCTGGACATGCACACGATCGACGGCGCGCTGAGCATTGACGGCGCGGGCGGGCGGATCACGCTGCACCCGATCCGGCTGAACCACGGCTCGGTCGATGCGCTGGGCTTTCGCTGCGAAGGGCTGGCCTATGCGCCCGATGTAGTGGGCATCTATCCTGAAAGCTGGCCGATGTTCGAGGGGCTGGATATCTGGATCATCGACGCGCTGCGCCGCAAGCCGCATCCGACCCATGCGCATCTGGAGATGACGCTGGACTGGATCGCGAAGATGCAGCCCAAACAGGCGGTTCTGACCAATATGCATGTCGATCTCGACTATGCGACGGTGCTGGATGAAACCCCGGCGCATGTCACACCAGCCCATGACGGGATGGTGTTGAGCCTGCAGGTCTGAGCGCCATGCAGGCGCTCGCAGATGTCATCCTGCCGGTCTTTCTGGTCATCGGTTTTGGCTATGTCGCGCGCTGGCGCCGCCTGATCTCGGATGAGCAGGTCGATGGGGTGGTCTGGTTCACCCAGACCTTCGCGATTCCCTGCCTGCTCTTTGTCGCCATCGCCCGGCTGGATCTGGGGCAGGATTTCGACTGGCGGCTCTTGGTCAGCTTCTATGTCGGTGCGCTGTGCAGTTTCACGCTGGGCTTTGCCGGGGCGCGGCTGTTCTTCGGGCGCGACTGGGAAGATTGCGTGGCCATCGGCTTTGTCGCGCTGTTTTCCAATTCGGTGCTGCTGGGCCTGCCGATCACCGAGCGCGCCTATGGCACGGATGCGTTGGCGGCGAATTTCGCCATCATCGCGATTCACTCGCCGTTTTGCTACGCAGTGGGCATCACCACGATGGAGGTGATCCGCAACCGTGGCGGGCGGCAGCGCGACACGGCCACGCGGGTGCTTTCGGCGATGTTTCGCAATGCGCTGGTGATCGCGATTGCGCTGGGCTTTGCGGTGAACCTGACCGGGCTGCCGATCCCCGGTGTCGCCAATCAGGCGCTGGACATGATGGTGCGCGCGGCGCTGCCTGCGGCGCTGTTCAGTCTGGGCGGCGTGCTCTATCGCTACCGGCCCGAGGGCGATCTGCGCACCATCGGCTTTGTCGTGGCGCTGTCGCTGATCGTGCATCCGCTGATCACCTACGGGCTGGCGCGCAGCTTCGGGATCAGCACCGAGGCGCTGCGTTCGGCGGTGGTGACGGCTGCGATGGCACCGGGGGTCAATGCCTATGTCTTCGCCAATATCTACGGGCGCGCCAAGCGGGTCGCGGCGTCTTCGGTGCTGATCGGCACGGCGGGGGTGATGGTCACAGGCTGGGTCTGGTTGCAGATCCTGCCCTGAGCGGCGCGCGTTCAGCCGTGGCGGATGAAATAGGCGGTGGCTTTGTCGCGCGCCTCGGTGGCCAGCAGGACATGACCGGCTTCAGTGCAGAAATGCGGGATATCGATCACAGCGGCCGGATCGCTGGCCAGCACGCAGAGCACCTGCCCCGGCGCCATGGCTTTCAACCGCTTGCGCGCCTTGAGCACCGGCAGCGGGCAGAGCAGCCCGATGGCATCGAGTTCGGCATCGCTTTGCACGCGCTACCCCCGCCGCCGTTTTCCGCGCGTGCGTGCCGCGGCGCTCAGCCCTTCGCGCAGGAGCGCTGTCATCGGGTGGTCTGGCGCAGTCTCGCCGTAGGACGCCATCAGATCACCGAGCGCGCCGCGCTGGTCCGTGCCATCGGGCAGGCTCAGCGCCCAGTCGATCAGGATCGAGCGGCATTCCGCATCCGAGATCCCGTCGATGCGGTAGCTTTCGCGGATCAGACCTTTCGGGTCATGGCTTATCTGCATCTGCACCCTCTTCAAGCTGCGGCTCCGTGTCGCGCAGCACCGTTGAAATCACTGTCTCTGTCTGCGCGCAGCTGTCTTGCAGCCTGGCGGCCAGCGCTTCGGTCGTCGCGGCCCCGGCAGCGCTCAAGATAAACTTCTGCCCGCCCGGGCCAAGATCGGCAATGTCGGAAATCTTGTCGGCCAGCAAGCGCCCTGTGGCCTGCAGCGTCCAGCACAGCCGGTAAGCGCCAAGCAAGGTCGCTTCGGTCGCGGCGCTCAGCACACCGGCGCGCGTGCCGGCGCGCAATTGCTGCTCGACCCGCCGCCCGTGATGGCCGGCGCGCAACGCGCAATATTGCGCCACCAGCTCGATATCCATCAACCGCCCCGGCCCGGCCTTGGCGTCCCACAGCCCATGCGCGGGTTTCGCCTCGGCCAGCCGCGCACGCATATCGGCCACATCAGCGCGCACGCTTGCGCCGGTCGATTTCTCGACCAGGAGCGCACGGCGAAACGCTTCGACCCGCGCGCCGAGCGCGACCGAGCCTGCCACACGCCGCGCCCGCGTGAGCGCCAGATGCTCCCAGGTCCAGGCCTCATCGCGCTGATAGCTCTCAAACGCGTTGATACTGGTCGCGACCGGCCCCTGTCGCCCCGATGGCCGCAGGCGCATATCGACCTCATAGAGCCGCCCCTCGGCGGTCGGCGCGGAAATGGCGCTGACAAAGGCCTTGGTCAGCCGCGCATAATAGCTGCGCGCATCGAGCGGACGGGGGCCGTCCGACATCGCGCCCGCATCGGCGTCATAGAGGATCAGCAGATCAAGATCTGACGCCGCATTCAACCGCCCCGCGCCCAGCGAGCCCATCCCCAGCACCACCGCGCCCTGCCCCGGAGCCGCACCATGCTTGCGCGCGAAGTCCGCTACGACGATGGGCCAGAGCGCGCCCAGCGCGGCCTCGGCGAGCGAGGCATATTCCACGCCCGCCTCGGCAGCGTCGATCAGCCCGCGCAGGTGATGCACGCCGACGCGGAAATGCCATTCCCGCGCCCAGGCGCGCGCCAGATCGAGCTGGCGCTCGTAATCGTCGAGCGTGGCCAACCGGTCGGCCAGATCGCGCTGCAACACGCCCACACCCGGCCAAGGCGCGAAAAACCCGCCGCCGATCACCGCATCGAACACAGCCGCATTGCGCGACAGATAGGCCGCCAGCCGGGGCGCTGTTGCGCAAATATCAACAATCAAGTCGATCAGCTGGGGATTGGCCTCGAACAGTGAAAAAAGCTGCACACCCGCAGGCAGGCCGCCCAGAAAGCGGTCGAATTGCACCAGTGCCGCGTCCGGGTCGGCGGCGTCCTGCATCCGCGTCAGGATCTGCGGACGCACGCGCTTGAAGATCTCTTTCGCCCGGCTGGAGCGCAGCGCGGCATAGCTGTGCCAGCCTGTGATCAGCGCCTGCGCAGTTTCGGTCAGCTCGGGCTCCTCGGCGGCGGGGGCATCGGGCGCGAAGAACCCTTCGGTCAGGGAGGCCACGTCTTGCAGCCGGGCCTTCAGGGTCTGGCGGAAGGCCGCGGTATCCGGCGCAGCCATGAAGCGGGCAAGCCGGTCGAATTCCTCCGCCGTGCTGGGCAATTTCTGCGTCTGGGCGTCCTGCACCATCTGCACGCGATGTTCGATCTCGCGATGCTGGCGGTAATGCGCGGCAAGTTTGTCGGCCACGTCGCGCGGAATCCAGCCCTTATCCGCCAGTGCGGCGAGCCCGTCCACGGTGCGGCGCGACCGCAGATCCGGGTCGCGCCCGCCTGCGATCAGTTGCCGGGTCTGGGTGAAGAATTCGATCTCGCGGATACCGCCCTGCCCGAGCTTGATGTCATGGCCTTCGAGCGTCAGCGCGCCACCCAAGCCCTTATGCGCCTTGATCTTCAGCCGCATGTCATGGGCGTCCTGAATGGCCGCGAAATCCAGATGCTTGCGCCACACGAAGGGCCGCAAGGTTGCGATAAACCGCGCGCCCGCCGTGAGATCGCCTGCGCAGGGCCGCGCCTTGATATAGGCCGCGCGTTCCCATGTGCGGCCCACGCTTTCATAATAACGCTCGGCGGCTTCCATCGACAGGCAGACGGGCGTGACGGAGGGATCGGGCCGCAGGCGCAGATCGGTGCGGAAGACATAGCCCTCGCCCGTGTGATCGGACAGAAGCGCGCAGAGCTTGCGGGTGACGCGCACGAAGGCGGCGCGGGCCTCGTGATAATCGTCGGCGCTGTAGCGGGTTTCGTCAAACAGGCAGATCAGGTCGATATCGGAGGAATAATTCAGTTCCTGCGCGCCCATCTTGCCCATCGCAAGCACGACCATGCCTGCGCCGGTCGCCGCATCTTCAGCCGTGGCACCGGGCAGCTTCTTGCGCCGGATTTCTTCGCCCACCAAGGCCACGAGCGCTACATGCGTTGCGCGGTCCGCAAGATCCGAGAGCGCGCGCGTCACCTGATCGAGCGACCAGACCCCGCCCAGATCGGCCAGCGCTGCGAGAAGCGCCAAGCGCCGCTTCGCGCGGCGCAGCCGCACCGAGAGATCGGTCAGCGCCACATCGCCCAGCCCAGCCAGTTCGGCATCGATACTCGCCTGTGGGTCGCGCTCCAGCGCCTCGGTCAGCCAGTCATGTTCGCGCGCCATCAGCATGCGCAGATAGGGGCTGCACCCGGCCGCCCCGGCGATCAGATCCGCGCGCGCATCGCGGAGCGCGGGAAAGGCGGATCGCGCCTCGGCACCGGCAGCGGCGTCGAAGGGCAAAGGCAAGCGGGTGATCGGGCCGAACATCATGGGCGTGACCTTGCACCGGGACGAAAACAACGTCAATTCCCCCAAACCCCTGTGCAAACGCAGAAAATCAGCCCAAATCGCAGGGGCTGGCGGCGATTTGACCAGCTCCGCAAAGCGTTTGTGAAAATTTCCCTTGCCAGAATTGGTAAGTTCACTTTACCACTGCGTCTGAGGGAGGAGCGGCCAGCCGGATTTTTGGCCCTAGATGAGCAATTTCATTGCGCATCGGTGCGGCTTTTCTCTTGACGCATCCCATCCCAAGGGGGTGGATACAAGGACCAAAGTCCAACGACCGGAGGAATTATAATGAATAAACTTCTTATCACCACGGCACTGACCGCGAGCATCGCCGCGAGCGCCGTCTCCGCGCAGGAGCGCGTCCGCTGGCAGGTGCCGATGAGCTTCGCCTCGACCCTGACCGCGCTGGGCGACACGATGCCATGGGTGGCTGACCAGCTGCGCGCAGTTTCGGGCGGCAATATCGATCTGCGCACGGCAGAACCGGGCGCGGTCGTGCCTGCGCTGTCGATTTTCGAGAACGTTTCTGAAGGCAATATTGACGCGGGCTATAGCTGGATGGGCTATGAATGGGGCACGGTTCCGGCGGCGGCGCTGTTCGGGGCCACGCCTTTCGGGCTGGAATCGGTCGAATTTCTGGCGTGGATGACCCACCATGGCGGGCAGGAATTGCTGGAAGAAACCTTCCATCCGTTCAACGTCCATCCGGTCTTGTGCGGCACAATCAGCCCTGAGACAGCAGGCTGGTTCCGCAATGAAGTGAACACGGTCGAAGACCTGCAGGGCCTGCGCTTCCGCGCGGCTGGTGTGGGTGGCGAAATCTTCCAGGAGTTCGGCATGTCCGTGACCCTGCTGCCGGGCGGCGAGCTGTATCAGGCGCTGGAGACCGGCACGCTGGACGCGACCGAATTCTCGCTGCCGACCGTGGACGAGCAACTCGGTTTCTATCAGGTCGCGCCCTATCTGTATCTGCCCGGCTGGCACCAGCCCTCGACCAACCAGTTCCTGTATATCAATCTTGATGTCTGGAACGGGCTTGGCGATCAGACCAAGGCCATGATCGAGACCACCTGCATGGCGGGCAATGCTTATGCCATCGCACGCGCAGAAGCGCTGCAAGGTGCCGCGATCTCGCGCTTTGAGGAACAGGGTACCAATGTGCGCACCTATTCGGACGAGCAGATCGCCGCGTTCCGCGAAGCTGCCGTGACGGTTCTGGGCCGCTGGTCAGAACAGAACGAGATGTTCGGCAAGGTCTACGGTTCGATGATGGAGTTTCAGGCCGAATTGCGTCCATGGCGCGAAATGGGCTATCTGCCGCGCGACTGGCAGACCCGTATCGGCGAATAATCCCGCCTGATCAATGACAGGCCGCGCCCTCGCAACAGGGCGCGGCTGCCGAGAAACAGGCCCCCGCGCCCCCGCTGGCGCGTCAAGACGGGACAGAGCAGCATGAGCACCCAACCTTCGCAATTCGATATCGACCCCGAGAAAGTCGAGGACGCCGGCGCGCGCAGCCACGGGCTGGATTTTCCCCGCACACGCGCCTCCGACATGATCGAGGCCGTACTGGAACTCGTGTCCTATATCCTCAACAGCATCTGGATTCTGCTGGTCCTGCTGATCGTGGCCAATGTCGCGATGCGCTACGCGCTCGGGGTCAATTACGTCTGGATCGAGGAAGTGCAGTGGCACATGTATGCCGTGGGGTTCATGTTTGGCATCGGCTATGCGCTGATGCATGACAGCCATGTGCGCGTCGATGTGCTCGCTGCAAATTTCCGCCAGACCACCCGCGCCGTGATCGAGGCGTTCTCGATTGTCGCGATCATCCTGCCGATGTGCTGGCTGATCATCTCTTATGGCATCCCCTTCGTCGAAGCCTCCTACAATCGGGGCGAGCGCTCGTCTGCGCCCGGTGGGCTGGCCAATCGCTGGATGATCAAGAGCGTGATCGTGCTGGCCTTTGGCTATATCGCGCTCGCGGCCTTCGCGCGGCTGCTCCGTGTCAGCGCCTATCTGATCAATTTCCCGCGCCCGCGCGCCACGCAATAACCCCCGACCGCCTGCCCAGGCACGGTTTTTACTCAGGACAGGAACAAGGGATGGAAATCAACGAAATCCTCGTCGTCGCGATGCTGGTTTCCTTCATCGCGCTGATCTTTACCGGCATCCCCGTCGCATGGGCGCTGGCCGGTGTATCGATCGGCTTCAGCTTCATCGCGATCTTCGGCTTTGAATGGTTCAACTGGGACACTTACTTCCTGACCGATTTCCGCATCTTCGGGATTTTCGTCCAGCGCATCTGGGGACAGATGTCGAACTGGATTCTCGTGGCGCTGCCGATGTTCATCTATATGGGTCTGATGCTGGAACGCTCTGGTGTCACCGAAAAGCTGATGGAGAATTTCATCCAGCTTTTTGGCCGCTTCCGGGGCGGGCTGGCGCTGGGCGTGGTGCTGATCGGCATCCTTCTGGCGGCCTCAACCGGCATCGTGGGCGCATCGGTGGTGCTGCTGGCACTTCTGTCCATGCCGATCATGCTCCGTCAGGGGTATAACAAAGGCTTTGCCTCGGGGGTCGTGTGCTCGGCGGGGACGCTGGGCATCCTGATCCCGCCCTCGATCATGCTGATCATCATGGCCGACCAGATGTCGGTCTCGGTGGGCAACCTGTTCATGGGCGCGCTCATTCCAGGGCTGATGCTGGGGGTGTTCTACATCATCTACATCATGGGCGCGGCAACCTTCTTCAAGACACTCGCCCCTGCCCCGCAAGACCTGCCCCCTGTCACCGCGAAGCTGATCTTCAATACCCTCCTCGCTGTTGTCCCGCCGCTCCTGCTGATCCTCGCCGTGCTGGGGTCGATCTTCATGGGGCTGGCCACCCCCACCGAGGCCTCGGGCGTGGGCGCATTCGGCGCGACGTTGCTGGCGGCGGCGAACGGGCGGCTCTCGCTTGCGGTGCTGAAAGACGTCGGCATGAAGACCACGCTGACCACGGCGTTCATCTTCGGGATCTTTCTCGGCGCGACCATGTTCGCCGTTGTCATGCGCCAGCTTGGCGGCGACGAGTTCATCAGCCAATCGCTTCAGGGCCTGCCCTTCGGTCCTTCGGGCATCGTGCTGACGATCCTGTTCATCGCCTTTCTGGCGGGCTTCTTCCTCGACTGGCTGGAAATCTCGCTGATCATGCTGCCGCTGGTCGCACCCGTGGTGGTGCTGCTCGGCTTCGATCAGATCTGGTTCATCGTGCTCTTTGCCGTAGTGCTGCAGACCAGCTTCCTGACACCGCCCGTGGGCTTCTCGCTCTTCTATCTCAAGGGCGTGGCCCCGCCCGGTGTCACGATCATCGACATCTACAAGGGCGTCATTCCCTTCGTGCTGTTGCAGATGTTGGCGGTGATCTGCGTGTTCATGTTCCCGCAACTGGTGCTCTGGTTACCGGGGCGCATGCTCTGAACGCGGCGCGCGCACGCCAAAGGCCCCGGTGATCGCATCGGGGCCTTTGTCTGTCTGCCCCTTGCCAAGTGCTGCAATTCTGCTAGCGTGATTTGATCATATTTCCGCCGGAGATCTCCCATGGCCCTCGATCGTCCCACCCCCAATGACCTGCGCGCCTTCTGGATGCCGTTCACGGCCAATCGCCAGTTCAAGGCCGCGCCACGCATGCTGGTCGAAGCCGAGGGCATGTTCTACACCACCTCTGACGGGCGGCAGGTGCTGGACGGGACCGCCGGGCTGTGGTGTTGCAATGCAGGCCACAAGCGCCCGCGCATTGTGGAAGCGATCCAGAAACAGGCGGCGGAACTGGATTACGCGCCGGCCTTCCAGATGGGCCACCCGAAAGCGTTTGAACTGGCCAACCGGCTCGTGGACCTTGCGCCTGATGGGATTGACCATGCGTTTTTTGTCAATTCCGGCTCCGAGGCCGTGGAAACTGCGCTGAAAATCGCCATCGCCTATCACCGCGCCCGTGGCGACGGCGCACGCACCCGGTTGATCGGGCGCGAGCGCGGCTATCACGGGGTGAATTTCGGCGGCATCTCCGTGGGCGGCATCGTCAACAACCGCCGCCATTTCGGCGCGATGCTGGCAGGCGTAGACCACCTGCCCCACACGCATATCCCAGAGAACCAATGGTCCAAGGGCCAGCCCGAACATGGCGCGCATCTGGCTGATGATCTGGAGCGCATCGTGGCATTGCACGGCCCCGACACGATTGCGGCGGTGATCGTGGAACCTGTCGCGGGCTCGACCGGTGTGCTGATCCCGCCCAAAGGCTATCTGCAGCGCCTGCGTGAGATCACCGCGAAACACGGCATCCTGTTGATCTTCGACGAGGTGATCACCGGCTTCGGGCGTCTGGGCAGTGCCTTTGGCGCGCAGCATTTCGACGTGATGCCGGACATGATCACCTGCGCCAAGGGTCTGACCAATGGCGTGATCCCGATGGGCGCGGTGCTGACCACGCCCGCGATCCATGACGCCTTCATGCAAGGCCCCGACCATCTGATCGAGCTGTTTCACGGCTATACCTATTCCGGCAACCCCATCGCCTGCGCGGCGGGCCTTGCGACGCTGGAAACCTACCGCGAGGACGCGCTGTTCGAGCGCGCCGCCGAAATGGCCCCCTATTGGCAAGAGGCCGTGCATTCCCTGCGCGACAAGCCCCATGTCATCGACATCCGCAATATGGGTCTGATCGGCGCTGTGGAGCTGGAACCGATTGCGGGCAAACCCACACAGCGCGCGTTTTCGGCCTTCCTGAAAGCCTATGAAAAAGGCATCCTGATCCGTACGACCGGCGACATCATCGCCATGTCGCCGCCCTTGATCATCGAGAAGGACCATATCGACCAGCTGATCGGGACGCTGGGCGAGGTGCTGGACACGCTGGAGTAATGAGCAAATCGCTGGCCCGCGTCCGGCAGGCGCTTCTGGATGCGGGCCTGCCCGACACTTGCATGGACGCGGGCGAGGCCCGCACAGCGGAACAAGCGGCGGCGGCCTGCGGCTGCGAGATTGACCAGATCGTGAAATCGATCATCTTCGTTGGTGTCGAAAGCGGCGAGGTGCGGCTGTTCCTGACTGCGGGCGGCAACCGTGTGGATACCGCCAAAGCCTCGGCGCTGGCAGGCGAGTCGTTGGCGCGCGCGGATGGCACGCAGGTGCGCGCGGCGACAGGATTTGCCATCGGCGGTGTGTCGCCCCTGGGCCATCTTTCGCCCACACCCACCTGGATCGACCCGCGCCTGATGAATTTCGCGATGGTCTGGGCCGCGGCTGGCACGCCGCGTCACGTCTTTTCAATCGCGCCCGCGATGCTTATGTCCCTCAGCCATGCAACAGTTGCGGATTTTATCGAATGACCCTGCCTGATCCAGAGATGCAGCCGGAATTCTACGCTGATGTGCCACTGAAGCGCAGTCTCGCCTGGGCGATTGATCTGGTCGTCACCGCGCTTATGACCGTCGTTGCCCTGGCGCTGACGCTCTTTGTCGGGGCGTTCTTCCTGCCTGTGATCTATGCCGCCGTGTCGATCGGTTATCGCACGGTGATGCTCACGCGCTACCGCGCGACGCTGGGCATGATGCTCATGGCGCTGGAATGGCGCAGCCTGAAGGGCGGCCAGCCCGACGCCATGACGGCCTTTGCCTACAGCGCCGCGCATGCCGGGCTCTGGACCGTGTTTCCGCTGCAGATCGCCTCGATGGTCTCGATCCTGCTCACCAATCACCGGCAGGGCTTGCATGACCTGTTTCTGGGCACCACGATGCTGCATCGTCCCACCACAACGTGACCGTGCAAGACAAGGCTTGGCGAAAGTCAAAAGCCTTGCTAGTCTGACCTCTGTTTATTGATTTAACATCCTGAAAATATGCGCCACTCTCTGCCGACGATCCCTCAGTTCTATGTGACGGCGCCCCAGCCCTGCCCGTATCTCGCGGGCCGGATGGAGCGCAAGCTGTTCACGGCCCTGCAGGGCGAGCAGGCGGAATCGATGAATGACACATTGTCGAAACAAGGCTTCCGGCGCTCGCAGAATGTGCTCTATCGCCCGTCCTGCGCAGAATGCAATGCCTGCTTGTCGGCGCGTATCCGGGTGGCTGATTTCACGCTCAGCCGGTCGCAGCGCCGCGTCGAGCGGCGCAACGCGCATCTACAGCGTCATGTGACCAGCGCCTGGGCCACGGAAGACCAGTTTGACCTGTTCCGCCGCTATCTCGATCATCGTCATGCCGATGGTGGCATGGCGGATATGGATGTGTTCGAATTTGCCGCGATGATCGAAGAAACCCCGGTGCGCACACGCGTGCTCGAATATGCCGCGACGACGCCCGAAGGCCAGCGCAGTCTGGCGGCGGTCTGTCTGACCGATGTGCTCGATGACGGGTTGTCGCTGGTCTATTCCTTCTTCGATCCGACGCTGGACAAGGATTCGCTGGGCAGTTTCATGATCCTCGACCAGATCAACCTCGCGCGGAAGGTCGGCCTGCCCTATGTCTATCTTGGCTATTGGGTGCCGGGCAGTCCGAAGATGGATTACAAGGCGAAATTCTCTGCGCTTGAAATTTATCATGACGGGCAGTGGCGCAACATGACGGACCCGCGCGATTTCAGCGCCGCCACGCATCCACTGGCTGTAAAGCCAATCGCCGATCAGGTCTCTGGCCTGACGCTGCCCAATGCGATCAGCGCGCCCATCGCCGCAGCACCTGCGCGCGAGATCTGATCCACGAAGCGCTCAGCCTCGGAACATGCGCGCCGCCAGCATGACCCGCGCGGCGGCGGTGATCAGGCACAGCGCACCAAAGCTCCAGGCCAGCGCGGCGAACGCGTCTGGAAACAGGCAGAGAAGCAGAAAAAACGCAATCGTTTCGGTGCCTTCGAGCAGGCCGCCGGTGAAATAGAGCGATTTCACCCCATGCGCATCGCTCTGCATCTTCTGCTTTTCCGCCAGGATCGCAAAGCCGAGGAACGTGGCGGCATTGACATAGAAGCTGAGCAGCAAAAACGCGCCCGCCAAGCCATGGCCAGCCGGGTCCTGCGCCACAAAAGCCAGCGGAATCGCCGCGTAAAACACGAAATCGCAGACGATATCGAGGAAGCCGCCGAAATTCGTCACGCCGCGCAGGCGCGCCACGGCGCCGTCCAGCCCGTCGGCAAGCCGGGATGCCAGAATGAGCACGAAGGCCAGCCAGAACGCCTCGGACCAGATCGCCGCCGCTGCGGCAAGCCCCAGCCCCAGTCCGATCAGCGTGACCTGATTGGCGCTCAGCCCCAGGCGCGCCACACCCTGCCCGAGACGGTTCAGCGGCGGGTCGATCAACGGGCGCAGGTGACGGTCAAACATATGCAGGTCTTCTCCTCGCTCAGGCTGTGATGCCCGGCCCGCCTTGTCAAAGCAACAAAGATCACACGACGATACGCCCGTCGATGTGTCAAAGTTACAAGATGCCCTTGACCTTATGACATCAGCCCTGCCGGCCTGTGCCGGTGATGCCAGCTCGATGGCCCTGGCCTGTGCCGCGTCAGGGCACGCTGTGATCGTTTCCCTTCGCGGTTGAGAAAATGGCAAAAATGTGGCATCGTGTCGCATCTTTCGCACAGAGCAGAAGGCCGGGATACGATGGCGACCACCCAGCTTGATTATTTCAGAGATAACGGAAACACGCGCTATACCGCGAAAGTGGAATGTGCCCATTTCAAGACTGGAATATTCGATCGCAGCAACGTCGAAGCGTCCATGCGGCGCTCGGAATGGCGTCAGGGCACGCAGGCCTGGAACCCGACGACATGGTTCGCAGGCGGGCGTTGGGTGCAGACAGGAGATGCCGAGATCATCCAAAGCATTGAGTTTCTCGACGCCAGCGGTCTTGATATCCTCCATCATATTCAGGCGAATTGCACCCATTACAGCGGTCTTTCCGGGTGCTGGGCTATTTTCATGTCCGGCTTCGTCGGCAAGGCAGGCAAGATCAGCGATCTGGGAAATGACGCACGCAGGGTCAAGAAGGTGAAGATGAAATTCACGATCCCCGCTGACCCACAAAAAGCCGCGCTGACGCGCGAATTGAGCGTACCTTAGGCAAGCTGCCCCGCAGCTGCGCAGGCGGGATGTTGCCGTAAGGTCACCTGAGCCTCGCCTGCCGGTGATAAAAACCCGCCATAGCCCCCTGCTGCCGCTTGCGCCGCCTTGCGCGCTGCCCCACCTGCGCATAAAGAGTGGCGCGAAAACCTGTTCGGGGGAGGACGATGCCGCTTCTGGTAATGAAATTCGGCGGCACATCGGTCGCCAATCTGGAGCGCATTCGCAATGCCGCCCAGAAAGTTCGCGCCGAGGTCGCGCGCGGGTATGATGTGATCGTCATCGTCTCGGCCATGTCCGGCAAGACCAATGAGCTGGTCGGCTGGGTGAACGAGACTTCGCCCATGTATGATGCGCGCGAATATGATGCGGTGGTCAGTTCCGGCGAGAATGTCACCGCCGGGCTGATGGCGTTGACGCTGCAGGAAATGGATGTGCCCGCGCGGTCCTGGCAGGGCTGGCAAGTGCCGATCCAGACCACCAGTGCGCATGGCGCGGCGCGGTTCATAGACATTCCGCGCGCCAATCTGGACGCGAAATTCGCCGAAGGGTTCAAGGTCGCGGTGATTGCAGGCTTCCAGGGCGTGAGCGCCGAGGGGCGGATCACGACGCTGGGGCGCGGTGGCTCGGATACGACCGCGGTGGCTTTTGCGGCCGCTTTCGGGGCGGAGCGCTGCGATATCTACACGGATGTCGACGGGATTTACACAACCGACCCGCGCATCACGTCAAAGGCGCGCAAGCTCGACAAGATCAGCTTCGAGGAGATGCTGGAATTGGCCAGTCTGGGAGCCAAAGTCCTGCAGACGCGTTCTGTAGAATTGGCGATGCGCTACAAGGTGCGGCTGCGCGTGTTGTCATCTTTTGATGATACAGATGAAACTTCGGGAACGCTGGTTTGCGATGAGGATGAAATCATGGAATCGAAAGTCGTCTCGGGCGTCGCCTATAGCCGCGAGGAAGCCAAACTGACTCTGGTCACGGTCGAGGACCGCCCCGGCATCGCGGCGGCTATTTTCGGCCCGCTGTCGGATGCGGGCGTGAATGTTGACATGATCGTGCAGAATATCTCGGAAAAGTCGCAGGACCACGAGAAGCCCGTGACCGACATGACCTTTTCCTGTCCCGTCGATCAGGTCGCCCGCGCCCGCAAGGCGCTGGAAGCCGCGCGCGATGCAGGCCAGATCAGCTATGAGACGCTGGAAATCGACACGGATGCGGCCAAGGTCTCGGTTGTGGGGATTGGGATGCGCTCACACGCAGGCGTTGCGGCGCGCATGTTCCGCGCACTTGCTGAAGAAGGCGTCAATATCAAGGTGATCGCCACCTCCGAGATAAAGATTTCCGTGCTGATCGACAGAAAATACATGGAATTGGCCGTGCAGGCGCTTCATGATGCATTTGAACTCGACAAGGCGGGCTGAGGCAGGCCAAGCATAACAGGATCGGAGGGGCCGTGCCCCATAGAACGGAAACTGACAGCAGAAAGCTGCTTCGTCGCTTGCGCGACGCAATGTCCGTCGCCAGTCCGGGCCAGGAAAGGCTGGACCGGATCACCACAATCATCGCCGAATCGATGGGCGTGGATGTCTGCTCGATCTATCTGTTCCGCGACCCTGACACGCTGGAGCTGTGCGCCACCGAAGGGTTGCGGCCGGAATCCGTGCATATCACCCGGCTGCGGCTTGGCGAAGGGCTGGTCGGCAAGGTCGCGCGGCTGGCGCGGCCTGTGAATACCGCCAATGCCCCTGCCGAGCCCGGCTTTCGCTACATGCCGGAAACAGGCGAAGAGGTATTCACCTCGTTTCTGGGCGTGCCTGTGCAGCGGCTGGGCGAGCGGCTGGGGGTGCTGGTTGTTCAGGCCAAGGAACCGCGGCTCTATTCGGATGACGAGATTTACGGGCTGGAAGTGGTCGCGATGGTCATCGCCGAGATGACCGAACTGGGCGTCTTCGTCGGCGACAGCACCAGTTTCGCGGCAACCCACAAGAACCCGGCGCTTTTGCGTGGGGTCACGGCGCAGGAAGGCGAGGCCGAGGGTGAGGTCTGGCTGCACGAGCCGCGTGTTGTGATCACCAATCTGGTCAATGACGACAGCCGTGCCGAACTCGCGCGGCTGGAAGGGGCCGTCGCGCAGCTGCGCGTCTCGATCGACGAATTGCTGGCGACAGCCGGGACACGCGACAAGGAGCATCAGGAGGTCTTGCAGACCTATCGCATGTTCGCCCATTCGCGCGGATGGATGAAGCGGATGGAAGAAGACATCCGTCTGGGCCTGTCTGCCGAAGCCGCCGTCGAGAAAGAGCAGTCCACTGCCCGCGCGCGGCTGGAACGCGTGCCTGATGCCTATTTGCGCGACCGTCTGCATGATCTTGACGACCTGTCGAACCGCCTGCTGCGCATCCTGACCGGACAGGGCCGCGAAACAGGCGCCACGATGCCGGACCGCCCCATTCTGGTTGCGCGCAATATCGGGCCGGGGGAATTGCTGGAATACGGGCGCAATCTGCGCGGAGTGGTTCTGGAAGAGGGCGCGGTCGGCAGTCATGCCACCATCGTCGCCCGCGCACTCGCGATCCCGCTGGTGATCAATGTGCCGCGCATCACCACGGAAGCGCTGACCGGCGATCATATCCTTGTCGATGGCACCGAAGGCATGGTGCATCTGCGCCCCGACGACAGTGTGACATCGGCCTTTCGTGACAAGACCGCGATGCAGGCCAAGGCGCAGGAACGCTATGCCGTGCTACGCGACAAGCCTGCGCAGGCGCGCTGTGGCACCGTAATCGGGCTGAAGATGAATGCCGGGTTGATGGCGGATCTGCCGTCGCTGGTGTCGTCGGGGGCCGAAGCTGTCGGGTTGTTTCGCACCGAGCTGCAATTCCTGACGCAGGACCGGATGCCGCGCCGCACGGATCTTGTGGCCAATTACGCCCGTGTGCTGGATGCGGCGGATGGGCGACCCGTGCATTTCCGCACGCTGGACATCGGCTCTGACAAGGTCATGCCCTATATGAACCGCCCCGATGAGCCGAACCCGGCGATGGGCTGGCGCGCGCTGCGTGTGGGTCTGGACAAGCCCGGTGTGTTGCGCATGCAGTTGCAGGCGCTGATCCGCGCGGCGAAGGGGCGGGCCTTGTCGGTCATGTTCCCTCTGGTCGCGACAGGAGCCGAGTTCACCGAGGCGCGCAGCATGCTGATGCGCGAAATCGACCGCGAGGCACGGCTGGGCCATTCGCTGCCCGAGCGGCTGGAAGTCGGCGCGATGCTTGAGACGCCATCGCTCGCCTTCGCGCCCAAGGGGTTTTATGAAGCGGTCGATTTCATCTCGATCGGCGGCAATGATCTGAAACAGTTCTTCTTTGCCGCAGACCGCGAGAACGAACTGGTGCGGCGACGCTATGACACGCTCAATGTCAGCTTCCTGACCTTTTTGCAGGTGGTCGTGGATCGCTGCCATGAGACGGACACGGCGCTGTCTTTTTGCGGCGAGGATGCCGGCCGGCCGGTTGATGCGCTGGCGCTGGCCGGGATCGGCATTGCGGCCCTGTCGATGCGCCCGGCGTCCATCGGCCCGGTGAAATCGCTGATCCGGCGCGCGAATCTTAATGAAGTGTCGGAACTCATCGCGCGGGTGCAGACCCGCGGGCTGGAAACCGCGCGCCCGGCGCTGCTGGATTATGTGAGCACGCTTGTCGACTGACCACAGGGCGCGTCGGGGTTTGTGGCGCATTTCACCACCGCCCCGCTGACGCCCGCCCAGGCATCCGGGGTCAGCTCCAGCCCGAGCACCCGCGCAGGGTTGGTCGGCGGTGGCATGTCCACATCCGCCATCTGCCGGAACCCGAAGCGGCTGTAATAAGGCGCGTCGCCCACCAGAAGCACGCGCTGCCAGCCAAGGGTTGCGGCGCGGCGCAGGCTTTCGTGGATCAGCCAGCCGCCCAGCCCCTCGCCCTGATGGGTCGGGTGCACGGCAATGGGGCCGAGCAGCAAAACTTTTGCGCCTGCGACCTGCACAGGCCAGAAACGGATCGCCGCCGCGATCCCGTCGACATTGCGTAGCAGCAGGCACAAAGGCGCGACCGGGTCCACGCCATCGCGCAGGCGATAGGACGACAGCGCTTCGCGGCCCGGCGCGAAACAGAGGTCATAGAGGGCCTCGACCTCCCACCAGTCAGCGGGTGTTTCCTCAAGAAGCTGCATCCGCAATCCCCGCCGCGATCCATGCTGGCGCGCTGCCTAGCATGGCGCTAAGTTGGGCGCAAACAGATCGGAGCCAGCATGTTCTACGCGCCCAAAGACGGCCACGGCCTGCCCCATAACCCGTTCAACGCGATTGTCACGCCCCGGCCCATCGGCTGGATCTCGACGCGCGGGGCGGATGGGCGCGACAACCTCGCGCCCTATTCCTTCTTCAACGCTGTGGCCTATGTGCCGCCGCAGGTCATGTTCGCCTCGACCAGTGCCAAGGCGGATCGCGGCGACACCAAGGATTCGGTCGCCAATATCCGCGAAACGGGCGTGTTCTGCGTCAATATCGTCGAATATGCCGCGCGCGATGCGATGAACGCGACATCCGGGCCCTGGCCGCGCGACGTGGACGAATTCGGCCATGCCGGGATTGCGCGCGACGCTTGCCGCATGATCGATGCGGCGCGTGTGGCGCATGCGCCTGCGGCGCTGGAATGTCGCATGACGCAGATCGTGACATTGGCAGGAGAGGCGAATTTTCTGGTGCTGGGCGAAGTGGTGGGCGTGCATATGCGCGACGATTGTCTGGTCGAGGGGCAGTTTGATATCACCCGCTTTCGCCCGCTCGCGCGCTGCGGCTATCGTGATTATGCTGTCGTCGACGAGGTGTTCAGCCTGAAGCGGCCCGGCGAATAGCGGGCTGCGATCATCGTCCCTGATATTTCTGCCAGACCCAGAGCAGCGCCAGTGACCCCAGGAGCGCCAGCACCAAGACCCCGATCCAGCTGGCCGAGGTCATCACGGCGCGAAACACCACCCCACCGACCACGGCCCCCAGAACCCCCACGACCATGGCTGTGGGCAGATCCGTGTCCATGCGCATCAGCCGTGTTGCCAGCACACCCGCCAGCGCGCCGACAACGATCAGCAGCACGACGGGCATCGGCTCAGCCCCCCGCTTGCGCGGCGATTTCCGCGCGCGACAGCCGCCCGCGCTCGGTCGCGGATTTCAGCTGACCACAAGCGGCCATGATATCCTCGCCACGCGGGGTGCGGATGGGGCTGGCATAGCCTGCCTTGTGGACGATGTCGGAAAACGCTTCGATCCGCGCCCAGTCGGAGCGCTGATAGGGCGCGCCCGGCCATTCGTTGAAGGGGATCAGGTTGATTTTGGCGGGAATGCCCGCGATCAACTTGACCAACCGGCGGGCATCGGCGTCACTGTCGTTGACGTCCTTCAGCATGACATATTCAAAGGTGATCCGTTCGGAATTGGACAGGCGCGGATATTCGCGCAGCGCGTCGAGCAATGTCTTGATATTCCAGCGCTTGTTGATCGGCACAAGCTGGTCGCGCACAGCATCCGTGGTGGCGTGAAAGCTGATCGCCAGCAGGCAGCCGATCTCGCTGGCCGTGCGCGCGATTTCAGGCACAACGCCCGAGGTCGACAGCGTGATGCGACGTCGCGAGATCGACAGCCCCTCGCCATCCATCACCACCTTCATCGCGTCGCGCACAGCGTCGAAATTATAAAGCGGCTCGCCCATCCCCATCAACACCACATTGCTGACAAGTCGCGTCTCATCCCTGGGCGCACCGGGCTGGGGCCACTCGCCCAGATCATCGCGCGCGACCAGAACCTGACCGACAATTTCCGCAGCCGTCAGGTTGCGCACCAGTTTCTGCGTGCCGGTATGGCAGAAGGAACAGGTCAGCGTGCAGCCAACTTGCGATGAAATACAAAGCGTTCCACGGTTTTCTTCAGGTATGTAGACGGCCTCGACCTCGTGCCCGCCAGCGATCCGCAACAGGTATTTGCGCGTACCGTCTTCCGAGATCTGCCGCGTGACGATCTCAGGCCGGGCGATCTCGAAATGCGCGGCCAGATCCGCGCGGTAGCCTTTGGCGAGGTTGGTCATGGCGGCGAAATCCTGCACGCCCCAGTGATAGATCCATTGCCAGATCTGGCCCACGCGCATCTTCGCTTGCCGCTCAGGCGTGCCATGGGCGATCAGCGCCTCGGCCAGCTGCGCACGGGTCAGGCCCACGAGATTGAGCTTGCCACCCTCGGGCAGTTTGCGCGGCAGGGTCAGGACATCCTGCGTGATGGGGGCTTGTGCGGGCATCGGCTCTCTCTGCGGGCTTTGGGGCATATCTGCGCCATATAGCGACAAATGCGCTTGATTTACAGGGGCAATGCGCGCGCTCAGGCCAGCCAGTCGCGAAATTCCTCGATCACTTGCGCATAAATCGCGCGTTTGAACGGCACGATCGCGTCGAGCATCTCGGCCGCCCCGATCCAGCGCCAGTCGCAAAATTCCGGCTCCGCGGTCGCCAGATCGATCTGACTGTCCTGACCCAGATAGCGCATCAGGAACCAGCGTTGTTTCTGCCCCCGGAAGCGGCCGCCCCACATCCGCGGCACCATCTCGACCGGCAGATCATAGGCCAGCCACTCGCGGCTCTCGGACAGGGGCGCGACCAGTGCGGGCGGGACGCTGATTTCTTCTTCCAACTCACGCAGTGCGGCCAGACCGGGATTTTCGCCCGGATCGATCCCGCCCTGCGGCATCTGCCAGGCCGGAGCTTCGGCCGTGCTGTCGAGGCGCTTTGCCGCGAATATCAGGCCCTGCGGGTTGATCAGCATGATCCCTACGCAGGGCCGATAGGGCAGATCGGTGATCTGTCCGGGCGTCATCACCGGCCATTCAGCGCGGACAGACCGCGCAGGATATCGAGCGCATAGGCCAGCTGGTAATCTTCCTGACGCAGCCGCGCCACTTCTTCGGCGCTGCGGCGTTCTTCTTCCATCTGGCGGCGCTGGTCGTCGGACAGGTCGCGATTATCGAGCCGCCCGCGCAGATCGTTTTCCGACCGCGTACGCGGGGGGGTGGCGCTGTCCTCATCCTCGACCACCGGCTGGCGGCGAGGCTGTTCCACGATGATGTCGGGCGAGACGCCCAGCGCCTGAATCGAGCGCCCCGATGGCGTGTAGTAGAGCGAGGTCGTCAGCCGGATCGCGCCATCACCGCCCAGCGGCATGACCGTCTGCACCGAGCCCTTGCCGAAGCTTCGCGTGCCCACGACAATCGCGCGGCGGTGATCCTGCAGCGCGCCTGCGACAATCTCGGACGCCGAGGCCGAGCCGCTGTTGATCAGCACCACCATCGGCCGCCCTTCGATCAGATCACCGGCCTGCGCGTTGAACCGCTCGCCGGCATCTTCATCGCGGCCCCGGGTCGAGACGATCTCGCCCTGTTCCAGAAACGCATCCGTGACACGGATCGCCTGTGTCAGCAGACCGCCGGGATTGTTGCGCATATCCAGCACCACACCGCCGAGATTGTCGATCCCGCCCAGCTCTTCGATCGCGTCGCGCAGACCGTCGCGCAGATTGGGGAAGGTCTGCTCATTGAAGGTCGTCAGGCGCAGCACGACAATATCATCTTCCACACGCACGCGCACGGCCTGCAGTCGGATCGTGTCGCGGATGATCGACAGATCAAAGGGTTCGGACGCGCCTTCGCGCACGACTGTAATGATGATTTCGGAGCCGACAGGCCCGCGCATCATATCCACCGCCTGGCTGAGCGTCAGGCCCAGAACGGATTCTCCGTCAACATGGGTGATGGTATCGCCCGGCTCTACCCCGGCCTTGTCGGCGGGCGTGCCGTCCATCGGGGTGACCACCTTGATGAAGCCATCTTCCTGCGTGACCTCGATGCCCAACCCGCCGAAGGAGCCGCGCGTCTGGGTGCGCATATCGTCGAAATCTTCGGGCGGCATGAAACCGGAATGCGGATCGAGTGACATCAGCATGCCATTGATCGCGGCCTCAATCAGCCGGGCCGTATCAACTTCATCGACGTAATGGTTGCGCACACGCTCAAAGACATTGCCGAACAGATCAAGCTGTTCATAGACCGACGTCATATTGCCGCGTTCCTGCGCCAGCAGTGGCCCTGCGAGTTGCGTGGCGATCACCGCGCCGCCCATCACCCCCGCAATCCCTGCCATTACGATTTTCTGCATAAGGTTATCCTATATTTGGGATCGCCTGCGCGCCCTGCCGCCCGCACCCGCCCGGATCATTGCACCCCACTGAAAGCGAACCAAGGCTCTGGGTCAATGGGGTTTGTCTCATATCGCAACTCAAAATAGAGTGTTTGCGGACGTATACCAGTGGGGCCTGAAGAAACTGTGACTGGCGGCATGCTGCCAAGCGGTGCACCGAGCGGTACAATCTCGCCGGTCGCAACGAAGATCTCGCCGAGGCCCGTCAGCACCATCAGCATGGCCTCGTCCGGCTCCAGAATAATCACCTCGCCCTGCCCTGCCAGCGGGCCAGCATAGCGAACGGTCGACGCCCAGGGGGCCGTGACCAACGCTTCAGGGGCCGTTGCGAGAACCAGCCCTTGCCGCACGATCCCCGCCGCGTCGGGCTGGTTGAAGCCATGCAGCAAGGTCGCGCGCACTGGCAAGGCCAAATTGCCACGCGCAGAAGTGAAACTGACCGCGTTCTGCGCGTCGCTGGTGGACGGGGCCTGACGTAATTCCTGCGCAAAATCATCGAGCGTTTCGGCGGTGAGCGCCAGCATGGCCAGCTGGTCGGGATCATCGACCAGCCGCTTGGGCAATGGCCCGCGATCCGACACAGCCTGCGCGAGTGCGACGCGGGCATCCTGCGCGGCCGCCAACCCCTGTTCGAGCGCCAGATAGCCGAATTGCCGCGCCCGGCGCAGCGCGCGCAGATCGTCGAGCGCTTCGCGCAGCTCTGCGACATCGCGCACGAGCGGGGTTGCGACATCGCCCAGAAGCATGCCCGCCCGCGCCGTTGCCAGCGCACCCTGCGGATGGACGAGCGCCAGATTGGCGTCAACGCGCTCGGTCGCCATCAACAGGCTGAGGAGCCGCGCCATGGTTTCGCCATCCGCAGTGAATTGCCGCGTCAGCGCCGCTTCGCGGAGTTGCGCCTCGCGCAAGCCGTCGCGCAGGCTGACCATCCCGTCCTCATAGGCCAGAATCGTCTGGCTCAGCGCGGCGATCTGGTCGCGCCCGCCTTGCGCCTGCTGCATCGCCGCTGTCGCCGCCTCCAGCGCGCGGGCGGCGTTCATGGCGCGGTCGGCCGGGCCTGCCTGCACGGGCATCGCGCAGATGAGCGCCGCCACAAGTGAAAATGCGCGCACAGCGCTCATGGCCCGACCAGCAGGCTGCGCCCTGTCATCTCGGGCGGCTGGGCCAGGCCCATCAGCGCCAGCAGCGTGGGTGCGACATCGGCCAGCCGTCCGTCGCGCAGACCCGCGTCCGCAGGCCCGCCGATCAAGGCGACAGGCACCGGATTGAGCGTGTGGGCCGTGTGCGCCCCGCCCGTCACCGGGTCGATCATGGTTTCGCAATTGCCGTGATCTGCAGTCAGAAGCATCACCCCCCCGGCCTGTTCCAGCGCGACAAGCGCTTGGCCCAGCGCTGTATCCACTGCCTCCACCGCGCGACAGGCGGCGGCCAGATCGCCGGTATGGCCCACCATATCAGGATTGGCGAAATTTACCACGATCAGGTCATAGCCCTGCCCGATCACCTCCACGAGTTTCGCACCCACTTCGGGCGCGGCCATTTCGGGCTGCAGGTCATAAGTCGCGACCTTGGGGCTTTGGGGCATGTGGCGATCCTCGCCGGGCTCTGGATCTTCCTTGCCGCCGTTGAGGAAGAAGGTCACATGCGGATATTTCTCGGTCTCGGCCAGGCGGAACTGGCGCAGGCCATGCGCCGCGACCCAGGCCCCGAGCGTGTTGGTGATGGCGCGTTTGGGAAAGACAGTCGCCATGAAAGCGTTATGGGCGTCGGAATAGTCGACCATGCCGAGGCACGCCGACCAGTCCGGGGCCTGCCCGCGCGCGAAGCCGTTGAAACTGGGCGCAGCGAGCGCGGCGAGGATCTCGCGGGCGCGGTCGGCGCGGAAATTCAGGCAGAACAGCCCGTCCCCCGGCTTCACGCCCCCATAGCCATCCAGCACAGTGGGCGCGATGAATTCATCCGTTTCACCGCGCGCATAAGCTGCGGCCACGGCCTCCTCTGCGCTGGCGGCCCGCGCGCCGTCGCCCCGCACGATGGCCTCATAGGCGCGCGCGACGCGGTCCCAGCGGTTGTCGCGATCCATCGCCCAGTAACGGCCGATCACCGTGCCGATGCGCACGCCGTCGCGCAGATGCGGGGCGAGGTCGCGCAGGAAGCCAGCCGCGGATTTCGGCGCGACATCGCGCCCATCCGTGATCGCATGGATCACCACGGGCACACCCAAGCCGCCCAGCGCCGCGATCGTGGCCTGCAAATGGACCAGATGACCATGGACACCGCCATCGGAAATCACCGAAAAGAGATGCGCCGTACCCTTGGACGCGCGGAGCTTTTCCGCGAAGGACAGAAGCGATGGGGTTTGCGCGTAAGAGCCATTTTCGATGGCCAGATCGATCTGGCCCAGATCCATCGCCACCACACGGCCCGCACCGATATTGGTATGGCCGACCTCGGAATTGCCCATCTGGCCTGTGGGCAGGCCGGCATCTGGGCCGTGCGTGATCAGCGTTGCATGCGGGCAATCGCGCATGATCCGGTCGAAATGCGGCGTGGCGGCCTGCGCCACGGCATTGCCCTGACTTTGCGCAGACTGGCCCCAGCCATCGAGGATGCACAAAACAACGGGTTTGGTCATGGCGAGCCTTTCTCGATGCGGGGTGCCAGGGGCGCGGGGTGCGCCCCCGGCGGGAGTGTTTGGGGCCAGAAAATGCCTCTGCGTTATTTGTGGATCCGGCGATTGCGGGCCGCCAGCAGTTTCAGGCGCAGTGCGTTGAGCTGGATGAAGCCTGCGGCGTCTTTCTGGTCATAGGCCCCGGCGTCATCTTCAAAAGTGACATGGGCTTCCGAATAGAGGCTGTGATCGGACCAGCGCCCAATCGTGCGCACATGGCCCTTGTAGAGCTTGAGTCGCACTGTGCCCGTGACATGCTCCTGTGATTTGTCGATGAGCGCCTGGAGCATCTCGCGTTCGGGCGAGAACCAGAAGCCGTTATAGATGAGTTCGGCGTAGCGCGGCATCAGGCTGTCTTTCAGATGGCCCGCGCCACTGTCGAGCGTGATCTGTTCAATGCCGCGATGGGCTTCCAGAAGGATCGTGCCGCCGGGCGTTTCATAGATGCCGCGCGATTTCATGCCGACAAAACGGTTCTCGACGAAATCGAGCCGCCCGATCCCGTGTTTGCGCCCATATTCGTTGAGCATGGTCAGGATCGTCGCCGGGGTCATCACCACCCCGTTGATTGCGATCGCATCGCCCTGATCGAAGGTGATTTCAATCACTTCGGGCGTGTCAGGCGCATCTTCAGGGTGGACGGTGCGCTGATAGACGTACTCGGGCGCGTCATCGGCGGGGTTTTCCAGAACCTTGCCCTCGGAGGAGGTGTGCAACAGGTTCGCATCGACCGAGAACGGCGCTTCGCCGCGCTTGTCCTTGGCGATGGGGATCTGGTTGGCCTCGGCGAATTCCAGAAGCTTCGTGCGCGAGGTCAGATCCCATTCGCGCCAGGGCGCAATCACCTTGATGTCGGGGTTTAGCGCATAGGCGGAGAGTTCAAATCGCACCTGATCATTGCCCTTGCCGGTCGCGCCATGGGCGACGGCATCCGCGCCGGTCATCTCGGCGATTTCAACCAGACGCTTGGAAATCAGCGGCCGCGCGATGGAGGTGCCGAGCAGGTAAAGCCCCTCATAGACGGCATTGGCGCGAAACATCGGGAAGACGAAATCGCGCACGAATTCTTCGCGCAGATCCTCGATGAAGATGTTCTCCGGCGCAACGCCCAGCATTTCAGCCTTGGCGCGGGCGGGTTCCAGCTCCTCGCCCTGCCCCAGATCGGCGGTGAAGGTCACCACTTCGCAGTCATATTCGGTCTTGAGCCATTTGAGGATGATCGAGGTATCGAGCCCCCCGGAATAGGCGAGGACGACTTTCTTTGGGGCGGATCTGGGCGCGGACATGAGCACTCCGTTGCAAGCGTGGGACCGTTGCGCAACCGTCTATTGGCTTGCGTCCCCCTTCGCAAGGGCTGCGGGGCTTCTCGTGGGGCGCAGATATGCTATGGCTGGGGCCAGGACGGAAAGGACAGATGCGATGACACAGCCGCTCGAGGTGCTGCGCGGGGTGATCCACCCCTGGCATGAGGACCATTTCGGCCATATGAATGTGCGCCATTACGCGCCGTTTTTCGATGATGCGGTCTATCACATGTGGACCCGGCTGGGGATCGCCTATGCCTCGATGCTCAGCGAACACGGCGTGCATATGGTGACCGCGCAGGCCGTGACGCGGTTCATGCGTGAGCTGAAAGCGGGCGATCTGATCGTGATCACCGGACAAGTGGCGCGGATCGGCACCAAGAGCTGCACCTTCGATCTGCGCATGATCCATGCCGATACGGGCGCGGAACATGCGAGTTATGAGGTGGTCGAAGTGGTGTTCGACCCCGCCACGCGGGCTGCGGCCCCGATGCCCCAAGCGATCCGCGCGCGGCTGGAAGCCGGGGGGCGCGCATGAGTGATTTCGCGACTGGCGCGCAGGCTGCGACCCAAGCCCTGCGCGCGCTGTTTCCGCCGACGCCGTTGTTGCGCAATGACCATCTTTCTGAACGCTTCGGGGCTGAGATCTGGCTGAAACGCGAGGATCTGAGCCCGGTGCGCAGCTACAAGATCCGTGGCGCAGTCAATGCGATGCGCAAGCGGCTGGCGCTGAAGCCTGCGGGGCGCAAATTCGTCTGCGCCAGTGCGGGCAATCACGCGCAGGGGGTGGCCTTTGCCTGTCGCCATTTCGGGGTGCAGGGCACGATCTTCATGCCCGTGACGACGCCACAGCAGAAAATCCTGAAAACCCGCACTTTCGGGGGTGATCAGGTCGAGATACGCCTGATTGGCGACATTTTCGATCAGTCCTTGAAGGCTGCGCAGGAGTTTTGCGCCGCTGAGGGGGCGCATTTCCTCTCGCCTTTTGACGATGTCGATGTGATTGAAGGCCAGGCCAGTGTGGCGGTGGAAATGCTCGCCCAGATGTCCCATGCCCCGGACATGGTGATCCTGCCCGTCGGCGGCGGCGGGCTTGGTGCAGGTGTGGCGCAATATTTGCACGCACAGCAGGTGGTCACCGAATTGCGCTTCGTCGAGCCGCAAGGCGGGGCGAGCTTTCGGGCCGCGCTGGCCGCAGGCACCCCGGTCACGCTTGAAAAGATTGACAGTTTCGTGGATGGTGCATCAGTGGCGCGAATGGGCGCGCGGACGTTCGAAGCGCTGCGCGACACGCCATCCGAGAGCGTCCTGACGGCACCGGAGAATCGCATCTGCGTGACCATGCTGCAAATGCTCAATATCGAAGGGATCGTTCTCGAACCTGCAGGGGCCTTGTCAATCGACGTTTTGGAGCAGCTGCGCGACCAGATTGCGGGCAAGACTGTGGTCTGCCTGACCTCCGGGGGAAATTTCGACTTTGAACGCCTGCCTGAGGTCAAGGAACGCGCGATGCGTTTTCAGGGGACCAAGAAGTATTTCATGCTGCGCCTGCCCCAGCGCCCCGGTGCCTTGCGGGATTTCCTGGCCACGCTGGGACCAGAAGACGACATCGCGCGGTTTGAGTATCTCAAGAAGACCGCGCGCAATTTCGGGACTGTCCTGATCGGGATCGAGACATCGCAACCAGGGAATTTCCGAAGCCTTTTTGCTCGGATGGAGGCTGCGGGTTTCACATTCACCGATATCACGGATGACGAGGTGATTGCAGGCTTCATCATCTAAGCCATGCCGCTGCCCTCAGGCCTGTGCGGTCATTTTCGACCGCCATTCCTGCGAGAACACATCACAGGTCTGCGGCAACTGCGTCAGCAACTGCGTCTTGTGTGTCTGGCTGGGTTCACCCTGTGAGGCCAGCGCTTCGCCTTCAGCGCAGATTCGCGCCATTTCGTCAAATCCGACATTGAGTGCTGCGCCCTTCAGGAAATGAAATTCCGCTTCCAGCGCCTTGTCATCCGTCGCGTTGGCCAGCCTGCCAAGGCTTTCGGTCATTTCTTCAAGAAAGACATCAACGATTTCGGCAAACCCGTCTTCACCAAAATCGGTATAAAGTTCTGCAACACGCGCCCAATTGATCATAATACGCCTATTTGTTTTGACCAAGATCACATTAACCGCGTCGCACTAACCAATACTTAGCAACCAAACTTAAAAAACCTTGGATTTTATGTTTTCATCCGAAGTTAAACCGCAGGCTTCATACTGACGACACAGAGAAATAAAGATGGGTGACCCGACGTGGCACAAGAGCAGCAGACCGACATGGCCGTAACCCGCGATGCCGCGCCGATGCGGCAGGTGCTGATTGTCGATGACAGCCGAGCGCAGAGGCTGATTTTCGCACGCCATCTGCGGCAATGGGGCTATGAAATTCACGAAGCCGCGTCGGGCCGCGAAGCGCTGGAAATCTGCCGCAGCCGCGAATTCGACCTGATTCTCTCCGATTGGATCATGCCGGGCATGGACGGGCTGGATCTGTGCAAGGCCCTGCGCGCGCTGCCTCGGGAAAATTACAGTTATTTCATTCTGCTGACCTCGAAAAACGAGAAGGATGCTGTGGCCGAAGGGCTGAATGTCGGAGCGGATGACTTTCTGTCAAAGCCGGTCGCCCCGTCGGAATTGCGCGCCCGCATCAATGCAGGCGAACGCCTTCTGGCCAAGGAGCGCGAAGTGCGAAAAGCCCGCGCACAGCTTGAAGCGGCCGTCGAAGCGCTGGATGACGGGTTCATTTACTACGATGCCGACGACCGTCTGGTGCTGGCCAACAGCCGGTACCGCGAGCTTTACGCGCTCAGCGGTCCGGCGCTGGTCGAAGGGGCGCGGCATGAAGATATCCTGCGCTACGGGATCGCACGGGGGCAATATCCCGCCGCCACCGGGCGCGAGGAAGACTGGCTGCGCGAACGGTTGATCGCCCATCGTGCGCAGGGGCGCACACGCCAGCAACTCGCGGACGGGCGTGTGTTACAGATTGTCGAGCGCGAAACCGCTGATGGTGGCCGCGTCAGCCTGCGTGTCGATGTGACGGCCCTGCATGCGGCACGCGAGAAAGCGCGCGAGGCGGAAGCCCGCGCAGTGCAACATAACGAGGAGTTGCGCGCGGCCCTGACCGAATTGCAAAAGCTCTATGATGCGGTGGATCGCGACCTGCTCGAAGCCCGCCGGCTACAACAATCGCTCTTGCGTAAGCGCCATCACGCCTATGATGGCACGCAGCTGTCGCTGCTGTTGCAATCCTCGGGGCATGTCGGCGGCGATATGGTCGGCGCGTTCACGATCAGCGACACCCGCATCGGGGTCTATTCCATCGATGTCTCCGGGCATGGCGTGGCGGCGGCAATGCTTGGGGCACGGATAGCGGGGCTCTTCTCCGGCGCGGACAAGAGCCAGAACATCGCACTGACCCTTGATCCGCGCACAGGCGAATCGGCACCCTTGCCCCCGCATACGGTGGCCAGCAAGATCAATGATCTGATGCTCGATGAATTCGAGACGGAGACCTATCTGACCATCGCTTATGCCGATTGCGATCTGCAGTCGGGGAAGGTCAAGCTGGTGCAGGCAGGCCATCCCCATCCGGCGCTGCAACGGTCTGACGGCAAAATCGAGTTTCTGGGCGAAGGCGGGTTGCCCATCGGTCTGATTCCGCATGCGGAATACATGACGATCGAGACCCATCTCAATCCCGGGGACCGATTGTTTCTCTATACTGACGGAGTGACAGAATGCGAGACTCCGAAGGGGGAGGAGTATGGTGAGACCGGCCTGACGCTCGCCTTGCGCAAACACAAGGACTCTGAGGGGGCCGCGTTTCTAGATGCTTTGAAATGGGAACTGACGGCCTGGGCGGGAAAGGAAGATTTCGATGACGACGTATCCGGGGTCTTGCTGGAATACGCGCATTCCCCGAACACGAGCGCCGCGCAGGACTGATCTGCGGCGCTCTGTCTGGTGGCAGCCCGCGGCCCGAGATCGCGGCGTCACCTGACTTTGTCGGTGGCTGGGATGGACTGCGCTCCAGTGAAAACCGCAATTTCGCAGACTGAAGCGCGATCAGTCTCGACACAAGCCTGCTTCTGCAGCCCGAGAGACACCCACGCGCCCAAAACTGGCCTTTTGACGGAAGATTCGCTGCGATGAAACCTGCGCTGACGGCGGATCACACAGCCGCCGCGGTTGCGTTCCATCAAAGCGGGAGAGTTGGCGGCCCTCTCACGCCGGATGCGCGTATGCGGGCGGGATCCAGTCGCGGACCAGATCGCGCAGCCCCGCACGCTCAATCAACGCGCCTGCCGCTTGCAGGCCATCTGCGATCACCTTGTCATGGTCAACCCGGGTCGAGCGCCCTGCCCGGATGACGACCTCGCCGTCCACGACAACATCGCTGACCGTCGGCAGGCCCGCCATCACCACAGCCATGGCCGGACGCGTCATGGGCTGGTTGATCGCCCCGCGCATGTCGAGCGCCACGAAATCGGCCAGCATGCCCGCCCGAAGCTGCCCCACATCCCGGCGCAGCACTGCCGCGCCGCGCAGTGTCGCCATTTCCAGCATCAATTCGGCACTGGTCGCGAGCGGATTATACTCGCGCAGACGTTGCAGCAGGAAACCGGCTTTCATGGCCTCGAACATGCCACTGCCGCCCACGGCCATCCCGTCGCTGCCAAGACAGACATTCGCGCCCGCGCGCAGCAGCGGGTCGAGCTTGACGATGCCCGAGGCGAGATACTGATTGCAGACCGGATTATGCACGATATGGGTCCGGGTCGCGCCCAGCACCTCGATCTCGGCGTCGTCAAACCAGATCCCGTGCGCAAGCGCGCTGCGGTCCGACAATATCCCCTGCGCCTGCATCCAGATCGCCGGGCGCGCCCCATAGAGGCTCTCGAAAATCTCGACCTCGAAGCTGGATTCGCTGCAATGGATCTGCCAGCCGATATCCTGCTTTGCGGCCAGTTCCGCGCAGGCGATCAACAGCTCCGGGTCGAGATAGACGACATTTTCGGGCATGGGCCAGATCTCGACCCGCCCGCCGGGGGGATGCGCGGCAAGGCAGGCGCGGGTCAGCGCGATTTCCTCGGCCGTGGAATGACGAAACAGCCGCGGATCGCAGTTCATCCTATGCCCACCTTCGACCATCGGGCCGAAGATGCCGCGCGCCACCACACCGCGCAGGCCCAGCGCCTCCATCTCGCGCGCGAGGGCCACGATGGTATCGGGGTCCACTGGCGCGTAATGGTTGTCGATCACCGCCGTTGTCCCCAGCAACAGCGCGGACAGCCCGGCCAGCCGATAGATCGCGATCGCGTCGTCCGGGGTCACATTCGCGGCCAGCGGCAGCATGAAATGCTCAAGCCATGGCAAGAGCGACAGCCCATCGCCCAGCGTCCGGCCCAGTGACTGAAAGAGATGACTATGCCCGTCCACCAGCCCCGGAAGGACCAGCAGGCCAGTCCAGTCGATCCGCCGCGCCTGCGTGCCGTAGGTTTTGGCAAGCTGTGCCTGCGGACCCACAGCGAGGATGCGATTGCCGCTGACCGCAATCGCGCCCTTTCGGATCAGCGGTTGCGCTGGATCGAGCGTCAGGATGTCCGCGCCCTCGAACTGGGTCACGGAATCGGGCCGGGCGGCGGGGGTCATATCGGTCATCATGTCCTCGGGCTTGTGGTCAAGGGCGCGGCGGATTTGCCTTGCGCGCGCTTGCGTGGCGCGCGGTCTGTCGACCCTGCCTGCGCTGCGCTGTGGTCATAATCGGGGTTGCCGGACCGGGGACGCGAGAACAGCCAGTCCGCCATCATCTGCGCGAGTTCCGCAGGCCGGGTCAGCTGCGGGACATGGCCCGATGCGATAGGCTGGACGGTGACATTCGCGGCGGACCGGCTCATGGCGGTCTGCGCGGCAGGGATCACGGAGCGGTCGTGCTCGGCATGGATATAGAGTTTCGGCAGCGCAGCAAAGCGTGGGCCTGTGGGCGTGCGCAGGCGGTGCCCGGATCTGGGCTGGCATGTGAGCTGCGCGGCCGCGCCCACGGCAAGGGGCTCGGGCGCATCGTTGAAGAAATAGGCGCGCGCCATGTCCTTCGGCACGGTGCTTGTCAGCCCATCTGCAGAGTGTTCGACATGGGCCGTGATCCCGAACCGTGCATCTGGCCCCATGATCTGCGCCTGAATATCGTCAAAGCTGCGGCCATCGGGGATCAGCATGCCTGCGATCCAGATCCCGTGGCTGACCTTGTCAGGGACTGCCTCGGCGCCTGCGGTGACCAGCATACCGCCACCCGAATGGCCCACCAGAGCGACCGGGCCCGGCGCGGCCTCTATCGCCTGTACGATGCACTGCAGAAAATCGGTCTCGGTGGCTTTTGGCGGCGGGATGTGATGCGTGCCATCACCGGGCAGCGCAAGCGCCTGAGCGGGCAGCCCATGCCGCGCGAGTTCCGCGATCAGCGCATCCCAGACCCAGGGGCCCGCCCAGGCGCCATGGATCAGGATCAGACGCTCAGGAAGTTGTGGCATAGGTCCGGGCATACATGGCGCGCAGATGGTCCTGCACCTTGACGGGCGGGTATTTCGGCTGTTCCCCAGAAGCGAGACAGGTGGGCAGGCAGCGGACCTCATGCTCTGGATTGCCGCTGTAGAAATAGGGGATCGAGTAGCGCTCGCGGCCCGATCGGTTGACGACCCGGTGCAGGGTCGAGCAGTAACGATCATTCGTCCAGCGCGCGATCATGTCGCCCAGATTGACCACATAGGCGCCCGGCATTGGCGGCGCCTCGATCCAGCCGTCCCGGCCCATCACTTGCAAGCCGCCGACATCATCCTGCAACAGAAGCGTCAGTCCGCCGAAATCAGTATGCGCCCCCGCCCCCAGCTCATCGGGTTGCTCGGGGCGGCTGGGCGGGTAATGCAGCAGACGCAGGGTTGCGGCGGGCTCGGTCGTGAAAGCGCGGAAGTGATCCTCTGGCAACTCCAGCGACAGGGCAAGCCCGGACATCAGGCGCTCGGCCACGACGCCCAGAGCGGCGAAATAGGCGACCATGACCGGGCGAAAGGCCGGCAGGTCCGCAGGCCAGAGATTGGCGCCTGCATTGAAGGCCCCGGCGCGCACGCGCGGATGATCAGGGCCGAGATCCTCGCCAAGGTAGAAGCCTTCCTTCCGGTCAGGCAGCGCGCCAGGCTGCAGCGTCTGGCCGCCCAGATGCTCGTAGCCCCGATTTGCAGGGCTTTGCGCCTTGTCGAGGGCATGCTTTGCCGCCAGCGGCAGATCGAACAGCGCGCGGGTCTGTGTCATGGCGGCCTCGATCAGCCCGATGGGCACGCCATGCCCGGTGCAGTAGAAGAAGCCGTGCTCCAGACAGGCCGCGCGCAACTCTGCCCCCACTGCGCGGCGCGCAGCAGGGTCAGAGGCCGTCAGCCCCGAAATATCAATGAGCGGAAGTCCCATCATTTTTTCCCGAAATTCGCGCCAAGGCGCATCTGGATGTAGTCATGTGCGGTCATCGGCTCATATTTGCCCATCGGTCCGGCCAGAAGCGTGTCCATATTGGCCTGCGCGAAATAGGCGATGGAATAGCGCGGGCCGAGATATTCCTGCGGCTTGGGCATACGCACGCGGTGCAGGTTTGACAGCAGCTTGTCATCGGACCACCGCATCAGCATATCGCCGATATTGCAGGTGATGACCCCGCCAATGGGGGGCACATCGGTCCATTGCGTCGCGCGGCCCTTTTCATCCTTGCCCGGGCAGACCTGCAAGCCCCCCTGCCCGTCTTTCTGGTGCAGAAGCGTCAGGCAGTCGAAATCGGTATGTGCGCCCGCGCGCCAGAACTTGAAATCCTCGGGCTTGGCATCTTCCATCCCCAGATAATGGATCAGCCGCAACGTGGACTGGTATTCCTTGGTGTCGGGGTTGTGGCCATCAGTGAAAAACCCCGGCGGGAAACTGAGGCGCTCGGCAAAGCAGTCGAGCACTTTCATCGCCACAGCCCAGTTGTGGCGCTCGAAAGCCAGCATGGTTTCCTTGAAGCCGAACAGCTCCTGCCCGGTCGGCCAGAGATCCGACATGCGCGGCAAGGTGATCTGGTAGCTTTCCTTGCGGTCCGCTGTCCCGGTCGAAGGACGCACCTGCGCCATGTATTCCCACCCTGCATTGGTGCCGGGTTTGAGCGGGTATCTGGCCTTCGTGTCGCTTGGCATGTCGAAAAACCCGGCAGAAAGCGCGAAGGCGTCATCGATCAGCGTCTGAGGGATGCCGTGGCCCGTGAGCTGGAAAAAGCCGATGCCCGTTGCCGCATCCCAAAGCGCCTCGCTGATCTCCGGCTTGCGGTTGAAATAGTCGGACAGATCGATCTGCGGGATGTCGCGCTCGACCTCTTCGCCGTAAGCGCCCAGCCCGGCTTCCTTCGTCAGTTCCGCGAGGGTGTAGTCAGTTGCGTTGCTCATGATGTTGTCTCCTTCGAACATGGGGGAGCAATGACCTGCGCCAACGAGCGGCGCTGACTGCTTCTACTCCGGGGGTCAAACAAGGTCAGGCACGGGCAAGCGTGCCAGTCGTCGTGTGGTATGGTGGGCCGCGTCCGACAGGGCCGCCAGATCAAGGCCAGGCAGCCGCCCGTCACGCACGATCAGGCGACCTGCCACCATGCTGTGACGCACGCGGGCAGCGCCGGTGACCATCGGGGCAAGGCCAGGGTCGTGCAGCCCGAAATTGCGCAGATCGTCCAGATCGAACAGCGTGATATCAGCCGCCTTGCCGACCGCCAGTTCCCCCAGCGACGGCAGGCCAAGCGCCCGCGCCCCGCCCATGGTCGTCCAGTGCAGGATTGTGCCGGGCGCGGTGGCCGCGACCCCATGGGCCGCGCGATGCAGGCTGAAGGCCGTATAGAGCGCCGCGCCCATATCGGCCGCCTCATTGGCGCCCGCACCATCCACCGCCAGCGAGACGATGCCGCCCGCACGGTGCAGCGCAGGGGCAGGTGCGATCCCCGAGCCAAGCCGGGCATTGGCTTGGGGACAATGCGCCATCGCCGTGCCGGTGGCCGCGAGCAATGCGACCTCCTCGGGCTGCAGATCGACCAGATGCGCGAACCACACATCAGGCCCCAGCCAGTCCAGATCCGCGAGCCACGGCACGGGCCGTTTGCCAAAATCGCGCAGGGTCTGGGCGGCATAGGCGGTGTTTTCAGACAGATGGGCATGCAACCGCAGGCCAAGGCGGCGGGCTTCCTGCGCGATTTCGGGCAGGGCTGTCGGCGGAAAGTTGAAATTCGGCGTCGTCGGCGCGCAGGCGACCCGCATCATAGCGTCTGGCGCAGGATCGTGCCAGCGCGCAGCGGCCTGCGCCACCCCGTCGAGAAACCGCGCGACGCTTTCGGTCGGCGCAGCCGGCACAGCGGGGCCGAAATCGCGCCCCCGCGCCATGCCGCCCCGCGCGAGAACGAAACGCAACCCAAAGCGCGCGGCCTCCGAAAACAGCACCTCTGCCGGATCGTAATCGTATCTGTCCGAAAAAATGTAGTGATGATCGCAGACCGTTGTCGCGCCGCTGAGCGCCAGTTCCGCCAGCCCGATCCGCGCGGAGATGCGCAAGGCATCCTCATCGAGGGCGGGCCAGTAGCTGTAGGGCACCTGTTCAAGCCAGCTGTCGAGCGGCGCGTTGATCGCGAGCCCCTTGAGCGCGGATTGAAAGAGGTGGTGATGCGTATTCACCAGTCCCGGCGTGACCACGCAGCCGCGCGCGTCCAGCAAGTCTTCGCCGGGCCGGGGCGCGAGCGTGCCCATGGCCGTGATGATCCCGCCCTCGACGCGGATCGCGCCTGTCAGTCGCGTTCCGGCGGCATCCCCTGTCCAGCCATGGGCGATATTCGTGATCAGCATCAGCGGCGCTCCTTGGGCAAAGACCAAGGGAAAAAGACGCGCTGCGCAAGACTGACGGCCTGAAACAGGATCAGCGACATGGCGACCAGCACCACCAGTCCCGCCCAGGCTTGCGGCAGCCGGAACATCGAGGTCGAGAACTGGATGAAGAAACCAATTCCCACATCGGCGGCGACAAATTCCGCGACCACGGCCCCGATGACCGCCAGCGTGACCGAGATTTTCAGCCCCGAGAAGATATAGGGCACGGCATAGGGCAGCCGGATCTGCGAGATCTCGCGATAGCCCGGTGCGCGCAGGCTGCGCGAGAGCTCGATCAGTTCTGGCGGCGTGGCCATCAGCCCGGTCGTCATCGACACTACCAGCGGGAAAAAGGCGATCATGAAGGTGATGACAACGCGCGGCGCGTCATCGGTGCCCAGCACCACGATGATGATCGGTGCCACAGCCACGACCGGCACAGATTGGATCACCACCAGCAGCGGGTAGAGCGCGCGCGACATCAGCCGCGATTTGGCCAGCCCGATGGCGATGGGCAGCGACACCACGATTGCCACAAGATAGCCGAGCAGCGCGACCCGCAGCGTGGCCCAGACATGCGCGCTCCAGCGTGCGGGCGGAACGGCCCCGAAGCCGTCGATGATCCGGCTGGGCGCGGGCAGGATGAAGGACGGGACCGCAAAGACCCGTGTCGCCACTTCCCAGAGCACCAGAATGACCGCGAAGGTCAGCAAAGGTAGCACGACCGGCGTGGCGATCAGCCGCTCGGTCAGGGGCAGCCCCGGGGCTTTGCGCGTGGGCGCAGCGGGCACGGCCCCCGCGCGTTTGGCATGCGGCTCGACATCGGCACTCACAGGGCAGGCTCCTTTGCGATCAGCAGCTCACGCAGATGGGCCGCGAAATCCTGCACTTCGGGGGCCCGCAGGGCCAGCTCGTCGCGCGGTCGGCCCAGTGGCACTTGCAGATCCGCGATGATGCGTCCGGGCCGGGCACTCATCACGATCACGCGGTCGGCCAGAAGCACGGCTTCGGGAATGGAATGGGTGATAAACATCACGGTTTTGGGACTGGCCTGCCAGAGCTTGAGCAATTCATAGCCCATCGCATCGCGCGTCAGCGCATCGAGCGCCGAGAAGGGCTCATCCATCAGCAGGATATCAGGGTTGAGAAACAGCGCGCGCGCGATGCCCACGCGCTGCTGCATGCCGCCTGACAACTCTGCGGGAAGCCGCGCCTCGAACCCTTTGAGGCCCACAGCCGCAATCACCTCGGCGGCGCGGTCGCGGTCCAGGGCACTGACCCGCCCGCGCTTGTGTCTGGCCGGGAAGGTCACATTGTCGAGGACATTCGCCCAAGGCAGCAGGGTTGGTTGCTGAAACACGATCCCGACATCATCGCGCGGGCGTGTCACAGGATGACGGAAAACCGAAACCTGCCCTTCGCTGGGCAGCATCAGACCGGCGGTCAGCCGCAGCAGCGTGGATTTCCCACAGCCCGATGGCCCCAGAACCGCCACGAATTCATGCTGCGCGATGGACAGGTTCACCGCATCAAGCGCCGTCAGCGGACCGCTCTGGGTTGCAAAGACCTGACCGACGGCGTTGAAATCAATGGCGTTCGGGGCAAGGGGCATCGGTTCAGTCCGCATCAGGCATGAAGCTGCGATCGACGATGCTCTCGGGGTCGAGCGCGGCCGGGTCCAGACCCTGCGCTGCCGCCACGCGCGTCCATGTGGCGGCCAGGCGGTCAGCGTCGAATGCGCCGAGCCCGTATGTCTCGGTCAGCTCGTTAAAAGCCAGTTTCGACGCATCGAGCCAGGAGCCCAGAACATCTTCGGCCGACAGTTCAGGAACGACCGCGGCCACGGCTTCGGCTGCGCCCTCTGGGTTGGCCTGGGCGAATTCCAGGGATTGCTTGAACGCGGCAACAAAGCGTTTCGCGACATCGGGGCGCTCGGCCAGGAAGGTGTCAGACGCCACAAGCGACGCCGAATACAGTTCCAGCCCCGCATCAGCCCAGGGCAGGATCACCAGTTCCTTGCCCGCTTCGCGCGCCTGTCCCTGATAGCGCGAGACATCGGTCAGCCAGGCGATGATCGCATCGCTCTGCCCGGTCATCAGCAGCGGGCCGAGCGCGCCGGGGTCAGAGCGGGTGAGCGAGATATCATCCTCGGTCATGCCGTTTTCTTCCAGCACCAGCGGCAGAAAGACATTGGACGAGGTAAACGGCGAGGTGGCGACGGAGCGGCCCCGGACATCGGCCAGTGTGGTGATGCCTGTCTCCGTAGTCGTGTAGAAGGCATGTGGACCCATGTTGAAGACATTCATCACCGCGGTGACGGGAACATTTTCATTCGCGCGCGCGGCCATCAGCGCCTCGATCCCGGCGAGGCCGATCTCGGAGGTGCCAGTCGCGAGTTTGGTGATCGCCTCGGACGAGCCGCGCCCCGGCTCAAGCGAGACTTCGATCCCGGCATCGGCGCAGAACCCGTGATGGATGCAGACATAGATCGCCGATTTGTCGCCCCCCGGCAGCCAGTCAAGCTGGAACGTGACCTTGTCGGCCGCCATGGCAGGCAGCGCGACAGAGGCGATCAGGGAAACGGTGGCAAGAAGGGGCAGAGTGGTGCGTGACATCAGATGTCCTTTCGAGGGCAAGAAACAGGGAACTTGGCTTCACCAGAAGCCGTCATGCGAGCGGATGATTTCGTCTTCGAGATCGGGAAACGGACCCTCGACCTGCACATGGCGCTGGCCCGCGGCCAGAACATCGCGACACGAGAGGGACATGGTGGGGTTTTCGGGGTTGTCGCCGGTCAATTCGAGCAAGCGCGCCTCTGTGACGCCAAAGACCACGCGGCCAATCCCGGCCCAGTAGATGGTGCCTGCGCACATCGAACAGGGCTCGAAGGCCGTGTAGAGCGTGCAGGTGGCCAGAAAGTCGGCGTCATAGCGGCGCGCGGCTTCGCGGGCGAGATTGGTTTCAGCATGGCCCGGGCCTTTGTCGGTCAGATAGGCATTGCCCATGGTCATGAGCACAGTGCCCTCTGCATCGGCCAGAACTGCCCCGAAAGGATGATTGCCAGCAGCGCGCGCGGCTTCTCCGGCGCGCAGAGAGTGGCGAAGTAAAGCAATGTCATCGGGCAAGGGCGGCTCCTGTGCTGCGGTGCATCATTGATTAGCCACAGCAGGAGTGTTTCAAAAAGTAGAAAGATATTTACATGGTGTTGCGTAAAACCTTACACTCCGGCCATGTCGTCTTTTTCTCGTGAAATCAGATCCTTCCTTGTGGTGTCGCAATCCGACTCGATCCGGGCCGCAGCCGAACGGCTGAATATTTCCGCACCTGCCCTGTCGCGGCAGCTGCAACTTCTGGAGCGCAGCTATGACACCAAGCTATTGGTGCGCAGTGCAGGCGGCGTGGCGCTGACCGCCGAAGGGGCCGCGCTGCGCGACGAGGCATTGCGCTGGATGGCAGCAGATGCGGCCTTTTCAAAGCGGCTGCAACAGGCCGGCAAGAAAACAGATCTGCGGTTGCGGCTGGGGGTGATGGAAGGGCTTGTCGGCACCCTGATCCCGCGCCTGACGACGCGGCTGGAAGCGCTTTATGGCGATGTCGAACTGGATCTCGCCGTAGGCACGACGGGCGATATCATCGCTCATGCCGAAGCGCTCGAACTGGACATGATCGTGGCTTTCAACATGCCCAGGCTGTCGCGTCTGGTGGTGGTTGAAACCCAGGAATACCATCTGGGCGCCGTCTTTGCCCCATCGCTGCCGCTGCAGGGCGACGGGCCTCTGGCGCTGGCGACAGCTCTGAAATACCCGCTCTGCCTGCCCTCCTCGGCGCTGTCGATGCACACGCGCCTGCTGGCGGAAATTCTCAGCGAACGTATCAATCCCAGGGTGCGCATCAGCTCGAATTCCATCTCCGCTCTGCTGACATTCCTGCGGCAAGGCGCCGGGCTTGGCTTCCTGACATGGCCAGATGTCTGCGCCGATGTCGAAGCGGGGACATTGTGCTTCAGACCGCTGGCAAATCGACGCTTGACCGAAACGCTGAGCATCTCGATTTGTCGGGGCAATAATCTGGGCGATACGACAGGCGTGGTGGTGCGCGAAATTTCAGAAACGCTTGCGTCGCTGGGGCGTTAACGGCAAAGGCGGATGGATCGCGTTTGCGGGTCGACCCAAACCACGCAGCGTGACAGGCCGCACGCATCAGCAACCGCCAGATTTCTACGCGACGCAGGCGTGTTGCGGCACCAAGATGCCGCCACTGGCAAGACATGCACGGGCCGCTTCTCGGCGCGCGTTTGCGGTCGAAGGGATCAGCCCCGACCGCGCGCTGAAAAATGCGGCAACAGGCCCGAAAAGTCGCGCCCCCGGCCATCTGCACGCTCGACAAATTCGGTGTAAAGCTCGGTCGCGCGCGCGCCCATCGGGGTGTCGGCATCGACAGTCTCGGCAGCCTGCTGGGACAGGCGCAGATCCTTCAGCATCAACTCTGCGGCGAAACCGGGCTTGTAATCGTTATCGGCAGGGCTTTGCGGCCCGACACCGGGCGCAGGGCAATACGCGTTCATCGACCAGCTGTAGCCCGAGGAGGTCGAGACCACATCGAACATCCGTGCCCGGTCGAGCCCCAGCTTGTCTGCGAGCGCGAAGGCTTCGCATGTGACGGCCATCGTCGCGCCAAGGATCATGTTGTTGCAGATCTTTGCCGCCTGCCCGGCCCCGGACGCACCACAATGCACGGCCTTTTGCCCCATGACGGCAAAGAGCGGCTGTGCGGTCGTGAAGGCCAGATCCGACCCGCCCACCATGAAGGTCAGCGTTCCCGCGCTTGCGCCCCCGACCCCACCTGATACCGGCGCATCGAGCGCTTCCAGCCCGGCAGCTTCGGCCTGCGCCGCCACAGTGCGGGCGCTTTCGACATCGACCGTCGAGCAATCGCAGAGCACGGCCCCCGGCGCCATGACCGGGATGATCTGCGCCGCCACATCGCGCAGGATCGCGCCATTGGGAAGCATGGTGATGACGACTTCCGCACCGCTTGCCGCATCCTGCGCACGCGCAGCCCCGGCCACACCGTCGGGACAGGGCGCGGTCAGATCAAAGCCCGTCACCTGATGCCCCGCGCGAGCGAGATTGGCCGCCATCGGGCCACCCATATTGCCCAGTCCGATAAATCCGATTTTCATTGCGTGCGCTCCTCCCTCGTCTCGAAGCTCAGTTCTTCTGCACCGAGCGCGGCCAGCATCGCTGCGACCTCGGCCTGCGTGACATCACCGACGCGGGCATGGCGCCAGCCCGGGCTGCGGTCCCGGTCGATGATGGCCGCGCGGATGCCTTCCAGAAAATCAGATGCGCCCAGCGCGCGATGCGTGAAGCGGTATTCCAGAGCAAGCGCCGTGCGGATCGTGTCAGTGGCCTGCAAGCGGCGCAGCATGGCGAGCGCGCAAGCCATCGCAAGCGGCGAATTGCGCAACACTGCCGCCAGCGCGCGCTGCGCGAAAGCGCTGTCCGAGGCCGCGAGCGCGTCCACGACCGCCGCAAGCGTGTCCCGCCCGAAGGCCGTATCGATCAGCGCAGCCTCTGCCGCCAAGGACGCCTCCGGGGGCGGCGCGCCGGTCAGCTCCGCGATATCGCCAGTCTCAATCAGCGCGGCCTTGATCTGCGGCCAATCGGCCTCGGACCTGTAGAGATCGGCAAAGCCCGCGCGGATCGCATCCCCCGGCCCCATCCGCGCGCCAGTCAGCCCCAGATAGGCGCCAAGCTGGCCGGGCGCGCGCGCAAGCAGAAGCGAGCCGCCCACATCCGGCACCAGCCCGATGCCACATTCCGGCATGGCAATCTGGCTGCTGTCCCCGACCACGCGGTGGCTGGCATGGCAGCCAAGCCCGACGCCGCCACCCATGGTGAAGCCTTGCAGGAAGCTGACCACGGCTTTGGGGTATTCAGCGATACGCGCATTCATGCGGTATTCGTCGCGCCAGAAGCGGCGGGCATAGCTGTAATCGCCCGCGCGGCCTGTGGCGTAGATATCAGCAATATCGCCGCCGGCGCAAAAGGCCTTGTCGCCCTCGGCATCGATTACGACCAACAACACGGCGCGGTCCTGCGCCCATGCCTGCAAGGCTGCGTCAATTTCCAGACACATCTCATAGCTAAGCGCATTAAGCGCCTTGGGGCGGGTCAGCGTGATCCGGCCCGCATGGCCTTCGCGGCGGATCACAACATCGCTCATCCGCGCGCCGCCAGCATCTGCCGCGCCACGATCAGGCGCATGATCTCGTTTGTGCCCTCAAGGATCTGATGCACGCGCAGATCTCGCACCAGCTTCTCGATCCCGTAATCGGCCAGATAGCCGTAGCCCCCATGCAGTTGCAGGCATTGATCCGCGACACGGCTGCCCGCCTCGGTCACGAATTTCTTGGCCATGGCACAGTATTTGGTGGCATCCGGCGCGCCGTGATCAAGCTTCCAGGCTGCCTGGCGCAGCAGGATGCGGGCGGCCTGCAATTCGATCTCCATATCGGCAAGGCGGAATTGCAGCGCCTGAAACTGGTCGAGCGTCTGCCCGAAGGCCCGGCGCTCGCCCAGATAGGTCAGGGTCGCGTCAAGTGCCGCCTGTGCGCCGCCCAGCGAACAGGCCGCGATATTCAGCCGCCCGCCGTCAAGCCCCGCCATCGCGTAGCGAAACCCCTGACCTTCCTCGCCCAGAAGCGCCTCTGCCCCGACCCGGCAGGCATCGAACTGCACCTGTCGCGTGGGCTGCGAACGCCAGCCCATCTTGTCTTCGAGCCCCCCGAAACTCAGCCCCGGCGCGCCATCCATCACGACCAGCGCCGAAATACCTTTGGGCCCGGCCTCGCCCGTCCGGGCCATGACGATATATCCGTCCGAATACCCCCCGCCCGAAATGAACGCCTTGGTCCCGTCAAGCACATAACCTTCATTGTCGCGCGCGGCCCGTGTCTTGAGCGCCGCCGCATCCGAGCCTGAGCCGGGTTCGGTCAGGCAATAGGACATGAAACAGTCCAGTCCCACGACCTTGGGCAGCAACTCGGCGCGCATCTGATCGGAGCCGAATTTGTCGATCATCGCCGCGCACATATTGTGGATCGACAAAAACGCCGCGACCGAGGGGCAGGCCATCGAGAGCGCTTCAAAAATCAGCGTCGCGTCAAGCCGCGACAGCCCTGCCCCGCCCGAGTCTTCGCGCACATAAAGCCCACCGAAGCCCAACTCGGCAAATTGTGCCCAGAGCGCTTTCGGGATCGTGCCCTGCGCTTCCCAATCGCGGGCATGGGGCGCGATCTGCTCCTGTCCGAAATCGCGCGCCATGTCGAAAATCGCCTGAGATTCCTCGCTCAGATTGAACTCCATCGCACCCTCCCTGACCTGCGCCCACCTGCCCTAATCGGCGAATCTTTCAGCAATATTTCATCCTTGCCCAAATATCCTGCGGGGGTGAATTGGCGCTTCAGCGCCAAGAGGGGGCCGCACAGGCCCCCTTTTTTCGCTCAGTCCATGGCCTTGAAGTTGAAGGCAGCGCCTTCCTTGATCCCCGAGGGCCAGCGCGCCGTCACTGTCTTGGTGCGCGTGTAGAAGCGGAAGGCGTCCGGCCCATGCTGGTTCAAGTCACCAAAGCCCGATTTCTTCCAGCCGCCAAATGTGTGATAGGCCAGCGGCACCGGGATCGGCACATTGATGCCCACCATCCCGATATTGATCCGGCTTGCGAAATCGCGCGCGGTGTCGCCATCGCGGGTGTAGATCGCGGTGCCATTGCCGTATTCGTGGTCCATCGCCATGCTGATCGCCTCGTCATAGGTCTTGGCGCGCACCATCGACAGGACCGGGCCGAAGATTTCCTTGCGATAGATGTCCATGTCAGTGGTCACATGATCGAAGAAATGCGGGCCGACGAAAAAGCCGTCCTCATAGCCCTGCAGGCTGAAGTTGCGCCCGTCGACGACCAGTTCCGCACCTTGCTCGACCCCGCTTTCGACCAGCCGCAGGATGTTTTCCTTGGCGGCCGCCGTGACAACGGGGCCGTAATCGACATCATCGCCTGCGGTCCATGGCCCGACCTTAAGCGCTTCGATCTTCGGCACCAGCCGTTCGCGCAGCGCATCGGCCGTGCCATCGCCCACAGGGACCGCGACCGAGATCGCCATGCAGCGCTCGCCTGCCGCGCCATAGCCCGCGCCGATCAGCGCATCTGCGGCCTGATCCATATCGGCATCTGGCATGATGATCATGTGGTTCTTGGCACCGCCGAAGCATTGCGCGCGCTTCCCGGTCTCGGCGGCGCGGTGATAGATGTAATGCGCAATGGGGGTCGAGCCCACGAAACCCACGGCCTGGATCACCGGGTTGTCGAGGATCGCGTCGACCGACTCCTTGTCGCCATTGACGACCTGCAATACCCCGTCGGGGAGCCCGGCTTCCTTGAAGATCTCGGCCAGCATCAAGGGCACGGACGGGTCGCGCTCGGACGGTTTGAGGATCATCGCATTGCCGCAAGCCAGCGCCGGGCCCATTTTCCACAGCGGGATCATGGCCGGGAAGTTGAACGGTGTGATGCCTGCGACCACGCCCAGCGGCTGGCGCATGGAATACATATCGATGCCCGGGCCTGCGCTGTCGGTGAACTCGCCCTTCAACAGATGCGGCGCGCCGATGCAGAATTCGATCACTTCCAGGCCGCGCTGCACATCGCCCTTGGCATCGACGAAGGTCTTGCCATGCTCTGAGGACAGCGCCTCGGCCAGCTTGTCCATATCGCGATTGATCAGACCGACAGCGGCCATCATCACCCGCGCGCGTTTTTGCGGGTTGGTCGCGCCCCAGGCGCGCTGTGCCACGGCGGCACGCGCCACGGCATCGTCAAGCTCGGCTTTCGACGCCAGCGGCACGCGTGCCTGCACCTCGCCCGTCGCCGGGTTGAACACATCGGCAAAGCGCCCGGATGTGCCTGCGACATGTTTGCCGTCGATCCAATGCGAAAGCTCTTTCATCCTCATCCTCCTCGGTATTTGCTGCGCCGCACGATAGACGCAGGCTTCGGAAGTGTGAATGGCGATTCTTGCAGGGGTATTTCAGGCCGCGCCCGCGTGACGGATCCTTCAGCCCCGATCCGCTTGCGCCAGGACTTCGGCGACCAGAGGATTGGGAAAACGACGCCGCAGCGTCACGGCCAGAAAGCGCTCGCTCAGCCCGTCGAGCTTGGCGCGTTCGACCAGAAATCCCGATTGCAACTCATCGCGCACGACGATGGGCGGCAACACCGCAAGCCCCGCCCCTGCGCGCGCAAGCAGGCGCAGGGTGGCCATGTCATCGGCCTCGGCAGCGATCAGCGGGGTGATGCCCAGCCGTTCGGTCAGGTTGTCAAAACTCGCGCGCAGGCCCGATTCCGGGGTCGGCAGAATCAGCGGCTCCGTGCTCAGCACCTCGGCCACGGATTGACGCGCGGGCGCGTCACGCGGGAAGCCCACGACACTGACTGGCTGCTCGGACAGAGCCTGCACCAGATAGGGGCTGGCGGCATCGCGCGCGGGCGCAAGATTGGTCAGCACGATATCGAGCGCCAGCGAGTCCAGCCCGTGCATCAGGTCAGGCTGCGCGCCCGAGCGCAACACCAGTTCCACATCCGCACGCCCGATCAAGGGCGCAACAAATCCGATCAGGAAATTGCGCGACAAGGTCGAAAGCGCGCCGACGCGCAGCACCTGGCGCGCGCGCCCCACCTGCGCAAGCGTCGCCGTGAGATCATCTGCCGTGCGGAAAATCGCTTCGGCATGATCAAGCGCGATCCGCCCTGCCTCGGTCAACAGCAAACCGCGCCCGCGCCGCTCGAACAGGTCATGGCCCAATGCGGCTTCGAGCGCCCGTAACTGGGTCGAAATCGCGGATTGCGAGATATTGAGGCTGCGCGCTGCACCCGTCAGCGTGCCATCGCGTGCTATCGCGCGGAACAGTCGGAGGTGATGGAGATTAAGCTGCATGAGTGTTCTATATTTCAGAACGCTTACAAGAAAAATATGTATTATTATTTATGTTCGAACCATCCTATCTCCGCAAGACCGATTCACAGAGGAGAGGATGCCCATGACGCTTCCAGTCTTTTCGCTGCTATCCCCGCTTGTGGTTCTGAGCATGGCGCTGGTGTTCACGCGACACACAGGGCGACGGCCGGGCCTGTTGCCGCGGATGGCCGAAGCGGCAACGCTCGGCGCGCTCGGGCTTGCGCTCGGGGGCGCGCTCCAGTTGCTCATATCTGGCCCCGCCAACATGGCGCTGATGGGGGATGTTCTGGCGGTCCGGCTCGATGCGGTCAGCGCGACGATGACGGTGCTGGTCGCTTTCGTCGGCTGGGTGGTTGTGCGGTATTCCCGCAGTTATCTGGACGGCGAGGCACGCGAGGGCGCGTTCCATGGCTGGATGCTGGCGGCGCTGGCCTCGGTTCTCTTGCTGGTACAGGCCGCAAGTTTGCCGATGCTGATCGCGTGTTTCGTCGCCATCGGGCTGGTGATGCGGCAATTGCTGCTATTTTACCCCGACCGCCCCGAAGCGCGTCGCGCCGCAGCCAAATTCTCGCTGGTCTGGGGGGCCGGGGATGCGGCGCTGGTTCTGGCCACGCTGCTGCTGGTGCAGAGCTACGGCAGTGTCTCGCTCGCAGTGCTCAACGCTGCAGCGGCAGAGGGTCTGACCCCGATGGGACATGCGGCTGTGGCGCTTGTGGTGCTGAGCGCCGTCTTCAAGACCGCCGCCTTTCCGCTGCATGGATGGCTGACCGAAGTGATGGAAGCGCCCACACCTGTCTCGGCGTTGCTGCATGCGGGGATCATCAATGCCGGCGGCATGCTGTTGATCGTCACCTCCGGGCTGATCCAGGCCAGCGCGGGCGCGATGGCCGCGCTGGTGATGCTGGGCGGGCTGACCGCGCTTTTCGGGGCGGTGGTGATGCTGACCCAGAGTGCGGTCAAGACCGCGCTCGCGTGGTCAACGGTGGCGCAGATGGGTTTCATGCTCTTGCAATGCGGGCTTGGGCTCTGGGCGCTGGCACTTTTGCACATTGTTGCGCATTCGCTCTACAAGGCGCATGCCTTCCTTTCCTCAGGCGGCGCTATCCAGGCTGTGCTGGCCGTGCGCCGCCCTGGCCCGATTGCCGCACCGGATCTGTCCGCCGTGGGCAAATCCTTCGCGCTGGCGCTGGCGCTTTATGCGCTGGTCGCATTGGGCTTTGCGGCCACGCTGGGGCCGAAATCCGCACAGGCGCTGGCCTTGGGCGCGATCCTGATTTTCGGTGTCGCCTATCTGGTGGCGCAGGGTCTGGCTGACGCCGCGCCCAAAGCGCTGACGCTGCGCACGCTTGCCGCGTCGCTTGGGGCAGCCGTGGCCTATTTCGCGTTCCATACATTGGCCGAGGCGCTCTGGGCCGCGCATCTGCCTGCCCCCCCGGTCGCAGGCCCGCTGGAATGGGCGCTGATCGTGCTGGCTGTCCTGTCATTCGGCGGCGTGGCCGTGGCGCAGGCGCTGTTCCCGCTCTGGGCGCATCATCCCGCAACCGCCGGGCTCAGAGTGCATATCGCCAACGGCCTTTATCTGAACGCCTTGCTCGACCGTGCCATCGGCGGGCTGCGCGTGACCCTGAAGCATTGATGGCCTGCAAAGGATGACCAAGATGTTCATGAAGCACGACAGACTGAGCGCCGATTTCATTTCCGATGCGCTTGCCGCAGCCGAGGCCGCTGCGCGGGCCATTCCGCCCGCCTTCCCGCTCGATGCGACTGTGGCGGTCAATCCGTATCTCGGCCAGAGCGCGCAGGATCTGGCGCAGACAGCGGCACGGCTTGCGCGCGTGGCTGGCGCGCCCATGACCCGCGCGCGCGCGGATTTCACCGCCCGGATCGCTGCAGGTGAGATCACCGATGCCGATATCGCTGCCGCCTGGCAGGCTTGCGTCCATCCGCTCAAGCCCGCTGATCCCGCACAGGTCGCCCCGGCCCTGTCCCGGCCCGCGCCTGCGCCGCAGGCCCTGCCGACCGTGGCCGATCTGGTCGCACAGGCCACGGGCAGGGATTGGCCAGCCATCATCTCGCGCAGCTTCGGGCTGTGGGCGGCAGGGCATTTCGACCGGGGCCAGGCCTTCTGGAGCCCTGCCCCCGGCCTCGGCGCGCTTGCCGCGTGGCGGGCCTGGGCGACGCATGATCTGGCCCCGGAAATCGCCGGGCTGACCGGGTTTTGCGCGCATGTGGCCGCAGCCCCGGACACCGCCAAGCGCGCGGTGCTGCGCGCCACGCAGGCGCTTGAAGTGCCGCGCGAGGCTACGAAGACGGTCTATCACCGCCTGCTGATGGATCTGGGCGGCTGGGCACAGCACGCCCGCTGGTTGTTGTGGCAGGCCGAGCTGGAAGGCAAGAGCGACCAGACCCTGATCGATCTGCTGGCGATCCGGCTGATCTGGGACGAAGCGCTGCTGAAGGCCTTTCCGCAGGTCGCGGAGGCTTGGCGCAAAACAGTTGACGCCCATGCAGCACCGGTCGCGCCGACAGCAGATCAGGTGCTCGATGCCATCGCGCAGGACGCCGCCGAGCGGGCCTATCAGCGTCGCCTTTTCGCGCGGCTTGCAGGGACGCAAAGCGCGCCCACGCGCCCGGCCCTGCAAGCGGCTTTCTGCATCGATGTGCGCTCCGAAGTCTTCCGCCGCGCCTTTGAGGCGCAAAGCCCCACAATCGAGACGCTAGGTTTCGCAGGCTTCTTCGGTCTGCCGCTCGCTCATCAGGCGCGCGGCACGGATATGGCGCAAAAGCACCTGCCCGCGCTGCTGAATGCAGCGATCACGACCACAAGCCACGCCGATGAGGCCGAGGAGCAGAGCTTCCGTATCGCCGCGCGCGCGACCCGCGCCTGGGGGCGGTTCCGGCAGGCGGCTGTGTCTTCCTTCGCCTTCGTCGAAGCGGCCGGACCGGCCTATGGCTGGAAGCTCGTCAAGGATACGCTGGGGCTTGGGGCCAAGGGGCTGGTTCCCGAACCCATGCCGCAGGTCGCAGGCGGGCTGAGTGCGGCGCAGAAAGCCGACACCGCGGCCGCTGTGCTGCGCGCGATGAGCATGACGGCGGGTCATGCGCGTCTGGTGCTGCTGGTCGGCCATGGGGCGCAGGTCACGAACAACCCCCATGAAAGCGCCTATCATTGCGGGGCGTGCTGCGGGCAGACGGGCGAAGTCTCGGCCCGCGTTCTGGCAACAGTGCTCAATGACCCGGAAACGCGGGCGGGCCTGCCCGAGCGCGGCATCACCCTGCCTGACGACACGCTGTTTCTGGCCGCGCTGCATGATACCGTGACCGATGAGGTGACGCTCTATCGCGATGCCCCGGCAGGCGCACATAGTGCCGATATCGCCCAGGCCAGAACATGGCTGAAAGCTGCAGGCAAGATTGCTCGCGGTGAACGGGCGCTGAAGCTGCCGGGCGCGCGGGCCGATGAGCTGAGCTTGCGCGCGCGCAACTGGGCCGAGCTGCGCCCCGAATGGGGGCTTGCAGGCTGCGCGGGTTTCATCGCCGCGCCGCGCAGCGTGACCGCCAAGGCCGATTTGCAGGGCCGCGTCTTTCTGCACAGCTATGACTGGAAGGCCGATGCGGATTTCGCGACACTGGAGCTGATCCTGACAGCCCCTGTGGTCGTGGCGAGCTGGATCAACCTGCAATATTATGGATCGACCGTCGCGCCGCTGGTCTTTGGCGGGGGCAACAAGCTGATCCATAATGTCGTGGGCGGGATCGGCGTCGTGCAGGGCAATGGCGGCATCCTGCGCCCCGGTCTGCCATGGCAGGCGCTCCATGACGGCGCAGGGCTTGTCCATGAACCGCTGCGCCTGTCAGTCATGGTTGAGGCGCCCGAAGACGCGATCACCGGGGTTCTGGACCGCCATCCCCAAGTGCGGGCGCTGTTTGACAACGGCTGGCTGCATCTTTTCGCGCTGGAAAACGGACAGGCCACGCGGCGCTACCGTCCGGGCCTGACCTGGGAGGCCGCGCAGGGCTGAACGCGAGACGGCCTTGCGTCCGGCGGCGAAGGCAAGGCATGTAGGGCCATTGCCCTCTTGCCATGTCAGGCCCGCCCGATGCCCCGCTGTTTCGCCTCCCTCGCCCATCTGCTCGATCACGGGCATGATGATGTGATCGACGTGCGCTCGCCTGCTGAATTCGCGCTCGATCACATCCCCGGCGCGATCAACCTGCCCGCGCTGTCGGACACGGAGCGCGCGCAGGTCGGCACGATCTACAAGCAGGTGGCCCCCTTCGAGGCCCGCAAGGTCGGCGCGGCGCTGGTGGCGCGCAATGTCGCTCGGCATCTGGAAACCGTCCTGCGGGATCGTGGCGGCGACTGGCAGCCATTGGTTTATTGCTGGCGCGGCGGGCAGCGTTCGGGCTCTGTGGCGACGATCCTGAGTGCTGTGGGCTGGCGCGCGCAGACGCTTGCGGGCGGCTATCAGAGCTATCGCCGGCTTGTGCAAACGGCGCTTTACGACGTGCCGCTGGCGCATCGCCTGATCCTGCTTGATGGCTATACTGGCACCGCCAAGACCGATATCCTGCACCGGCTGGGCGATCTGGGGCTGCAGGTGCTCGATCTTGAGGGGATGGCGCAGCATCGCGGCTCGATCCTTGGCGGGCGCGAGCATCCGCAACCCAGCCAGAAAGCCTTTGAGAGCGCCCTCGCCTGCAGGCTGGCCCGGCTCGATCCGGCGCGCCCGGTGCTGGTCGAGGCCGAGAGCAGCAAGATCGGCGCGCGCATCATCCCGCCAATGCTCTGGGACGCCATGAAACACGCCCCGCGTATCGAGATCACCGTCCCACAGGACGCCCGCGCACGCTACCTTCTGGGCGAATATCACGACATCCTTGCGCGGCGCGAAGACCTGGCCGCGCGTCTGAATGCGTTGCGGCCGCATCGCGATGGCCGCATGATCGCGCATTGGCTGGACCTGCTCGCAGCGGGCGATGATCTGGCGCTGGCCGAAGCATTGATCCGCGATCATTATGATCCAAGCTATGCGAAATCCCGGGCCAATCACACGTTTGCGGTGATTGCCCTGATGGACGCGCCGGATCTGAGCCCCGCGTCCCGCGACGCGCTGGCGCAGCGCATCGCGGCACGGATCACAGGCGCAGCGTGATCCGGTCGCCTGCGGTGATCTGGCCAATCTGGTGGGCGTCATGGCCAGCACCGCGCAGCGCGCTCAGCAGCGCCCCTGCCGCATCCGGGTGCACGGCCGCCAAAAGGCCGCCGCAGGTCTGCGGGTCAAAGAGCAGATCTTTTTGCGCGCCCTCTGGTCCGTCGACAGGCAGCGCCCCGGTGACGTTATCAGCAAAGATTGACGATCTGACCCCGGCCTGCGCAAGCGCCAGCGCGCCGGGCAGCAAAGGCAGCGCGTCCAGCACCGCGCCTGTGCCCGAGGCGCGACACATCCCCGACAGATGCCCTGCCAGCCCGAAGCCTGTCACATCGGTCATGGCATGGGCGCCTGCGAGAATGCGCGACGCGTCCGATTGCGGGCGAAGCATCTGGGCAAAAGCCGCCAGCACATCGCCCCCTTCGGCCATACCGCGCATTTCGGCGGCAAGGATCGTGCCCACGCCGAGGGGTTTGGTCAGGATCAGCGCATCGCCGGGTTGCGCCCCTGCAAGCGTTATCGGATCGCCGTCCACGAGCCCTGTCACGGTGAAGCCGATGGTCATCGCCTCGCCCTGGCTGCTATGGCCGCCGACAAGCACCGCCCCGGCCGCGCCCAGCACCTCGCGCGCGGTCTGAGTGATCTCGGCCATGGTCCGCGCTTGCAGCGTGGCGGACATGCGCGGCAGGATCAGACTGATCAGCGCGGCCTGCGGACGCGCGCCCATCGCCCAGATATCGCCCAGCGCATGAATGGCCGCGATCCGCGTCATCAGCGCGGGGTCAGGGGTCACGGCGCTCAGATGATCGGTGCTGATCACTTGCCGCACGCCGTCCATGACCAGACAGGCCGCATCGTCACCGGGCAGGCTGAGGATATCCGCGCGCGGAGGCTGTGCGAGCGCGTCGAGCGCAGAGGAAAGCGCGCTGCGCCCGACCTTGCCCCCGCAGCCCGAACAGAGCGGCGCCGCGCCCATGATCTCGGCCACGCCTGTGGCGGCCTGCGCGGGCGGCGCGGGGGTCATGGCGGGCAAGTCGCGGAACTGCCGCATGAATTTTGCGTCGATCCCGTCCTTCAGCCGCCAGAGTGCGCGGCCATGGGCTGTCAGGCCGAATTTATCCGCCACCGCGGTCTTGTCGCCCAGCGCGATCAATTTCAGATAGTCTTTCTGGGGTTTGTAGGCGCGCAAGGGCTGGCCGGAGAGCTGCGCCGTCAGATTGTCATAAAGCACCGGCGCTTGGCGCACCGCGAAAACGCCTGCCTTGGGGCGCGGCGCAAAAGCCTGATGCGCACAGTCGCCCACCGCAAAGACATCGGGCGCAGAGGTCTGCAGGGTCGGGCCGACGCTGAGATAGCCCTCATGGCAGTCCAGCCCTGTAGCCGCCAGCCAGCCCTGCGGGCGCGCCCCCGCCGCCCCGATGGTGAAGGCGCTGACGATCTCGCGCCCATCTGCAAGGCAGACGGCATCTGCGCGCAATTCGCAGACCTGCGCATGCTCGATGGGCGTGACGCCCAGCGCCTGCATGGCCTCCATGACGCGGGCGCGGCCCCGCGGCGAGAGCGCGCCCAGAACGCGGCCCTGGTCGATCAGCGCGACCTTTGGCACAAGCCCCTGCGCGCGCAGCCTGTGCGCCATCGCCATGGCAAGCTCTGCCCCCGCCACCCCGCCGCCGATCACGGCGAGCCGTGGATCAGGGGCGTTCGACAGGTACTCAGCCCATGCGCTGGCAAATCGTCCCAGAGGCTTCGCCGGGAAGCCATGCGCGGAAAAACCCGGCATTGCGGGCATCTCGGACGTGATCCCGATATCGACCGAGGCGACATCATAGGCGACAGGCTCCGCGCGCCCTGCAACCGTGACCACGCGCGCGACCGGATCGAGCGCTGTGGCGGGACCGGTGATCAGCCGTGCGCCCGCAAAGCGCGCGAGGCGCACCAGATCGATATCGAGTTCCGCGCGACTGTAATGGCCTGCGATATAGCCCGGCAGCATGCCGGAATAGACGGCGGTCGGGCCGGGGCTGATGACGCTCACGCGCACGCCGGGCAGGCCGCCCATGCCCCATTTGCGCAGCACGAGCGCATGCGTATGGCCGCCGCCGATCAGCACGAGATCCTTGGTCAGGGGAATGGTCGGTGTCATGATGCTCTCGATACTGCAGCGGGTGTGGTCGGGCAATGCGCCAAAGCGCGCCGCAGGGCAAGGGCACGTCACACCCCACTGGCTTGCACTTCGGCGCGCGGCGGCGTAGCTCTGAGCGCATGAAAGCCCTGATCGACGCGCCCCTGCATCCGCCCTGCCCCACGCCGTTCAACATGGCGCAATATGTGCTCGCTGCAGGCGCGCAGACGCCCGACAAGATCGCGCTGCAGATCCTGCGCGCCAGCGGGGCCGAGCGCTGGTCCTATGCGCGGCTGATTGACGCGGTGCGCGCCACCGGCACCGGGCTTTTGCGCCTGGGGCTTTTGCCCGGTGACCGCGTGCTGATGCGGCTCGGGCATACGGTCGATTTTCCGGTCGCCTATCTGGGGGCCATCGCGGCGGGGTTGGTGCCTGTGCCGACCTCGACCCAGCTGACGCGGCCAGAGATCACGCGCATGGCGGCCACGCTTGCCCCTGCGCTGGTGCTGGCAGGTGAGGGCGCGGCGTTGCCCGATCATCCGGCCCCGGTGCTCGCGCCCGATGCCCTGCGCGCGATGCAGGATCTGCCGCCCTGTGACTGGCACATGGGCGACCCGGCACGGCCCGGCTATATCATCTACACCTCTGGCAGTGGTGGCAGCCCGCGCGCCGTAGTCCATGCCCATCGCGCGATCTGGGCGCGGCGGATGATGTGGGAGGGCTGGTATGGCCTGACGGCTGAGGACCGCGTGCTGCATGCGGGCGCCTTCAACTGGACCTATACGCTTGGCACCGGTCTGATGGACCCCTGGGCTATTGGTGCGACCGCGCTGATCCCCGATCCGGGCGCGCCGCTGGCATTGATCCTCAAGCGCTTTGACGCCACGCTTTTTGCCGCAGTGCCGGGCGTTTACCGGCAGATGCTGAAAGAGCCCGCGCGGCTGGCGCTGCCGCGCCTGCGTCATGGGCTATCGGCAGGTGAGAAGCTGCCCGAGGCCACGCGCGCGGCCTGGCATGCAGCCACGGGCACCGCGATCTATGAGGCGCTCGGAATGTCGGAATGCTCGACCTATATCTCGGCCAACCCCGCACAGCCTGCCGCGCCCGGCACAGCGGGCCGCGCGCAGCCGGGGCGCAGGCTCGCGATCCTGGGGCCGGAGATGACGCCGGTCGCGCGGGGCACCGAGGGCGTGCTGGCGCTGCACCGCGACGAGCCGGGGCTGATGCTGGGCTATCTGGAAAACGCAGCACCGGTCCTGCCGCTGCAAGGCGAGTGGTTCCTGACCGGCGACCGCGCCATGATGGCCGAGGATGGCGCAATCAGCTATCTGGGACGCGACGATGACATGATGAATGCGGGCGGCTTCCGCGTCTCGCCGCTGGAGGTCGAACGCGCGCTGATGGCCCATCCCGCGATCCATGACATCGCCTGCACCGAGGTCAGCCCGCGCGCAGGCGTCAGCGTCATCGCGGCTTTCTACACGGCCGATGCGCCGCTGGCCGAAGACGCGCTGCAGGATTTCGCTGCCGCGCATCTGGCGCGTTACAAGCAACCGCGCATTTACCGCCATTGCGACAGCCTGCCGCGCAGCGCGAATGGAAAGCTGTCGCGCCGCGCCTTGCGCGCAGAATTTGAGGGGGGCGCATGATCACGCTCGACATTCATTCCGACCCGATCTGCCCATGGTGCTATATCGGCAAGGCGCAGCTTGATCGCGCGCTGGAAAGCCGGCCCGAACACCCTTTTCATATCCGCTGGCACCCATTCCAGCTGAACCCCGATATGCCGCCCGAGGGCATGGCGCGCGACGACTATCTGGCGCTGAAATTCGGCGGGGATCAGGGGGTTCTGGACGCCTATCGCCCGGTCGTGGAAGCCGCCGAAGCCGCCGGGCTGGAGCTGGACCTGCCAGCAATCACCCGCACGCCCAACACGCGCGACGCGCATCGGCTGATCCATTGGGCGGGGCTTGAGGGGCGGCAGACCGCGATGGTCAGCGCTTTGTTTCGCGCCTATTTCCGCGAAGGCCGCGATATCGGGGCGCGCGATGTGCTGCTCGATCTTGCCGCCGGGACGGGGCTGGACCGTGACATGATCGCGCGACTTCTGGACGCGGGCGCCGATGCCGATCTGATCGCAGAGGCTGACCGCAGCGCCCGTGCGCGCGGCATTCAGGCGGTGCCGTTCTTCATCATTGACGGCCAATATGCGACATCGGGTGCACAGCCCGTCGCGGTCTGGCAAAATGTCATTGATGAGCTGACAGGCACGCCACAGTGATCCGCTGGCTGACCCCCACGAAACCGCTGCGCTTTGGCGAGTTTGTGGCGCTGATGGCGCTGATGATGGCTTCGGTCGCGTTTTCGCTCGATGCGATGCTGCCTGCGCTGCCACTGATCGGGCAGGAACTGTCGCCCGACGCGCCTGCGCGCGGGCAATTGGTCATCACCAGCTTCGTGCTGGGCCTGGGGCTCGGCACGCTGATTTGCGGGCCGGTCTCGGACGCGTTCGGGCGCAAATCGGTGCTGCTGGCGGGCATCGCGCTCTATCTGGCGGGCGCGATCATGGCGATTCAGGCGCAGAGCATCGACATGCTGCTGGCCGCGCGCTTCCTGCAGGGCATTGGCGGCGCGGCCCCGCGCGTCGTCGCGACCGCCATGGTGCGCGATCTCTATGAGGGTCGGGCCATGGCGCGCGTCACCTCGATCATCATGACGCTGTTCGTGCTGGTCCCCGCCCTTGCCCCGGCTATCGGTGCGGGCATCATGTGGGTGTCGCATTGGCGCATGATCTTTGTGGCTTTCGTGGTCTTTGGCCTGGTTGCGGGGCTGTGGCTGATGCTGCGCCAGCCGGAATCGCTGCCGCCCGAGCGCCGCCGCCCACTGAGCGCGCGCAAGATCGGCGCGGCGCTGGTCGAGATCGTGAGCAACCCGCATGTCATGATCTATGTCGTGGCGCTGACCTTTGCCTTCGCGCCGCTCTATGTCTGGCTGTCGAACCTGCCGATGATTTTTGACGATGTGTATGGGCGCGCGGCGAGCTTTCCCTTCTGGTTTGCCGTCACGGCGATCGTTGCGGGCACAGCGAGCGTTGCCAATGCGAAAATGGTCATGCGCTACGGGATGCGCCGGATTGCGACATTGGCCTTTGCGTGGCAGGCGAGCGTGTCGCTGCTGTTTCTGGGGCTGATGATGCTTGGCCTACCAGCGCCCTGGGATTTCGCGCTGTTCTTTGCGTTCATGTGCGCAGGCTTCTTTTCCATCGGGCTGACCTTCGGCAATCTGAATGCGCTGGCGCTGCAACCGCTGGGCCATATGGCGGGGATCGGCGCGTCGGTGGTGCAGTCGGTTTCGACCGTTTGCGCGGCGCTGATCGCTGTGCCGATTTCGCTGGCCTATGACGGCACGCCGCTGCCGCTTGTGTTCGGAATGGTCGTCTGTGCCAGCGTGGCCCTTGCCCTGATGCTACTGGCACGCCACATCAGCCTTGAAGAAGCGGCAAGCTGATCCCACCGCCTGCCCTATCACCATCATTGGAAGGAAGTTTCATGGAACTCATTCTCGCACTTGTCGTCCTCTTGGTTCTGATCGTCCTGATGGGGCTGAAAATCGTGCCGCAGGCGCAGAATTTCGTCATAACGCGGCTTGGGGCCTATCATCGCACGCTGGATGCCGGGGTGAATGTGATCGTGCCGTTTCTGGACCGGGTGCATTCCAAAGTGCCTGTGAATGATCAGGTGCTCAATGACATCTCGCTGGAAGTGGTGTCGGCCGATAACGTGGTCTTTGGCGCGCAATTGCTGGTGGTCTACCGGATCGAGAACCCGGAAGCGGCGGTGTTTCGCGTCAACAAGATCGATGAGCTGGTCATCGGGCTGGTGCAGTCGCTGGTGCGTTCGGAACTGGGCAAGGTGGAACTGGACGCCGTGCAATCGGATCGCGGCTCGCTGAATGTGGCCCTGCTCGAAGCGCTGGAGGATGCGGGCAAGACCTATGGCATCCGCATTTCCCGCTCGGAGATCACGGATGTGCGGCTCAATGAGACCACGCAGAAGGCTATGGCCGAAGTGCTGGCCGCCGAACGTGAACGCCGTGCCGCGATCACCCGCGCCGAAGGGGTGCGGCGCGCGACCGAATTGAACGCTGATGCCGAACTCTATGAGGCGCAGCGCCGTGCCGATGGTATCCGCGCGATTGCCGAGGCCAATGCCGAAGCCAACCGCGTGATCGCGAATTCGCTCGGCGGTGAGAATGCCCGCGACGCGCTGATCTTCCAGACCGCGCGGATGCAGGTCGAGGCGCTGGAAGGGCTGTCGAAATCCGATAATGCGAAGCTGATCATGTTGCCAGGCGGGCCGTCGAATTCATTCCGCGAAGCCGCCGCAATCCTGAAAGAGATGTGAAGGATGGAGCTGTTTTCCCTGCCGGACTGGAGCATCTGGGGCCTGATCGCCATCACGCTGGTAATCGTGGAAATGCTGACCACGATCTATGTGGCGCTGGGCTTTGGCCTGAGTGCCGCCCTGGTCGCGGTCATCGTATATCTGCTGCCGGGTCTGCATGCGGCGGTGCAAGGGCTGATCTGGGCCGTGCTGGGGCTTGCGATCTGGCTCGGCCTGTCGCGGCTGAACCGCAACCGCCACGCGACCCGGCGCGACATCAACGATTTTGACTCGCTCGACTCGCTTACACCAGAAGAACGCGCGCGCAGGCGGCGCGATCCGAAGGAGTGACAGGCGCGGCTCAGCTGCCGTAGAGCCCTTCATAGATCGGCATCAGGGTTTCAGTGTCAAAGAGCGACGAAACCGAGGTGCCTTTCCATGTGTTCAGGATACCTTGGGCAAACATCGGCGCAGTCGGCACGATGCGGATATTGGGCGCGGATTTCACGGCCTCGGTGGGGGCGATGGAATCGGTGATCACGAGGGTTTTCATCACGGATTTGGTGATCCGCTCGACCGCAGGGCCAGAAAGCACGCCATGGGTGATGTAGCTGTGAACTTCGGTAGCCCCCGCCTCGATCAGCACTTCGGCGGCCTTGCAGAGCGTTCCGGCAGTGTCACAGATGTCATCGACGATGATGCAGGTCTTGCCCTTCACCTCGCCGATCACGGTCATTTCCGCAATCTCGCCGGGCTTTTCGCGCCGCTTGTCGACGATGGCGAGCGCACAGCCCACCCGTTTGGCAAGCTCGCGCGCCCGCGCCACACCGCCCACATCGGGCGAGACGATGATCACATCGTCCAGCCGCCCCTTGAAGTGATGCATCAGATCCAGCGCAAAAACCGGCGCGGCATAGAGATTGTCCACCGGGATGTCGAAAAAGCCCTGAATCTGCGCCGCGTGCAGATCCAGCGTCAGGATCCGCTCGATCCCGGCCTGGGTGATCATGTTCGACACAAGCTTTGCGGAAATCGGCGTGCGCGCCTTGGTGCGGCGGTCCTGACGGGCATAGCCGAAATAGGGAATGACCGCCGTGATCCGCGCCGCCGAGGAGCGCTTGAGCGCATCCGCGATGATCAGAAGCTCCATCAGATGGTCATTGGCGGGCTTCGAGGTTGACTGAATGATGAACATGTCCTCGCCGCGGACATTTTCGAACACCTCGACGAAGACCTCGCCATCATTGAACCGCTCGACCCGCGCATCGACAAGGCTGACCGACATACCGCGATGCAGCGACATGCGTCGCGCGATGGCGGCTGATAATGGCGCGTTTGAATTCCCGGCAATCAGCTTGGGTTCAGAGCGTTCGATCATCGGGCCATCCTTCGAGATTCGCAAATGTTGACACCGCTTACCACCCCGTTACGGTCTTGCAAACTGCCTGCCAGCCCCTCAGGAGCGCCAATGACCCAGATTGATTACTATCTCAGCCCGATCTCTCCATGGACCCATATGGCAGGCACCCGCCCCGCCGAGATCGCCGCGCGCGCCGGGGTCGCATTGCGCTACAAGCCTGTCGATCCGACAGCGCTGTTTCAGCGCACGGGCGGCAAGGTGCTGGCCGAGCGCCATGACAGCCGCAAAGCCTACCGCCTGCAGGAGCTTGCGCGCTGGTCAGAGCGCCTCGGCCTGCCGATCAGGCTGCAGCCTGCCTGGTTTCCGACCAATCCTGCGCCTGCATCCTACGCGATCATCGCGGCTCAGGAAACCGGCGGGGGAGATCTGGCCGCGCTGGTGACAGCGCTGACCCGCGCCTGCTGGGAAGAAGAGCGCAACATCGCAGAAGATGACGTGATCCGCGACTGTCTGTCTGCCGCAGGATTTGATCCCGGGCTGGCCTTCAGCGGCATGTTGCAGGGGGCCGAGATCTATCCACGCAATCTGGAGGACGCCGTGGCCGCTGACGTGTTCGGCCTGCCCTTTTTCAAAGTCGGGGAAGCATCTTTCTGGGGACAGGACCGGCTGGAATTTCTCGCCGCGCATCTGGGCGTCCACGGCTGAGAGACGCAAAAGGCCCTGCTGGTCAGCAGGGCCTTTTGCATAAGTCGCTAAATCCGCGCGATTTCAGGCCGCTTCGGCTTCTGCCGCAGCTGCATTGCGCCGCTCGCTTTCCTCACGCGACAGAGCCACCGAGGTCCGCACACCTTTAGAGACAAATTCCATCAGACCAGAGACCACGCGCTCATTGGGGTCAATGCCCGCACAGCTGAGCACTTCGCGACCATCGCGCGACCGGGCCCAACGTGCAATCTGTTCAGGACCGTTGCCATATTTCTTGTCGTCTGCAATCGCGTCATCCAGTGCGGCCAGAACTACGGCTGCAAACAACTTGCGGGCACGCGCGCCTTGCTCATGCGTAAACGCCGTTCCATCCGCTGCATCAAACATTCCAGTTTCCTTTGTTCTTATATTGCCTTTACCGCTCAAGGCTGACTACGCTTTTTCGCGTGTGATTCGCTACATCGAAAAAGCATACCTGCCATGCGCATATCGCATATCTCAGCCTCCGAAGGAGCAAGATCCTGTTCTTGCGCACCAACCTTCCCCGCGATATAGGCGTCATCGAAGAAATACCAAGGTTTTGACAAGGTTTCGCCATGCCCAAAATTAACGGAAACGAAATCAGGCCCGGAAATGTGCTTGAACATGACGGCGGTCTGTGGGCTGCGGTGAAGGTCAGCCATGTCAAACCTGGCAAGGGCGGCGCCTTTGCGCAGGTCGAGATGAAGAATCTGCGCGACGGGCGCAAGCTCAACGAAAGATTCCGCTCCGATGACAAGGTCGAGCGCGTCCGTCTGGAGCAGAAGGATCAGCAGTTTCTCTATGAAACCGACGGTCGTCTGGTCGTGATGGATATGGAGACCTTCGAGCAGGTCGAGCTTGATGCAGAGATCCTGGGCGAGCGTCGTCCGTTCCTGCAGGACGGCATGACCGTCACTGTTGAATATTATGGCGAAGAAGCGCTGAATGTCGCCCTGCCGCAGAAAGTCGTGTGCAAGATTGTCGAGACCGAACCTGTCGTCAAAGGGCAGACCGCGGCCAACAGCTTCAAGCCTGCGCTTCTCGACAATGGTCTGCGCGTTCTGGTGCCGCCTTTTGTCGGGCAGGACGAGGATATTGTCGTCAATACCGAGACCTTTGAGTACAGCGAACGCGCCTGACCCCATCGTTACTTGATCTTCATGGTTTGACGGCACTATCACGCGATCCCGATCCCGGCGGATGGGAGCTGATATGCGCCACGTCTTGTTGCTTTTTCTGATCCTGTTGTCGGGCCTGTCTTCTGCACAGGCGCGCGATGGGGCTGTGCGACTTGAATGGCCGGAACCTGTCGGCGCTGAGGCAGAAGCCGTCATCATGATGCGCAATGCGACAGGCGAGGTTGTGCTGTCGATCCGCGAAGATCTGGCAGCGGGGGTCCGCGCTCAGCGTATTGTGCTGCCTTCACTGCCCCGCGCGGCCTACACGATCCAGGCAGGCGTCGTGCAGGATGGCACGGTCGTGATGCAATCTCCGGATACGCCTTTGGCCGGAAATATCGGGCTGGAGATCAGCATGGGCCTGTCGCGCAATCTCGCGATCGGCTTCGCGGATGTCTGGGATTGCGAAGCCGCGCGGCCTTATCAGATCCTGTATGTGGGCGGCGGGCTGGAGCTGATCCGGGATCATGAGCGTATGCGCTTCGACCCCGACCCTGAAAACGACGCCGCCGAGGAAGTCGAACGCTTCATCACTGCGGATGGTCACTACTGGGCGATGACAGGGAACCGCGCTATCCTTGGGACGCCCGAAGGCACGCAGCAAACGTGCAGCGTGGCGCTTTTCGCGCCTTTGCTGCCGCTGAACGCCTTGGCAACGGATCTCAGCTGGGCGTTCGAACTGAACCGCGACGAAGCGCTGATCACACTTCCGGGCATCGACACGCAGATGCTGGCGACGCGCGGCCTGCGCGTCTCTGCGCCGCGGGACGGGTCCATCACCTTGCAGGGCGACCCGTTTCAGTTGCGACTGACGCAAGAGCGCTGCCGCCTGCGGGACGGGGATCTCATCTATCCGATCACAGCACATCTGACGAGCGCGGAACAAGACATCACTTCTGCGGGATGCGCGGGCGATCCACGCGCGCTGCTGGGTGGCGGCGCCTGGCAGGTCACGGCGCTGCTCGGTCAACGACTGGATCGCGACACCTTGCGCAACCTGACAATCGAAGTCAGCGGCGATGCGATTTCCGGGCGCGGCACCTGTAATCGATATGTCGGTGTCGCCCGGATCGAGGCGTTTGCACTGGCCTTTCGGGAACTTGGCACCACGCGACTGGCCTGCCCTGCGGATCTGCGCAATATCGAACTGCGCTTTCTTGACGCGCTCGAAGCGGTGACAGGGTTCGATATCAGCCCTGCGGGTGTTCTGACACTCCGCGCGGGGCCGCAAGCCATCCTGACCGCAGAACGCCGCGCGGCACCATAATCCCGCACAACAGCGTTCCACCAGCACACAGCAATTTTCATAAAACCCGGTTGTGCCGCGCGTCTGCACAATGGCCCGCTTGCGGTCACGCTACCGCCGCCACGGGGCCTCGCCGCTCCAAAGGACCGTCCTTCCGAAGGGTCCCGGAGGCGGCACGGCTTAGGGCGGGCGCGACGATCAAATGACACGCGCGCGGCAATGTCGTGCCGTTGCAACAGTCATTCCCGTCTGCGGAACACATGGCAGAGGACGCCCGACGCGACTGCGTTGACACCCCGATCGGCGCGGGCTGGAGAAGATGACACCCCACAAGGACCAGAACCTGCTGCGGAGCAATGCAGGCGCACGTGCCGATGGCTAGGCCGATACGCAGATGCATATCGGCCAGCAAAGCAGCTTATTCCATGCCCAGGGCGGCTTTATAGAGCTCGAGCACAGCTTCTTCTTCGGCGATCTCATCAGGCTTGCGCTTGCGCATGGCAATGATCTTGCGCAGCACTTTCGTGTCATAGCCGCGCCCCTTGGCCTCGGCCATGACCTCTTTCTGCTGGTCCGCGATATCCTTCTTCTCGGCTTCCAGATGCTCGAACCGCTCGATGAACTGGCGCAATTCGTCTGCGGTGACGTTGTAAGCGTCCTGTGTGATATCACTCATGCTCTGCTCCTGTTTTCTCTGATGAGCCCGCAAGGGGCCCTTGGCTCAAAGCTCTTGCCCAATCGGCCAGTCGCATGCAAGAGCAGGTGTGCCATTGGGCCGATGATCTTCAGAGACGAGAGACAGAACCGATGCCTGTCGAGAAGTTGACCCAAGGTTAATTAATTTTCATTTGAAACGAACCGCAGGATTGTTACTGTCGGCAGAGTTCGTAAAGCGAGGCTGTTTTGACAACCAACACCCCCTGTCTGCGGAAATTTGAGAAGTCCCTGCCCATCGCGCTTCTGCGCTCGCGCGAAGCGACCATGCGGCTGTTCAAACCCTTTATCGATATCCACGACCTGACCATGCCGCAGTGGCGCGTGATCCGCGCATTGGCCGAAGCGGATGCGCTGGATGCGAAGACACTGGCCGAACGCTGCGTGATCCTGCCGCCCTCGTTGACACGGATCTTCCGCAGCCTGTCTCAGCGTGGGTTGATCTCGCAGGTCGCCTGTGACGATGGACGCCGCCATATGGTGCGGCTGACATCGCAAGGCAGGGCGCTGTTTCAGCATGTGGTCGAAATCTCGGAGCCGTCATACCAACGCCTTGCCGACGCGTTCGGTCCGGACCGACTTGATACGCTGCTGGATCTTCTCAACGAGTTGCGCGACACCGTGCAGAGCATGGATGCGCTGGAAGAGCTGCCCGAACCGTCTGCGCCCCGCTACGCTGCGCGCGCCTGATCCGCGCTCAGCCCGCGCGGCGCGTCTTCTTGCTCATGCCGGACAGGCGGCCACACGGTCTGCTGTGACAACCACAAGCCGCGCGCGTTCGCGCCGCAACTCAGCCAGACGCGCTTCTTCGGCGACGGGCAGGACATTGATTCGGGTCGCACGCTGTCCGGGCGTGTGGGTGGTGCAAAACAGCACCGGTTCGCGCGGCCATGCGCAGATGTTGAGCACTGTGCGCGGCTCTGTTGCCAGTGTCACCCGAAAGCCCCGCGCGAGTGCCTGTTCGCTCTCAGCGATCTGAGCATCAAGCGCACGCAGTTCCGCTTCTGCGGCGCGGAGGCATGTTTGATGTGCACAGCCCGACAGCCCAAGCACAGACAGCAGCAAAACAACGCGCAGGGCGCAGGGCCGCATCACGACAGCGGGCCGGATCTTGGCGCCGCGCTCATTTGGGCGACCGCTTGGCAAGGATACGCTGCAGCGTGCGGCGATGCATCGACAAGCGGCGCGCCGTCTCAGACACATTGCGGTCACATTGCTCATACACGCGCTGAATATGCTCCCAGCGCACACGATCGGCCGACATCGGATTTTCGGGCGGCTCTGGCAGCGCATCTTCCGAGCGAGACAGCAGCGCGCGCACCACATCTTCGGCATCGGCCGGTTTCGAGATGTAATCCGTCGCCCCGATCTTGACCGCCGCGACCGCCGTGGCGATTGCCCCATAGCCCGTCAACACGACGATGCGCGCATCTTCCCGCACCGCGCGCAGGGCTTCGACCACATCAAGCCCGTTTCCATCTTCCAGCCGCAGGTCAACCACGGCATAGGCAGGCGGGCGGGCCTTGGCGATGGCCATTCCAGCCACAACGGAGCCCGCCGTTTCGACCGCAAAGCCGCGCTTTTCCATCGCCCGTGCGAGGCGCTTGAGGAATACTTCATCATCATCGACCAGAAGCAGCGATGCATCCGGGCCAAGGTCGAGGTCAGTCACAGGGTCTGTCGTCATCTTCGCGCTCTTGTTGCTGCCTGACAAGTAGAGCGCAGCAGGTCGCAGGTCAATTTCCGTTTCGCTCAGGCGTTCTGAATGAAACAGGCCAGCGTGTCCGCAACCTGCTCGGGGGACTGATCGCGACGGATGATGTCCACGAAGCCATGGCCAGGCAGCAGGAAATAGCTGAAGGTCGAATGATCGATGAGGAAAAACTCGTCCTCCGTGTCCTGGCGCGCGAAATAGACGCGGTAGGCACGCGCCGCGTCGCGCAACTGCGCTTCGGAGCCGGTCAGGCCGATCATCTGCGGATGCATGAAGCGCACGAATTCGGCCAGCACCTCCTGCGTGTCGCGCTCATGGTCGACCGAGACAAAGACGGGCGTGACCTCCATCCCGCGTTCTGCCAGCAGATCGACCGCCTGCGCGTTGCGTGCCGTGTCGAGCGGGCAGACATCCGGGCAGAACGTGTAGCCGAAATAGATCAGCGTCGGACGGTCCGCGAAATCGGCATCGGTCATGATCTCGCCATTGTGATTGACCAGTTCGAACGGCCCGCCGATGGCCCCTGCCCCCCCGGTGATCGAGGTTCCGCGACATTGCGCGAAATCGCCCGACGGCGCGCCGCTATACATCATGTATCCAAGTCCGCCGAGCAGTGCCGCGATGAAGCCAAGTGCCAGAACCGAATATAGACGAATCATGCGGAAATCCCCGATTGCGCGCAACGCCCCTTGATGCCCCATGGCTTGCGCTCTAACAATCCCGCATAGCACAACTGTGACAAGACGCCCCGGTTTGCCCCCATGCCCCCCGACCAGCGCAGGGATAACACCATGACTTCACCTGCATTTGGCGAAATTTCACAAGACCATCGCGGCGACTGGGTGCGCCTGCGCACAATGACCTATGTGCGTATGCTGGCGCTGAGCGGACAGGCGGGCGCGGTACTTGTGGCGCAGCTCTATTTCGGGCTGCAATACGAGGCGCCGCTGGTCTGGCTGGTGATGGGGGCGGCGGCACTTTCGATCCTGACATCGTTGTTGCTGTTTCCGCAGACCAAGCGCCTCTCGGAAACCGAGGCCTTCCTGACCTTCCTTTTCGACATCGCGCTTCTGGTCTGTCTGCTGTATCTGACTGGCGGGATCACCAACCCCTTCAGTTTGCTGATCCTCGCGCCCATCGCGGTCTCGGCCATGGCACTCAGGCCGCGCTCGACGCTGATCCTTTCATCGATCGCCATTGCGCTGGTGACGCTGATTGCGCTGAATTACCAGCCTCTGCGCTTCCACGATGGCACGGCACTGGTCGTACCGCCACTCTTTGCCTTTGGCTTCTGGGCCGCGATTGTCATCGGCATCCTGTTTCAGGCCTTTTACGCGCATCGTGTGGCCGCCGAGGGAACATCACTGGCCAACGCACTTCTGGCCGCGCAGATGGCGCTGTCGCGCGAACAGAAGCTGACCGATCTGGGCGGGGTCATCGCGGCCACAGCGCATGAACTGGGCACGCCGCTTGCGACCATCAAGCTGATCGCCTCCGAGTTGGTGACGGAATTGCGCGACCAACCCGAACTGGCCGAGGATGCGCTGATCCTGTCGCAACAGGCCGATCGCTGCCGCGACATCCTGCGCTCGATGGGGCGGGCGGGCAAGGAGGACACGCATCTGCGCCGCGCCCCCATCGAAGCCGTGCTGATGGAAGCTGCCGAGCCACATCTCGCGCGCGGCAAACGCGTGCATTTCCTGACCATTCCCGGCACGGGTGGTGCGCCTGACCAGCCCATGATCCAGCGCCGTCCCGAAATCATTCACGGGCTGCGCAACCTGATCCAGAACGCAGTGGATTTCGCCCATGCCGACGTCTGGGTGCAGGCGCGCTGGACCGACAAGCATCTGAGCATCCGCATCCTTGATGATGGGCCGGGCTTTGCACCGCAGATCCTCGGCTCCATCGGCGAGCCCTTCATCCGCAACCGCCGTGACCCCGGTCGGCTGCGCCAGCGCCCCGATTACGAGGGGATGGGGTTGGGCCTGTTCATCGCCAAGACGCTTTTGGAGCGTTCCGGGGCGGTGCTGGATTTCACCAATGCCGATCCCGCCGAAGAAGACGCCCCCGGCGAGGGTCGGGCCAAGGGCGCACAGATCACACTGATCTGGTCCTTGCCTCGCATCGTCGTTGATCCATTGGAGCGGCTGGGACAGAATATGCCCCACCTGCCCTGACGACGCGGCGCCGTCGCAAAGGTGAATGGACAAAGCGTCTGGCTTTGCTATCATCTTTTCCAAGATCTGCGATGGAAGGACTGACCCTATGGCTCTGCCTCTTGCCCCACTGGCTGCGATGGCCGCGAAATATGGCGCGGTGGCGCTGGCAGGCTATGCGCTGGCGCGTCAGATCCAGCCCGGCCGCACTGATCAGACGGTCGAGGATGCGCTCGACGAACTCGATGAGGGGCTGAGCATGCACCGGCCGCGCGACCGCGAACAGGTCAATGGCGCGCTGCGCTTCCGCAGGGTCGTGCGCCTGGGCACGCAAGGGCCTGGCATCGAGATTGACGCGACAGCGCTGGGGCGGTTCCGGTTTCGCCGGATATGAGTGCGCTGACGCTTTATCACAGCCAGAGCTCGCCCTATGTACGCAAGGTGATGGTTCTGGCGCATGAGGCGGGTCTGGCCCGCGACATCACGCTGGTCGAAAACGCTTCGGGCAGCCCGCTTGATCCGGGGCGTATCCCGGTTGCGGCCAACCCGCTGGGCAAGATCCCGGTGCTGGTGCGCAGCGATGGCAGTGCGCTTTATGACAGCCGGGTGATTTGCCAGTATCTGGATGCACGCGCGCAATCGGGCTTTTACCCGGACGGTCGGCGCAAATGGGACGCGCTGGTGCTCGAAGCAACGGCCGACGGGATCCTCGATGCGGCGCTGCTGATGGTTTATGAGCATCGCCTGCGCCCCGAAGCACTGCAATTTCCCGCCTATGTCGAAGGGCAGTGGTCCAAGATTGCCCGCAGCCTTGATCTGATCGAGGATCGCTGGATGGCCTATCTGGCCGGGCCGCTTTGCATCGGTCAGATCGCGCTGGCCTGCGCGCTGGGCTATCTCGACCTGCGCCATGACGCGCGGGGCTGGCAGCAGGATCGACCCGCGCTTGCGGCTTGGCAAGTGCGGATTGCCGCGCGCGACAGTTTGCGTGCAACTGCTCCGCCCGATACATGAGCAGGTTGTTTGCGCTGACAGCCCGCACTCGGGTGAAACGCGTTCAAAAGCTGTAGAAATACCGCCTGCCTGCGACACTCTAACCCGGATTCGCGGCTAGACGTGTTGGGCTTTCCTCGCTAAATACCAAAGCGTGAGGCGGCATTTTTCATGCGGCCAGAGCACTTATTGCAGCCACGTACCCACATGAAAGGGAGAATGCTCGTGTCCCATTCCGATGACAACGACGCCACCCGCCGGGACTTCATCTATTATGCCACAGCCGGGGCCGGTGTCGTTGTGACCGGCGCGGCAGTCTGGCCGCTGGTCCATCAGATGAACCCCACAGCCGATGTTCAGGCACTGTCTTCTATCTTTGTCGATGTCGGCGGTCTGGAGCCGGGCGGTCAGCTCACGGTGAATTTCCTCGGCAAGCCGGTTTTCCTGCGCCGCCGCACGCTCGAAGAAATCGAAGCTGGGCGCGCGGTCGCGCTGTCGGATCTCAGCATTGACCGCGACTCGCGCAATCCCAACAAACCGGGCACAGATGCGTCTGACGCGAACCGCACGATGGACGATGCGGGCGAGTGGCTGGTGATGACGGGTGTCTGCACCCATCTGGGCTGCGTGCCGCTGGGCAATGGCGCGGGCGATTTCGGTGGCTGGTTCTGCCCCTGCCACGGCTCGCATTATGACACCGCCGGACGTATCCGTCGCGGTCCGGCGCCGGAAAACATGCATATTCCGGTCGCGCGCTTCGTCGACGAAACCACAGTTCAGCTGGGCTAAGGGAGAAAGAACTTATGTCTGGTATTCCACACGATCACTATGAGCCGAAGACAAATCCCGAAAAGTGGATGCACCGCCGGCTGCCGATTGTCGGCCTGATCTATGATACGATCATGATCCCCACGCCCAAGAACCTCAACTGGATGTGGATCTGGGGCATCGTGCTGTTTTTCTGCCTCGTGCTGCAGATTGTCACCGGCATTGTGCTGGCGATGCATTACACAGCTGACGTGAACCACGCCTTCGCCAGTGTTGAGCATATCATGCGCAATGTGAATGGCGGTCATATGCTGCGCTACCTGCACCAGAATGGCGCGATGCTGTTCTTCTTTGCCGTCTATCTGCACATGTTCCGCAGCATGTATTACGGGAGCTACAAAGCCCCGCGCGAAATCACCTGGATCATCGGCATGCTGATCTATTTGGCGATGATGGCAACCGCCTTCATGGGCTATGTGCTGCCATGGGGTCAGATGTCCTTCTGGGGTGCGACTGTGATCACGGGCCTCTTTGGTGCCATTCCGGGCATCGGGGACACGCTGCAGACCTGGCTTCTGGGCGGACCTGCTGTGGACAATGCCGCCCTGACACGCTTCTTCACGCTGCATTATCTGCTGCCCTTCGTGATCCTTGGCTTGTCGATCGTTCATGTCTGGGCGTTCCACACCACGGGCAACAACAACCCCACCGGTGTTGAGGTGCGTCGGACGTCGCGTGAAGAGGCCGACAAGGACACGCTACCCTTCTGGCCCTATTTCGTGATCAAGGACTTGTTCGCCCTGGCGATCATTCTGGCGATCTTCTGGGCGCTCATTGGCTTTATGCCAAACTTCCTCGGTCATACTGACAACTATATCGAAGCCAACCCGCTGGTGACCCCGCCCGAAATCGTGCCGGAGTGGTACTTCCTGCCCTTCTACGCCATCCTGCGCGCCTTCACCTCGGATGTCTGGATTGTCATCGCCGTGAACTGGCTGACCTTCGGCATCGTGGACGCAACCTTCTTCGGTGTTCTGGCGATGTTCGGGTCGATCTTTGTCTGGGCGCTGCTGCCGTGGCTCGACACCTCCTCGGTGCGCTCGGGGCGTTATCGTCCGATGTTCAAGATCTGGTTCTGGTTGTTCATCGTCAATTTCGTGGTTCTGACTTGGGCCGGTGCGATGCCTGCCGAAGGGATCTACACGAATATCGCACTGATTGGGACGACCTACTGGTTTGCCTATTTCCTCGTGATCATGCCGTTGCTGGGTGTCCTTGAAAAGCCCCTGCCGCAGCCTGCAACCATCGAGGAAGACTTCAAGGCGAGCCTGAAATCGGACAAGGATGGTGGCCCGAAAGGTCCGGCAGCCGATCCGATCCCGGCAGAATGACAGCAAACCAAAAGGATACGAAGATGAAACTGAAAAACCTTGCGGTCGCTGCAATTTCGGCTCTGGTGCTGGCCCTGCCAGCCTCCATGGCCGAGGCCAAGAAAGTGAAAGGTGAAGTCACGAATTTCGACTTCTCCTTTCAGGGCCTGACCGGCACTTATGACCGCAACCAGCTGCAGCGCGGCTTGCAGGTCTATCATGAGGTCTGCGCCGCCTGCCACGGGTTGCAATATGTGGCCTTCCGCACGCTCTCGGACCGCAATGGCCCGGAGCTGCCCGACGATCAGATGCGCGCTTTCGCGGAAATGTACGAAGTGTGGGATCCTGAGCTGCGCGACTGGCGCACTGCAACAGGTCCGGACCACTTCCCGGAATCGCAGTTCGAGGGTGCGCCCGATCTCAGCCTGATGACCAAGGCCCGTGCGGGCTTCAGCGGCCCCTACGGCCTGGGCATCAACCAGCTGATGAAGGGCATCGGGGGGCCGGAATACATTGCCTCCTTCCTGTTGGGCTACACGGGCGAGGAAGATTTTCAGGCTGGCTCCATGTTCTACTACAACAAGGCCTATGGCGACTGGGTCTCGATGGCACCTGTACTGTTTGACGACATGGTGTTCTATGAAGACGGAACGCCGGCCACCGAGGAGCAAATGGCGCTTGATGTCGCAGCCTTCCTGACCTGGACGGCCGAACCGAAAATGGTCGAGCGCAAGCGCGCAGGTTTCGTGGGGGTCATCTTCCTGTCGGTCTTTGCGGCATTGCTGTACCTGAGCAACAAGCAGCTCTGGGCTCCGATCAAGAAAGCCGCCAAAGAAGACTGAGCGGCCTGACATGACCACTTAAAGCGCGCCCCTCGGGGCGCGCTTTTTTCTTTTCTTGTGCCACCAATCCAGATAGCCCTGCCCCGATGAACATGTGAAAGACCCTTCATGTCCGACAATTTGCGCGGCGCGCTGCTGATGGCTCTGGCGATGGCCGGTTTCGCGCTTGAGGATATGTTCATCAAGCTTCTCGCCGATGCCTTGCCAGTCGGACAGATCCTGCTCTTTCTGGGTCTGGGCGGGGCCACGGCCTTTAGTGTCATGGCGCATCGACAGGGCCAGTCGGTCTTTGACCCGGCTTTCGTGATCCGCCCGGTACTGATCCGCAATGTGCTGGAGCTGATCGGGACTGTGGGCTTCGTGCTGGGCTTCGTGCTGGCAAGCCTGGCGACGGCCTCGGCCATTTTGCAGGCGGCACCATTGCTGGTGACGTTGGGTGCAGTGCTGTTTCTGGGCGAGAAAGTCGGCTGGCGGCGCTGGAGCGCGATTGCGGCTGGGTTCTTCGGTGTCCTGCTGATCGTGCGGCCCGGCATGACCGGGTTCGAGCCTGCGAGCCTATTCGCTGTTATCGGAGTCATGGGCCTTGCGGGGCGCGATGTCGCAACAAGGCTCGTGCCGCGCACAGTCTCGAGCGCGCAGATTTCCAGCTGGGCCTTTGCGATGATGGTCCCGGCGGGTTTGTTTCTCATGGCCGTTATGGACCAGCCTCCGCGACTGCCTGCGCTGACCCAGACAGTGTATCTGCTCGCGGCCCTCGGGATCGGTGTGCTGGCCTATTACGCGCTCGTCGCGGCGATGCGGGTCGGCGACTTATCCGTGGTCACCCCCTTCCGCTACTCGCGGATGCTCTTCGCGCTGATCGTGGCAGTGCTGGTTTTCGGGGAACGCCCCGATTGGCTGACACTGCTGGGGGCCGCGATCATCGTGACCGCAGGGCTTTATACATTGTGGCGCGAGACCAGAGCGGCCTAGAAACTGTCGCCGACAGCGGGTATAGCGTGCCGCAGAACGACTACATCCAGCAGGGACAGGACATGAGCACAATCATCGACATTATTGGCCGCGAGATTCTGGACAGCCGGGGCAACCCGACGGTCGAGGTTGACGTGATACTTGAAGACGGCACGATGGGCCGTGCCGCCGTGCCCTCCGGGGCGTCGACCGGCGCACATGAAGCGGTCGAGCTGCGTGACGGCGACACGTCGCGCTATATGGGCAAGGGCGTTCTGAATGCTGTGGCGGCCGTGAATGGCGAACTGGCCGAAGCACTGGTGGGCTTTGACGCGACCGAACAGGTTGCGATTGATGCGGCCATGATCGAAATTGACGGCACCCCAAACAAGGCCCGACTGGGCGCAAATGCAATTCTCGGCGTGTCCATGGCGGTCGCGAAGGCGGCGGCGGAATACACAGGCCAACCGCTGTTTCGCTATGTCGGCGGCACCTCTGCACGCACCCTGCCCGTACCGATGATGAATATCATCAATGGCGGCGAGCATGCCGACAACCCGATCGACATTCAGGAATTCATGATCATGCCTGTCGCCGCGACAAGCATTCGTGACGCCGTCCGCATGGGCGCTGAAGTTTTCCACACCCTGAAAAAAGAACTGTCCGCGGCAGGTCTGTCGACCGGGATCGGCGACGAGGGTGGTTTCGCACCCAATCTGTCGAGCACGCGCGATGCACTCGATTTCATTCTGAGATCCATCGAGAAGGCCGGCTATAAGCCCGGTGAGGAGATTTATCTCGCTCTCGATTGCGCGGCGACCGAGTATTTCAAGGGCGGTAAATACGAGATGACGGGCGAAGGCAAATCCCTGACCCCTGCCGAAAATGTCGATTATCTGGCCGCACTGGTCGCGGATTACCCCATCATCAGCATTGAGGACGGCTGTTCGGAAGATGACTGGGAAGGCTGGAAACTGCTGACCGAGTGCCTGGGCGACAAGGTCCAGCTTGTGGGCGACGATCTTTTCGTCACCAACCCGGCACGGCTGGCCGAAGGCATCGCGAAGGGCTGCGGCAACAGCCTGCTGGTCAAGGTCAACCAGATCGGCACGTTGACCGAAACCCTGGCGGCAGTCGATATGGCCCATCGTGCGCGGATGACCTGCGTGATGTCGCATCGCTCGGGCGAGACAGAGGACGCAACCATCGCAGATCTCGCGGTGGCCACGAATTGCGGGCAGATCAAGACCGGCTCGCTGGCACGCTCCGACCGTCTGGCCAAGTATAACCAGCTGATTCGTATCGAAGAGATTCTGGGAGAGACTGCCGTCTATGCAGGGCGCACGATCCTGCGCTGAGCCGGCTTCACGGGGCGTTCAGCCGGACGCCCCGTGTGGTCGATAAAAAACGACATATATTCTTTGCGCGAGCCAGTGAGGGTTTAACGACTTCTTAACTGCCAATAGGCATCATCGTATATGGAGAATTCTATCTTGTATGGTGAGATATTAGTATGTCTGGTTTGCCAATTTTAGCACCTGTGAACACAGTGCAGATGCCAGTGCGAGATATGCACGGGGCGCATCCGCTAAACCCTGCCCAAGCCACCACCACGGCTATCCGCACGATCATGGCCGATGCTGTGCATCAGGCGTCCAATGCTGATGCCCCTGAAAAGACAGTGCCAAAAGTCCTGACCACGCAACAGGACAAACGCAGCCGGTTGATCGGCCCTCCCCCCACTTTCCAAGTCAATCTGCTTCAACACCTTCAGGAAACACGTATGGACCCTGAAGTTCAGATGCCATTAGAGGCAGATATGGATCATCCGGAAATGACTGGCTCGAAGGAAGACACCGATGCAGAGGCGCCGATAAAGCTGCCCGACAGCGCCTATGAGAGCTATGTAAAGATGCGCGGTGACGCCGAGGCTTTGGTATCCCCGGAAGTCAACAAGAGCGTCTGATCTGGACATGCCAGGCTTACGCCCGGACGGTGCGGGTGTTGGTGTCTTAGCCATCAGCAGCACGAACCTGGGCTGAACGCTAGGCTGCGCATTTTTTTCGCCCAAAACACACGCGGGCTTGCGCAGTACCAAGCAGTGCGCAGGTTCTTAGCTGAAGACCTGTCCCTTGAGGTCGCCTGCCCCACGCAGCAACGCCTCTGGTTCCATTACGCGCTTTCCTTCGCGCTGAACGGATCGCAGTTCGACTGCGCCCGTCCCGCAAGCGATCGTCAAACCGCCCAAGACAGTGCCGGGCGCTCCCGATCCGACAACTGCACGCGCATCCAGCAGTTTCAGACGGCCCAGAGGCGTCTCGCACCACGCACCGGGAAAGGGCGAAAGTCCCCGGATTTGCCGCGCAACCTCCTCCGCAGGCCGGGTCCAATCCACCCTGGCTTCGGATTTGTCGATCTTGGCGGCGTAGGTAACCCCGGTGTCAAGCTGTGGCACGGCGCGCAACTCGGGCAGTTGCGCCAGCGCATCGACGATCAGCGCGGCCCCCATCTGCGACAGGCGGTCATGCAGGCTCTGCGCCGTGTCTGCCTCCGTGACCCGCGTCGCGGCCCGGAGCAAGACCGGACCTGTGTCGAGCCCCGCTTCCATCTGCATGATGCAAATCCCGGTCTCTGCATCCCCGGCCATGATCGCCCGCTGGATCGGGGCCGCGCCGCGCCAGCGTGGCAGAAGCGAAGCGTGGATATTCAGGCACCCATGACGCGGGGCATCAAGCACAGGCTGCGGCAGGATCAACCCATAGGCCACGACCACGGCCACGTCAGCCTGCAGAGTGGCGTAGTGCGCCTGCACCTGAGCATCACGCAGACTGACCGGATGGCGCACCTCAAGCCCAAGTGCGGCCGCGCGCGCATGAACTGGCGTCAGGCGCGGCTGTTTGCCCCGCCCCGCAGGGCGCGGGGGCTGAGTATAGACGCAGACCACGTCATGCGCAGCATGAACGGCCTCCAGCGCCGCCACCGAAAAATCGGGCGTTCCCATGAAGATGACCCGCATTCAGCTGGCCTTCCTGGCGCGGCGCAACAGCATATCGCGCTTGACCTTGCTCAGATGGTCGAAATACATCCGCCCCTGCAAATGGTCGATCTGGTGCTGGACCGAGGTCGCCCAAAGCCCCACCAGATCGCGCTCCTCCCACTCCCCATCGGCATTGAGGAAACGCACGGTCACAGCGCGCGGGCGCTCGATCCGCGCCCTGACACCGGGCAGGTTGGGGCTGGCCTCGTCATGGGCGCGCAGCGTCACACTGGCGTGCAGGATTACCGGATTGGCCATGCGCAGCACCTGCCCGCGCGTCTCGGACGCATCAACTACGGCGAGTTGCAGCATGACCCCGATCTGCGGTGCCGCCAGACCCACACCGGGCATCGCTTCCATCGTGTCGATCATGTCGGTCCAGATGGCGCGGATCTCGTCGGTGATCGCGTCTACAGGTGCAGCGACCCGGCGCAGGCGCGGATCGGGCCAGGGGATGCAGCGCCGAACGCTCACCCCCGCGCCTGTTCGCGTTTGAATTTGACCATCTTGCGGGTGATCATGCTGCGCTTGATCGTGCCGAGGTAATCGATAAACAGCTTGCCGTTAAGATGATCCAGCTCATGCTGCGCGCAGGTCGCCCAGAGCCCGTCGAATTCCTCTTCCTGCGCTTTGCCATCGAGCCCGGTCCAGCGCATCGTGACCCGCTTGGGGCGGATGACTTCGGCGTAATGCTCGGGGATCGACAGGCAGCCCTCTTCATAGGTGTTCATCTCGTCAGAGGACGCCACGATCTCGGGGTTGATCAGCACCATGGGGCGCGGCGTGGCCCCTTCTTCCTTGACGCAATCCATCACGAACATGCGCGACAGAACCCCAATTTGTGGGGCCGCGAGACCCACGCCGGGGGCATCATACATGGTCGCCAGCATGTCTTCGGCCAGCTTGCCGATTTCTGAAGTGACGGACGCGATCGGAGCGCAGGCTTTTTTCAGCCGCGGATCCGGGTGCAGAAGGATTGGTTTCACGCTCATGCATCCGGATGTATCGCGCAGCGCTTGCCGAGACAAGTGGGGCGGCGCGCCCCGATGCTCAGATATTCTTCATCAGGCGCAGTGCATCATGGATTGCGGCGTGCGTATTGCGTGCGCTGACTGCATCGCCGATGCGGTAGAGCTCAAAGCGCCCCTCGCCCCCGCTCGCAGGTTGCCGGAGACCGGCCAGAAGTGCCGCGTAATCCACCGCCCCGCCATTCGCCGAGAGTGGTTTGAGCGCGAAATAGAGGTCATCCAGCGGCAAGGTGCCGTAATTCACCACCACTTGATCATAGTGCTGCTGGCGCGTGAAATCGCTGTAATCCGTACCGATCGTCGCGCGGAGCCGATTGCCGTCGCGGGACACGTCCAGCAGCCTGCGCGTCACGGTGAAGACCACATCCTTGTCCTGCAGCGCGCGCATGTAAGGCACCAGGTTCAAGCCCATGATCTCAGGCGCAAACGTGCGGTCAGGGGTCATCACCTCGACCTGTGCGCCTGCATTGGCCGCGACCTCGGCGGCCATCAGACCGGGATGATCGCCCGCCTCGTCATAGATCAACACATGGCCTGCGGGTTTCACATCGCCCGCGATCATGTCCCAGGCGCTGATCACATGCGGGTTCTGCGCGCCACTCTCGAAGAGTTCCGTATTGGGCAGGCCGCCAGTCGCGATGATCACCACATCAGGGACTTCATGCATCACATCAGAAACCTCGGCGAATGTGTTGAAATGAAAGACAACATCGCGCGCGGCGCATTGCGCCATGCGCCAGTCGATGATGCCGATCATCTCCCGCCTGCGCGGGTTCTGCGCGGTCAGCCGGATCTGGCCGCCGGGGTCGGGCTGGGCCTCGAACACTGTCACATCATGACCGCGCTCGGCTGCGACACGCGCGGCTTCCAGCCCAGCGGGGCCTGCGCCTACGATCACGACCTTCTTTCGGGTCGCGGCATGCGTGATGACATGGGGCAGCGACAATTCGCGCCCGGTGGCGGCGTTGTGGATGCACAGCGCCTCGCCCGCCTGATAGATGCGGTCCAGACAATAGGTCGCGCCCACACAGGGGCGGATATCGTCCTCGCGCCCCTCGCGGATTTTCTGGACGATATGCGGGTCGGCCATATGGGCGCGGGTCATGCCCACCATATCGATCAACCCCGCCGCGACCGCGTGGCGTGCGGTCGCGACATCAGGGATCCGGGCTGCATGGAAAGTTGGCATGCCCGTCGCGGCGCGCACAGAGCCTGCGAAATCCAGATGCGGGGCGCTTTTCATGCCCTGCACCGGGATCACATCGGTCATGGCCGGGTCTGTGTGGATGCGCCCACGAATGACATTCAGGAAATCGACCAGCCCGCTCGCGGCCAGCCGTTCCGAGATCTCGAGCCCTTCAGCCGCATCAATCCCGCCCTTGGCGGCCTCATCGGCTGTGTAGCGCACACCAACGATGAATCCTTCGCCCACACGCGCGCGGATTGCTTGCAGCGTATCCATCAGAAGCTGCATCCGCGTCGCAAGCGTCGCGCCGCCATAGGGGCCATCGAGGTCATTGGTCAGGGGCGACCAGAACTGGTCGAGCAGATGGCCATAGACCTGCAGCTCGATCCCATCCATGCCGCCCGCCTGCATGCGTTCGGCCGCGTCCGCGAAATCGCCGATGATGCGGGCAATGTCCCAGTCCTCGGCCAGTTTCGGGAACGCGCGATGCGCCGGTTCGCGGTGTTTGCTGGACGAGAGCGAGGGCAGCCAGTCGCCCTTGTTCCAGCCTGTGCGCCGTCCCAGGTGGGTGAGCTGGATCATCACGGCGCAGCCATGCTCGTGGCAGGCATCGGTCAGCGCGCGAATATGGGGGACGACTTCATCCTTCCACGCAAGAATATTGTTGAACACCGGCGGGCTGTCGCGCGACACCGCCGCTGATCCCGCCGTCATAGTCAGCGCGACACCCGCTTTCGCGCGCTCGGCGTGATAGGCCACATAGCGCGCCTTGGGCATGCCGTCTTCGGGATAGGCCGGTTCATGCGCCGTGGTCATGATGCGGTTGCGCAGGGTCAGATGCTTGAGCTGATAGGGCTGGAGCAGCGGATCATTTGACATGGGGCCCTCAATACCACGCATCCGGCATCGCGGCTTTCTTTTGCGCGATGAAGTCTTTCAACGCCTCATCCGTGCCGGGGTCAATGGGCGGCGCTGTGTAGCGCGCAAGCACGTCCTTCCAGCGCTGGTTGGCACGCGCGGCGGCGTCAATGCTGCCGGTCTCCGACCATGTCTCATAGGTGCGGTCATCGTTGAAGCCGCTGTCCCAATAGGCGGTCTCATAATGGCGGAGCGTGTGGTCGGTGCCAAAGAGATGCGCACCGGGGCCGAATTGCGCCAGCGCCTCGAAAGCCAGCGTGTCCTCATTGACCTCCAGCCCCGCAAGATAGGCATGCAGCGCGCCGCACATATCCATGTCCATGACCATCTTCTCGTAGGACATCGACAACAGCCCGTCGACGAACCCTGCCGCGTGAAGGATATAATTCGCGCCGCCCTGCACCGCCGACATCATCGACATCATGGCCTGCTGCATCGCCTGCCCGTCCGGCGCTTTAGAAGTGGAGAAATTGCCTGCACAGCGCAAAGGCAGGTTCAGCCGCCGCGCGAGTTGCCCCATGACCAGCGAGCCCAGCGCGGGTTCTGGCGTGCCGAAAGTCGGCGAGCCGGAGCGCAGCGACATCGAGGACAGAAAGCCCGCGAAGACCACCGGCGCGCCGGGCCGCACGAGCTGCGCGAGCGCGCAGGAGGCCATCGATTCGGCCAGACATTGCGCCACCGCCCCTGCCATGGTCAGCGGCGAGACCGCGCCGCCCAAAAGGAAGGGCAGATGGATCGAGCCCTGCCCGGCCTCGGCATAGGTGCGGATGCCAGCGGTCGTTACCCCGTCGAAGACCAGCGGCGAGGTTGTGTTGAAATTGCCCATGATCACGCAGTTATTCTCGACAAATTCCGCGCCGAACAGGATGCGGCACATTTCGATACTGTCGGCGGCGCGTTCGGGGGCGGTGATCGAGCCCAGAAAGGCGCGGTCGGAATAGCGCATATGGGCATAGACCATGTCCAGATGGCGCTTGTTGACGGCCACATCGGTCGGCTCGCAAATCGTGCCGCCGGAATGGTGCAGCCAGGGCGAGGATTGCGCGAGTTTGATCAGGTTTTCGAAATCCGTAATCGTCCCGTAACGCCTCCCCTGATCGAGATCCATGACGAAAGGCGAGCCATAAGCCGGCGCGAAGACCATCGCATCGCCGCCGATCTCGACGGTATTGGCGGGGTTGCGGGCGTGCTGAGTAAAGCGCGCGGGCGCGGTTTTCAACACTTCGCGCAGCATGCCGGGCGCGAAGCGGATGCGCCAGGTTGCGCCGCCCTGATGCGTCACCTCCGCGCCCGCTTGACGGAAGAGCGCCACGGCTTCCGGGTCGTCGCGCAACTCGATCCCGATTTCGGCCAGGATCCGGTCTGCGGTCGCTTCGATCCGCGTCAGCGCAGCGTCGCCGAGCAGATCATATGTCGGAATACGGCGGGTTATGAAGGGGGTGCGCAGATGCAGGTTCTGGCCGGGTTCCGCGCTGCGGGTGGACTGGCCACGCCCTTTGCGGACACGGCGCGGGGCCGGGTCGCGGGGCGCTGTGTCGGGTTGCGGCGCATCTTGCAGCATCTCATGATCTCCCGGCAGTTCTGATCGGGGTGATGCTGCGCCACACTGGACGGTCTGGCAAGAACACAAAAATTCATCGTGGCATAATTCAGATAATGCTATGCACGATGAAGTTGAAGCAATGAACCAACACATGCCTTTCTGAACTGAGGTGATCTTGCCCAAATCGCCCTATGACCTGCCCCCGATGAGCGCGCTCGTTGCGTTTGAGGCCGCCGCGCGCCATGTCAGTTTCGTGCGCGCCGCACAGGAGTTGAACGTGACCCCCGCCGCTGTCAGCCACCAGATCAAAGCGCTGGAGCGCGCGCTGAACTGCAGCTTGTTCGAGCGTCACCACCGCGGCGTTGCGCTGACCGAAACGGGCGCTTACCTGCTCGTCGCCCTGCAGCGCGGTTTCGAAGGGATTGGCGAAGCTGTGGACCAGTTGCGCAGACGCGCGATGCAGGCCTCGGTCACGATCAGCGTGACCACGGCGGTCAGTTCGCTCTGGCTGACGCCGAAACTCGCGCAATTCTGGAAAACCCATGGCGATGTTTCGGTGGCGCAAATGGTCAGCGACACGGACACGCCCCCTGCGCAATGCGACCTGAGCATCCGCTACAGCATCCTGCCACGCGACAGGACCGGCTGCACCGTGCTTTTTCGCGACCGGCTGATGGCGATTGCAAGTCCGGGCTTCGCGGCGGCGCATCCGGTCACAAGCCTTGCGGATCTGGCCGCCCTGCCGCTGATCCATTTCGAGACGCGGATCGCCGGTTGGACCGATTGGCAAGGCTGGTTTCAGGCGCTCGGCCATACGGGCCCACTGCGCAACAGCCACCGTGTGAACAACTACCTGATCGCGCTGCAGGCGGCGCGCGATGATATGGGCGCAGTGCTGGGCTGGGTCGGGCTGGCGCGGACCTATCTGCACAGCGGGCAACTGGTTCCGCTGCTGCCCGATCAGGTCACACCGCGCGAGGATTTCCACGTCACCCTGCACGCGCCGCATTCACGGCGCGCGCGATTGGTCTATGACTGGCTTGTGGACAGCGCGGGCGCCGAACACCCTGCGTGGCACGCGTCAGGCCCCAGGCTCTAGCGCGTAGCCCTGCCCCCTGCGCGTCACGCGGTTGAACGCGGGGTGCAGGAAATGGCCGCCCGTGAACAGCGTGCCGTCGCTCGCCAACTGGTCGAGCAAACGCTTGCGGGTCTCTCGCGCCGTCACCATGTCCAGATCGAAGCTGATCGCCACCTCAGGATCAGCGATCTGCAGCGCGGGCGCATGCACGATATCGCCGACATGGATCAGGCTTGCACCATCACGATCCAGCCGCCAGCCCATATGGCCGGGCGTATGCCCCGGCAGCGCCACAGCGCGCACCCCGGGCGCGACCTCGCCCCCGTCGCTGAAGCTCTCAAGCCGGTCGCCATAGGCAGCAAGCACGGCCTGCGCGAGTTCAGACCAACCGGAAATACCCGTGAGCGCGCCCTGAAAGTTACTATCATCAGACCAGAAACTGCGTTCGATATCGGGCACATGCAAGGTCGCATTGGCGAAGACCGCTGCACCCTCTGGCGTGATCATACCCGCCACATGATCGGGATGCAGATGGGTGGCGACCAGCGTATCGACCTGATCCGGGGTCACGCCAATCTCGGCCAACCCGTCATGCAGGAAGCCGCAATCGGCCCCAAAGAGATCGCGCGGCCCGGCATCGAGCAGGATCACCCGCCCCCCGTCGCGGATCAGGACCGCGTTGAAATTCGTCTCGATCTCGCCTTCCCCCTGACTGTCGAGCAGTGCTTTCAGATGCGCCTCGGGCGTCTCGGAAAAGAGATCCGGCGTGAAGCAATGCACGCCGTCGGTGATGATACTGACCTCTGCAGAGCCGATTTTCTGTGTCACTGTGCGGTTCATTGCATGCCCTCCGGTTGTTTTCGAAGATGGTAGCGCCCGCGATGGCCTGAGGCAATCTTAACCCTCGGCTCTGATCAGATCGCGACGGCACTGCGCGAAAAACGCCGCGCCTCTGCCAAAAGGGCGGCCAGAACCGGGGTGTGCGGCTCGCGCCATGGTGCGATCAGACCCACCATTTTCGCATCGCCACCGCCTTTGATCGGCACAGCGCACAGACCTGGCGTATCCGAAAACAGCGCCGCCGTATGCGCATTGACGATACTGACCCAGGGCCCGGCCTGCACATGCGCGATCAGCGTCAGAGTGGAGTTCGATTCCAGTTGCGGCACCACATCTACCCCGGCGCGGGTCAGTTCGGCTGTGATGATGCGGCGGTTTTGCATGTCAGGCGTCAGCAGGCAGAGCGGCAGCTCGGCAAGCTCGGCCCAGTCGAGCCCTGCACGCTGGCTCAGCGGATGGTCGGGACGGGTGATCAACAGATACCGCTCGGCGTAAAGCGGCAGGGTCACGACGCGGCCCAGGGGTTCATTGTCGAGATAGCTGATCCCGGCATCAAGCTGCAGATTGTCGATCTGCTGCAGGATCTCGATTGAAGATCGCGACAGGATTTCGAGATGGATATTCGGGTTCTGGCGCAGATAAGGCGCGGTCAACCCGGCAATCATCGGCAGCGCTGTGGGCACGACCCCGAGACGCAGATTGCCCGACAGCCCATGGCGCGCGGCGCGCATTTCCTCGCGCAAGGTGCGCGCATCACCAACAATGCGCGTGGCCCAGTCCAGCGTGCGCGCGCCTTCTGGCGTCAACCCCTCAAACCGCGCGCCACGCCAGACGAGTTGCACGCCGAGCTCCCCCTCCAGCTGTTTGATCGCCGCAGAAAGCGAGGGTTGCGTGACGCCACAGGCTTCCGCAGCCCGGCCGAAATGGCGGGCATTGGCCAGTGCTATGAACATTTCAAGACGGTCGAGCATCAGGGCCTCCGGGCAGTGAGCTGATTTGACCGCAATCGCGCGGCGACGGCAAGCGCGCAAAACCGCCGCGCCCCTCTTGCTGAGGGGGGGCACGCGCCTTATGTGCGAGCGCATGATGAAAATCCCGTTTATCTCGCGCCACCCCTCCGTTTCTGTCCTGCGCCTGCAAGGGGTGATCGCCTCTGGCGGGGGTGGGGCACGCCTCAATGACGCGGCACTGGCCCCAGTGATCGAGGCTGCGTTCAAGCGCGGCAAGCCCAAGGCCGTAGCGCTGGTGATCAATTCGCCCGGTGGCAGCCCAGTGCAGTCGGCCCTGATCGCCGCGCGCATCCGGCGGCTGGCGGATCAGACGAAACTGCCCGTGCTGGGCTTTGTCGAGGATGTGGCGGCCTCGGGCGGATACTGGCTGGCCACGGCTGCCGACGAAATCTTCGTCGATGCCAATTCGATTGTCGGCTCCATTGGCGTGATCTCGGCAGGCTTCGGATTGCATGAACTGCTGGCACGCAACGGGATCGAGCGGCGGGTCTACACGTCGGGCAAGTCGAAATCCCAACTCGATCCGTTCCGCCCTGAAAACCCCGAAGATGTCGCCCGGTTGCGCGCGCTGCAGGATCAGATCCACCAGAATTTCATCGCGCAGGTCAAGTCGCGGCGCGAGGCGAAACTGGCCGAAGACGACAGCCTGTTCACCGGGGCCTTCTGGGTCGGGACGACAGCGGTCGAGCTGGGCCTGGTCGATGGTTTAGGCCATCTGGTTCCCGTTCTGAAAGAACGCTTCGGCGACAAATTGCGGCTTCGCCAATATGCGACACGCCGCCCGCTTCTGGGCCGGTTTGGCCGGCTGATGATCGAAGATGCCATGGCGCTGGCCGAGGATCGCACCCTTTATGCCCGCTTCGGGATCTAAGCCATGATCATCAAGATCGTCGCTGCGTTTCTGGTCTTTATGGTGATCATGGGGGCCGTGCAGAAGTGGTTCAACCCGCGGCACAAGACCCCGCTTGACAAGCTGCGGCAGACAAAATTGCCACGTCCGCGCAAATGCAAGCGCTGTGGCAAGTTTCTGATCGGCAGTGAAGACTGCCGTTGCAAGGACCGGTAACCCATGTTGATTGATCTGGCCCTTGTGGTGGGCGGGCTTGTGATGCTTCTGGTGGCAGGCGATTTTCTGGTGCGCGGCGCGGTCAATCTGGCGCTGCGATTGGGCATCCCGGCGATGATGGTGGGCATGACGGTGGTTGCCTTCGGCACGTCGGCACCGGAATTGCTGGTTTCGGTGCAGGCTGTGCTGCGCGATGCGGGCGGGCTGGCGCTGGGCAATGTCGTAGGCTCGAATATCGCCAACATCCTGCTGGTCATTGGCCTGCCCGCGCTGATCGCGCCGATGGCAATGGGGCGCGAGAGCCTGCGCGACATGTGGATCATGCTGGCCGCAACGGCCCTGTTCGCGGCGCTGGCCATGACCGGTGCGATCGGGACATGGCAGGCATTGGTCCTGCTCTTGGCTTTCGCGCTGTTCATGGCCGAGAGCGTCTTGCGGGCGCGCAAGGGCCGGGTCACGCCGGAAGATCTCGAAGGGGCGGACCCGGCCCTGCCTGCGGGGCGGCTGACGCTCTATCTGGCGCTGGGGCTGGCCGGGTTACCGCTTGGCGCGCATCTTCTGGTCACCGGAGCGGTCGATATCGCCAAGAGCCTCGGCGTGTCGGATCTGGTCATCGGCCTGACCATCGTCGCAATTGGCACCTCGCTGCCCGAACTTGCCACGACGCTGATGGCTGCGATCCGGCGCGAGGGCGGCGTGGCGCTGGGCAATATCCTGGGCTCGAATATCTTCAACCTGCTGTTCATTCTCGGCCTTGCGGGGCTGTTTGGCACCATGACGGTCCCGGCAGAAATGCTGCGGCTGGACCTGTGGGTGATGTTGGCAGCAGCGCTGGTCGTCGTGCCCTTCATCTGGTCGGGCCGCGCAATCGGTCGCATCACGGGGCTGGCCTTGCTTTTGGGATATGCCGTCTACATCTGGCTTCTGTTTGCAAACGGAGGCTGAAACATGGCGCGGGCATTGGTGACCGGCGGCGCGAAACGACTGGGCCGCGCCATGGCGCTGGCTTTGGCCGAGCGCGGATTTGACGTGGCGATTCATTACCAGAGCTCGGCAATCGCGGCGGAAGAGTTGGCACAGGAAATCACGACGCTGGGACGTCATGCGATCTGTCTGCGCGCCGATCTGCTGGATGAGGATGCGCTCGCCCCGCTTGTGCCCGCTGCGGCTGAGGGGCTTGGCGGGCCGCTGCAGGTGCTGATCAACAATGCCTCGATCTTTGAGGAAGACAGCATCGCCACGGCCACCCGCGAGAGCTGGGACCGCCACATGATGTCCAACCTGCGCGCGCCCTTCGTGCTGACGCAGGGCTTTGCCGCGCAATGCCCCGCGCCCCTGCCTGATGCCGCCGGTGAGCCTGTCGCGCAGGGGCTGGTGGTGAACATGATCGATCAGAAAGTGCGCAACCTGACCCCGCAGCACATGACCTATTCCATCGCCAAGATGGGGCTCTGGGCCTTCACGCGGATGGCGGCGCAGGAGCTTGGCCCGCGTATCCGCGTGAACGCAATCGGACCCGGGCCGACATTGCAGGCCGCCGACCAGCCGCGGGAGGTTTACCTCGCCAGCCGCAAGGCCACAATTCTCGAACGCGGCGCCAACCCGGCTGATATCACAGCGGCACTCGGCTATTTTCTCGATGCACAGGCCGTCACAGGCCAGCTTCTGTGCATTGACGGGGGCGAACATCTGGGATGGGGCGCGACTGATCCGGGTTAGCGCAGGGAGAGATTCCTGCTTGCGGGCTGTAGGTTATGCACTGTTAACAGATCTGTCACAGAGTTGAGATCAAAACGTCTTAACTTTCAGTCGCTTGCGGATTGCAAAATTATTTTACAACAAAATCATGGCCTTATAAATTTGCCTATTTTTTAGGCAATTCACGAAACCACCTATCTTTACGAAGAAAATCGCCATGATCGACAATTCGTCCACAGAGTTATCCACAGATTTGGTGGACAGGATTCAGGTTGATGCGGGATGGAAAACGGTGCAGTGCTGAGGAGAATCATGGCAGCCTTTGACACATGACCGATCAGATCACATCACAGGGCGCGGACGGCTCGGATTTGCGCGGCCATGCCTGCATTGCCGACTACCTCAAACGGCTTGATGCTTCGCCCGGCGTCTACCGGATGCTCAACGAGAAATCCGAAGTGCTTTATGTTGGCAAGGCGCGCAATCTGCGCGCGCGCGTGTCGAATTATGCGCGCCCCTCGGGGCATTCCGGGCGGATCGCGCGGATGATCTCGGAAACCGCGTCGATGATGTTCCTGACCACGCGCACGGAAACCGAAGCGCTGCTGTTGGAGCAGAACCTGATCAAGCAGCTCAAGCCGCGCTACAATGTGCTGCTGCGCGACGACAAGAGCTTTCCCTATATCCTGCTGCCCAAGGATCACGCCTATCCGCAACTGCGCAAGCATCGCGGGCGGCGCGCGGTCAAGGGCGCGTATTTCGGCCCCTTTGCCAGCGCCGGCGCCGTGAACCGCACGCTCAACCAGTTGCAGCGCGTGTTTTTGCTGCGCAACTGCACGGATTCAGTGTTCAACGCGCGCACACGGCCTTGCCTGCTCTATCAGATCAAGCGCTGCTCCGCGCCCTGTGTGGGGTATATCTCGGAAGACGAGTATGCCGGGCTGGTCGCAGATGCCGAGCGCTTCCTGTCGGGCAAAAGCACCAAGATTCAGGCGCAACTTGCCGAAGAGATGCAGACAGCGTCAGAAGCGATGGAATTCGAGCGCGCCGCCGCGCTGCGCGACCGTATCCGGGCATTGACCCATGTGCAGCAAAGCCAGGGGATCAACCCACGCACGGTCACCGAAGCCGATGTGATCGCGCTGCATCTCGACAAGGGGCAGGCCTGTGTTCAGGTCTTCTTCATCCGGGCCGGCCAGAGTTGGGGCAACCGCGATTTCTACCCCGCAACTGGGGCCGGGGCGGAAGAGCCAGAGATCCTCGAAGCGTTTCTGGGGCAATTCTACGACAGCAAGGAACCGCCGCGTCAGGTGATCATCTCGCATGACATCGAGAATGCCGACCTGATGGCGCAGCTGCTCAGCGACCGGGCGGGGCGGCGCGTGGAATTGCTGGTGCCGCAACGCGGCGAAAAAGCCGAGCTGGTCGAAAATGCCGCGCGCAATGCCCGCGAAGCGCTGGCGATGCGCTTGGCCTCGACTGCCGCGCAGGGCCGCATGCTGGACGGGCTGGCCGAAGCCTTCGGCCTGGACGCGCCGCCCGCACGCATCGAGGTCTATGACAACAGCCATATTCAGGGCACGGATGCGGTCGGCGCGATGATCGTGGCCGGGCGCGACGGCTTCATCAAGAGCCAGTATCGCAAGTTCAACATCCGCGGCGATGGCATCACGGCAGGTGATGATTTCGGCATGATGAAAGAAGTGCTGAGCCGCCGGTTCGAGCGGCTGCTGAAGGAAGATCCCGACCGCGAAGGCGAGACCTGGCCCGACCTTCTGCTGATCGATGGGGGCGCGGGGCAGATCAGCGCGGTGGCCTCTATCATGGCCGATCTGGGGGTTGATGACATTCCGGTGGTGGGGGTCGCGAAGGGGGTGGACCGCGACGCGGGCAAGGAAGAATTCTACCGCCCCGGCAGTCGCCCTTTCGCACTGCGCCATAATGACCCGGTGCTTTATTTCGTGCAGCGACTGCGCGACGAGGCGCACAGATTCGCCATCGGCACGCATCGCGCCAAACGCGCGAAGGCGGTCAGCGCCTCGCCGCTCGATGATATTCCGGGGGTGGGTCCGGGGCGCAAGCGCGCGCTTCTGGCGCATTTCGGCTCGGCCAAGGCCGTCGCGCGGGCGGGACTCGCGGATCTGCAAGCCGTGGACGGCATTTCAGAAGCCCTGGCGCAGGTGATCCATGACCATCTCAACGTACGCTGAGCGTATCGTGATCCTGACCGGCGCGGGGCTGTCGGCGGAATCGGGGCTGGGCACCTTCCGCGATAAGGACGGGCTCTGGACGCGCTACGATCTCAATGAGGTCGCCACCCCTGAGGGCTTCGCGCGCAACCCTGTGCTGGTGCATGAGTTCTACAATGCGCGCCGGGCGAATTGCCTTGATGCACGACCCAACGCAGCCCATGATGCGCTGGCGAGGCTGCAGCACTCGCGGCCCTCGCATGTCACGCTGATCACCCAGAACGTCGATGACCTGCTTGAACGCGCAGGCGCGCCGGCGGTGATCCACATGCATGGTCAGCTGACCCGCGCGCTTTGTGCGGCCTGCGGCTATCGCTGGAACGCACCGCGTGCGATGGACCATGCGGCGCCCTGCCCGGCTTGCAATGCGCCCGCCACCCGGCCTGATATCGTATGGTTTGGCGAAATGCCCTATCACATGGAGAGGATCGACACGGCTCTGCAGGCAGCAGACCTGTTCGTGGCGATCGGCACATCGGGCAATGTCTATCCAGCTGCCGGTTTCGTGCAGGAAGCTGCCGCCCACGGTGCGCAAACGCTGGAATTGAACCTGGAGCCGTCAGCGACTGTTTCGCTCTTTGATGCTGCACGCTTTGGTCGCGCCAGCCGGATCGTCGCCGATTGGGTTGCGGAAATCCTCGGCGCGCCGCCGCCGCGCTGACGCTCAGTCCAAGGGCACCGAGGCAAAGAAATAAGCAGTATTCAATCCCGGATTGGGCCGGTAGATCCGGGCACTCGACCGATGATCGACCCCGATACCGAATTCAAATCCGCCGGGGCGCGCAAGCCCGAAATCGAGGGCCGTTCGGAACTGGATTGGCCCCCCGAGATCCCTGCCCTGCCCATTGCGATGCAGCCCCGCCATGGAGGTGATCCGGACGAATGCGGGTCCATCCCCCGGACGCCATGTCAGCGCAGAGCCCGCCCCGACCCAGGCAGACCGGTCCGATGCAACCGAGAGCCCCAGAACAGGTTGAAGATTGCGGAAAAATGGTTGCCCCATATAGCGCAGATAGGCTTCTGGTTCAGCAACAGAGAGTTGCTGCCCCAGACTGCCGATCAGACGCGGGGCCTCGGCAAAAGCGGGTTTGGCGAGGCACAGGCCTGCAATCAGCAGCAACCGGATCGAAATCATGCGCGTTTTCTAAAGGTAAAGTGTGCTTCGACAGCTCGGACCCGGCGCGTGTCCAGTTCAGAGCTGACGAGATTGTCCTGAGGCGAGATTCGCGGGAATGTCAACTGATCTGTGGGCTTCGACGTCGCAGTGCTAAAATTCTTCCCCGCGCGTGCAAAGAAAAAGTGACATTGGCGTGGCGCGCCCCCCCCTGCGTCTGCTCACCCGGACGATCAGGGGGCAAAGCTCCGCCACTGCCCCTTGCGGCCCGTGCGCACCCAAGGCAGAGTTGCGCCATGGCGTTCCGGTTCATTCACACAGCTGATCTGCATCTCGACAGTCCGCTGCGCAGTCTTGCGCTGCGCGATCCGGAGCTGGCAGAGATGATATCTGACGCCTCGCGCATCGTACTAAGGCGGATCGTCGATCTGTGCCTGTCCGAACAGGTTGACGCGCTGCTGATCGCAGGCGATCTCTATGATGGCAGCCAGACCAGCATGAAAACCGCACGGTTTCTGATGTCCGAACTGGCGCGGCTGGGGCCTGCAGGCATCCGCACCTTCATCATTCGCGGCAACCATGACGCCGAAAGCGTGATCACCCGCGAACTGACCCCTCCCGAAGACGTCTTCATCTATGCAGGGCGCGCCAAGGCCGTCGCAATCACCAAAGGCCATCAACAGATCCATATCCACGGGCTGAGCTTCACTGCCCCGCACGCCCCCGAAAGCTTGTTGTCAAAATACAAGCCCCCGGTTGCCGATGCGCTCAATATCGGGCTGATGCATACCTCGCTCAATGGCAGTCCCGGCCATGACCTCTATGCGCCCTGCGCGCTTGCCGATCTGCAGGCGAGTGGCTTCGATTACTGGGCGCTGGGGCATATCCACAAGCGCGCTGAATATCCCGGGGCCGCGCATGTGGTCATGCCTGGCATCCCGCAGGGCCGCGATATCGGCGAGGCGGGCGCAGGCAGCGTGACGCTGGTGAGCTGCACCGAAAACGGGCTGCATGTCGAGGAACGCGTGGTGGCTGAAGCGGCCTTCATGCCGGTCACGGTCAATGTGACCGGGCTGGAGGCCTGGCACGACCTGCGCGGCGCAGTCGCAAACGCGCTGGACGCCACACGCCTCTCTGTCCCCCATCTCGTTGCGCGGCTGACTTTACGGGGCCACACGCCACTGGCCGCGCGGCTGTTGCGCGACCGTGATCTCGCCTTGGAGGAAGCGCAGCAGATCGCCCGCGAGACGGGGGGGACTTGGGTCGAGACACTTGGCCTCGACCTTGAGGCGCAGGCTCCTGACACGGGGGCGCTGGGCGAACTGGGCGCGATCATCACAGGCGAGATTCGCGACTCCGCGGGCTATCAGGCGGCGCTGGAAGCGCTGCGCCGTGATCTGGAGGCCGCGCTGCCACCGGTCGCAGAATTGCGCGACGGCGTCGCGCAGATCGACGCAGCTCTGGTCGAAGGCGGCATCGCCGAAGTGCTGGCGCGGCTAGGCGGAGGCCGCGCCTGATGCGGATCGATGCGCTGGGCCTGATCCGATACGGCCATTTCACCGACGCGCGGCTGGCCTTGCCATGCCCTGCGCAAGGTGCGGATCTGCATGTGGTTTTCGGCCCGAATGAAGCCGGGAAATCGACCCTGTTTTCAGCCTGGCTGGATTTTCTGTTCGGCTTTCCCGCACAGACGCAATACGGCTTTCTACATGATTACCGCGCCCTTCGCATCGAGGCCGAGATCACCACGGCCACGGGCCCGCTGCATCTGGCGCGTATCAAGGGTCGAAGCAATACGCTCTTGGACGCCCAGCACGACCAGCCGCTGCCCGAAGCAACACTTTCTGCGGCTCTGGGCGGGCTGGACCGCGCCAGCATCACGACCATGTTTTCGCTCGATGACGACACGCTTGAACAGGGCGGGGAAAGCATTCTGTCGAGCGAAGGCGAATTGGGACAGCTGTTGTTTTCCGCAAGCGCGGGATTGTCCGATCTGAGCGATGCGCTGCGCAGCTTGCAGGAAGATGCGGATCAATGGTTCCGCGCGGGGGCGCGCAAACTCACGCTTAACGAGCACAAGACACGGCTGCGCGAGTTAGACGGCGCGCGGCGCGCAGCGGATGTGAAGGCGTCGGACTGGCGCAAACTCTGCGAAGCGCAGGCAGAGGCCGAGGCGCGATACATGACCGCACGCACGCATTCTGCAGCCACAAGGCGACGGCTGGGCGAGATCGCGCGCGATCTTGATGCGCTGCGCGATCTGGCGCGATTGGAGCGCCGTGAAGCGGTTTTGGACACGCTGCCACCTGTAGAGGAATTTCCTGCAAGCTGGCTTACGGATATGCCGACATGGCAGCGCGAGGAGGCAGAGCTGGACGCGCTCGGCCCGGTCGCCGAAACCCGACGGGCTGCGCTGGCGCAGGCCCTGGACGCGCTGGGCGAGGATGCGAAGGCCGAAGCGCTGAGCGACCGGATTGACGCGTTGGAGCGTCGCTTCGGCGCCATTGCCAAAGATATGGAAGATCTGCCCAAGCGCCAGGCGGCCGCGGCCGATCTTGACCGCCAGATGACTGCGCTGCTGGAAAGACTCGGCCGCCCGGACCTGACCCCGGAAGCCGCGCGCCTGCCTGCCACGCTGATCGCAGAATTTTTGGCGCTGCTGGAACAGGACGCGGTGCTGCGCAGCAAGCTGGAGCTGGCCCGCAGCGAACATGACCGCGCGCGTGACGCCCTGCCTGATGGCCCGGCCCGGGCTTCGCTGGACGAGGCCGCGTTGAGCCGTCTGGGGCCGCTGATCAAGGATCTGCACCGCGCCGATCTGCTGCGGCTGGACATGAACGCCCGCGCAGGGCTTGCGCAGGCCGACAACGCCCGGCGTGCGGCCTTCGCAGCCCTCGCCCCATGGACGGGCACGCCCGAGGCGCTGGCCCGTCTGGACCTGCCATCTGCCGCCCATCTTGATGCGCTGGGCCACGATCTGGACAGCGCGGCCCAGCGCTTGCGCGATGTCGAGGCCGATCACCTGCGGCTGCGCGGGCAGCTGGCGCAGGCGCGCGCGGGTCTGGGCGCTGCGTCCGAGTTGCGCGCGCAGGATGTGGCCGATCTGCGCGACGACCGCGACCGCGCGTGGGCGGCCCATAAATCCAGCCTGAGCGCCAGCACCGCCGCCACATTCGAGCAGGCCATGCGCGCTGATGATCGCATTCGCGCGCAACAGATCGAGGCCGCGCGACAAAGCGAAAGACTGACCCTGATCGCACAGGCCCAGGCCGCGCTGGAGAGCACAGAAGCTGAGCGCGTGGCCGCTCAGGCCGAGCGCACAAGCCAGAGCGCCGCTGTGGCCGCACTCTGGGCCGGGATCGGCGTGACCCCGGAAGGGCGCAGTCTGGCGGATTTCGTTAATTGGTGCGCACGGCGCGACGCAGCAATCGCGGCAGCCAACGACCATGACCGCGCAGCCGCCGAGCTGGACGCGGTGCAATCCCGCATTGGCGCGGCACATGCAGCGCTTGCCCAGACGCTGGGTACGCTGGCCGCTTTGCCAAGGGATCCGGACTTCACGACCATGCTGGCCGAAGCCGAAGCGCAACTGGAACAAGCAGCCGCCCTACGCTTGCGCGCTGAGCGCGAACGCGAGGCGGTGGTGCGCGAGACAACGTTGAAAGCCGCGCAAGATGCGCGCGCCCAATGGCAAGAGCGATGGGCGACAGTCTGCGCGCAATGCTGGATCGGCACACCTGCACCCGAGCCCGAAGCGATGCGTGCAATTCTTGACCTCGTCGCAACCCTGACCGAGCGCGCCAGTCGCGCCGCAGAGTTTGCGCAGCGCATCGATAGCATCGAGCGCGATATTGCAGCGTTCACGAGCGAGCTGCGCGGCATCGCGCGGGCCTTGGATATGCCCGAATTGGGTGGGCCAGAGCAGCTCTGGCCCCAGCTGCGGGTGCATCTTCAGGCTGCGCTGGAGCGCAAGACCGAGCGCAAACGCTTGCGCAAGGCCAAGGCCGAGGCCATAGACGACTGTGCCTTGATCGCCGCCCGCCGCGAGGCGCTGGTCGCTCGGATCGCGCCCGTGCAGGCTAGGTTCGGTTTGCGCCCGCTCGATGCGCTGGCGCAGAGGCTGGCCGCGATTGCGCAGGCCCGCGAGGTAGCGCAGGACTGCGCCAGCCTGCGCGACGAACTGGCGCAAAAGCTCGACTGTGCGGATCTAGCGCCTGAACGCGCGCGTCTTGCCACACTCGACATTGCCGCGCTGCAGATCGAGCAGGACGCTCTTGAGGCGCGGCTGACGCATGAGGAAAACGCACAGCAAGACGCCTATGTTGCCCTTGCCGCAGCACAGAAAGCGCGCGACGGGGTCAGTCAGGATGCAGCAGCCGCACGGCTGGAGGCCGAGCGCCAGACGCTGATCATGCAGATCGCTGAGGAAACGCGACGGTTCATCGCCCGTCGGGCCGGCATCATCGCGGTGGAGCACGCCCTGCGGCGCTACCGCGACACACATCGCTCCAGCATGATGGCCCGGGCATCTGAGGCGTTTGCCATGCTGACCGGCGGCCGCTACAGCGGGCTTGTGACGCAGGCGGGCGGCCGTGACGATGTGCTGATGGCGCAGCTTGCCAATGGGGCCACGAAAGCGGTGGCGACCTTGTCGAAAGGCACGCGGTTTCAGCTCTATCTGGCGCTCCGCGCCGCTGGCTATCACGAATTTGCAGCCAGCCGCGCCACAGTGCCTTTCATCGCCGATGATATTTTCGAAACCTTCGACGATACCCGTGCGCTAGCCGCGTTTCGGCTACTGGGACAGATGGCGCAACATGGTCAGGTGATCTACCTGACCCATCACGCACATCTTTGCGAGATTGCGCGCGCGGCCTGCCCAGAGGTGCAGATCCACGATCTGCAGGCAGAGTAAGCGCGGCAGAGCCATTCAACATTTGCTCAAGCGATGGGCAGGACGGGTCAGGACTGGTCATCCGCTGAGCGCTTTGCGCCATGAACAGGGTGCCTCTTAACAAAGCCATAAGAAGCTTTGACAGACGCAGGAATCTGGGCAATCCTGATATTGTCAACAATATTGTTGTCAAAACCGCGAGATCGTGCCGCTTCAGGGCATGTCCACATGGGAGAAGAATCTATGGCGCACACCACATCCAAACTGATCGCGGCCCTGCTGGCAAGCTCTGTGCTGACAGGGGCCGGGGCCGCGCTGGCCCAAGACAAGATTTTGCGCATCGGCATGACCGCTGCCGATATTCCGCGCACACTGGGCCAGCCAGATCAGGGCTTCGAGGGCAACCGCTTCACCGGGATCACCATCTATGACAGCCTCACAGAATGGGATCTGAGCAAGGAAGACGAAGCCTCGGTCGTGATCCCGGGTCTTGCGACAAGCTGGGAAGTCAACTCCGAGGATACGACGAGATGGGTTTTCACCCTGCGCGAAGATGTGACCTTCCATGATGGTAGTCCTTTCAACGCGGAAGCCGTGGTCTGGAACGTACAGAAAGTGCTGGATGAGAGCGCGCCGCATTTTGACGCCAGCCAGGTCGGCGTGACCGCCTCGCGGATGCCGACGCTGCGCTCGGCACGGGTGATCGACGAATTCACTGTCGAGCTGACCACATCCGAGCCTGACAGCTTCCTGCCGATCAACCTGACCAACCTGTTCATGGCCTCGCCGTCGCATTGGCAAGCCAAATTCGACGAAACAGGCAATTCCGAATCCGCATGGGCGGCTTTCGCCGCAGATCCGTCAGGGTCCGGCCCGTTCCGGGTGACGTCGTTCGCCCCGCGCGAGCGGCTGGAAATGGTGCCGAACGAAAACTACTGGAACCCGGCGCGCACCTCGACACTGGACGGCGTGGTTCTGGTACCACTGCCCGAAGCCAATGCCCGCACTGCGGCCCTCTTGTCGGGACAGGTGGACTGGATCGAAGCCCCCTCACCCGATTCCATTCCGCAGATCGAAGCGCGCGGCTTCACGATCTATTCCAACCCCCAGCCCCATGTCTGGCCGTGGCAGATGTCCTTTGCCGAAGGCTCGCCCTGGCTGGACCAGCGCGTACGCCATGCGGCCAATCTGTGTTTCGACCGCGAAGAGCTGTCGATCCTGCTGGGCGGCATGATGGGCGCGCCCAAAGGCTCCTACGAGCCCGGCCATCCATGGTTCGGCAACCCGTCTTTTGACATCCGCTATGATCTGGAAGAAGCCCAGCGCCTGATGAGCGAGGCAGGCTATTCCAGCGACAACCGCCTGCGCGTGAAGGTGCAGACCTCGGCCTCCGGCTCCGGTCAGATGCAGCCCATTCCGATGAACGAATATCTGCAGCAATCGCTGCGCGACTGCTATTTCGACATCGAACTCGATGTGATCGAATGGAACACGGTCTTCACCAACTGGCGGCGCGGGGCCACGGACGAATCTGCCAATGGGGCGCATGCGATCAATGTCAGCTTCTCGACCATGGATCCGTTCTTTGGCATGGTGCGCTTCACGTCGACCGGCACCTTCCCGCCAGTGTCGAACAACTGGGGCTATTTCGGCAATGACGAGTTCGACGCCCTGATCGCCGCCGCGCGCACGGCCTTCGACGAGGATGAGCGCAATGAAGCACTTGCCGCGCTGCACACCCGCATCGTGGAGGAAGCGCCCTTCGTCTGGGTGGCCCATGACACAGGCCCCCGCGCCATGTCGAGCCGCGTGACGGGCGTGGTGCAGCCAAAGAGTTGGTTCATCGACATCGCGCCAATGGGCATGGAGTGACCTGACCTCAAGGCCCCGGACCTGCGCCGGGGCCTGTTTTCTTTCATGCAGCAACGCCAAAAAGGAGCGCGACCATGCTTGGCTACAGCTTGCGACGGATCATCTACACGGCCCCGGTGCTTTTCGGCGTCTCGGTGGTCTGTTTTGCCCTTGTCCATATCTCGCCTGGTGATCCGCTGATTTCGATCCTGCCTGCGGATGCCTCGGTCGAACTGCAGGACCGGCTGCGCACGCTCTACGGATTTGACCGCAGCTATCCCGAGCAGTTCATCCTCTGGCTCGGCCGCGCGTTGCAAGGCGATCTGGGCACCTCCATCGCCACCGGCCGTCCCGTGACGACGGAAGTGATGCGCGCTGTGGGCAATACGCTGATGCTCGCGTCGGTCGCCACGGTGATCGGCTTCGTGCTGGGCTGCTTCTTTGGCTTCGTCGCAGGCTATTTCAGCAACTCGCCGCTGGACAAGGCCGCATCCGCTGCAGCGGTCTTCGGCGTGTCGGTGCCGCATTACTGGTTGGGCATGGTGCTGGTGATCATCTTCTCGGCGCAGCTTGGCTGGTTGCCTGCAGCAGGCGCGGGGCCCGGCGGATCGAGCCAGTGGAAATTCGATCTGGAGCATCTGAGCTACATGATCCTGCCCGCGATCACCATGAGCGTGATCCCGATGGGCATCATTGCGCGCACTGTCCGCGCGCTGGTCGCCGAGATCCTGGCACAGGAATTCGTCATCGGGCTGCGTGCGCGCGGCCTGTCGGAATTCGGTGTTTTCATGCATGTGGTCAAGAATGCGGCCCCCACAGCGCTCGCGGTGATGGGCGTGCAGCTGGGCTATCTGCTGGGCGGCTCGATCCTGATCGAGACCGTGTTCAGCTGGCCGGGCACCGGGATGCTGTTGAACTCCGCCATTTTCCAGCGTGATTTGCCGCTGCTGCAGGGCACGATCCTAGTGCTGGCGATGTTCTTCGTCGTGCTGAACCTGCTCGTCGATATCCTGCAAAGCGCGCTTGATCCGCGCATCAAGAGGTAA
>REBU01000115.1 GCA_007692585.1 Paracoccaceae bacterium | reverse complement strand
GGTGGGGCTTGCCGTGCCGGTCCGGTTGCCCGTCCCGCGGTGGGCTCTTACCCCACCGTTTCACCCTTGCCATGCATGCATGGTGGTTTGTTTTCTGTGGCGCTTTCCCTTGGGTTACCCCAGCCGGGCGTTACCCGGCACCCTTGCCTCATGGAGCCCGGACTTTCCTCGCGCCCTGATCAGGGCACGCGGTCATCCGACCTTCCGCATCGCGAGACCGTGTAGGGTGAGCCTGCGCGTGACGCAAGCCTCGTTTTTTGCTAGAATCGCAGTCGCGTGGCAGGAGGACGGACGATGACAAAGACGATCATTCTGCTTTTTGACGGCACGGCCAATACTGTGAAGGCGAATCGCAGCAATATCCTGCGGCTTTACGGCAGTCTGGAGAAATCAGACCGCCAGCTGGTCTGGTACAGCCCCGGGGTCGGCACCTTCGGCGGCGAAGGCACGCTATTTTACTGGCGCGCGCGATTGCGCGAGGTGTTTGACCGCGCGACCGGATGGGGATTGGATGCCAATGTCAAACAGGCCTATCGCTTTCTCGTGGACAATTACGACGACGGCAAGCGTGATGGCGTGCGGGTGCAGGAGCGGGATCGCGTCATCCTGTTTGGCTTTTCGCGCGGGGCCTACACGGCGCGGGTGCTGGCGGGGTTTCTCAATGCCTTCGGGCTGATGGAGGCACGCCATCTGAACCTGTTGGATCAGGCCTACCGCACCTACAAAGGCGTGGCGGAAACGCCGGATGCCCCCGGCGACTGGGCGGAGATGGATCTGTGGTATCGGGTGCTGCGCCCGCGACTGGTTCCGATTGATTGTCTGGGACTGTTTGATACGGTCAGTTCGGTGTTCGAATGGGGCCAGAATGGCCCGCGGTTTCGGGCACATGCCAATACCAGCCGCAACCCTTCCGTCGCCGCAGTGCGTCATGCCGTGGCGCTTGATGAGCGGCGCGCGCTTTATCATCCGCTCCGCTGGCCGCTCGGGCAGCTCTGCTATGGCAACCGCTTCAAGCGTGGCAAACCGCGCCCGCAGGATACGCGCGAGCTTTGGTTCGCCGGGGTGCATGCCGATGTCGGCGGCGGCTACCCTGAAAAGCATGCGGGGCTGGGCAAGGTCGCGCTGAACTGGATGATCGACGAGACCCGCGCACTGGGCGTCCACTATAGCGAGACGACTGTAAAGCGCCTCGTATTGGGCAGGCTCGGAGATAAGCCGCATCCGCGATATGTTCCCCCTGACCCGATGGCGCCCGCGCAGGACTCACTCAATATCTTTTGGCGGCTGACGGGTCTGATCCCGCGCCTGCGTCACGGCACGCTCTGGCCGATCGGGCTGTATCTGCCGCTGTGGCGGCGCAGGCAAGTTGGCGCAGAAGATCCGGTGCATGTCTCACTGCGTGACAGGCAGGCGAAACCGCGCCTTGCCTCGCCCAATCTTCCACCAGAGCCGAACTATCAGGACTGAGCCCCTTGCCCGCCCCATGACGCTGTTCTAAGCAGAGCGCAGGGGCAAAGGGGGCTTTATGCGCATTCTGGTAACCAATGATGACGGGATCAACGCACCGGGGCTGGAGGTGCTGGAGCAGATCGCGCGGGCCGTCGCTGGCCCCAAGGGCGAAGTCTGGATCGTTGCCCCCGCCTTTGAGCAATCCGGCGTGGGTCATTGTATCAGCTACACTCATCCGATGATGATCGCCAAGCTTGGGTCCGGGCGCTATGCGGCAGAAGGCTCGCCCGCGGATTGCGTGCTCGCGGGGCTTTACGACGTGCTGCAAGGGGCGCGGCCCGATCTGGTCCTCTCTGGTGTCAATCGCGGCAATAACTCGGCGGAAAACGTGCTTTATTCGGGGACTGTCGGTGGCGCGATGGAAGCCGCGTTGCAAGGTCTGCCCGCCATTGCGCTCTCGCAGTATATGGGGCCGGAGACAGAAGACCTGCCTTCGGCGTTCGATGCCGCCATCGGGCATGGGCAGGCCGTGGTCGAGAAACTTCTGAAAGACGCGATCTGGGATCAGGGCGATTACCGGCTGTTCTACAATGTCAACTTCCCGCCCATTGGGCGCGACGCGGTCAAGGGCATGAAGGTCGCCCCGCAAGGGTACAGAAAAGACACGTTTTTCGGCGTCGAGGCTCAGACATCGCCCACCGGACGCAAGTTTCTGTGGATCAAGGGTGGACCGCAGCATCTGCCCACCGCCCCTGGCACGGATGCGGCAGTCAATCTCGAGGGCTATATCTCGGTCACTCCGATGCGCGCGGATCTGACCGCCCATGACGCGCTTGATGATGTGCGAAAGGCGCTGGAATGACGCAGGATGCGCAACTGGCCGAGGCGCGGATGCGCTTCATCTTCACCATCCGCTCGCGCGGGGTCACTGACACCCGCGTGTTGCAGGCGATGGAGAAGATCGACCGCCGCGCTTTCGTCACCGGCATCTTCGCGGATCGCGCCTATGAGGACATGCCCCTGCCGATTGCCTGCGGCCAGACGATCAGCCAGCCTTCTGTCGTGGCACTGATGACCGAGGCGCTGCAAGTCGGTCCGCGCGACAAGGTGCTGGAAATCGGCACCGGCTCGGGCTACCAGGCAGCGATCCTCAGCCAACTCGCACGGCGCGTCTACACAGTGGAGCGCCACCGCACACTGGCGCAGGGCGCTCAGGCCGTGTTTGACCGGCTGGGCCTGACCAATGTGACCGCCATGGTGACAGATGGCAGCCATGGTTTGCCCGATCTCGCCCCGTTTGATCGCATTATCGTGACTGCAGCGGCAGAAGACCCCCCTGGGCCGCTCTTGGCGCAACTGCGGATTGGCGGTATCATGATGGTGCCGGTTGGTCAGTCTGATACAGTGCAGACGCTGATCAGAGTGATCCGGCGCGAAGACGGGTATGAGTATGAAGAATTGCGCGCGGTGCGCTTTGTGCCCCTGATCGAAGGTCTGGGACAATAACGCAAAAAGCGACCCGTAAAGCCGACAGGATGAATGTCGCAAGGGCTGCGCAAGAAATGAGGGCAGAGCAGATGGCTTTTCAGACACGAACACTGTTGCTGTGCAGTGCGGCGCTTGTCGCGCTGAGCGCCTGTGCGGATTTCGATCTGGACATGCGCAGCCCCTCCAACGGGCTGTCCACTGCTGACGCGGCACGACAGGCGACGGCAGCGCGGCCACGGGCCGATGCGCGCGGAGTGATCACCTATCCGGATTATCAGGTCGCCATTGCGCGCCCAGGCGAGACGGTCGGCAGCGTCGCACAGCGCCTTGGCATGTCGGAAACCGAACTTGCACGACACAATGCGCTGGATGTTACAACCAATCTGCGCGGCGGCGAGGTGCTGGCGCTGCCGCGCATGATTGACACCCCTGCCCCGGCAGCCCAGTCTGGCGGCGCCATCGAGATCTCGACCTTGGCCGACACGGCCATTGCCCGCGCCGAAGGCACTTCGCCCGCGCCCACTGCGCCGCGCCCCGTGGTCACACAACCTGCCGAAAGCCAGCCGCGCCAGCACCGTGTGCAACGTGGTGAGACGGCGTTCCAGATCGCGCGGCTCTATAATGTCGCGCCGCGCGCTCTGGCCGAGTGGAACGGGCTCGACCCGGAAATGCGCGTGCGCGAGGGTCAGGTTCTGCTGATCCCGGTCGCTGACCAGCCCGCGCCGGTCCGCACAGCTGCGGCTGCGCCAACACCCGCGCCCGCACCTGCCCCGGCTGTCACACCTCCGGGTGCAGGCAGCGCCACGCCGACACCGCCGAGCGCATCTCAGCCCCTGCCGCCCCCCGAACCGCCGGCGCGAGAAGCCGAGGCCGCTGCCGCAGAGGCCCGTCCTCCGTCGCCCGCACTGTCCCAGGAGCGTACAGAAGCCACGCGCCCGCGCTTTTCAATGCCAGTGGAGGGCCGAATCATCCGCGCCTATGCTCCAGGACGCAATGAAGGGATCGGTATCGCCGCAAGCCCCGGAACGGCTGTCCGCGCCGCAGCAGCTGGCCGCGTTGCTGCGATCACCGAAGACACCAACAAGGTGCCCGTCGTCGTGATCCAGCACGATAACGGATTGCTGTCAGTTTATGCGCAGCTCGACAATCTCACCGTCACGCGCGGGGCAACCGTGTCACAAGGTCAGACAATCGGGCGCGTGCGTTCGGGCGACCCCAGCTTTTTGCATTTCGAAGTGCGGCGCGGGATGAACAGTGTCGATCCGATGAGCGTGCTGCAATAACCTGCAGCCTTGCCAAAACACCTCGGAGGGCGTATCCGTTAGCGCAAACAATGCAACGGAGCGCTGCCATGACACCTTCTGAACAAAGCCAGCATGCGCTGTCTCTCTGTCAGCTGGCGCCGGTGATCCCGGTTCTGGTGATCGAGAACATCGCCCATGCCATCCCACTCGCGCAGGCTCTGGTGGCCGGGGGATTGCCGGTTCTGGAGGTCACACTGCGTACGGATTGCGCGCTCGACGCGATTGCGGCCATGTCCGGGGTTGATGGCGCCGTTGTCGGGGCGGGCACTGTGCTGAACGCAGGCCATATGGAAGCTGCGAAAACTGCAGGGGCGCGTTTTGCCGTCTCGCCCGGAGCCACGCCTGCAGTGATTGATGCCGCACGGGTCCATGACATGCCGCTTTTGCCGGGGGCACAGACATGTTCTGAGGTGATGACCCTATTGGAACAGGGCTACACAGTGCAGAAGTTTTTTCCTGCCGAGTCCATCGGCGGGGCCAACGCGCTGAAATCCATTGGGGGACCGCTGCCCCAGGTGACGTTTTGCCCTACAGGCGGAATAAGCCTTGCGCGCGCGCCTGACTACCTGGCATTGCCAAATGTCGCCTGCGTCGGTGGCAGCTGGATCGCGCCGAAAACCGCCATGCTCGAGGGAGACTGGGGAGCGATTACAGAGCTCGCCAAAGCGGCCAGCGCATTGCCGCGCTGACCCCCCGGCGTATCCCACGGAACAGGCGTCCGAGCGATCTTGATCTTGCGCGAGACGCCACTGCCATGCTGTTATATGGTCAGGTCGTGGCCAAATCGCATGATGCGATTGAGGATTTGGCAAGATATTGCGTGGTAGGGACGAAACATGGATCATATTCAGGCGAACTCCCCATCGATCAGACGCCGCAGGCTTCTTGCGCTCACCGGCAGTGCGATGGCCCTGTCGGCCTGCTTGCCTGCCTTGACGCAAGCGCCGCCGCCACCGGAGTTTCCGCCGATTGATTATGCGACCCGACGCGATGGCCCGCATCAGTTGCAGGCGATTGATTTGCAGGAAATCCCTGAATTTCTGCATCGGCAGGTGGTTCGTTATGAAACCGACGAGCCCACCGGAACGATCATCATCGAAAATCAGAACCGCTTGCTCTATCTGATCCTGGAGGATGGCTATGCACTGCGCTACGGGCTTTCAGTCGGGCGCGAAGGGTTTGACTGGACCGGCACATCGACGGTCTATCGCAAAGCGCGCTGGCCGACATGGACCCCACCGCCGGAAATGATCAAACGCGAGCCACATCTGGAGCGTTGGAAGGACGGACAGCCGGGCGGTCCGCGCAATCCACTTGGGGCGCGCGCGCTTTATCTGATGACGGACGGACGCGATCAGGGCTACCGGATCCATGGCACCCCGGAATGGCGCTCGATTGGCCGCTTCGCTTCATCCGGGTGCTTCCGCATGCTCCAGCAGGATGTGATCGACCTTTACAATCGTGTGCCAATTGGCACGAAGGTGATGGTGATCTGAAGCAAGGGGGTTAAAACCACGCTTCGGTCCCACATGCCGTAGACGCCTTGTCGCTTCCACAGGCACGCAGCACCGCAGACAGGCAAAAACAAGCGCATGCACCTATCACGCCCTTTTTCGGTCGGAAACGGGACACACGCCGGGGCCCCATCCAACGTCGGCTAGGCCACGACCCCGCGCAAGACGATCGCCCCCTCTGCCGCACCACTAATCCCGGCGGCGTTGGCTTCATCCGTGTCGATATGCATCTCAGTATGCGCGGCCTCCGAGATCCGCACTGTCACCCCGGAAAATGTCAGACCGCGACCTGTCTCCGGCAAGCTGACATCGACACTCGTGCCGTCGGAAAGCCCTGCGGCCTCCGCGTCGCGACGGTTCATGTGAATATGGCGCGCAGCGATGATCAGACCGTCCGTGTCCTGAAATCCGGCAGGCCCTGCAACCCGTATCTGCGGTGTGCCATCCAGCGCACCACTCTGGCGCACTGGCGCATCCACCCCCAACGCGAACCCGTCCGTGCGCGAGATCTCGATCTGGGTGCGGTCCCGCAAGGGCCCAAGGATCGCCACATTCCCGATCTCGCCCTTCGGCCCGATCAACCGCACACGCTCGCGCGCGGCCCAATGGCCCTTCTGGCGCAAGGGCTTGTCGGGCGTCAGCTCATATCCGGGGCCGAAAATCGCGTCGACCGTCGCGCGCGACAGATGCACATGGCGGGCCGAGACGGCAATCGGAATGTGCAGCGGAGCGGGCGGTTGCGCGACTGTCGCGCCGGCGACCTCATGGGCGATCATCAGTTGCTCAGCCGTTTCTGTCACCAGAACATTGACCCGCGCGCCATATGCGTGGATCTGCGGCGCAGCCCGCCCGGAAAGATCAACGGCCAGATTGCGGTCATGATCGAGCTTCAGCCCGATGAATTCCAGACCATCGCAGATGCGCCTCCGCATCGAGGCCGAATTCTCACCGATCCCGCCTGTAAAGACCAGCGCATCAAGCCCGCCCATCGCCGCCGCGTAGGCACCGATATATTTCCGCGCACGATAGGCATAGATGTTGATGGCAAGCTGCGCATCCACATCGCCGTGGGCGGCACGGGCCTCGATATCGCGCATGTCCGAGGCCCCGGTAAGTCCCAAAAGCCCGCTCTCGCGGTAAAGTGCCGCCTCGATCTGCGGCAGGTCCAGCCCTAATTCGCGCTGGAGATACCCAAAGACGCCCGGATCGATATCGCCCGACCGTGTACCCATTACCAGACCTTCCAGTGGCGTCATGCCCATCGAGCTGTCGATGCTCTCGCCCCGCGAAATCGCGCAAGCGCTTGCCCCGTTGCCCAGATGCAGACTGATGATGCGCAAGTCACGCAAAGGCTGTCCCAAGGCTTCCGCCGCACGCCCGGCCACGTATTTATGCGACGTTCCGTGGAAGCCAAAGCGACGCAGCCCTGCCTTGCGCCATGGCTCCGGCACCGCATAGCTGGTCGCACGGGCCGGGTTTGTCAGGTGGAAACTCGTATCGAACACCGCCCATTGCGGCAGGCTGGGCCAGACCTCGCGCGCAAGTCGGATCGCGTCCAGGCTCGCAGGATTGTGCAGGGGCGCAAGCGGGGTCAGCGTCGCGACCTGGGTCAGCATTTCATCATCGATCAGCGTGGGCTTGGTGAACGCCTCGCCCCCATGCGCGACCCGGTGTGCCACCGCATCAAGCGCCCCAAGCTCTGCCTGCGCGAGCAGCTCAGGCACCGCAGCTGTGGCCTGAGCAAGATCACGGAAAGGCATATGGCTCTTGGTCCCGTCCAGCTGCATGTCGCAGCCTTCTGGAGTGAAGCGGTCGAAACTGCCCTTCAGCCGCTGTTGACCTGCCTGCAGGGACGCCCCCGCGTTCAGGTCATAAACCCCGAATTTAAGCGAGGAACTGCCCGCGTTGAAGACCAGAATACGCATGATCTCACCTCAGCTTTTCAAGTGTCCACCTTGCCGCAGCTGCAGCATGCGCGCAAGCACTCAGCCGGTGTTTTCGCCTGCGAGCTGCGCACAGGCGTCTGTGGTTGCCTCAAGTGCGAGCAGGATCGAGGCGTGGCGGTTGCGATACTCCCGCGCGGGCGTCAACACCTCAAAACCGTCAAACGGCGCATCCGGCACTGGCCCGTCATCGCGCAGCATGGCCCGTAACTGGTCGCGCGCTTGTGTCAGTTGCGCGATGCTGCGCCCAAGCACAACTTGGCCCAGCAATGCCGCCGAAGCCTGTCCCAGCGCGCAGGCTTTCACATCCTGCGCAAAACGCGTCACGCGCCCGTCCTGAAGGTCGAGGTCGACCGTAACAGTCGAGCCGCAAAGCGGCGCGCGCCGCTTAACGCTGGCCTGCGGCGCATCCAGACGACCGTGATGGGGGATCTCACTCGCAAGCGCCAGAATTCGCGCGGAATAGAGTTTGATCAGCTCTGCATTTTCGGGCATCTCGGCTTTCCCCTTGCGCGCGGGCAGTATATCGACGTGTCATTGGAGGACATAGCCCATGCGTTTCGATCCGCAAAGCCTGACATATGATAAAAACGGTTTGATCCCGGCCATTGCCCAAGACCATGACACGGGCGAGATCCTGATGATGGCCTGGATGAATGCCGAAGCCGTTGCGCTGACGCTCCAGACCGGGCGCGTCACCTATTGGTCACGCTCGCGCCAGTCCTTCTGGATCAAGGGCGAAAGCTCCGGCCATGTTCAGGAATTGGTCGAGATGCGTTTAGATTGCGACCGCGATTGCCTGCTTGTGCTGGTCAATCAGAGCGGCCCGGCCTGCCACACAAACCGCCGATCCTGTTTCTACACCGCACTGCGCGACGGGCATGAGGTCGAGATCATGCGTCCGGAGCAAGCCCCAGACTGAGGCGGATGTCGTCCGGCGTCTGTCCATGCGCACGGCAGAGCGCCAGCGCCCGCGCATCATCGCGCTTCGCCAGCCGCTTGCCATCATCATCACGAATTAATGCGTGATGATAATAGCTTGGCTGCGGAAGTTGAAGCAATGCCTGAAGCAGAACATGCACAGATGTCGCGTCAAACAAATCTGAGCCGCGCGTCACTTCGGTGATAGCTTGCGCGGCATCATCGACAACAACCGACAGGTGATAGCTGGTCCCCATATCACGCCGCGCCAGCACCACATCGCCCGCGACGTCGCGCAACCAGTCGTTATCGATGACATGACGACCCGGATGCTCCGGCCCATGTTCAACAAACGACAATCTGCCCACGCGCGCAAGCGCTGCACTCATATTCAGCCGAATGGCATCTTGCGGGCTGGCCTCTGACATGGAGCGGGCGCGGCACGTTCCGGGGTAAGTCACACCATCCGGGCCGAGCGGCGCACCCTCCTGTGGGGCGCTGAGACTTGCGCGGATATCAGCGCGGGTGCAACGGCACGGGTAGATCACTCCCACTGCGGCCAGACCAGCCAAGGCTGCACGATATGCGGGCAGCCGATCAGACTGGCGCATGACCGGCCCCACCCAATCGAAGCCGAGCCAGCGCAGGTCGTCATAGATCTGCGTCTCGAACTCTGGTCGGCAGCGGCTCTGATCAATATCCTCAATCCGCAACAAGACCCGCCCGGCCCCAGCCCGCTCCTGTGCGATCAATGCCGCATAGGCATGTCCCAGATGCAGCGGACCAGTCGGTGACGGCGCAAAACGGGTGGCGCGCGCCTCAAGCGGCATCTCGCGCGCCAAGCCAGTCCATGAAGGCCGCTTTCGCGCGGTCCGTATAGGCTTTGTAACGGTCGCGTCGCCCACGCCGTCCGCCCCGCGCGTCAATCGGTGGAAACAGTCCGAAATTGACATTCATCGGCTGGAAGGTCTTGGCGTCTGCCCCGCCGGTGATGTGATGCACGAGCGCCCCCATCGCAGTGTCGCGCGGTGGTGCGCTGGCGGGTAGACCAAGGATTTCTGCCGCGGCCAGACGCCCGGCCAACAACCCCATTGCGGCGGATTCGACATACCCCTCTACCCCGGTAATCTGGCCTGCGAAGCGGATATGAGGCTTGGAACGTAGCCGCAAACCGTCATCCAGAAGCGTGGGCGAATTCAGAAATGTATTGCGATGGATCCCGCCCAAACGCGCAAAAGACGCATCCGCCAGACCTGGTATCATCTTGAAAACAGAGGCTTGTGCGCCGTATTTCATCTTCGTCTGAAAACCTACAATATTGTAGAGCGTCCCCAGTGCATTATCACGACGCAACTGCACCACGGCATAGGGCTTTACATCGGGCGCGTGCGGATTGGTCAGTCCCACAGGCTTCATCGGCCCATGACGCAAGGTCTCGCGACCGCGTTCGGCCATCACTTCGATGGGCAGGCAACCGTCGAAATAGCCTGCTGTTTCGCCTTCGTGAAATTCAGTCTTGTCGGCGGCCAAAAGCGCGTCGATAAACGCTTCATATTGATCGCGTGTCATCGGGCAGTTGAGATAGGCCTTGCGCTCCGCTTCCGTCTCGCCCTTGTCATAACGTGACTGGAACCAGGCCTGCGACATGTCGATGCTGTCAAAATAAACGATCGGAGCGATGGCGTCGAAAAACGCAAGCGCATCCGTCCCAGTCTCAGCCGCGATGGCCTGTCCCAGCGCGTCTGAAGTCAGTGGTCCAGTGGCGATGATCCAATGTCCGTCTTTCGGCAGCTCGGCCACTTCATCACGCGCGACCGAGACATTCGGCAGCGCCAGCAGCGCCTCCGTTACAGCCTGCGCAAAAGCGTCACGATCTACGGCCAAGGCACCGCCGGCAGGCAAAGCATGGCGGTCAGCCATCTGCATGATCAGCCCACCCGCTGCGCGCATTTCCCAATGCAGCAGCCCGACCGCGTTTTGTTCGTCATCATCGGAGCGGAAGGAATTCGAGCAGACCATTTCCGCAAGATGCTCGGTCTGATGCGCGAAGGTGCCATTCTTGGGCCGCATTTCGTGGATCACAACCTCGACGCCCATTTGCGCCGCCTGCCAGGCGGCCTCTGACCCGGCCATGCCGCCGCCGACGATATGCAATTTGTGATCCATGCGCACCTCTCTCCGTATCTTGCTCCAGATAGGCAAATAGCATTGATTTGGCAAATGATGCGGCATGAAAAAACCGCCACGCGGGCGGGCGCGGCGGCAGTGAGAGGGTCAGTCGAGGCAGTATGAGACAGGCTGACCCGCAGGCGTCAGGAAAACAGCGGCAAATGCAGGGTCGCAACAACCAGAACAGCCAATGCCAGCGCACCAGCCAGATCCTGCCAGAAATCAGGGATATTCTTCGGGGTCATCATATCCTCCATCACTTGAGTTGCTACTTTGTTCTCACACTCACCGACGCATGTAAAGAACATTTTAAGAACTCATCCGACGGAAAGATAGCGAATCGCTTTATCCTGCTCCATCAGCCACAACAGAACCCGCGCCGCCTGCCCGCGCGGGCTGCTCAGATCCGGATCATCGGTCAGCAATTTACGCGCATCCGATTGCGCGATGGCCAGCAAACCCGCCTGCCGTTCCAGATCAGCCACGCGAAACCGTGGCAGGCCCGATTGCGCAGTGCCGATCAGATCGCCTGCGCCACGGATCGCCATGTCCTCCTCGGCGAGGCGAAACCCGTCTTCCGTGTCGCGCAAGAGCTTCAGACGGCGCGAGGCGGTCTCACTCAGCGGCGGCTCGTAAACCAGCAGACAGGTCGAGGCCGCAGCCCCGCGTCCAACCCGCCCGCGCAACTGGTGCAACTGCGCCAGACCGAAGCTCTCGGCCCGCTCGATCACCATGATCGAGGCATTTGGAACATTCACGCCGACTTCGATCACGGTCGTCGCGACCAACAGTTTCGTCTGCCCGGCGACAAAACGCGCCATGGCCGCGTCCTTTTCCGCCGGGGCCAGCTGACCATGCACCAGACCGACGACGCCTTCCCCCAAAGCCGCGCGCAAATGCTCGAAGCGGGCCTGTGCCGCGGTCAATGTGCTGAGCTCGGATTCTTCGACCAAGGGACAAACCCAATAGGCCTGCCGCCCCTCGTCGATCGCACGACGCAAATGCGCGACCACTTCCTCCATACGGGCTGTCGCGACAAGCGCCGTCTGAACCGGTTTACGGCCCGGCGGTTTCTCGTCGAGGATGGAGACATCCATATCCCCATATTGTGCCAGCGCGAGCGACCGGGGGATGGGTGTTGCCGTCATCACCAGCATATCGGCGCCCGCGCCTTTTTCTGCGAGTGCCGCACGCTGCGCGACACCGAAACGGTGCTGTTCATCGACCACAGCAAGGCGAAGATCATGAAACTCCACACCTTTCTGAAAGACGGCATGCGTGCCAAGAACAATCTGGATTGATCCATCAGCCAGCGCCGCAAGCTTGCGTGCGCGCTCGGCCCCCTTGTCGCGGCCCGTCAGAAGCGCAATTTCAACCCCGGCACTCTGTGCGAGAGGGCCAAGGCTTTCGAGATGCTGGCGGGCGAGAATCTCGGTCGGGGCCATCATCGCGCCTTGTCCGCCCGCCTCAACCGCGATCAGCAAGGCCATCAGGGCCACCAGCGTCTTCCCCGCGCCGACATCGCCCTGCAACAGCCGGTTCATGCGCCTCGGGGCCGCCATGTCAGAAGCGATTTCAGCAATCGCGCGGGTCTGCGCGCCGGTGGGACTATACTCGAGCGCGCCGAGAACGCGCGCCTGCAACGCGCCCGTACCACGGCTCCCCCGCCCCGGCTTGCGCCGCTGGCGCGCGCGGGCAAGCGCGAGTGTCAGTTGATGGGCGAGCAATTCGTCATAGGCCAGCCGCGCGCGGGGCGCAGCGGTCGCCGCAATCTCCGCCAGGGTCTGTGGCGCATGCGCCCGCAAAACCGCCTCGCGGAAATCAGGCCAGCCTTCGCGGGCCATCAGTGCCGGATCAATCCATTCCGCAAGCTGTGGCACGCGCGCCAATGCCGAAGCCACCGCCTTGCTCATCAGCTTGGCCGAAACGCCCGCGCACAGAGCATAAACAGGCTCGGTCTGGGGCAGATCAGACGCTTCCTCAGGGCGCAGAATATGATCGGGATGCGCCATCTGCGCGATCCCATCGTAGAGCTCGACCCGCCCGGAAACGAGCCGCCGCGCCCCGGTCGGCAGCAATTTTTGCAAATAGTCACCGCGCGCGTGGAAGAAGACGAGCTGAAACTCGCTCAGAGCGTCCTGCACGATAATCCGGTAAGGCCCGCGCCCGCGCGGGGGTTGATGCAGCCCGATCGTGACCTCGACGGTCGTCACACAGGGAAACTCCAGCCCCCGCAAAGTATCGCGCCGCGTTCTGTCGATCAGATTCAGCGGCAGGTGAAACAGCAGATCGCGTGGGGTCTCGATCTGCAAGGCACTGAAATTCCGCGACGTCTTGGGGCCGATCCCATCCAACGCGTCCAGCCCCGCAAAGAGCGGGAACAGGATTTCCGGCCGTGCGGCCACCTCAGGCTGCCCCAATCAGCGCCAGCCACTGATCTTCATCGATGACTTCGATTCCCAGATCTGCCGCCTTCGCCGCCTTGCTGCCCGCACCCGGCCCCGCGATCAAGAGATCTGTCTTCGCCGAAACCGAGCCCGCCACCTTCGCACCCAGCGCTTCGGCGCGCGCCTTGGCCTCGGCGCGGCTCATCCGCTCCAGCGTGCCCGTGAAAACCAGAGTTTTGCCCGCCACCGGGCTTTCGCTCGCACGCGCTTCTGGCGCGAGGATTTCAAGACACTCGGCCAACGCGTCAATCTGTGCGGCTTCCACGTCGAAGCCGGCAATCAAAGATTGCGCCATCACCGGGCCGACCCCATCAATTGCGATCAGATCGGCAAAAGCGGCACTCTCTGGATCTCGGGCCGCGCGCAGGCTATCGCGCAGGCTGTCCCATGTCCCATAATGCGACGCCAGCAAGGCCGCAGTGGTTTCGCCGACGTGTCGCAATCCAAGCGCGAATATCACCCGCGACAGGGGAATGCGCCGTTTTTCATCAATCGCATCAAACAGCTTGTCAGCCGACTTCGCCCCCCACCCCTCGCGGTTCTTCAACTGACGAGGCTGACCGGGGCCGAAGCGCGCGCGCAGGGTGAAGATATCCTTCGGAGTCGAGATCCAGCCATCGCGCCAGAAGCTTTCCACCTGTTTTGCACCCAGCCCTTCGATGTCAAAGGCCGACCGGCTGACGAAATGTTTCAAACGCTCCACCGCTTGCGCAGGACAACTCATCCCGCCTGTGCATCGGCGCACGGAATCCCCGGCTTCGCGTATCGCCGGACTTCCGCATTCGGGACAGTGAGCGAGCATCTGGAAAGGTGCTGCATCTACCGGTCGGCGCGTCAGGTCGACATCGCGGATCTTGGGAATCACATCTCCCGCGCGATAGACCTCAACCCAGTCACCGATACGAATATCGCGTCCGTCTCGAATTGGCACACCGCGTGAATCGCGCCCGGAAATGTAATCTTCGTTGTGCAATGTGGCATTTGATACCACTACACCGCCGACCGTCACGGGCCTCAGCCGCGCGACCGGACTGAGCGCGCCTGTGCGGCCGACCTGGATGTCGATCCCGTCAAGCACCGTCCAGGCAAGTTCGGCAGGAAATTTATGAGCGATCGCCCAGCGCGGAGTTGTCGACCGCAGTCCCAACCGCTCCTGCAAGGCGAGATCATCCAACTTGTAGACGACCCCGTCGATATCATAGCCCAAGGTCGCACGGTGCGACGCGATCCCGGCATAGGCGGCGAGCATCGCCTCCAGGTTGGGACACCGCCGAAACAACGGATTTGTCGGAAAGCCGAGCGCCTTGATACGCGCAATCGCATCGGTCTGCGTCAGCGCAAGCGCGCGCGATGTTTCGCCCCAGGCATAGGCGAAGAAACGCAATGGACGCGCGCGCGTGATCTCAGGGTCGAGTTGGCGCAAAGACCCGGCGGCGGCATTGCGCGGATTGGCGAAAACCTTGCCACCAATGGCCGACTGCCGCGCATTCAAGGCGCTGAAGTCGCTATGCGACATGTAAATCTCGCCGCGCAATTCGAGGATGTCGGGTGCGTCTGACAGATGCTGCGGGATGTCTGCGACTGTTCGGGCGTTGGCAGTCACATCTTCGCCTATCACCCCATCGCCCCGCGTTGCGGCATAAACCAGTCGCTGACGCTCATACCGCAGCGAAAGCGACAAACCATCAATCTTCGGCTCTGCTGTGAAGGCAAGCGAATCTTCGGAGGTAAGGTTCAGAAAACGCCGGACACCCGAGACAAAATCAGCAACATCTTCGTCGGAGAAGGCATTTGCCAAAGAGAGCATGCGCCTTTTATGCGTGATCTTGCCGAACCCCTCCGCCGGGGACGCCCCGATCTTGTTTTGCGGACTGTCAGCGCGGATCAGATCAGGAAATCGTGCCTCGATAGCCGCGTTTCGTAATCGCAAACGGTCAAATTCTGCGTCCGACATCAGCGGCGCGTCATGGGTGTGATAGGCCGTATTGGCCTCGTCGATCATCTTCGCGAGACGGGCAAGCTCTTCGCACGCCAGGTCAGCGTCAAGTTGCGCAACATCTGCGCGCATCGCCTCGTTCTCGGTCTTGTCATCCGGCGACACGTCGGTGCTCCATATCTGACGAAATCACGTCAGTCATAGGAGTGCGCTCCAGCGTCGTCCAGTGGCAAGACGGTCAGAGTTCAGGCAGATAACGCACTACGAGGTGGTGTCGCATTGCTCAGCACCGGATCGCGCAAGACATAACCACGTCCCCAGACGGTCTCGATATAGCTTTCTCCACCCGTAGCTTCCGCCAGCTTCTTGCGGAGCTTGCAAATGAACACATCGATGATCTTCAGTTCAGGCTCATCCATGCCCCCATAGAGATGGTTAAGAAACATCTCTTTGGTCAATGTGGTCCCTTTGCGCAGGCTCAGCAGCTCCAGCATCTGATATTCCTTACCCGTCAGATGAATCGCCTTACCTTCCACTTCCACGGTCTTGGCATCAAGATTTACCGAAATGCGCCCGGTACGGATCACGGATTGGGCATGCCCTTGGCTGCGACGAATGATTGCGTGAATGCGCGCGACAAGCTCTTCGCGATGAAAAGGCTTTGTCAGGTAGTCATCCGCGCCGCCGCCGAAGCCACGCAACTTTGTATCGGTGTCAGATTCACCTGTAAGGATGAGGATCGGTGTGTCGATCCGCGCCAACCTGATCTGACGCAAAACCTCAAGCCCTGCCATGTCGGGCAGGTTCAGATCCAGCAAGATGAGATCATAGTCGTACAACTTGCTAAGTTCGATCGCATCCTCACCGAGGTCAGTGCAATAGACGTTGAAATTCGAGTGGGTCAGCATCAACTCGATGCTTCGGGAGGTCGTCGGATCGTCTTCAACAAGCAAAACACGCATTCAGGTTCTCCTTCGCAGTTATTGCTTTACCTTGTCGTATAAAGGTTAATCTTAGGTTACCCGACTCTCCCAAATAGTTACAACCTAAAGTTGTCTATATTTTTGCAAAGATGTTACTTTCAAGGCATTCAGACCATGTTTCTCGACTGCGGTCTGCCACAACTCGAATTCTTCTTCGGACAGCGCATATCGCTCAAGCGCCGCTTTCTTCGACAAGAGCCCGGACTCAACCGCCTGAATAACAACAGCTTTCCGACTAGCGACCCAGCGCTTGGTGTCTTTCGGCGGAAGATCCGCAAGCGTCAGAACAGTTCCATCGTCCAAAGTCACAGCACGCGGGCCATCAACACGTTTGATATACATCACCAGATTCCTTCTTCACCCAACCCTTGGATGACGAGAGAATCGCTCACTGTGATTAATTCCGGGTTGACTGCGCCCTGTTTCTGCCCTTGAGAATGCGCGGCATTTTCCTATCTTTTTTAAGGAACTCCGCGAAAGCCCCGTCTGATGCCCTATGACCCGCCACTGAATTCGCTCGGTTTTACGAAACCTGCCCATGACACTCGCGTTGTGGTTGCCATGTCCGGAGGTGTGGACAGTTCCGTTGTCGCCGCCGAACTCGCCAATGAGGGCTACGACGTGGTCGGCGTTACGCTCCAGCTTTATGATCACGGCGCGGCACTGGCAAAACAGGGCGCGTGCTGCGCGGGACGTGACATTCACGATGCGCGCCGCGTTGCCGAGGCGATGAATTTTCCGCATTATGTTCTCGATTACGAGTCGCATTTTCGCGAAGCGGTAATCGATGAATTTGCTGATGCCTATTTGGCAGGTGCTACGCCAGTGCCTTGCATTCGCTGCAATGAGCGCGTCAAGTTTCGTGACCTGCTTCAAACCGCGCGCGACCTTGGTGCCGATTGCATGGCGACGGGGCATTATATTCAGCGAAAAATCGGCGCTGCTGGCCCGGAATTACATCGTGCCGCAGATCCTGTGCGGGATCAGAGTTACTTTCTGTTCTCCACAACACGCGAACAGTTGGAATTCCTGCGCTTTCCGCTCGGTCACTTGATGACCAAGGCAGAGACCCGCGCGCTCGCCGCACGTCATGGGTTAAGCGTAGCGGACAAACCTGACAGTCAGGATATCTGCTTCGTCCCGGATGGGGATTACGCTGCCGTGATCAAGAAATTGCGCCCCGGTGCAGCAGATCCGGGCGAGATTGTAGATATGCAGGGTCAGGTGCTCGGCGCGCATGAAGGCGTGATCCATTACACGATCGGCCAGCGTCGCGGGCTGGGGATCGGGGGGCTGACAGAGCCGCTTTATGTCATCCGGCTGGACCCGCAATTGCGGCACGTCATCGTAGGTCCGAAAGCCGCCCTGGCGACGCGGCGCGTGCCGGTGCGCGAGATTAACTGGCTCGGTGATGCGCCCTTCACGTCACAGCCCGAGTGGGAATTACACGTCAAGATGCGCTCGACGCGCCCGCCGGCACCCGCGCTCGTACGCCCCTTGTCCGAAACCGAAGCCGAAGTCGAATTGCTTGCCCCCGAACAAGGGATCAGCCCAGGTCAGGCCTGTGTTTTCTATGCGCCGGAAGATACGCGCGTTTTTGGCGGGGGATGGATCTGGAAAGGGCGCTGACACGCCCTTTTCGTGTGCCGCGATAAGCTCTATGCAGGCCGCAGGCGAGGTTTTTGAAAGGCTTATCCATGTGCAAGGTTTGGCAAGTGCGATGCGGTGACGCCTCTGCGTGCGCACGCGCTGTGTGGCTGGCATGAGCGGCGCGCGGGCGATGGCTGGCACAGATGTTCTCATCATGAGTTGCGGTGACCCGGCAGGGATCGGACCGGAGCTCGCGGTCCGAGCCGCACGTTCTGATGTGCCGCGTTTCGCGTGGCTCGGCGACCCTGCCCATCTGCCCGCTGGCGCCCATTGGCAAGCGGTCACCTCGCCAGCCGAGGCGCATGCCTTGTCGCCCGACATCCTGCCCGTCTTGCCGCATGCCTTCCCTGCCCCGGCACGCCCCGGCCAACCCGATCCAGCCAATGCGCCGGCGATCATCGAAGTGATCCGCCGCGCGGTCGCGCTGGTGCAGTCGGGCGCCGCCTCCGGGCTCGTGACCTGCCCCATCAACAAGGCCGGGCTGAAGACCGGGGCCGCCTTCGCCTTTCCCGGCCACACCGAATTCCTGGCGGATCTGGCCGGGGGCGTGCCTGTGGTGATGATGCTGGCCTGCGACGCGTTGCGCGTGGTTCCCGTCACGATTCATATCCCCCTATACGATGTCCCGCACCACCTGACGCCCGAGGCGCTGGAGCAATGTCTGCGCGTCACACGGGCCGGGTTGACGCGTGATTTCGGCATTGCCAACCCGCGAATTGCCGTGGCCGGCCTGAATCCTCATGCTGGCGAAAGCGGAACTATGGGACGCGAGGAGATCGATATCATCGCGCCTGTGCTTGATCGCTTGCGCGCCGAGGGCTGGGACCTGAACGGACCGCTGCCCGCCGACACGATGTTCCATCCTGGTGCGCGCGCGCAGTATGATGCTGCGGTCTGCATGTATCACGATCAGGCTCTGATCCCGATCAAGACGCTGGATTTCGCAGGCGGGGTCAATATTACGCTGGGCTTGCCATTCATCCGCACCTCACCAGATCATGGCACCGCCTACGCGATCGCCGGGAAAAGTTTGGCCGATCCGACCTCGCTGATTGCAGCCCTGCGCTGCGCCGCGAAAATGGCGGAGCAGCGCGCATGATCGATGACCTGCCCCCGCTGCGCGACGTCATCCGCACGCATGATCTGCGCGCGAAAAAGAGCTTCGGGCAGAATTTCTTGCTGGATCTGAACCTGACCGCGCGCATCGCGCGTCTTGCTGGTGATCTCTCAGGCGCAGATGTGCTGGAGGTCGGCCCCGGCCCTGGTGGGCTGACCCGCGGTCTCCTCGCCGAAGGCGCGCGCCACGTGCTCGCCATCGAGAAAGACCCCCGCTGCCTGCCTGCGCTTGCCGAGATCGCCGAAGCCTATCCGGGACGTCTTCAGGTGATCGAAGGCGATGCGCTGGCCATTGACGCGACAGCGCATCTGCGCGCGCCCATCAAGGTGGTGGCCAACCTGCCCTATAACGTCGGCACGGAACTTCTGATCCGCTGGATGACCCCGGACCACTGGCCCCCATTCTGGGACAGCCTGACCTTGATGTTTCAGCGTGAAGTGGCCGAGCGTATCGTCGCGCGGCCCGGCTCCAAGGCATATGGCCGACTGGCGCTGATGGTGCAATGGCGCGCCGAGGCACGGATCGCGCTCTCCCTGCCCCCGGAAGCCTTCACCCCGCCCCCCAAGGTCAGCTCGAGCGTGGTGCATATTACCCGCCTGCCTGCCCCGCGCTTCCCCGCCCAGCCGCGGACGCTTGAACGCCTGGTGGCCACCGGCTTCAACCAGCGCCGAAAGATGCTGCGCTCGGCCTTGCGCGGTCTGCATCCGCAGATCGAGGATCTCTTGCGCGCATGCGCTATTGCGCCGACATCGCGCGCCGAGGAAGTCGGTCTGGAAGCGTGGTGTGCGCTGGCACGGGCATTGGACGAGGCGCGGTGAACCATCGAAAAACGCCACCCCTTGCCAGGGGTGGCTCAGTCGACCCCGCTCTCGCGGGACAGGGAGGAATGTTTCCCGCCATCGCCTGAGCATCAGCATGAAACATTACTCTCAATGATACGTTTTTGACCCTGACACTTTGATCTCGATCAAATCCCCAAGGCATGCACGAAATTTCTATCAACAATTTCACGCAGAACTGACAATTGTCTGAAATTCAGCCCGCAGCTTTGATATTTCTCGACAAGCTGAACAGATATCTCACCGCTCGCCCATGGCGGCAGGTTGTCAAAACATTAGGGTGGTTTACCCTTAAGGCAATCCGCTCAGGTCCAAATCGGAACAGGCCCATGCAAGACACGCAAGCCCCGCTCGATCTCTCCAGCGCGCGCAGTCACGACGACTGGTTGGCGCGCCTGGAAGCCCGCGTCGCGGCATCAGGTCTATACTACCCGCTTGACCCAAACCACACGGCGGTTTTCGCGGATGGGGGCAATACGCTTCTTGTCACCTTTGAAACAATCGACACCATCCGCAGCGTGGAGCCAGATCATATGCCGCTGGGTTTGCGCATCGCATCGCGGCATGGCTGGTCAAGCCTGGTGCTCGTTGCACGAACGCCGCGCTGGTTCCGCGACACTGCGGTGTTGGACTTTTTCGATGCCCAGATCGATGCAGGCTTTTTCGACAGTTTTGAGCGCGTCATCTTCTACGGGGCAGGCATGTCCGGCTATGCCGCCTGCGCTCTGAGCATCTGTGCGCCCGGTGCGATCGTTCTGGCCGTCGCGCCACAGGCCACATTGGAGCCCCAGATTGCGCCATGGGACCGCCGCTTTCCCGAGGCCCGCCGACTGGACTTCACGTCACGCTTCGGCTTCGCCCCGGCCATGCTCGATGGCTCACGCAATGCCTTTATCGTCTATGATGCCGGTCGCAGGACCGATAGCATGCACGCAACCCTGTTCCGGCGGCCCTTCGTGACACTGCTGCGCGCGGCGCATCTTGGCAGCCAGACCGAAGCCGCGCTGCGCCGCATGGGGGTGCTCGAAACCTTGATCGAGACCGCAGCGCGCGGCCGACTGACCCCCGCACGCTTCCACGACATGCTGCGCAGACGGCGCAACGATCCGACATATCTCTGCGCGCTCGTCAAACGTGCCGCAAACTCAAAGCATCCCAGCCTGACAATCACCGCCGCCCGTCATGCGCTGGCGCTCCATGAGTGTGCACGCACGCGCAAGGAACTGGCGCGGGCGGAAAAAACGCGCGCACGGTCGAAGGCCTGAGCACGAATCCGGCTGGAAAGCGCGCTCGGCTTGCGTATAAGACAGGCCATGACCCAGAGCATGACCCTCCCCCGCCCTGATGACTGGCACCTGCACCTGCGCGATGGCGCGATGCTGGAAGCCGTCGCGCCCGAGACCGCGCGCCATTTTGCGCGCGCTATCATCATGCCAAACCTTGTGCCGCCGGTCGTGACTGGCGCACAGGCCGAAGCATATCGCGCACGCATCCGCGCGGTGACGCCGGACAGCTTCACGCCCCTGATGACGCTCTATCTCACCGAAGCCACCGACCCCGCAGATGTGGTCGCCGCCCATCGCGCGGGCATCATCACGGCGGTGAAGCTTTACCCGGCCGGGGCCACGACCAATTCCGCGTCCGGCGTGCGCGATTTCGACCGCGTCCGCGCTGTGCTCGACGCGATGGCCGAAGCCGGTATCCCGCTTCTGACCCACGGCGAAGTGACGGATCCCGAGATCGATATTTTCGACCGCGAAGCTGTCTTCATCGATCGCGTGCTCGATCCGATCCGCCGCGCGACGCCGGGCTTGCGCGTGGTCATGGAACATATCACCACCGCTGACGCAGTCGCCTATGTTCAGAGCCAACCGGAAAATCTAGGGGCAACGATCACGACCCATCATCTTGTGATCAACCGCAATCATATTCTCGTCGGCGGCATCAAACCGCATTACTACTGCCTGCCCGTTGCCAAGCGCGAGACGCATCGCGTGGCCCTGGTTCAGGCCGCAACGTCGGGGGATGCGCGGTTTTTCCTGGGCACCGACAGCGCACCGCACACTGATGACGCCAAGGAATCGGCTTGCGGCTGTGCGGGCTGTTTCACCGCCACGAATACGCTCTCGATCCTCGCGCAGGTCTTCGAGACGGAGGGCGCGCTCGACAAACTCGCGGCCTTTACCTCGCGCAACGGTCCCGGTTTCTACCGACTGCCAGAGAATATTGGCACCCTGACGCTGCAGAAAACCGACACGCCCGTTATCTATCCTGCAAAGATCGAGACCGGGGCAGGCCCTGTCACGGTCTTCGATCCCGGCTTCCCGCTTTACTGGCGCGTTCTTGACTGAAAGGCCCTGACATGATCCCCGCAACCTATCCCGACCGCGCGACAGTCGCCCGCCTGACCGCACGAATGCTGCTGGACATAAAGGCCGTGCATTTCAACGCGACGGAGCCTTTTACCTTTGCCAGCGGCCTGAAAGCACCCACCTATATCGATTGCCGCAAGCTGATCAGCTTCCCGCGCATCCGGTCTTCGCTCATGGATTTCCTGACTTGCCGGGTGTTTGAGGATGCCGGCTTCGAGGCTTTTGACAACGTTGCGGGCGGCGAGACAGCGGGCATTCCCTTCGCCGCTCTTGTCGCAGAGCGCATGGCGCTGCCCATGAGCTATGTGCGCAAGAAGCCCAAGGGCTACGGGCGCAATGCCCGGATCGAAGGCGCAATGCATGAAGGCCAACGCGTGCTGTTGATCGAGGATCTGACCACGGATGGCGGCTCGAAACTCAGCTTTGTGGACGCGATCCGCGAGACAGGTGCAGACTGCGCGCATACGGCCGTCATCTTCTATTACGGCATCTTCCCGGAAACGGAGCCGCGGCTCGCGGAACATGGGGTGAAGCTCCATTACCTTTGTACGTGGTGGGACGTTCTGGCCGAAGCGCGGCGCGGCGCGGATTTCGACGACGCGACGCTCGATGCGGTCGAAAGCTTCCTGCGCGCACCGCATGACTGGGCTGCAAAAACCTGACGCTGGTTAACGCACTCTGTTTGTTCCAAGCGCCTCTTGACGCATGCGCATATAATGCGCATATTTTGCGCATGCGTCCCTGTGCAACGGAGAGCAATATGAGCGTGAGAATGAATCTTGTCCTATCTGACGATCTGAATTCGGCCATAGAGAAAGTCGTCTCGGACAGCGAAAGCAACAAGAGCGAAGTCATCCGCAAGGCGCTGCAACTGTTTATCGCCGCGCAGGAAGGCAAGAAACGTGGCTTGAAGCTCGGGCTTGTTGAGCCGAGCACGCGGCAGATGGAAACCGAGTTCGTCGGGCTGTGAGCAATCCGCCGACCTATGATCTGTCGGCCACGCCGCCCGGTCACACGTATACGGTGACGGTCAAACCCGAAGAAACGCTGCGCGACGCATGGGCACGGGTGATCAAGGATTTCATCCTGTTTGCAGCGGCGCTGGTCTTTCTGGGGATGCTCGCCTGGATCTGTTTCGTCACAGTCCAGTCCCCGACAGCAACCGCTGAAGAAAAGAAATGGGCCATGTCTTTCCTGACCGGAGCAGCGGGAGGGCTGGTCGGGTATCTGATCAAGAAATGAGGCGCTGACTGGGCGCGCCCCACAATCGCTCAGTTGCCCTCGCCTTGCTGGCGCGCACGAATATCCGCTTCGATCTCGCGCCAGCGCGCGACCGCACGGTTGTGGTCGGCAAGGTTGGTGCTAAACGTATGCCCCCCAGTGCCATCAGCCACGAAATAGAGATAGGGCGTGTCATCAGGGTTCAGCGCCGCCGCAATTGCAAGCCGACCGGGATTGGCAATGGGCGTCGGCGGCAAACCGTCGATGCGATAGGTATTGAACGGGGTCAGCGCGTCCAGTTCGGAGCGTCGAAGACCACGGCCGAGCGTCCCCTGCCCCAATGTGATCCCGTAAATCACGGTCGGATCGGTCTGCAGCCGCATTGGAATCCGCAACCGGTTGACGAAAACACTCGCCACCTGCCGTCGCTCATCGGCCACGCCGGTTTCCTTCTCGACGATTGAGGCCATGATCAGCGCTTCTTCGGGCGACGCGTAAGGCAGATCCTCGGCGCGCTCCTCCCAAAGCGCGGTCAGGATGCGGGTCTGACGCGCCTCCATCTCGGCCAGAATACCCTGCCGGTCTGCACCACGCGACACGGCATAGCTGTCGGGCGCAAGCCAGCCTTCGCGCGGCAGCTCGCCCGGCTCGCCACTCAGGAATTCGGCCAGGCGCAACCCTTCCCAGATCTGCCAGCTCGTGGCGCCTTCCGCAACCGTGATGCGATACTGAATGTCCGGCTCGGCTGTGAAGCGTGCATAGTCTTCGGGCGGCTCTTCATCGCTGAAAAACTGCACCACTGTCTGGAAGCGCTGTGTGGCCGGGTCCAGTTCACGCACAAGCGTATCTATCCGGGTAACCCCGATGCGATACTGGATTTCCGTCCCGCATGTCGAAGCGCCACCGCGCGTCAACAGGTCCATGATCTCATCCATCGACGCGCGCTCGGGGATCAGATAGGCGCCGAAACGCAGATTATCCGCGCGCTCTGTGTATTGCGCGCCAATTCGGAACACAGCCTCCGAGCTGACAGCACCTTGTTGCGCCAATGCCCCCGATACCGCCCGCAGGCTGGCCCCGGGCGCGACCCGGAAGCAGATCGCCTCAGCCAACGGGCCTTCGACGAAAAAACTGCGTTTTCCGGACGAAATCACAATCGCGACCCCGATCAGGGCCACGATCATCAAGGTAAAGACATTGGCGACAACATGCCGAACCATCAGGTGCTCGCTTTCCCGAGAATCAGGCTGGCATTCGTGCCACCGAAACCGAAGCTGTTGGACAGCGCGATTGTGATGTCACGCTTGCGCGCAGTTTTTGGAGCGAGATCTAGGGGCGTGTCAACCGCCGGGTCATCAAGGTTCAGTGTAGGCGGTGCGATCTGGTCGCGGATCGCAAGACAGCAGAAAATCGCCTCGACCGCGCCGGCCGCGCCCAACAAATGCCCGATGGCCGATTTCGTCGACGACATCGTGGCGCGTGCCGCAGCATGGCCAAGCAAGCGCTCGACCGCGGCAAGCTCGATCACATCGGCCATGGTCGATGTGCCATGCGCGTTAATGTAATCGATCTGATCGGGCGAGATCCCCGCGCGGGTCACGGCGGCCTGCATCGAGCGCAATGCGCCATCGCCATCCTCGGATGGAGCCGTGATGTGATAGGCGTCGCCTGACATCCCATAGCCCAGAACTTCAGCGTAGATCCTGGCACCGCGTGCGACGGCATGCTCGTATTCCTCCAGCACGACCACCCCTGCGCCCTCGCCCATCACGAATCCGTCGCGATCGGCATCATAGGGCCGCGAAGCGGCTTGCGGATCATCGGGCCGTTTGGTCGATAGCGCCTTGCAGGCGTTGAACCCCGCGATCCCGATTTCCGAGATAGGGCTTTCCGCACCGCCCGCGATCATCACATCGGCATCGCCCCACTGGATCAGCCGCGCAGCATCGCCAATGGCATGCGCGCCGGTGGAACAGGCCGTCACCACCGCATGGTTCGGCCCCTTGAACCCGTAGCGGATACTGACCTGCCCTGAAACCAGATTGATCAATGCCGACGGAATGAAAAAGGGCGACACCCGGCGTGGGCCTCGCTCCTTGATCAGCACGGCCGTATCGGCAATCGCTGAAAGACCACCAATGCCCGAGCCGATCATGACCCCTGTGCGCAAACGGCTTGCTTCATCCTCGGGCATCCAGCCTGCGTCGCGCACGGCCTGGTCTGCGGCAGCGACACCGTAGAGGATGAACTCATCCACCTTGCGTGCTTCTTTCGGGGCCATCCAGTCGTCAGGATTGAACGTACCATTCGTGCCATCGCCGCGCGGCACTTCACACGCATAGGTGGTCGCAAGCGGGCTTGCATCAAATCGGGTGATATGTCCGGCCCCTGATTGCCCTGCCAGAAGCCGGGACCAGGTCTCCTCGACCCCGCAGGCCAGAGGCGAGACCATTCCCAGACCTGTAATGACAACTCTGCGCATTCTTCCCTCGTGGATTTAACCATGCGATTTTTTTCAGGTGATACCGGGATTTTCATCAGGGGGGAAGGGTCAAGCCAGCGACAGTTGCGGGCTTTCGCTGAAAACGCACGACAAGCGCCCGCAAAAGGCGAGCCGGACCAGCACCAGACCTTCGCCCGGCACCATTTGCGCCCTGGGGCGCTTGTCCCGAAACAGATGTAACGCAAAACGCCATCCCGGTCGGGATGGCGTTTCAAAAATTCGGAGTATGGCTGTGCGATCAGCTGGCTTCAGTGATGAACTTCACCGCGTCGCCAAATGTCTGGATGTTCTCGGCAGCATCATCGGGGATTTCGATGCCGAATTCTTCCTCGAACGCCATGACCAGTTCGACCGTGTCAAGGCTGTCGGCGCCCAGATCGTCGATGAAAGATGCACCTTCCGTGATCTTGCCTTCGTCCACGCCCAGATGCTCGACCACGATCTTCTTCACACGATCCGCGATATCGCTCATGTTCTTCCCCTCAGGTTTTGCCGCATCGCGGCCTGAAATTCCCTCGTCCGCCACAGATAGGGGCGGCTCGTCCGCGACCCTTTAGGCACATTGTCAGGGTAGGTCAAGACCTCTGCTGAAAGCCTGCCTCCCCCGCGCTGATCGCTATAGCACAGCCCCTGCCACGCACAAATGATTTGTGCGCTCAGATCATCGCCATGCCACCATTGACATGCACGACCGCGCCCGTGACATACGCCGCCTCATGGCTGCTGAGATAAAGTGCGGCGGCAGCGATTTCTTCCGGCGTTCCCATGCGCCCGGCGGGGATGCGTGCATTTATTGCCGCTTGCTGGGCCTCGGTCAGCGCTTCGGTCATGGGGGTGGCGATGAAACCCGGTGCCACGCAGTTCACTGTGATCCCGCGCGAGGCGACTTCCTGCGCCAACGCTTTCGACAGCCCCACCAGTCCCGCCTTCGAGGCCACATAATTCGCCTGCCCCGGATTTCCGGTCGCCCCCACCACCGATGAAATATTCACGATCCGACCCCAACGCGCTTTCATCATGCCGCGCAGGGCACCACGCATGAGCCGCATCGAGGCGGTCAGATTCACATCCAGCACCTCGGCCCATTGCGCGTCTGACATGCGCATCATCAGCGTGTCGCGGGTGATCCCGGCATTGTTGACCAGAATATCAAGCGCGCCCATCGCATCTGTTGCGGCTTTGGGCAATGCCTCCACGGCCTCCGGGTCCGACAGGTTGCAGGGGGTAACATAGGCGCGCGCGCCCAATTCCTCGGCCAATGCCAACAGAGGGGCTTCGCGCGTCCCCGACAGCGCCACCGTCGCGCCCGCGCCATGCAGCGCGCGGGCAGTCGCAGCACCTATTCCGCCCGAAGCGCCCGTCACCAGTGCGGATTTTCCTGTCAGATCAAACATCCCGTGTCCTTTCCTGCCCCTCGGCCCCCGTTTCGCTGCGCTCTATATCAACTGCAGCCCGCATGTGCCATTGCCAAACTGGGGGGCGTCTGCTTTGCATCAAGGCATCGGCGTTGTTGCGGAGGATTCCATGCTCAGTCGTGATGAAATGTCGACCCTGTTTCAGGTCGGGGTTCAGGCCGCTGATCCTGCGCAGGCCGTCCATCGCGCCTGCACAGCACTGGCCCATACAGCCCCCACGCATGTGATCGCCTTCGGCAAGGCCGCATGCGCCATGGCGAGTGCAGCACTAAACGTGCTGCCGTCGCCCCGGCACGCCATCGTTGTCACAAATCCCGAGAATGCGCGACCGGTTGCGGGGGCAGACCTATGGACCGCAGCCCATCCCGTCCCGGACGGGAACGGACAGCGTGCGGCCAATGCAATCATGGCGATGCTGGAAGCGGCCAGCGGCGATGACAGGGTTCTTGCGCTTGTCTCTGGTGGGGCATCGGCCCTGTTGCCCGCGCCTGTGGCCGGCCTGTCGCTGGACGATAAGGCTGAAGTCAGCCGCGTTCTGCTGGGCGCAGGGCTCGACATCGTGGCGATGAACGCCGTGCGCCAGCATCTGTCGCAACTCAAGGGGGGGGGCTTTGTGCGGATCGCCGCCCCTGCCCCGGTGACCGCGTTGATCCTGTCCGATGTGATCGGCGACGACCTGCGCGCCATTGCCTCTGGCCCGACAGCATCCCCACTGCTGCCACGCGCGGAAGTCGTGGAACTTCTGCACGCGGCGCAGCTTTGGGAGCAGCTGCCGGCGGCGGCGCGAACGGCATTGTCACGCACCGAATCCCAGCCCCTCCTGACCGAGGCGCGCAACATCCTCATCGGATCGAACGCGAAATCCCTCGACGCGATGGCTGCAGCGCGCAAAGACGCGCACCGTGACCCGGAGCCGCTGGTGGGCGATGTCGCCGACGCCGCGCAGCGTGTTGTCGCGCAGCTGCACGCAGGCCCCGGCATCACCCTGATGGGTGGCGAGACGACCGTGCAGCTGCGCGGCGACGGGCGCGGCGGGCGCAATCAGGAGCTTGCCTTGCGCGTGGCGCTGGCGCTCGACGGGCGCGCGGGCTGGCGGTTTTTGTCGGCAGGCACGGACGGGCGCGATGGCCCCACCGAAGCTGCGGGCGCAATCGTGGATGGGACGACCTGCGCGCGTATCCGGACCAAGGGTGGCGATCCCGAGCAACTGCTCGCCAATAACGACAGCTTCGCCGCGCTGGAGCTTGCGGGCGACTTGCTGATCACCGGCGGCACGGGCACGAATGTGGCCGATCTGCAAATTCTGTCTGTGGCCAAGTGATCCTCTTGCGAGGGGCGCGGCACTGACCTAGAGAGAGGCCATGAGCACACATGAACGCCTTCTGATCATTGATTTCGGCAGCCAGGTCACGCAGCTTATCGCGCGGCGCCTGCGTGAGTTGAATGTCTATTGCGAAATCCACCCGTTCAATCGCGTGGATGATGCTTTCCTCGACGACTTTGCGCCAAAGGCGATCATTTTCTCGGGCGGGCCGGATTCGGTCACGCGCGCGGGTTCTCCCCGCCCACCCGCACGCGCTTTCACGCTGGGAGTTCCTATCCTTGGCATCTGTTATGGCCAGCAAGTGATGATGCAGGAACTTGGCGGGTTGGTCGAAAGCGGCGATGGCACGGCGGAATTCGGCCGCGCTCTGGTGTCGCAGGCCGGCGCGCCCCTGCCGCTGCTGGAGGGCTGGTTCGCGGCTGGCCCGGAGCAGGTCTGGATGAGCCATGGCGACCATGTCAGCCGCATCGCGCCGGGCTTCGAGGTCTATGGCACCTCCTCCGGTGCGCCCTTCGCGATCACAGCGGACGTCTCGCGCAATTTCTTCGCCGTCCAATTCCACCCAGAAGTCCATCACACGCCGCGCGGCGCGAAGCTTTATGAGAATTTCGTGCGCCTTGCCGGGTTCACAGGCGACTGGTCAATGGCGAGCTACCGCGATGAAGCGATTGCAAAAATTCGCGCGCAAGTGGGCGACAAGCAGGTGATCTGCGGACTGTCGGGAGGCGTTGATTCCTCGGTCGCAGCCGTGCTGATCCATGAAGCGATCGGTGACCAACTGACCTGTGTGTTCGTCGATCATGGTCTCTTGCGGCTGAATGAAGCCAATGAAGTCGTACGCATGTTCCGCGACACCTACAATATTCCGTTGATCCATGCTGATGAGGCGGATCTGTTTCTGGGCGAGCTGGAAGGTGTTTCCGACCCGGAAACAAAGCGGAAGATCATTGGCAGATTGTTCATTGATGTCTTCCAGAAATACGCGGGCGAAATCGAGGGCGCGGAGTTTCTGGCCCAAGGCACGCTCTACCCTGATGTGATCGAATCGGTCAGCTTTTCGGGCGGTCCTTCCGTCACAATCAAGTCGCATCACAATGTCGGCGGGCTACCCGAAAAGATGGGGCTGAAGCTCGTTGAGCCGTTGCGCGAATTGTTCAAGGATGAAGTCCGCGCACTGGGACGTGAGCTCGGCCTGCCGGAGAAATTCATCGGACGCCATCCTTTCCCCGGTCCAGGTCTTGCGATCCGCTGCCCTGGCGAAATCACGCGCGACAAGCTTGAGATTCTGCGCAAGGCGGATGCGGTCTATATCGATCAGATCCGCAAACACGGGCTTTACGATGAAATCTGGCAAGCTTTCGCGGCAATCCTGCCGATGCGCACTGTGGGCGTGATGGGTGACGGGCGCACCTATGACTTCGCGCTGGCTTTGCGTGCGGTCACGAGCGTCGATGGCATGACAGCAGATTACTACCCCTTCAGCCACGAATTTCTGGGCGAGACTGCGACGCGGATCATTAATGAAGTGCGCGGTATCAATCGGGTGTTCTACGATTGCACGTCCAAGCCGCCGGGCACGATCGAGCTGGAATGACGCTCACATCTCAAGCCCCTTTGTGATCGCCCGGTAACGCGCGATCACGCGGTCATTGCTGTCCTCGATAAACCCGCGCGCCGCGATCATGCGCGCGGTGTTCTGGGCCGTTTCGATGATCTGGGCGCAACGGTCGAGATGCCTCTCACACCACTCGTATTTATCTTCAAGATCCGAGAAATCCCGTGCAATCGGGATGAAATGCTCCCATGGGCGGAACATGTCGTCATAAAACGACTGCCATTCCATATCCTGTCTCAAGATCAGACAGTTGGTTTCACACAGCCACGGGAAATTCGAGCCCCGGTCATTCCCTTCGACCACCAGTTGATAGCGAAAGAGACAGGCGTCTTCGCGCGCTACGCGGCCAGACCGGCGCAGCCCGTAAAGCCGCGACCAAAACCGCGAGGCCGTATCAACGAGGGCAAAATCGCAAAGCGGATGATCCTGAAACCGGCGCACGAGCGCAAAGCGCGGAACGGTCATCACATGCTCCAGACAGGCGTCGTGATCCAGCGTGCCTGCCTCGACTGCGCGCGCAAGCGTCGTCGGGTGCCGGTCCTGCGCATCGCGCCCATTGAGCGAGCCGCGCCAGAAAATCTGCGGCTTCTTCGCGCGAAACGCTGTGCTGTCGCGCGTCGCACCACCAAAGAATGTCGGTGAACCAAGGTGATGATAATGCGGCAGAAGCGGCCAGAGAATGGCCCCATGCGCGCCCGCGGGGCGGTTGTGCTGGAAGACGGGGATAATCTTGCCCTTCGGCGACAGACGCGACGCCCCAACGCGGCGGTCGCGCATATCCGCATGAAAAGACAGCCCGAGCGGCGCGAGTTGATCCAGCAGATGCGCGGCGCGCAAAGCGGATGTGCCACAGCGCCCAGTATCGGCCGTCCATCCGCATTCGGTTCGGATGACCGCTTCTGCGTAATGCCGGTTCTGCAGGAGTGTCCCGGTCGCGTGGTCATAGCTGAAAAGCGACCGCGCGGGATGCGCGCGTCGCGATGCCCACATATCCTTGCGCGCGAGGCTGATCTGCCCCTCCAGCAAAGGGCTGATGCGGAAATCGGTCAGCCGGTCCAGAACGGTATCACGATCAGTCACGTTATCGCAGCACGGCACCGAATCGCGCATGATGTCGTTCACCTGCACCATATTCGCGTCCCTCAAGTCACCAGCTCTGCCGCCAGGAGGATCTCGCAAACAGATTAAAAATTACTGTATATTTTCCGGGTCGCGACGCATGGCCAGGCTGAGGGGCTGATATTTGCACGCTTTGTTCAAAAACATGATCTCGTCCACAGGCGCTGTAACATTCAAAGGCGCAACCGCTTGAAAGCCTTTTCTAACGCAAAAACGCATGCTACGCAGATCTCAAGGCAGGAAAACTGCCGGGCTGCGCGGCGGGACAAGAACTGTCGCCCGAGCGCGCTGACGATAACAACTTGGGAGATATCAGATGAAGAAACTGCTTCTTGCCAGCACGGCGCTGGCATTCTCGGCTGGCATGGCCAGCGCCGAGGTCAAGATGGGCGTGCTTCTGGGCTTCACGGGTCCGATCGAAGCGATCACCCCGATGATGGCTGACGGCGCAGAGCTGGCCTTTCGCGAGATCAGCGACAGTGGTCTGTTTCTTGGCGGCGAGACCATCACGCCGGTTCGGGCCGATTCGACCTGCGTTGACAGCTCTGCCGCTCAGGCCGCTGCTGAGCGCCTGATTTCATCCGACGGTGTTGTCGCCATCATGGGCGCGGATTGCTCGGGCGTCACGATGGCGATCCTGCAGAATGTCGCAATGTCGGCCGGTGTGCCGATGATCTCGCCTTCCGCGACATCGCCTGCCTTCACAACAGTCGACTCGAATGGTCTGTTCTTCCGCACCGCCCCTTCCGACGCGCGCCAAGGCGAAGTTCTGGCCGGGATCGTGAAAGAGCGCGGCTTCAGCGAGGTGGCCGTGACCTATACCAACAATGATTACGGTCTGGGCTTCGCAAATGCGTTTGAGGAATCCTTCACGGCACTCGGGGGCACGATCACCTCGAAAGTGGCACATGAAGAAGCGCGTGGCGACTACTCCGCTGAAGTCGGTCAGTTAGCTGCTGCCGGTGGCGAGGCGTTGGTGATCCTTGGCTATATCGACGGGGGCGGCTCGATGCTGCGCACGGCCTACGAGTTGGGCGCGTTCGAGCGTTTCTTCATCGGAGACGGGATGTTCGGGGACGAACTTATTGCGTCTGTAGGTGACGGGATCGAAGGCACGATTGGCACTATTCCCTGGGCCGATGGCGAAGGTGCCGATCTGTTCCACGCCATGGCCGAAGAGGCCGGGTTTCAGGGCCAGTCGAGCTACACGCGCGAAAGCTATGATGCAGCAGCCCTTTTGGCATTGGCCGCGCAGGCTGCAGGCGCAGCAACTCCCGCAGGGATTGCGGCCAACATCCTGAATGTGGCCAATGCTCCGGGTGAGGAAATCCTTCCGGGTGACTTGGCGCGCGGCCTGCAGATTCTCGCGGATGGTGGCGAGATCAACTACATGGGCGCAACCAACGTCACGCTTGTCGGTCCCGGTGAAGCTGCCGGTTTCTATCGCGAATATGTCATCGAAAACGGTGAATTCGTCACAGTGCAGTTCCACTGACACGATCCGGGTCCGCAAGGATCCATTTGGCCCGGGGCGCATTTCCCCCGGGCCTTTTTCTGACAGGACCAGGGGGATGGTGATGGCGATGATCCGGGTCGAAAACCTGCACAAGCATTTCGGCGGATTTCATGCAGTGGATGGCGCAACACTGGAAATCGCCAAGGGCTCGATCACTGGGCTGATTGGTCCGAACGGTGCGGGAAAAACCACGCTTTTCAATGTGATTGCAGGCGTTCTTTCGCCAACATCCGGACGCGTTCTGATGGAAGGCGAGGATATCACTGGTTTGCCGCCTCATATGTTGTTTTCCAAGGGCTTGCTGCGCACTTTTCAGATCGCACATGAGTTTCATTCCATGACGGTGCGCGAGAACCTGATGATGGTGCCGCCAGGCCAGGCAGGTGAAAATCTGTGGTCCGCATGGTTCCATGGCGCGCGGGTCCGCGAGGAAGAAGCCCGCATTCAGGCGCGCGCCGATGAGGTGCTGGATTTCCTGACAATCAGCCATATCGCCGATGAGAAAGCGGGGCAGATCTCGGGCGGTCAGAAGAAGCTTCTGGAACTCGGCCGCACCATGATGACCGATGCGAAGATCGTCTTTCTGGACGAGGTCGGGGCCGGCGTGAACCGCACGCTTCTGAACACCATTGCCGATGCGATTGTCCGGCTGAACCGCGAACAGGGCTACACCTTCGTCGTGATCGAACATGATATGGATTTCATCGGGCGCATTTGCGACCCGGTCATCTGCATGGCCGAAGGCAAGGTCCTCGCCGAAGGGTCGCTCGACGAGATCAAGGCCAATGAGGACGTGATCGAGGCCTATCTCGGCACGGGATTGAAAAACAAGGTTGTGCAGGAGGAGGGTCATGCTTGACGTCATTTGGAAGAGCTGCACCGGCCTTGTTCTTGCCATCGCGGCCACATCGGCCCTCGCGACCTCAGAGGCCTGCACGCCCTTGCCCGGCGGTTTCGAATTCTGCCCGGGCGTAACGGACTGGGCCGGGGCCGAGGTCGTGCCCTTCACCAATGGCGTGGCCTTTGATCTGCCACCCTACTGGCTCGAGGTGATGGAAGCCCCTGACGCAATTGCCCAAGCCGCATCGCTGGAAGCGGCACTTGACGCGCTGACGGAACTTCTCGCCGCGCAGGCGCGCAATGAAGGGCTGGACGCCCCTGAAACCTTGGGGCGTGAAGCCTTCAGCGCAGGTGAGATGAACGCTGTGACCCTGACCACCCGCATCGCATTGCCCGAGGATGAACCAATGGTCTTTGTCAGCATGATCGCCGGACAGGGCGACAGGCGGCTGTTCGTTACACTTGACGACGAAAACGAAGAACACGCCGATGTGGAGCAGGAATTGCGCCGCATCGCGAGCTTTTTTGTCTTGCGGGAGGAGTGAGCGATGGCAGAGCCATTCCTGATTGGTGAGGCAATGACTGGCGGGTATGGCGGTGCCGATATCCTGCATGATTGCACGATTGCAGTCGAAAAAGGTCAGATCGCAGTGATTGTCGGCCCCAATGGTGCAGGAAAGTCGACGGGGATGAAGGCGATTTTCGGGATGCTGAAACTGCGTCTGGGCTCTGTGCGACTGAATGGAGAGGATATCACCAGCCTGACCCCGCAGGCACGTGTTGCCAAGGGCATGGGGTTTGTCCCGCAGACCAACAACATCTTTCCGTCGATGACGGTCGAGGAAAATCTGGAAATGGGCGCGTTCATCCGGCGCGATGACATTCGCGGCACGATGGAGCAGATCTATGAGCTGTTCCCCATCCTGCGCGACAAGCGGCGGCAGGCTGCGGGCGAATTGTCCGGCGGCCAGCGCCAGCAGGTCGCTGTGGGGCGCGCGCTGATGACGCAGCCCTCGGTCCTGATGCTTGATGAGCCGACGGCCGGGGTCAGCCCCATCGTGATGGACGAACTGTTCGACCGCATCATCGAGATTGCGCGCACCGGAATATCGATCCTGATGGTGGAGCAGAACGCGCGTCAGGCTCTTGAGATCGCAGATAAAGGTTATGTTCTGGTGCAGGGCGCCAATCGCTATACGGATACTGGCGCGGCCCTTCTGGCTGACCCGGATGTGCGCAAGAGTTTTCTGGGGGGATAAGGGATATGGAACCGCTCAATGCGCTCGTCAGCGTCTCAAATTTCATGCTTGTCCCGGCGCTTGCCTATGGCAGTCAACTGGCGCTCGGCGCGCTGGGGATCACATTAATCTTTTCGATCCTGCGATTCGCGCATTTCGCCCATGGTGATACGATGGCACTTGGCACAGCCGCGGTGATCGGCGGGACGTGGTTTCTGCAGGCGCAGGGCGTCAGCATCGCCCCCTTGCCGACCGCGCTTCTGGCAATCCCGTTCGGCGTGCTGGTGCTGGGGCTCTATCTGCTCGCGGCAGACCGTTTCGTGTATCGCTATTACCGCAAGGTGAAGGCCAAGCCGATGATCTTCGTGATGGCCTCGCTGGGGGTGATGTTCGTCACCAATGGCATCACGCGGTTGTTCATGGGCGTCGGCGAGACGCGCTTCGAGGACGGGCAACGTTTCGTCTTTACAGTGCGCGAATTCCGCGATTGGACGGGGCTGGCCGAAGGCATGGCGCTGCGGTCCGCGCAGGCCATCACCATCGTCACCGCGCTGGTAGTCATGGTGGCGCTGTTCTGGTTTCTCAACCGCACCCGCGCGGGCAAGTCGATGCGCGCCTATTCCGACAACGAGGATCTGGCGCTGCTCTCAGGTATCAACCCCGAGCGCGTGGTCTTCATTACATGGGTGATCACGGCGATCCTTCTGGTGCTGGCGGGCACGCTCTACGGGCTCGACAAGGGGTTCCGGCCCTTCAACTATTTCCAGCTTCTGCTGCCGATGTTCGCAGCCGCCATTCTTGGCGGGCTTGGCTCGCCTTTGGGCGCGATTGTCGGGGCCTATGTCGTGGCATTTGCGGAAATGGGCATCACCTTCGCTTGGCGGCGTGTCTTCGGCTATCTGATGCCCGAGGGGCTTGAGCCAAGCTCGATGATGCAGCTCCTGCCGGTGGATTACAAATTCGCCGTGACCTTCGCCATTCTGGTGATCGTGCTGCTGTTCCGTCCCACAGGTATCTTCAAGGGGAAAGTGCTATGAGCCTGACAGCACGCGATCTGGGCCTGTTTGCGATCATGTTCGCTGTGCTGGCCCTTGTCGCCACGTTCCAGAGCCCGCAGCTGGCCGTTACCATCCTGAACATGAGCCTGATCTCGGCGATCATGGCCTTGGGCGTGAACATGCAATGGGGCTATGCGGGGCTGTTCAATGTGGGCATCATGGGGTTCACGGCTGTGGGTGGGCTGGCCGTTGTGCTGATCGCACAACCGCCCGTGCCCGAGGCCTGGGCCGCAGGCGGGCTGGGCGTCCTTCTGGGGCTGATGCTGGGGGTGGCAACGATTCTCGCTGCGGTTCTGGTCTATAAACGCATGGCGCCCGGCAAGCTGCGAGGCCTGGCAATTTTCGCTGTGCTGGTGGTGGGCTTTGTGATCACCTCGCAGGTCTTCGGTCCCGCAACCCAAGCAGTGCAGGCGGTCAATCCGGCCTCCGAGGGCTATCTGGGCGGCGCGGGCCTGCCGGTAATCCTCGCCTGGCCTGTCGGCGCAGTGTTCGCCGCCGGGGTCGCATGGCTGGTCGGCAAGGTCAGTCTTGGGCTGCGCTCGGATTATCTGGCGATAGCCACGCTGGGCATTTCGGAAATCGTGATTGCGGTTCTGAAACATGAGCGTTGGCTCGCGCGCGGGGTCAATAATGTCACGGGTATCGACCGGCCGGTGCCGCGCCCGATCGAATTGCAACCGCTGCCCTGGGTGCAGTCGCTGGCAGAAACGATGGGCTGGTCGGTCTCGCAGGCCGCCAGTGTCGTCTCGGGCCTGGGCTATTCGGCACTTTTCCTGATCGTGCTCGCGATCCTGATCTGGCTTGCGGAACGCGCGCTGAATTCGCCCTGGGGCCGGATGATGCGCGCCATACGCGACAACGAGGTTTCGGCCCGCGCAATGGGCAAGGACGTGACGCGCCGCCATCTGATGATCTTCGTTCTGGGCTCTGCGGTTTGCGGTCTGGCAGGCGCAATGATGGTGTCGATGGACGGCCAGCTCACCCCTGGCAGCTACGAGCCCTTGCGCTTTACCTTCCTGATCTGGGTCATGGTGATCGTCGGCGGATCGGGCAATAACTGGGGGGCGGTTCTGGGGGCCTTCGTGATCTGGTTTCTCTGGGTGCAGGTCGAACCAGCAGGCCGCTGGATGATGGAAATGGTGACATCCGGCATGTCTCTGGAAAGCGAATTGCGCCGCCATCTGCTCGACTCGGCGGCCTATATGCGCTTGCTGACTATGGGGCTCGCGCTTTTGCTGATGCTGCGCTTTGCGCCCCGCGGCCTGATTCCCGAGCGATAATGCGCGGCTGTGCCATCCTCTTGCCCGCCGCTGGCGCGGCTACACGGATGCGCGGGCAAGACAAGCTGCTGGAACATGTCAATGGTCAGCCGATCTTGCGCCATGTCGCGCAGCTGGCGCTGACCGTTTCAGCACATCTGGCAGTCAGCTTGCGCGACCCGGACCCCGCGCGCCAAAAGTCATTGGAGGGGTTGCCGCTCACGCGGCTATGCCTGCCGGATGCGTCCGAAGGTATGGCCGCGTCGCTGAGAGCCGGGGCGTCCTGGGCAATGGTGCTGCCAGTGGGCGCGTTGATGATCGCGCTGCCCGATATGCCTGATATTACCGCGCAAGACATGCGCGCGCTGATCGCAGCGCAGGCCGCACATTCGACCCAGGCGTTACGCGCCAGCGACATGGCGGGCCGTGCGGGTCACCCTGTCATCCTGCCGCGCCGACTGTTTGCTGACATGTTGCAGCTGCGCGGTGATGAAGGTGCACGACAGCTTTTGCGGCGGCATCCCCCACGATTGCATCCCTTGCAAGGCAAACGCGCGCTCACCGATCTCGATACGCCCGAAGACTGGGCCGCCTGGCGCGCCGGGGGGCATTAACCCTCCCCTGCGCGCCGGTGACGTCTATTGTGTTCCGAATGTCCGTCCATGATCGCGGCGGCTTGCTGCGCAAGTTGACCCAAACCCAGCGCTTCGAGCTGCTCATGGATATGGCCGGGACCATTGGTCGGGCGCAGCCAATGGGCAATCTTCGGGTCATAGATCCGCGCCAGCCAGCGCAAGACATCCTGATCGCGGACATGCTGATAAACGGCATTGTTCCATAATTTGCGCAAAGGCACGCCAATCGCGTCAAAATGCGCAAGCAAGGCCTCGGGCTGATAGAGTGACACCATCGCATGCAGCACTGGCCGCCCCTCGGGCCCGATCACATTGAGCGCACCTGCGAAGCAGGACACGTAGCTTAGGCTGCTGCATCGCGGGGCGATCTGAGCTTGCGCCAGATGGCTGCGAAACCGCCGCCTGAGAACCGAGATATGCTGATCCTGCCGCCCGATCAGCTGTCGGCCATGCAGGGCCGAACCTTCGGAGAAAATGAGATACTTGCTGCGCGCATAAATCCGCATCTGTTCGGGCAAGGACAGCGCTTCGGGGAAGACCACCTGCACCCCCAGCTGTCGCAGACAGCCTGCAAGATAGACCTCGCCTGCATGGAACCCCTTTTCAGGGCTCAGCGCGGCGCGGCTGATGAAGCTCACCCCGTCTTGCGGCAGATCCGGCAGCTTGGCATGCACGCGCGCTTCCAGCAGATCCAGATAGCGCGGCGATGTCGGCACGCGCGATCCCAGATGCTCGGCCTGCGCTGCGATATGAAGCCTGCGAAAGACCGTCGGCTCGGGGCAAAAGCGCAACCGCGCCAGCGGTACGTCAAGCCAGTCCATCACAGCGCGGAACATGGCTGAGGGATGGGGCGCGCGAAAGCGCGGGTCGCAACTGAACACAAGCGGCCACTCTTGCGGACATTCGGCCAGCGACTGCGCCAGCCGGGGCACGGTCTCGGCGACAAAATGGCCGAAATGATTGTCATACATCGATACGAAAACTGCGGGCGGGTCCACGATTCGCAACCGCCCGGAGGTCAGCACGGGCGGTTTACAGACCGGCTTGTCCTTGCGCCGGAGCCGTGCGTGGATCTGCTGGTCGAAATCAGGCCAGAACACCCCCGGCGTATCGCGATCCCCCGAGGGCGTGACCAACACCGCATCGAACCTGGCGATGGGTGGCAAATCCGTCTCTGGTATGGGCGCGTTCATCTTGTTGACATGTTCCACTTGCACATTTTCCCGCTTACGCGCTGATTGCACTTGGACGACCGCCCTGTTTCACTGCAGCCCGCCTGCTCTGGCATCAGACCTGACCCTGAAACCGACAGCAAGTCAAACAAGCAACACGCCTGCGGCCATCATGCCCTTCTCACATCGTGCCGCGCATGCTATGCCCGCGTCGATTTGTGGGTTTTCATGCTGCAGGCGCTCTGAAAACTCTGACACTTATCCCGGAGTAGCTCTGTGACGCATCGCTTTGATCTTCTGGTTCTCGGCTCCGGCCCTGCAGGCAGTGCTGCAGCAATCACCGCCGCGCAGGCAGGGCTGTCAGTCGCGCTGATCGACAAATTCGCTTTTCCGCGTGACAAGCTCTGCGGCGGCGGTCTGACCGGGCGCTCGGTGCGCTATATGTCCGAGGTCTTCGGCCTGACCCCGGACACCAGTCTGTTTCTGCCCTCGACCCAGTTCCGCCTGACCTTCGCCGGGCGCGCGATCGGCCATGAACCTGATGCCCCGGTCCTGCAAATGACCATGCGCCGCGACTTCGACGCGGCCTTGCACGCGCGGGCGCAGGAAGCAGGCGTCACTGTCTTCGCCCCGGTCAAGATCAGCCAGATCGACACAGACGCCCCCAGCGTCACGCTCGCGGACGGGCGCTGCCTCGGCGGGCGGATCCTGATCGGCGCGGACGGGGCCAACAGCGCTGTCGCGCGCGCGCTTTACGGGCGCGCGTTCGACCCTGCCGAGATCGGTTTCGGGCTGGAGGTCGAACTAGACCGCGATCTGACCAATGACAACACCACCGAAATTGATCTGGGCGCGGCAAATTGGGGCTATGGCTGGGTGTTTCCCAAGAATGGCTCGATCACGCTCGGCGTGGGCGGCGTTCATGCGAAAAACCCCGATATGAAGGCGCATTTTCGCACATATCTTGCGCAGCACGCCCCTCATCTGGATGCCGAGAAGCTGCGCTGCAAAGGCGCGTTCCTGCCCTTCGGGGCCTATCGCAAGACCCCCGGTCGCGGCCCCGTCCTGCTTGCAGGCGATGCCGCGGGCCTCGTCGATCCGATCACGGGCGAAGGCATTGCATGGGCGATGAAATCGGGCCAGTTCGCCGGGCAGGCGGCGGCTGAAGCGCTACAATCGGGCAAACCCGCCATGGCCGCCTACATGTCACGGATCGGCTATATCCACCGTGAAATGGCGGCCGCGCGCCGCATCCGCGCGCTGATCTACGCGACTCCTGTGCGCAACTATTTCCCCGGCGCGGTCGAGCGCAACCCATCGATGACGCGCAGCTATCTGAAACTGCTGGCAGGTGATCTCGATTATGCTGATCTCGGCCACCGGGTGCTTTGGCGCATCGCGCGGCGTCTGGGCACCACCATGCTGCGCCGCCCAGCCTGACGCGGGGCTTTGCGCAGGCCAAACCACACTGTATAGGCCGCCAGATGAGCACGAATCCACCTGACCTCCGCCCTGATCTTGCGCCGCGCGCGGTGCTGCGCGACACTGCCCGTCCCGGCCAGCCAACCATCGGCATGGTCTCGCTGGGATGTCCCAAGGCGCTGGTCGACAGCGAACGCATCCTGACCCGTTTGCGCGCCGAAGGTTACGGGATCAGCCCCGATTACGCGGGTGCGGATGCGGTGATTGTCAATACCTGCGGCTTTCTGGACAGTGCGAAAGCCGAATCGCTCGACGCGATTGGCGAGGCGCTCGCCGAGAATGGCCGCGTGATCGTCACGGGCTGTCTGGGGGCCGAGCCCGATTACATCACGGGCGCACATCCCAAGGTGCTCGCAGTCACAGGCCCACATCAATATGAGCAGGTGCTCGACGCCGTGCATGCGGCTGTGCCCGCCGCACCCGATCCGTTTGTCGATCTGATGCCTGCACAATCTGTCAGCCTGACGCCGCGCCATTACAGCTATCTGAAGATCTCTGAGGGCTGCAATCACAAGTGCAAATTCTGCATCATCCCTGACATGCGCGGGCGGCTGGTCTCGCGCCCTGCCCATGCGGTGTTGCGCGAGGCCGAAAAGCTGGTCGCCGCCGGGGTGAAGGAACTCCTGGTCATCTCGCAGGACACATCGGCTTACGGTGTCGACATCAAGCATGCAGCGGATCGCGGCCACCGCGCCCATATCACCGATCTTGCGCGGGATCTCGGATCGCTCGGGGCCTGGGTCCGGCTGCATTACATCTACCCCTACCCGCATGTGCGCGATCTGATCCCGCTGATGGCTGACGGGCTGGTTCTGCCCTATCTGGATATTCCTTTCCAGCATTCTCATCCCGACGTGCTCCGCCGCATGGCGCGGCCCGCAGCAGGGGAAAAGACGCTGGACCGCATTTCGGAATGGCGCGCCATCTGCCCCGAGATCACGCTGCGCTCCACCTTCATCGTCGGCTATCCCGGCGAGACCGAGGCCGAGTTCGAGCATCTGCTCGACTGGCTCGATGCGGCGCAACTCGACCGTGTCGGCTGCTTCCAGTATGAAAACGTCGCTGGTGCGCGCTCGAATGCCCTGCCCGACCATGTGCCCGCTGAACTCAAGGCGGAACGCTTCGCCCGTTTCATGGAGAAGGCGCAGAGCATTTCCGAAGCCAAGCTGGCCGCCAAGGTGGGATTACAGATGGATGTGATCGTGGATGAAATCGACGCCGAAGGCATCGCCACCTGCCGCACCAAGGCCGATGCGCCCGAAATCGATGGCAATCTGTTCATTGACGAGGGTACCGAGGGACTCAATGTGGGCGATATTGTCTCAGTCACGGTCGATGAAGCGGGAGAATACGACCTCTGGGGACAGATCACGCCTTAACTCTCGGCCCAGTTCCGTCTTCCCCTCGTCACACGCCCATGATAAGGGCTTCGCGCTTGGGCAACCTCTGCCCCCACAAGAATTCTGGAGAATATGACATGGCCACCGAGCGCACGCTCTCTATCATCAAACCCGACGCGACCAGCCGCAACCTGACCGGCAAGATCAATGCCAAATTCGAGGAAGCTGGCCTGCGCATCATCGCGCAAAAGCGGATTCACCTGACGAAGGCTCAGGCGGGCAAATTCTACGAAGTCCACGCTGAGCGCCCCTTCTATGACGAGCTGTGCGAATTCATGGCCTCTGCCCCGGTTGTGGTGCAGGTGCTTGAAGGTGACGGTGCGATCGCAAAAAACCGCGAAGTCATGGGCGCGACGAACCCCGCTGATGCGGCGGCTGGCACCATCCGCGCCGAATTTGCGCAATCTGTCGGCGAAAACTCGGTCCATGGCTCTGACGCGCCCGAAACCGCTGCGCAGGAAATCGCATATTTCTTTGCTGGTCTCGAACTGGTCGGCTGACGTAAACTTGCAAGCTGAAAACGCCCCGGACATCTTGTGTCCGGGGCCTTTTGATGCTCGGCTTTAGACGGTTAACACCATTTACCCCGTCGGTTTTTCCTGCAAGATATAGCCATGTTTCAGACTGTTGAGCTTCCCTATTGGGCCTTGCTGCTGATCCTTGGTTTCGCCGGGGTCACCTTTGCGTCACATTTCCTGTTTCCCTCAGTGCGCTGGTTCTTCCGGCGCCGGATGGAACGCGCGGTTGCGCGGCTCAATACAAAGCTGCAACGCCCCATCGAGCCCTTCAAGATCATGCGCCGCGAAGATCAGGTCATCCGGCTGATCTATGATCCACAAGTCATGGAAGCCGTTCGCGCGTTCGCCGTAAAAGAGGGTGTGCCGCCGACAGTCGCTTTCGAGAAGGCGCGGTCCTATGCGCGCGAGATCGTGCCGGGCTTCTCGACTGCGACCTATTTCGGTTTTGCCATCAAGCTTGCCCAGCGTATCAGCCAGGGGCTGTATAAAGTGCGCATTGGTGGCGGCGATGATCCTGCGCTCAAGGAAATCGACAGCCGCGCCGCTGTGGTCTTCGTGATGAATCACCGCTCCAATATGGATTATGTCCTCATCACATGGCTGGCTTCAAGTCACTCGGCGCTCAGCTACGCGGTCGGGGAATGGGCGCGCGTCTGGCCGCTCAAGGCACTGATCCGCGCGATGGGGGCGTATTTTATCCGGCGACGCTATTCCAACGCGCTCTATCGCGCGATTCTTGCGCGTTACGTCCAGATGTCGATCCAGCAAGGCACTACGCAGGCGATTTTCCCCGAGGGCGGGCTGAGCCTTAACGGGATGGTCGGCCCGGCCAAGCGCGGGTTGTTGCACTACATTGTGCGCGGCTTCAATCCGCATGAAAATGCGGATGTCGTCTTCGTGCCTGTTGCCCTGAACTACGACCGCATTCTGGAAGACCGCGTCCTCATCAAGGCCGGGATGCACGGGATTCGGCGCTTTCCGGTCCGCGTGCGTGTGGTGATCGGTAATGTGTTGCGTATCCTGTGGAAAAAAGCGCGTGGCACATTTCAGCCATTTGGCTACGCTGCAGTCTGTTATGGTGCGCCAATGTCATTGCGAAAATTTCTGGAAGAACAGACTGATGCCAGCACGCAATCTCTGGCCGAAACACTGATCGAGCGGATCCGGGCCGCTGTCCCGGTTTTGCCAGTGCCCTTGGTGGCGGCCGCGCTTGCGCGCTGCGACGGCAAAGCCAGCCCCGAACAACTGGCACAGTCGGTCGCAGACCTGCGCGAGACGCTGATTGCAAAACGGGCATGGATGCATCTGGGCGAAACCGAGGCCGATGACCCCATTCGCGAAGGACTTGCCGGGCTTACAATTCGCGGTTTGATCCGCGAATCTCCGGATCTCATCGAAATCACACCCGGCGAGCAGGATATTTTCAGCTACTATGCCGCTTCGGTTCTGCAACGCTGCGATACGTCGGACGGGATCGCGCTTGCAGGCCAGACAAGTTTGCACAACCCGGATCGCCCCAATTCGCGCGCGACATAAAATTACAAAAAAGTAATATTTAGGGTTGCATTGTTACGCGGCCAAACTTATGCATGCTGCAAGCGCCGCATAATCCTTCTGCAGCGCAGCACGCTCGCCGGGTCCATCCCAACATACATCCAATGGAGGCAAATATGGCTCTTGATACGCAAGACGGCATCGCACATTACGACGCGCCTGAGAAAGATCTCTATGAAATCGGTGAAATGCCGCCGCTGGGCTATGTGCCAAAGCAAATGTACGCCTGGGCCATTCGGCGCGAGCGTCACGGTGAACCGCAAAAGGCCATGCAGATCGAAGTGGTCGATGTTCCGCCCCTCGACAGCCATGAAGTCCTGGTTCTGGTAATGGCCGCTGGCGTGAATTACAATGGCATCTGGGCCGGTCTTGGCCAGCCGATCTCGCCTTTCGACGTGCACAAGGCGCCTTTCCATATCGCGGGTTCCGACGCCTCCGGCATCGTCTGGGCCGTGGGCTCTGCCGTGAAGCGCTGGAAAGTCGGCGATGAGGTCGTGATCCATTGCAATCAGGATGATGGGGACGATGAGCATTGCAATGGTGGCGACCCGATGTTCTCGCCCAGTCAGCGCATCTGGGGCTATGAAACCCCCGATGGCAGCTTCGCGCAATTCACCAATGTGCAGGCCCAGCAGCTCATGCCGCGGCCCAAGCACCTGACCTGGGAAGAATCGGCGTGCTACACGCTGACGCTTGCCACCGCCTACCGGATGCTCTTTGGCCATGAACCCCATGACCTGAAGCCTGGCCAGAACGTGCTTGTTTGGGGCGCGTCGGGTGGCTTGGGCTCCTATGCGATCCAATTGGCAAATACCGCCGGCGCAAATGCTATCGGCGTGATCTCGGACGAATCCAAGCGGCAGTTTGTTCTGGATCAGGGCGCGAAAGGCGTGATCAACCGCAAGGAGTTCAACTGCTGGGGTCAACTCCCGACGGTGAATACGCCCGAATATAACGAGTGGCTGAAAGAAGCGCGCAAATTCGGCAAAGCCATCTGGGACATCACGGGCAAAGGCGTCAATGTGGATATGGTCTTCGAGCATCCGGGCGAATCGACCTTCCCGGTCTCGACACTGGTCGTCAAGAAGGGCGGCATGGTTGTGATCTGCGCAGGCACCTCTGGGTTCAACTGCACTTTTGACGTGCGCTACATGTGGATGCACCAGAAGCGTCTGCAAGGCAGCCACTTCGCGCATCTCAAGCAAGCTTCGGCAGCAAATCAGCTGATGATTGAGCGGCGTCTGGACCCCTGCATGTCGGAGGTCTTCCCATGGGATGAGATCCCCGCCGCACATGTGAAGATGTATCGCAATGAGCACAAGCCCGGCAATATGGCTGTGCTGGTCCAATCGCCGCGCACCGGATTGCGCACCTTTGCGGACGCGTTGGAAGCCGGCACGAAACGCTGATCCTGCGAAGACCACGCCTATAGCAAAAATGCCGCACAAATTTTCGCTTGTGCGGCATTTTATTATTTTTCGTAAATGTCTGGAAAGCGCCGCCGCGCTATACTGACATCATGCGGTATTATCCCCGCGATGATGGAGCTTTCCGGCGTGGCACATGACTGGCTGATAGAGGCCCTTATCGATCTGCGAACCTATGCACAGGTGCATGACCTGCCTGCGCTCAGCGAGCAGCTCGACCTGACATTGCAGGTGGCCCAGCTCGAAACGGCCCAGGATCAGCCCTGCAGCCCGGACGATCAGTACGACTATCAACAAACCGAGTGACATGGCAGGTTTTCTGCCCCATCCCCCTGCCCATCGCAAAGGGCTTGGGATAGACTGCACCCATGACCCGTGCCCTAGTCACCTTCTCCGATGATCAGGCGGACGCCTGGGACCGAATCTCATCCGCGTTGTCGCAGGCCGGGGTGGATCTGCTGACAGATGCCTGCCAGCCGGCCTCTGACACCCACCGCGCGACATTTGCCGTAATGGGCAAGGCAGGCTCGGGCAAGACCATGCTTCTGGCCAAACTGACTGAGGCGTTGCTCAAGGCGGGGGTCGAACTGGTCTCAGGCGATTACGAAGGCCGCCGCAAACGCGAGCGGCGGACATTGGCCGTGCTTGCCCCTACCAACAAAGCCGCCTCAGTGCTGCGCGCGCGCGGGGTGGCCGCGACGACGATCCACCGGATCCTTTATACCCCGGTCTACGATCCCGAATACGAACGTATCGCCGAATGGCTGACGGGAACGATCGCACGCCCCACCATCGAGGGATTGTCCGACACAGCGCTCGACCGTGCCCATGCCTTCTACGCGCAAGTAAAGTCAATCCCCGGTGCCATGGCGGCGGCCGGCTTGCGTGGCGCGGATTTCATCACGGGCTGGAAACGGCGCGAAGATCCGCTCGATATCGGCTTCATTGACGAAAGCTCCATGCTGGACGCCCGTCAACTCGAGGATCTGCAGGAACTTTTCTCCACCTTGATTCTCTTTGGCGACCCCGCCCAGCTTGCACCTGTCAACCAGCCCGGCGGCATGGTCTTCGACAGTCTGCCCGCGCCTGCAAAACTGGTGCTCAACCGCATCCATCGCCAGGCGCAGGACAATCCGATCCTGGATCTCGCGCATTCGCTGGCCGATCCCGATCTCGGTTTCGAGGATTTCGAGACCCGCGTCGCCGAAGCTGCCCGCCGCGATGACCGAGTGCAACTCGCCGAACGCGTCAATTCAGACCTTATGGCGCGCTCCCCCGTGTTGGTCTGGCGCAATGCGACCCGGCTGCGCCTGATCACCGCGTTCCGCCGTGCTCATGCCGCACCGGAAACTGCGCTGCTGCCGGGGGAGCCGTTGATCTGCGACGGGCTGGAGTTGCCACTCAAGCATCGCAAGAAACGCATCGATCTCGAAGCGCGCGGATTGATCAAGGGCGCACAGGTGGTTTACTTGGGTGCCGGTCGCAAACCCGGCTTTTCGCGGCTGTATATTTTCGGGGCCGAAGATCCGCAGATTTCCGTGGCCTCGATCATCAAGATCGAAACCGACCCGGATGAAGAACCCTTCATTCCTTATGCGGCCAATATGGGCGCAGCCTTTGTGCATGGCGCAGCCGTGACCATCCACAAGGCGCAGGGCTCGCAATGGCCCGATGTGCAGGTCTTTGCCCCTGATCTTTTCGCAGCCGCCCGCGCCGGACGCAGCGAAGGCGGGATCGCGCTGTGGAAACGTCTGGCCTATGTCGCCATCACCCGTGCGGAACACCGGCTCCACTGGGTGATCCGCAACCGCCTCGCCCGCCCCCGTATACCGTTATCCACTGACGATCTCGGAGCTGCGCCCGCGCCGATGGCCCTTGTTGCTGACGACTGAACCCCTTTCCGTTTCACCCTTGTCCAAATATCCTGGGGGTGAATGGGCGCTTGCGCCCAGAGGGGGCAACGCCCCCTTCACACCGCCCAAATCACAGGAGACCGTCTGATGCGTTGTGTTTTTGTTCAGTTTCGCTGCCAACCCGGCAAAACCTATGATGTCGCCGACGCAATTTACGAGCGCGAAATCGTCTCGGAACTTTATTCCACCTCCGGTGACTACGACCTGATCGCCAAGATCTACATCCCCGAAAGCGAAGATGTGGGACAGTTTCTGACTGCGCGGCTGTTCGACATCCCCGGGATCAGCCGCACGCTCTCGACCATCACATTTCGAGCCTTCTGATCGGCTTAGCTCTGTAAAAGCCGAAATAGTGCGGATGCGCCCCAGCCGAAAAACAATGCCAGCCCCAGCGCGAGCAGACCGTAAAGAAACGGCTGCTCAAATGCCAGATTGGTCAACCAACGTTCCAGAACCGCCTTCTGTACATTTATGAAAGTCTCGAATTCATCGATCACCTGGCCCTCGCGCAGCAGAAAGACGCGCGCGGTATAACGGCCTTCGACGATGGTTTTGGGAAGCGTCAAGCGCGTACTGAACAGCGTGTCACGCTGCATATCAACCAGCCCTTCATGCTCCTGATAGAGCCCCTCTGCGGCGCGCACGCGAATCAGCGCTTCAGTGAAGGTGGCCCTGGCTGAGGCATCGCCCGTGCCACGCGCTTCAAAAATCGCAAGCTGGGGCGAAATCCGATGCGTCAGATCCGCATCCTGCGACAGGATCTCAGCCAACGCCCCGGTCGAGGCCACCGCATAGAAACTCGGGGCCGCGCGGATATCCTGCGATTGCGTATTGACCCAGATACCGGCGCGACGCTCCTTGCGCCAAACCACCACAGGCTGTGGTGGTCCCTCGATCGCGATGATGACATCGAGCGCTGTGTCCACAGGCAAGGGTGTTTCGCGCCGCACCGCCCCGAAGATCAGGATCTCCGAGCCCTCGAAATTCACCGTCAGCGACACGCTATTCTGGCTCAGCCCGGCGATCACCTCTTCGCCGCGCAGCGGCAGTGCGGTCAACAGCAAGAGCAGGAGGGCAATCCAGCGCATCAGAACCGCCCCGGCACAGTGATCGAATAGAATTCCGACGGGGTCCAAAGAAGGTCAAATGCAATCTTGCCACACACAGCAAGAACCAGAAGCGACAAGAGGATCCGCAACTGTTCGGCGCGCAGCTTCAGCCCGACCCGCGTCCCGATCTGCGCGCCGACCACCCCGCCGATGATCAGAAACACCGCCAGCATCACATCGACGCTCTGATTGGTGATTGCATGCATCATCGTGGTGAAAGCCGCAACAAAAGTGACCTGGAACAGCGATGTTCCGATCACGACCTTGGTGGGCATCCCCAGCAGATAGATCATCGCAGGCACCAGAATGAAGCCTCCCCCGACCCCCATGATTGCCGCAAGAACACCCACCCCCATACCCACCAGAAGCGGTGGAAAGACCGAAATATAAAGGCCCGAAGTGCGAAATTTCATCTTGAACGGCAGGTTGTGCAACCAGTAATGCTGATGCAGCTTGCGTTTGCGGGCAGCCGGATTGTTGGCCCGCCGCAAGGCCCGCAAGCTCTCCTGCAACATCAGACCGCCGATAATGCCAAGAAAGATCACATAAGACAGTTGCACGATCAGATCGATCTGCCCCAGTTGACTCATCAGGTTGAAAAACCAGATGCCGATCAAGGAGCCTACCAGACCGCCAATCAGCAAGACGCTCCCCATCTGCAGATCGACAGTCTTGCGCTTGAGATGCGCCAGCACGCCCGAAATCGAGGATGCCACCACCTGATTGACACCGGTCGCCACAGCGACTGCGGGGGGCACACCAATAAAGAACAGAAGCGGCGTGATCAGAAAGCCACCGCCGACCCCGAACATGCCAGACAACATCCCCACGCCCCCACCGACGCCCAACAGGGTGAAGGCATTCACAGAGGTTTCGGCGATGGGCAGATAGATCTGCATGATGTGCCTGCGGACCCTGTCGGGGCCAGTTAGGGGTTAGTGTTCCTTGACATAGGCCTGCCCGCCCGCACGCGGCGGGATGGCTTTGCCCACGAACCCGGCCAGAATGACAACCGTCAGGATATAGGGCAAGGCCTGCATCGCCTGAACCGGGATCGTAACGCCGAAAATCTGCAAGGATTGAAAGGTATTGGCCGCAGCCTCCATGAAGGCAAAGAGCAGCACTGCGCCCATCGCCGGATAGGGCCGCCATTTCGCGAAGATCATCGCCGCCAACGCGATGAAGCCGCGCCCGGCGGTCATGTCACGCACGAAACCCGCTGAGAGACCCGTCGCCAGATAGGCCCCCGCGAGCCCGCAAAGCACGCCGCAGATCGCCACTGCGCCAAAGCGCAGCGCCGTGACCGACACGCCCGCCGTGTCGACCGCCGCAGGATTTTCACCGACCGCGCGCAACCGCAACCCGAAACGCGTACGAAACAGCAGATACCACGTCAAGGGCACGCAGGCGAATGCAAGATAGACAATAAGTGCATGGCCCGACAGAACCCCGGAATAGATGGGCCCCAGCACTGGCACATCACGCAGGGCCTCGGCAAAGGGCAGATCCAGCCGCGCCATACGCGCATCGCCCGAGAGCGACGGGGTGCGCCCCCCTTGTCGAAACCAGTTTTGCGCCACCACAACCGTGATCCCGGCGGCGAGGAAATTCAGCGCCACCCCCGAGATCAGCTGATTGCCCCGGAAGGTGATCGAGGCTACCCCGTGCATCAATGCAAGGACCAGCGAGGCCGCAATCGCTGCGCCGACCCCGATCCAGACATTGCCCGTCACAAAGGAAATCGCCGCAGCCATGAAAGCTGCCAACAACATCTTTCCTTCTAGGCCGATATCGAAGACGCCCGCGCGCTCTGAAATCAGCCCTGCCAGGCAGGCCAATAGTAACGGTGTGGCCAGTCGCAGCGTCGAGGAGAAGACCGTCACCCATGTCTCGGGCCGCGCGCCCTGAAAACAGGTCTGCGCGTCGAAAAAAATCTGGCAGATCGACTGGTCCATTATCTTGCGCCTCGCCAAGCAAAAAGCCGCGTGAGTGGCATGCGCACCATATTGTCCAGCGCCCCGGTGAACAGGATCACAAGCGCCTGGATGACAATGATCAGATCACGCGGGATCGAGGTCCACAGCGCCAGCTCTGCCCCGCCCTGATAGAGAAATCCGAAAAGCAGTGCGGCCAGCACGACCCCGAACGGATGATTGCGCCCCATCAACGCAACGGCGATGCCGATAAAGCCCGCGCCTTCGACCGCATTAAGAACCAGCCTTTGCTGCTCGCCCATCACGGAATTGACCGCCATCAGCCCGGCCAGCCCGCCTGAAATCAGCATCACGATCACCGTGATCCGCACCGGGCTGATGCCTGCATATTGCGCCGCAGGCTCTGATTCCCCAAAGGCCCGGATCTCGAAGCCCAGCCGCGTGCGCCAAAGCAAAAACCAGACCGCGACGCACATCGCGAGCGCAATCAGAAGCGAGATATTCAGTGGCGGCACTGTCGAGACCGTGATCCCCAGCGGGCGCAGAATTTCATGCATGCGCGGCAGGGCCGTCTCGGCAGGAAACCGGGGCGATGCCGGGTCCATCATGCCCGTGGGCCGCAAGATATTCACCAGAACATAGCCCAGAAGGGAAGCTGCGATGAAGTTGAACATGATCGTGGTGATCACGATATGGCTGCCGCGCTTGGCCT
>REBU01000056.1 GCA_007692585.1 Paracoccaceae bacterium | reverse complement strand
GCCGCCTCGTTCTTCGAGGATTGGAAGCCTTCGCGCGCTTCCTCGTCATTCCAGGCGATGCGCATGCCCTTGCCGCCGCCGCCCGCGCTGGCCTTGATCATCACCGGATAGCCGATCTCGCCCGAGATCTTCACCGCCTCATCGGCATCCGCGATCAGGCCCATATAGCCGGGCACTGTGTTCACGCCCGCTTCCTGCGCGATCTTTTTCGAGGTGATCTTGTCGCCCATCGATTCAATCGCCGGGCTGGGCGGGCCGACAAAGGCCACGCCCTCGGCTTCCAGCGCCTCGGCGAATTTCATGTTCTCGGACAGGAACCCATAGCCCGGATGCACCGCCTGCGCGCCGGTCTGACGGATTGCGTCCATGATCTTGTCGATGACAATGTAGGACTGGTTCGCAGGCGCCGGGCCGATATGAACCGCCTCATCGGCCATGCGCACATGCAGCGCATTGCGATCCGCGTCGGAATAGACGGCCACCGTCTTGATCCCCATCTTGCGGGCCGATTTGATCACGCGGCAGGCGATTTCGCCGCGATTGGCGATCAGGATCTTGGAAAACATGCGGGCTCCTTGGCTGTCTCTTGGGGGTCTATGGCTGCGGGACAGAGCATCGTCACTCTTCCCATGTGTCAAAGGCAAATTCCGACGATCCGTCGAAAAGCTGCGGGAAGCTGGCCTCGGCGGCGCGCATGTCAACGCGCAGCAGCGCGTCGTAGCTGCCAGGATCAAAAGGCTCCTCGGCGGCCACCACCTCGCGGCCCAGAAGCCAGGACAGGCGGCCTGCGTCAAGATTGCCGCGCTCGAAAGGCATGTCGCCGAAATGGGCGATCAATGCGCCCAGAAATGCCTCATCCGCGCGCCGGTCGATCAGCTTGCGGTCGGCAAACCGCTTGCGTGGGGCAAGCGGGGTCACGCCCTTGGGATTGGCGCGGCGGATGGTGAATTGAAAATCAGTACCGGGCAGACGCCCCGGAAATCCGCGATGCTTCAGCATGTATGCCCCCGTTTGTGTCGGGGTGCATATGTCGCGGAAAGCGGATCAGGCGCAATGGCCTGATCCGGGTTCAGATCAGTTCCACTTGCCCTTGCCGGTCGTGGTCTCAACCATGATGGGCTGGACCATGTCGGGGGCTGGCGCAGGTGCAGGCCGTGAACAGGCTGCAAGTGCGACAGTCGCGCCGAGAACCAGAGTGAGTGTAAGTCTGGACATGACGTTCTCCTGTCGTCAAAAAATGACGAGGCTGTCAGGCTTGCGCCCTGCCCCGCCGGGACCGATGCGCACAGGCACAACCTGTGGCACGCAAGAACATTAGTCCAGCCTGCGGATCTTGACCACTGTGATCTTGTGAGTCGCCTCGCTTCACGCGACTTCGGGGCGAGGATGGGGGCAGAGCAGATACTCTGCCCCGACCAATCAGTTGTAGTATTTGCCCTTGCTCGAGCTCGGCTCGACATAGATCGGGGCAGAGACTGGCTGGAACGTGGGTTCCGGGGCTTGACGTGCACAGGTTGCCGGTATGAGGGATACCAGAAACGCTGACACAAGGACGAGTTTCGCCATAATTTTCTCCTGCTCGTATTGCCGGGGCGCGATTTTTTTTCTGCACGCGCCCATTGATTATCGACTGCATGCGCCAGAATGAACGCATACTGCCAAATAATATCGCTTTTGCAGAATCCTCGCCATTGAAAACTTTGGCCATCAACGGGTTGTGGCGCAGTTGCATCAATGCGGCAGAGTCGGTCCTCAGTCTTCATCGTAGATGTCCAGATCAAGGGTGCAACTGCCTTGCGCGAATTGGAACCACTCGAAAAGCTGAAAGGCGCTGCTATCGACCGTGCCAAAAACCACTTCGCGATCCATCAGCGTCACAGCCGCCCCGGTCCAGCCCTGCGCCGGCAGATCGCCCAGCTCGGCCTCGAATTTTGCAAGCGCGGTGTTACACAGCCACTGCATGTCGTCATGGGCTTCCTCCTCGCGCATCGCGCTATCTGCGTCCAGCGCGGGGACGATGTAGCGCAGGCGCAAAATCGCCGCATCTTCGTCCCAGATCACCGGCAGTGGCGCGGCCTGCGCGCCCGAGGGCAGTGTCAGCCCTGGCTCTGCGCTCAGCGGAGCGCAGAGCAGCGCCAGCCCTGGGATGATCAGTTGCACCAGACGCATTGCCCCCCCCCTTCAGAGCGGGATATTGTCGTGCTTCTTCCAAGGCGTATGCAGCGCCTTGTTGCGCAGCGCCGCGAAGGCCCGAGCGACGCGTTTGCGGGTCGATTGCGGCATGATCACTTCGTCGATGAAGCCCTTCTCGGCAGCGACGAAGGGATTGGCGAAGCGCTCTTCATATTCGTTGATCCGCGCCGCGGTCTTTTCCGAATCGCCCAGTTCCGAGCGATAGAGGATCTCGACCGCGCCTTTGGAGCCCATCACCGCGATTTCCGCCGTGGGCCAGGCATAGTTGAAATCCGCGCCCATATGTTTCGACGCCATGACCACATAGGCCCCGCCATAGGCCTTGCGGGTGATCACCGTTACTTTCGGCACAGTCGCTTCGCCGTAAGCATAGAGCAGTTTCGCGCCGTGCTTGATCACGCCTGCATATTCCTGCCCGGTGCCCGGCAGGAAGCCCGGCACGTCCACCAGCGTCAGGATCGGGATTTCGAACGCATCGCAGAAGCGCACGAAACGCGCGGCCTTGCGCGAGCTGTCGATGTCCAGACAGCCCGCCAGCACCATCGGCTGATTGGCGACAACGCCCACAGTGCGACCTTCCAGCCGGATGAAGCCCGTGATGATGTTCTTCGCGAATTCGGCCTGAATCTCGTAGAAATCCGCCTCATCCGCGAGCTTCAGGATCAATTCCTTCATGTCATAGGGCGTATTGGGATTGTCCGGGATCAGACTGTCGAGGCTTGGCTCCAGCCGCGCGGGATCGTCGAAAAACGGCCGCACAGGCGGTTTCTCGCGGTTGTTGAGCGGCAGGAAGTCGATCAGGCGGCGCACTTCGATCAGCGCTTCGACGTCGTTTTCGAAAGCGGCATCGGCAACGGAGGATTTGCGCGTATGCGTGACTGCGCCGCCCAGTTCTTCTGCGGTGACCTGCTCGTTGGTGACGGTCTTGACCACATCGGGGCCAGTCACGAACATATAGCTTGAATCCTTCACCATGAAGATGAAGTCGGTCATCGCCGGGGAATAGACCGCGCCACCAGCGCAGGGGCCCATGATGACGCTGATCTGCGGCACCACGCCCGAGGCGCGGATATTGCGGTCAAAGACTTCGCCATAGGCCGCGAGGCTGGCCACGCCTTCCTGAATCCGCGCCCCGCCCGAGTCATTGAGCCCGATCACCGGCGCGCCGTTCTGCATGGCCATATCCATGATCTTGCAGATCTTGGCGGCATGGGTTTCCGACACCGAGCCCCCCATGACCGTGAAATCCTGCGCAAAGACATAGACCTGACGGCCATTGACTGTGCCCCAGCCTGTCACCACGCCGTCACCTGCCGGACGCTCGGCCTGCATGCCGAAATCGACGCAGCGATGAGCTACGAACATGTCGAATTCCTCGAAACTGCCCTCGTCGAGCAGCAGCTCGATACGCTCGCGCGCGGTCAGCTTGCCCTTGGAATGTTGTGCCGCGATGCGCTTTTCACCGCCGCCCATGCGCGCGATGCCGCGCCGTTCTTCGAGCTGTTGCAGGATGTCTTTCATGAGCGCCCCTCCGCCGTGCCGCCTGAATTTCGCAGACCATACTCAGGTCATCCCGCGCTTGGAAGGAAAAACAAGAAAATTTGCAAATGGCGTGCGCAGAAATCTGGAAAATTTGCAAATTATCGCAGCCTTGTCATTTCCCTCAAATCCTAATCTACTGCACAAGTTCAATTTCCCCGCCAAAGAGAGCCGCATCCATGCCCGTTCCCGTCACCACGATCCTTTTGCTGACGCTCTCGAATGTCTTCATGACCTCCGCCTGGCATGGCCATCTGAAATTCAAGCCAGCGCCGCGCCGCGCTGCCGCCCGCCCTGCGCTCGGGGCCTGCTTCTTCCGTCAAAACCGGAGCGGCTCATGAGTCCGGTTTCCGTGCGCCTGCTCGACCCCACGACACCGCCGCATGTGATGACGCTCGTCGCGCAGGCCTCCATCGCGGCGCTGGCGATGAATGTCTTTCTGCCCTCCCTGCCCACGATGACCGCCTATTTCGGCACGGATTACGCGGTGATGCAGCTCTCCGTCTCGCTCTATCTGCTGGTCAATGCGGTGCTGCAACTCTTCATCGGCGCGATCTCGGACCGGTTCGGGCGCAGGCCGGTGATGATCGCCGCGCTGATCGGCTTCATCCTGGCCACGATCGGCACCCTGCTCGCGACCTCGGCCACGATGTTCCTGATCTTTCGGATGCTGCAAGCCGTGGTCGTGACGGCCATCGTCGTCAGCCGCGCCGCGATCCGCGATGTGCTCGACGAAGGCCCGGCGGCCTCGCGTATCGGCTATGTGACCATGGGCATGGCCATCGTGCCGATGATCGCGCCCGCCATCGGTGGCGCGCTGGACGAGGCATTCGGCTGGCGCGGCAGTTTCGTGCTGATGCTGATTGCGGGGCTGGGCGTGCTGGCGCTGACCTGGCGCGACATGGGCGAGACCAAGCTTGATCGCGGCGGCTCGATGTCGGGGGTCTTGCGCGAATTGCCCGAATTGATGCGCGCGCGGCGGTTCTGGGGCTATTGCGGGACGGCCACGCTCGCGTCAGGGGCGTTTTTTGCCTATCTGGGCGGCGCGCCCTTTGTGGGCGCGACCGTCTTCGGGCTCGGCCCGGCCATGCTGGGGCTGTTTTTCGGCGCACCTGCCCTTGGCTATGCGACCGGCAATTTCCTCTCGGGCCGCTTTGCCGCCCGTGTGGGCATCAATGCGATGATCCTTCTGGGCGCATTGGTGGCCTTTGGCGGCATGCTGCTGCTGCTCGCCCTGTCGCTGGCCCTGCCCCAAAGCCCGTTCATTTTCTTCGGCTGTTTCGTCTTCATCGGGCTGGGCAACGGCATGCTGCTGCCCTCGGCCACATCGGGCATGATGTCGGTGCGCCCGCATCTGGCAGGCACCGCCAGCGGCATCGGCGGCGCGATCATGATCGGCGGCGGGGCGGCGCTCTCGGCAGTCGCAGGCGCGATCCTGACGCCCGAGACGGGCGCATTGCCGCTGATCTGGCTGATGGTGGCCACGACCGGGCTGGGCATCGGCCCGCATCTCTATGTGCTCTACCGCGAAAAGCAGATTTCCGCTTGACCGGGACGCGGCGCTTTGCAAACTGCGTTGCAAACCCCGCAAATCCAGCTGAGGCCCCATGCCCCCACAGAAACTCTACGCTGGTGCGAAACTGCGCGAAACCCGCAGCCATCTGGGACTGACGCAAAAGGAATACGCCGCGCGGCTGGGCATTTCGCTGCCCTATCTCAACCAGATGGAGAACAACAACCGCCCGCTTTCAACAGGCGTCGTGCTGGCCTTGGCGCGCGAATTCGGGATGGATGTGACCGAGCTGTCAGCCGGTGACAGCGAGCGGCTGGTCTCGGATCTGCGCGAAGCGCTCGCTGACCCGCTTTTCGCCAAAGCCGCCCCGGCCCTGCCTGATCTGCGGCTGGTCGGTGCCAATGCGCCGGGCTTTGCGCGCGCCTTCCTCGATCTGCATCGCGCCTACCGGCAGGGGCAGGAGCAACTCGCCTCGCTTGACGAGGCGCTGGGGCGCGAAGACAGCACGCTGCGGCTCAGCCCCTGGGAAGAAGTGCGCGATTTCTTTCATTACTGCGACAACTACATCGACGCTGTGGACCGCGCCGCCGAGCATTTCACCGCCAGCGGGCGCGATGTGATGACGCTGGCGAGCGAGGCGCTGGCCCGCCAGAAGATCACGCTGCGCCACACGCAGGAGCGCGCCTTGCGGCGGCTGGACCCGGAAACGCGCGTACTGGAAATCTCGGCCAAGGCGACGCGCGCGACGCAGGCTTTCCAGCTTCTGCATCAGGTGGCGCTTGTCAGCCAAGGTGACCTGCTGGAGGCCACGCTCGATCTGGCGCGGTTCCAGTCGCCCGAGGCTCGCGCCATCGCCAAGATCGGGCTGGCCAATTATTTCGCCGGGGCCGCACTGTTGCCCTATCGCCGCTTTCAGGATGCCGCGATTGCCACGCGCCACGATCTCGAAACGCTGGCCGAACAGTTCGGCGCGTCCATCGAGCAGGTCGCGCATCGCCTGTCGACGCTGCAGCGCCCCGGCGCGAAAGGCGTGCCGTTTTTCTTCGTGCGCGTCGATCAGGCGGGCACGATCACCAAGCGCCATTCGGCCACGCGGCTGCAATTCGCGCGCTTCGGCGGGGCCTGCCCGCTCTGGAACGTGCATCGCGCGTTCGAGACACCGGGCCGCTTCCTGCGCCAGCTGGCCGAAACGCCTGACGGGATGCGCTATTTCTGCCTTGCGCTGGCCGTGACCAAGGGCGGCGGCGCGTTTCACGCGCCTGTGAGGCGCTATGCGATCTGTCTGGGTTGCGAGATCGACCATGCGGGCGGGCTGGTCTATTCGGATGGAATGGATATCAGCCGCGCCGCCGATTTCGACCCGATCGGGATTTCCTGCCGCATCTGCGAACGCGATGACTGCCACCAGCGCGCCGTCCCGCCGCTGGAACGTCGCCTGCGCATCGACCATGACCGGCGCGACTTGCTGCCCTATCAGATCGAATAGCCCATCGCGCGCCTAGTCGAATTCGTCCTCGACCTCGACGCCCCAGAGATGGCGCTTCTCGGTCCAGCCGCGCAGCCCCTCCACCTCGACCCGGCACCAGTCGCGCTGACATTCGCGCAGCCGCGCGATCACACCGCGCTCCAGAAGCGCCGTGGGTGTGCCGACCCCATCAGGACGGCTGAAAAGCTGGGTCATGTCGGTCTGGACGATCACCGTGCGCAAGCCCGACAGAAGCGCGTGATGCATCCAGCCGCCCTGCCCGTCGACATCCTCGACGCGGCGCCAATGCTCGAATTCCGCGGTGACGCGCAAGGGAATGTCGCGGCGGGTGAACACCCAGTCAATGCGATGCGACTGATCCGGGCCGCGCCGCGCGTTGCCCTCGCTGGCCTTCAGCGACACATAGCGCGGCAGCGGCAGATTGGTCACTGGCCCGCGCTCCACCGCTTGCGCGATGGCCGGTGCCGCCCCGAGCAGCCCGGCCAGAAGCCCCACCAGAAGCCACGTCCAGAGAATTCGTTTTGTCATATGCCTGCCCGTTCCGGTATGCCGGAAGCCTGTTTCTCTTTATCGCATTGCATGCAGCGCCCTGCCGATCAATCGAGCCTTGTGGATCGTTGCATGTGCTGTCATTTTGCCCCAAAGCCTAGGCATTGCAAAGAGGTGAGACGCGATCATGCCCAATAAACGCCTGAGTGTTGTTGTCACGCGACGCCTGCCCGATGTGGTCGAGACGCGCCTGAAGGAATTGTTCGACGTCACCCTGCGCGAAGACGACACGCCGATGACCCGCGACGAGCTGGCCTCGGCGCTGCGTCAGGCCGATGTGCTGGTGCCGACGCTGACCGATGATCTGGACGCAAGCCTGCTGGCGCAGGCCAGTGACCGGATGAAACTGATCGCCAATTACGGCGCGGGCGTCGATCATATCGATGTGCATTCGGCGCGCCAGCGCGGGATTCTGGTGTCCAACACCCCCGGTGTGGTCACCGATGACACCGCAGACATGACCATCGCGCTGATGCTTGCCGTGACACGGCACCTGCCCCAGGGCCTCACCGAGATGCAGAATGACCGCTGGCGCGGCTGGTCGCCCATGGCGCATCTGGGCACGCGGATCGGTGGCAAGCGGCTGGGCATTCTGGGGATGGGGCGCATCGGGCAGGCAGTGGCGCGGCGCGCGCGGGCCTTCGGGATGCAGATCCACTATCACAACCGCCAACGCCTGCGCCCAGAGGCTGAAGAGGCGCTGGAAGCCAGTTACTGGGAAAGCCTCGACCAGATGATTGCGCGGATGGATGTGATCTCGGTCAACTGCCCGCATACGCCCTCGACCTTCCACCTGCTCAATGCGCGGCGGCTGAAACTGCTCAAACCCAGCGCGGTGATCATCAACACCTCGCGCGGCGAGGTGATCGACGAGAACGCCCTGACGCGGGGCCTGCGCGCAGGCGAGATCGCGGGCGCGGGGCTGGATGTCTATGAGCGCGGCCATGACATCAACCCGCGGCTGCGCGACCTGCCGAATGTGGTGCGCTTGCCGCATATGGGCTCGGCCACGCGCGAAAGGCCTATCGAGATGGGCGAAAAGGTGATCCTGAACATCAAGACCTTCGCCGACGGCCACCGCCCGCCGGATCAGGTCATTCCATCAATGCTCTAGGTGCACCGTCCCGGCCCCTTGCGGCCCGACCCAGCGCGGGCACGGTGAACGCGGCGCGCTTGCCGGAGTTTCCGGCTTGCGCTTACAACCGTGGCGGTCGCATAGTGCTGGCCATGGAACGGCTGGGGCACCAGAGGATAGCGACATGTCATTACCACGAAAGACCCGGATCGCGGCGCGGCTTGGGCGGCTCTATCCGCTGATGTCGGGATGCGGGACAATCGCGAATTCCGCCTTTTTCCGTCGCTTTGACCCGGATAGTCCCATGGATGCCACAGTCGAGGTAACCGGTGGCAAGGCGCGCATCCCTGTGCATGACTATGTCGGACGCGCGATGCTTTACATGGGCGAACTCGACCGCAAGATTTCGCAGATCATCGACCGGGTGGTGGACCCCGGCGATGTGGCACTGGATATCGGGGCCAATCTGGGGCTGGTCAGCCTGCGTCTGGCGCATCGGGCGGGGCCTCGGGGCGTGGTCCATGCATTCGAGCCAAATCCCGCGCTTGCGCCCTATCTGGCGCAAACCTTTGCGATGAATCCCGCCTTGCCCCTGCACCATCAGCAGATGGCGCTGGGCGCGGAAGCGTCGATCATGTCGCTGCATGTTCCCCCCAGCAATGCAGGCGCGGCCACGCTGCGCCCTGCCGACGGTGCGCGCGGCGGTCAGCTCGTGCAGGTGCCCGTCGTGACACTCGCTGAATTCGTGGCGGGCGCAGGCCTGGCCCGCATCGATTTCGCCAAGATCGATGTCGAGGGCTTTGAGGCCGAAGTGCTGCGCGGCGCGACCGGCCTGCCTGCCGAAACCTTGCCTGCGGTCATCGTTTTCGAGGAAATCACACCGCGGCTGGCAGGGGTCACACCGGCAGCTTTGGTGGCGGCGGAAGATCTTGGCTACGAGATTTTCGCAATTGCGCGCTCGGCCTTCCGGCTCCGGCTGCTGGCGCGCGACGCGCCCGGCTTCCTGCAGGCGCATGACTATCTCGCGCTGTCGCCCCGGCTGGACCCGGCACGGCGGGCACGATTGCAGGTCTGACCGCCCTCAAGCGCGACCTTGACGCCACGGCACTGGCCGCCTGCGCGGCGGGGAAGTCGAGGTTTGTCTTTGCCATGGCGGCGTTTGCATTTTGATCAAAGCATGGACATGACGCTCATTTTTTCCTCACTCCGTTTGGAAACCCCACCCTGCCCGAAGCCTCATTCAAGCCCCTGCCCCAAGAGTAACGCCAGAAAAACAAAGGGATAGATGACCGCCCAGAAGAATTGGAAAATTCCGAGAAGCATTGCCATGCGCGCGGCTCTGTTCACGACTGATGTCCCGAGGCTTAACAAGTCCGGAGCAGTGAGGGGAAGCGCGTTTGGACCTTCGGTTTTTCGAAATATTCCGCAATGCGGATTATGTTCGGCTTCTGTTTGAAGGGGCCGCACTCAGCGCAGGATTGACCTTGCTGGCCGGCTTCATCGGTTTTGCAGTCGCCATGATCCTCGCCTTCCTGCGCCACCGGCGGGTGCTCGGGATCCATTGGATCGCTGCCGCCTATGTCGAGTTCATCCGCAACACGCCCCTGATCGTGCAGCTTTTCTTCGTCGCTTTCGGGTTGCCACTGCTTTTGGGGTATCAATGGCCGTTCTGGGCGCATGCTCTGCTGGCGCTGGTGTTGAATTTCTCGGCCTATTTCGCGGAAATCCTGCGCGCGGGCTTCAACACGGTCGGCAAAGGGCAGGAAGAAGCGGCGCAGGCGATGGGGATCAAACCTTTGGTCATTTTCTTCAAGATCACGCTGCCGCAGGCTGTCGGGAAAATGTTTCCCTCGTTGAGCAGCCAGTTCATCTTTCTGTTCCTGACAACCGGCATCATTTCGGAAATCGGTGTCCGCGACCTGACCAATGCAGGTATCTTCATTGACAGCCGCACCTTCCGGACGTTCGAGGTCTTTGTGACCCTGACGGCGATCTACATCGCGATCTCGCTCAGCTTCAAGGCGCTGATGGTCGGGGTCTATCGGCTAATGTTTCCGTGGGTGGGACTGCAGCGATGAGAGAGATCCTGATCGACATCTTTGGTCGCCCGCATGGCATCGTGCTCTACCAATTGCTCGATGCGACCCAATTCACGATCTACCTGTCGCTGATTGCCTTTGTTGGCGGTGGGATCCTCGGCGCATTCATCGCCCTGATCAGAATTGCCCCCAACAGATGGGGCAAGCGGGCTGCAATCGCGTATATCTGGCTGTTTCAGTCAACCCCGCTGCTGATGCTCCTGTTTCTGACCGGGCTCGGGGTGCCGCGCCTGATGGGCGTGAATATCGATCCGTGGTATGCGGCGGGTATCTCGCTGACGCTGTATTCCAGCGCCTATATGTCCGATGTCTGGCGCGGCGCGCTTGAGGCCATTCCGCGCGGGCAATGGGAGGGCGCGAGCGCCCTTGGCCTTGGCTTCCTGCCCACCCTGAGACTGGTCGTCGCACCGCAGGCTGTCACCATCGCGCTTGCCCCGACAGTCGGCTTCATGGTGCAGATCATCAAAGGCACATCGCTGGCCTATATCATCGGGTTTACCGACCTGATGACCATCGGCAAGCGCTGGGCCAATGCGCCGGTTCCGGGGACCGAGCCTTACATCATCTTCCCGCTCATGGCGCTGATCTATTTCAGCCTGTGTTTCCCGCTGTCGCTATTCTCTCGCCACCTCGAGCGCAGGATGGGCACCGTGAAGACGCTGCGGCCAGTCGCCGCCGCCTGAATTTGCCGCTGTTACATAACAAAAGGATGACACTCATGAAGACAGTCCGATCCCTCATCGCCGCCGCGGCGCTTGGCTTTGGCAGCCTTGCGCCCGTCGCAGCCCTTGCTGACCTGGCCGATATCCTGTCACGCGGCACGATCAATATCGCCGTGCCCGAAAGCTTCCCGCCCTTCGGTGCACTCGGAATGGAGGGCGAGCATGAAGGCTATGATGTCGATGTCGCCAAGCTGATCGCGGCCGAACTCGGGGTCGAGGTCAATATCGTGCCGGTCAGCTCGAACCAGCGCATCCCGTTTCTGGAAACCGACCGGGTCGATCTGGTGATCTCTTCCATGGGGGCCAATCCCGAACGCGCAAAGTCGATCTGGTTCTCTGCTGCCTATGCCCCGTTTTATTCAGGTGCCTTTGCATCTGACGAACTTGATATCGCGGCCGTTTCGGATCTGTCGGGGTTGAAAATCGGCGTGACGGGGGGCTCTCTGGAAGACTTGGAGCTGACGCGCACAGCACCGGAAGATGCCGAGATCATCCGCTTCGGCGACAATGCGGCAACTCTGTCAGCCTATCAATCCGGTCAGGTCGATGTGCTGGTGACCGGCAATACGGTTGCTGCTGAACTGGCCGCAAATAACCCCAACCTCAGTGTCGAGGTGAAATTCATCATGCGCGATTCGCCCTGCTTCATTGGGGTGAAGAAGGGGAATTTCGATCTGCTGCAATGGGTCAACGTGTTTATCATGCACAAGACGCTTGGTGGCGAGCTCAACGAATTGTCCGAAAAATGGTTTGGCCAGCCGCTGCCGCCCCTGCCGACACTTTGATCGCCTCAGCCTTGCCGCCCTGTGGGCGGCAAGCGCCAGCCCAAGCCCGCCCGCTACCTTACCCGGAACTGGTCTGACAACAACGCCGCCCTGCGCAAGCGCGGGACTTTGTTGATCTCGCTCGACAAAAAGATAGCCTGGCATGCGCCGCGTGAGGATCGTCCGGGGCGCCCGCGGTCGCTCATCGGGCGCGGACCGCTGGCGCCACGATGGGCAACTCGTTGATGCGGCGATCCGGTTTGCCAGTCGATCAAGGGTTCCAGCGACGATTGCGGCAAGGCAGACGGCCGGAATGGTGGCCAGTCTGCTCCGCCTAGCCCGCCGCCTGGATGGTAGCGTCCATGGGCGTGGTGAGCCGCACCGGGTTCACCCGAGGGCAAAACTCTCGGAGAATTGCCCATTCTGCAAAAGACAGACAACAGGAAGACCTCGAAGCCGTAATCGTCTGAGTTCCGCGAACCTGCGGTGCGGTTGTGGGGGCTGGCCGGGCTCTCGATTGCGATCTGCATGTTCGGAGAACATCGTCGCCGGATCTGTCTATCGCACGGCTGCGCGCGGTTAGCTCTTCGATATGTGTGGCGGGAGCCCGCGTTATGCTGCAGTTTTCCATTTCGACGGGGTAACGTACAGGACGCTGTCGCCGACACTGACCATCACTTCGCCGTCCTGAATATTGATCTGGAGTTTCATCGTACGGCTTGCGAGCTTCGCGAGCTCGCCCGTATCGCTGGCGGAAAAATTTATGACTTGAAGGTTTTCAAAACGGGTTGCGGTTTTCTTGATCTTGTCCCACCACATCTCGGCCGTCCTGCCGCCGTAAGGATAGACAATCACCTTGACCGCTTTGCTGCAAGATTGACGCATCACCTTCTCGCTCGGAAGGCCCAGAGCCACCCACACATCCAGTTCGCCGCTGAGGCTTTTTTGCCAGATGTCCGGCTCGTCATCCGTCGAAAGACCCTTGGTCATTTCCAGGTTTTCATGCGCATTCAGCGCAAAAGCAACCAGGCGCACCATCAGGCGTTCATCCGTTTCCGAGGGATGTTTGGCGATGGTCAGTTTATGCGTCTCATAATAGTGACGATCCATGTCAGAGACGGAAAGTTCAACTTTATAGATGGTGGCATTTTGCGCCATGACTGGTCCAGTTCTTCGGAGATTGCGCTACCTACTGCGTCTGATCGCTTTGTGAAAGCAGATAAGGGCTTCACGCGGTGAAGGGGCGAACAGGAAAGACTGACTGACCGCTTCCGCTGCGGTTGCGCTGTTGCCAAGCTGCTGGCCGCTGTTGCGCTGATGGGCTTGTCGTCGACGACGCTCCGTCCTTGGCAGACGGACGACGCCATCCCCATGCTGCAGTAGGTTCTCTCCAAGCAGACAATGTGTGTGCGTTGCCGATGCAGGCTTGGGAGGTAGGTTGCGCCAAGGCGCGGCGGCAGTGTCTGTCGACTTTCCGTCCGTCGCGCAAGTTGGATCATGGCCATTGCCCCAGCGGGGCGATGGCCGCTGTCTGCGCATTACACTGCGCCGCGCCGATGACGCCTACTTCCGCTGTGCCTTTCGATTGGCATAGCGTTGGTCGCGTTCGGCTTTTCGAAAGGCGTCATCCCTGACGACACGGGCGATCAGCCCGTCGACGCTCGCGCGGCGCGCTTTCTCGGACTGGGCCACCGCTTCCGCTGCCGCCAGACGGTCGGCCGCTTCGGCCTCGATACGCCTGCGTTCCTGTTCATGCGCCTCGCGCGTCAGCCTGGCTTGCTCTGCGTGCCGCTCGGCTCTGGCAGCGGCAATTGCGCGCCGCTCTTCCTGGCGTGCCAGTCGCTCCGGGTCGTCCGCGACCATGTTCGCGCGGTAGGATTGCAAAAGCGCGGCCTTTGCATCGGTTGCAGCCTTGCGACGGTCGGCAAGATCGTTGGTTTTGGGGTGTGTCAAATCGTTTTCCTGTAGGATTTACTGTGACCTGAACGACAGGCCTTGCTGCGCGGGCGCAACATCTGCGGCGACAATGCGCGGGCGATCTGGAAGCCAGCAGCCCGCAGTCAACTTGTGCCAGCCTGATGCTCTGCGCCAAGCAGAGCGGGGGGCTACCTTCGTAGCCCCCCGCCTGTTTCGCTTTACGCGAGATGTAAGCTCAAGCGAGGGCGAGGTTCGTCGCGGACTCACGACCATTGCGGTCGCTTTCCAGATCGAATGTCACGGCTTGCCCGTCATCAAGCTGACGGATCCCGGCACGTTCCAGCGCGCTGACATGAACAAACACGTCCTTCGTGCCATGCGCAGGCGCGATGAAGCCGAAACCTTTGGTGGCGTTGAACCATTTCACGTTGCCAGTGGCCATCGTGATAACTCCTTTTGTACTCTGCCATCCACATGATCGCGATGGCCCGGCTCAGTGTCGTCAGGGTCGCAACTGAAGCCGTTAAGAGACAGAAGGTCGAATGAAGAATCTTTGCCATTTCTCCCTACCCTCTGGCGGTCGGGTTTACAAGGTGCAACGCAAAAGAAATCTGCAAGCCGACTATTTCGTTACGGGCGCCACACTCTGCGCGGGTTTCATGCCAGAGCGACAGTGACATCCACATTCATGCCCAAAAGGTCGCTCGGACGTCCATGAAAGCTGCCCGTCACTGGCGCGACCTGCGTGATGTGGCGGGCGGCAGCGACCGCGATCAGGTTGGCAGAGCCTACTGCGCGGTTTGTGGGATCGAAAGCGATCCAGCCTGCACCCGGGACGAAGACTTCTACCCAAGCATGTGTCGCGCCTGTATCAGTCCAGCCGATAACATCACTGGATGCCACGTAAAGATACCCCGAGACGATCCTTGCGCCAAAGCCCAGCGTTCGGACCGCCTCTGCAAACAGAACCGCGATGTCGCGGCACGAGCCCCAGCCGCGGTCCAGTGTCTCCAGCGGCCCTTGCGTGCCCTCCACCTCGCGGCTCTGGTAATTTATCCGGCCAGAAATGCCGTTTGCAACATCCTTGAGCAGGGCCAGCGTGTCGGTAGGCCGCTGCATCACGAAGCCATCGACCCAGGCTGATAAGCGCCCCGCCACATCGACATATTGCGGGCGGGCCAATGCGCCCAGGTCCGTTTGGTCCTCGTCGGAATAGTGAAACGGATGCTGCTGAGCCGATGCCGCGATGTCAAAGACCGGCCAGATTGGCGCATACAAATCGACGGTCATGCGACTCTCGATCATCAGCACATCTGTCAGGCCGGAAAAACTGGCAGTTGCAACCGAATTGCCCGACACGTCATGAGCCCAGGTGACAACTGATGCGGGACGGATCAACAGATCGAAGGAAACCAGCTGCAGCTCGCGTGTCTCTCGCGGGCGCAGCATGAGCCGGTGAGGGCCGGGTGCCACGGGCGTAGCGTAGCGATATTCCGTTCGGTGGGTAACAGTCAGTCGCTGCATCAACATGTTCCTTGAGTTTTCGACCGCCGTCGACCGTGACCTCGGGTGCTCTGCGTCCACACAAGCCCGCGTTTGCTTGAGGCCAATGTAGCCGAGAGTGTAAGCGATGCGCAGGGGCGCAACCATACGTTACAGGTCGCCCCCTCGCATAATGACTGTAACGGCCGACCCCGGCTGTTCAGTCAGCGATGGTCGTGATAGCCTGAGACTCCATCCCTTAATCGGAAAAGCGAGTCGCATGAATCTGTTCCGCAGCATCTATACATCCCGGCCTTTCGGTTTTGACGCAGCGATGCTCAATGGAATTCTTGCCGATGCGCGGCGCGCGAACACGCGCGACGGGATTACCGGCGCGTTGATCTGTCGCGAAGATATCTATCTGCAATGGCTCGAAGGCCCTGAAGACAAGGTGCGGCAGGCGCTTGCGCGGATCGGCCGCGATGACCGCCATCTCGAAGTGAAGGTCCATGTTGCCGAACCTGCAGCTGAGCGGGTGTTCGGGGACTGGGCGATGCTGCACGATCCGGCGACAAGCTGGATATGGACGCAGCAGGACGTGACCAACGATGCTGTCGACCGCGCCACCCCCGAGGAAGTTACAAGCTTCTTCCTGCGGCTGCGCGACAAGATGAGCGCGCAGGGTGCGAACTGAGTGGCGCACACAGGGTCGTCATGAGCGCCGCGCGCAAACCTTCTTGCAGCATGAGGTCGGGCCTGACACGACGCGGTTTTCTTGGACCCGCACTGGCCACCCTCGGCTGCAGCGCTGCTCTGTGGCGACCGGCACTCGCAACAAGGATTGATGATTTTGCGATGCAGCCAGAGGCCGGCTGGCGGTTCTTCACTGACGGAGTGATGGGCGGGGTCTCGCGCGGTCAGGTGGTGTTCTTGCAGGACGCGGGCGCCCCCTTCGCAAGAATGACCGGGCGCGTCAGTACCGAAAACCGCGGAGGATTCATCCAGATGCGGCTGGACCTGAGTGCTTCGCCACCTTCGGGCAGCACCGGGGTCCGTCTTGTAGCGCGCGGCAATGACCAGCGCTATTTCGTACATCTGCGCACGACCGGTACAGTTTTGCCGTGGCAGTATTACCAGGCCGGGTTTGAGGTGACCTCTCGCTGGAGCGAAGTGAAGCTCCCGTTCGTGGATTTCCGCGCATCCGGCCGCCTTCTGCGCGAGACGCTTCGTTCTGGCAGCCTGACCTCGCTCGCAGTGGTGGCCTATGGCCGCGATCACGATGCGCAAGTCGATATCCGCGAGATCGGGTTTTTCTGAAAATCGCAGACCGGCGCGGACAAAGGCATTGATCCAGCGCATTGCGCCGTAATTCACCAGCGCCTAGGTTTCAGTGAAAATCAGTCCCGAAGGAGACCTAATGACCCTGTTCCCGCTTTTTCTGCTGACCTGTGGCGTTGCTGCGGCCGCAGGTGTCCTTTTCAAGCCGGGACAGTGGTATCGCGACCTCGACAAGCCCATCTGGACACCGCCGAACTGGCTCTTTCCGATCGTCTGGGCGGTTTTGTATGTTCTGATGGCACTTGCAGCGACGCGCGTTGCAGCATTGCCGGGCACAGAGCTTGCGCTGGTGCTCTGGGGCCTGCAGATCACGATCAACACCCTCTGGTCAGGGGTTTTCTTCGGTCTGCACCGGATGCTGGCGGGTGCCGTGATCATCGCGATACTATGGGTTGCCGTGCTGGCTACCACACTGGCCTTCTGGACCCATGACGCGATTTCCGCTCTGATGATGGTGCCCTATCTGATCTGGGGAACCTACGCGCTTGCCTTGAACACGTCTGTCTGGCTTCGGAATCAAGGCTCCGGTCAACCCGCATGAGCCAAGTGTGCAGCAACTTGCCCCGTGATCCGCAGAATTTCAGCTACGAGGGATCGGTTTCCGGCGCTCCAGCATTCTTATGGCATTTGGCACGTCGTCGAAGATCAGGTCGACATCAGCGATACGCTGGATATCGGCAGCACGCAGATCGCCACCATGCGCAACACCGATTACAGCGTCCGGGACGACAAGCCGCACGCCCAAGACAGCTTGCAGCAGCTCTGGCAACCGCTCAACGGTGCTCAACGAAAGCCCTATCACCCCGGGCAGGGTGGCCATGACATGCTCCGTAAGCCCGGACTGATCGAGCCCAAGTTGCAGATCGATATCCCAGCCCGCCTCGCGGAACATATCAGCCGCAACGGTGACACCGATACCATGCTTTTCGCCGGGAACTAGCGCAAAGAGGGCAGTGCGCGCTGCAGGCCGCGACGGGTTGGCGACAAGACCAGCGCGCAATGCGCGCATGAGCGCATAAAGTGTTCCCGCACCGATCGTCACCTGAAGCGGCGTTAGCGCATCTCTTTCCCAACGTTCCCCAAGCAAGCGCGCTGCCGGCCCGATGTAACCCAGATAGATATCCTCGATGGTTACGCCTTCGTCGCGGCGCGTGGCAATGAAGGCCAGCGCACGACGGTTCTGATCAGGCTGAAGCAGCAGGTCGCAAAATGCCGAGACGCTCTCTTGGCTGATCGGGATCGGATCGAGGGAGTGACGCGTTGCAGATGCTGCCGCGAGGCATGTGACCACTTGCCGCGCGAACCCTTCCACAACATCTGGCGCAAGGACCCGCCGTTTCTCTTCGAAAAGCTGGGTAGTGTGCCCGAAGATCTCCGAGTTTATGAATGCGCTTGCCTGATTCATTGGATTGCCCCCCAGTGGCAAATGTATCCCATTGCATGCATGGAGCAAGACTGAAATCGAACACTGCAGGATGTCTTTTCAGACACAGTCCCCGCATTACCATCCAGAGGGTCGCGATGAGCTTGAAGGGGCTCTGTTGCACAAATCGCCTGATGGCCGAGCTGCCCCTATCCCCGGACAGACTTATCCCACGGCTTCAGTGACGGGTATGCCGAGCGCGGTGGATCCGTTCAGCAATGAGCCATGTCGCGCCATTG
>REBU01000089.1 GCA_007692585.1 Paracoccaceae bacterium | reverse complement strand
GATAGGGGGCAATGCGATCATGCACGCGCGCGACGATCTGCTCCTCCTCGAGGATGCGCAGGTTTTCGAGCGCCACAGCGGCGGCGACCGGATGGCCGGAATAGGTATAGCCGTGGTTGAATTCATCTTGCGCGATGGTCTGCGCGACCTCATCGCAGACGATCGAGCCGCCGATGGGCTGATAGCCCGAGGACAGCCCCTTGGCGATGGTCATGATATGCGGGCGGATGCCGTAGCTTTGCGATCCGAACCAATGGCCCAGCCGTCCGAAGCCCGTGATCACCTCATCTGCAATCAGCAAGATACCGTAGTGATCGACGATGCGCTGGATCTCGGGCCAGTAGCTTTCGGGCGGGATGATCACGCCCCCGGCCCCTTGCACAGGTTCTGCGATGAAGGCCGCGACACGCTCCGGCCCCAGCCGCAGGATGGTGTCCTCCAACTGCCGCGCGCGGGCCAAGCCGAAGTCCTCTGGCGACATATCCCCACCCTCGCCCCACCAATAGGGCTGATCGATATGCACGATATCGGGGATCGGAAGCCCGCCCTGCGCATGCATCGCGGCCATCCCCCCAAGGCTGCCCCCGCCCATGGTCGAGCCGTGATAGCCATTCCTGCGCGAGATGATCACCCGGCGCTCCGGCTGGCCCTTCAGCGCCCAATACTGGCGCACCATGCGGATATTGGTGTCATTGGCTTCCGAGCCGGAGCCTGCGAAGAACACATGGTTCAGATCACCCGGCGCGAGCCGCGCGAGCTTCGCCGCCAGTTCCAGCGCAGGCACATGGCTGGTCTGAAAAAACGTGTTGTAATAGGGCAATTCGCGCATCTGCCGCGCCGCCGCATCCGCGAGTTCCGTGCGCCCATAGCCGATATTGACGCACCACAGCCCCGCCATCCCGTCGATCAGCTCAACCCCTTCGCTATCGGTCAGCCGCACGCCACTCGCGCGCGTGATGATCCGCGCGCCTTTCGCACCCAAGGCGCCATTGGCCGTGAACGGATGCATGTGATGGGCCGCATCGAGGGCCTGCAACTCGGCCGTGGGCAAGGTATTGGTCAGGCGCATGAGGGGTCTCCGTATCGACATTGCCCGCAGGATACGCCGCGCCTGCCCCCCGTCAAGCGAATTTGATCAAATTATGAAAAACGTCCGGCGCCGAGCCCTGCGCGGATATTGGCGACACCTTGCGCGATATCCGCCGCAAGCGCAGCGTGCAGGGCTGCGCCATCCTGCGCCTCCAGCGCGGCCAGCACCGATTTGTGATGATCGACCGCGCCCGCGCCCGGCCCGCCCAGACAGACCACCCGCAAGGACGGGCCGAACCGCAGCCAGAGCGAGGCCGCCAGCCCCTCCAGCACGTCTGAGCCCGCCCGCGCGTAAAGCGCGAAATGGAAGCCGTGATTTTCGCGCAGATAAGCCGGGATATCGCCCGCCGCAATCGCCGCATCAAGCCGCGCATCGACCTGCCGCAACAGTGCAATCAGCTCTGCGTCACAATGCGGCAAAGCCTGCGCGGCAAGCCGCCCCTCGATGGACATGCGCGCATAGCCCAGATCTTCCAGCGCGCGCTGGTCCAGCCGCGGCACGGACACACGCCGGTTGCCCTGCAAGACCAGCGCCCCTTCGGCAATCAGCCGCCGGATCGCCTCGCGCACTGGCGTCATCCCGAGGCCCAGCTGCGCGACCAGCCCTTCGATCGTCACCGCCGCCCCCGGGGCCAACTCGCCAAACAGCACCATGTCGCGCAGCGCGCCATAGGCAATCTGATGCGCGGGCACCCGGTCCGTCACGCAGCCACTCGCTTCATTTTCGTTCCAGGACGACGCAAATACACCTCAGAAAAAGGCCTGCAGCCCGGTCTGGGCACGCCCGAGGATCAGCGCATGCACATCATGCGTGCCCTCATAGGTGTTCACCGTTTCCAGATTGACCATATGGCGCATGACCTGAAACTCATCCGCAATGCCGTTGCCGCCATGCATGTCGCGCGCGGCCCGCGCGATTTCCAGCGCCTTGCCGCAATTGTTGCGCTTGATCAGGCTGATCATCTCGGGCGCGGCCTGAGCGGTTTCCATCAGGCGCCCCACTTGCAGCGCCGCTTGCAACCCCAGCGCGATTTCGGTCTGCATATCGGCGAGTTTCTTCTGGAAAAGCTGCGTGCCCGCCAGCGGCTTGCCGAACTGGCGGCGCTCCAGCCCGTAGCTGCGCGCCGCATGCCAGCAAAATTCCGCCGCCCCCATCACCCCCCAGGCAATGCCGTAGCGCGCGCGGTTCAGACAGCCGAACGGCCCTTTCAGCCCCTCGACATGCGGCAGCAGCGCGTCTTCGCCGACCTCCACCCCGTCCATGACGATCTCGCCTGTGGTCGAGGCCCGCAAGCTCAGCTTGCCGCCGATTTTCGGTGCCGACAGCCCCGACATGCCCTTCTCCAGCACAAAGCCCCGGATCTTGCCGCCATGCGCTTCGGATTTGGCCCAGACCACGAAGACATCCGCGAAAGGACTGTTCGAGATCCACATCTTGGTGCCCGTCAGCTGATAGCCCGTCGCGGTCTTTTCGGCCCGCGTCTTCATGCCCGCAGGGTCCGAGCCGGCGTCAGGTTCGGTCAGGCCGAAACAGCCGATCAGCTGGCCCGAACACAGCCCCGGCAGGTATTTCTCGCGCTGCGCTTCCGAGCCGTAAGCGTAGATCGGGTAGATCACCAGCGAGGATTGCACCGACATCATCGAGCGGTAGCCCGAATCCACGCGCTCGATCTCGCGCGCGATCAGCCCGTAGGTGACATATCCCGCACCCAGCCCACCATAGGCTTCGGGCAATGTCGCGCCCAGAAGCCCCGCCTCGCCCATCAGCGCAAACAGCTCCGGCGCGGCGGTCTCATGGCGATAGGCGTCGATCACGCGCGGTTGCAGCACCGACTCGGCAAAGCCGCGCGCCGCGTCGCGCAGCATGCGCTCCTCCTCGCTCAGCTGCGCCTCTAGGCGCAGCGGGTCGTCCCATGTGAAACGCCCCAGATCCGGCGCATCCTTCGGCGAGACTGACGGTTTGTCGAGCGGCATGCGGGCCTCCATTCTTGTCCTGCGCCTGATCCTAGCAAATACAGCCCCGCCAAGGCCAGTGCGGAATGGGGCGCGGAATGGGGGTTTTGCTGCGCGGCCCGCTTGGCTATGATCCGGGCATGCCGTGACTGTCGGGTTCTGACATGATATCCAGCCTTGAGACGCGCAAAACTCGGGTCACGCTGGTGGGCGCGGGGATCAATATGGTCCTGTCCCTGCTCAAGATCGCGGGCGGCATCATGCTCGCCAGCCCCGCGCTGGTGGCCGACGGGGCACATTCTCTCAGTGATCTGGCCTCTGATATCATGGTGCTCTGGGGGCTGCGACAAGGCGCGCGGGCGCCAGATGACGATCATCCCTATGGCCACGGACGCTTTGAAACACTTGCCACGCTGGCACTCGCGGCACTGCTGGCGCTGACCGGGATCGGCATTCTGTGGGATGGCGCGGGGCGGCTGATGGGCGGCGCGCTGGCGGTGCCGGGGCTTTGGGCGCTGGCGATCGTGGCGCTGTCAATCGGCGTCAAGGAAGCGCTCTTTCGCTACACGATGGCAGCCGCACGGGCGACGCGCTCGACGCTGCTGAGCGCCAATGCCTGGCATCACCGCACTGATGCGCTGTCGTCGGTGGTGGCACTGGTGGGGATCGGGGCTGCGCAGCTGGGCTTTGTCTGGGCCGATCCGCTGGCCGCGATCATCATCGCGGTGATGCTGCTGCGCGTGGCATGGCAATTCGGCAAGGGCGCGGCGGATGAACTGGTCGATACGCAAGCCCCCGACGATCTGCGCCGGGCGCTGGAAGCGTGTTTGCACACCACCCCCGGTGTCTGCGGCCTGCGCGATCTGCGCATGCGCCAGCATGGCGCGCGGGTCGTGGCCGATGTTTCGGTCATGGTCGATCCGCTGATTTCGGTGACCGAAGGCCACCGCATCGCCGAAGCCGCGCGCGCACAAGCGCTGGCGCAGGTCGATGCGCTGGAAGATCTGATCATCCATGTCGAACCCGCAGGCCATTTCGAAGGCTTCGGGGCTGAACAGGCGCCCTTGCGCACTGAACTGGAGGGTCAGGTTCTGACCCTCGCGCTGGCGCATCCGATGGTGCGGCAGGTCGAGCGGCTGCATCTGGGCTATTTCGAGGATGGGCTGCATCTGGAACTGCTGGCCGAACTCGCCCCCGAAGCCGATCATGCGCTGACCGAGACGCAGATCATCACGGCGATTGGCGACGTGCTGCCCGAACTGACACAGCTGCGCCTGCATCGTATCAGCGCGGGCTTGCGCGGCTGAGGGCGGGCTGCGATAACCGCCGCCATGGTGAAGGCTCAAGCCCTGTTCAATTGCACTGCCTGCGGTGCGACCCATCGCAAATGGGCCGGGCGCTGTGATGCCTGCGGAGCCTGGAACTCGATTGTCGAAGAAGCGTCGCTGGTCGCAGGCCCCGGCCCGCGCGCCAGTCGTGGCCGCTCCATCGCGCTGAGCACGCTGAGCGCCGATGAAGCCCCGCCCCCGCGCCGCGACAGTGGCATGAATGAACTCGACCGCGTGCTGGGCGGCGGGCTGGTCGCGGCCTCGGCGATCCTTGTGGGCGGCGATCCCGGCATCGGCAAATCGACGCTCTTGTTGCAAGCTGTTGCGGCGTTCGCGCGCAAGGGTCTGAAATGCATGTATATCTCGGGCGAGGAAGCGGCTGCGCAAGTGCGCCTGCGCGCGGCTCGCCTGGGGCTTGCCGATGCGCCGGTCCAGCTTGGCGCGGAAACCAATCTGCACGATATCCTCTCGACGCTGGAAGCCGAGCGCCCTGATCTGGTGATCATCGATTCGATCCAGACGATGTGGCTCGACACGGTGGGCTCTGCCCCCGGTTCGGTCAGTCAGGTGCGCGCCTCGGCGCATGAGCTGGTCAGTTTCGCCAAGCGGCGCGGCGTATCGGTGATCCTTGTGGGCCATGTGACCAAGGAAGGCCAGATCGCAGGTCCGCGCGTGGTCGAACATATGGTCGATACCGTGCTCTATTTCGAAGGCGAGCGCGGCCACCAGTTCCGCATCCTGCGCGCGGTCAAGAACCGCTTCGGCCCGGCCGATGAAATCGGCGTCTTTGAAATGACGGGCAACGGCCTGGCGGAAGTCGCCAACCCTTCGGCGCTGTTTCTGTCCGAACGCGGCACGCCCGCGCCCGGCTCGGTGGTCTTTGCGGGCATCGAGGGCACGCGCCCGATGCTGTCGGAAATCCAGGCGCTGGTCGCACCTTCGCCGCTGGGCACCCCGCGCCGAACCGTCGTCGGGCTCGATTCGGCGCGGCTGTCCACGATTCTGGCCGTGCTCGAGGCGCGCTGCGGGATCCCTTTCGCGGGCATGGACGTGTTCCTGAATGTCGCAGGCGGCATCCGCGTGCAGGAGCCCGCTGCCGATCTGGCGATTGCCTGTGCGCTGCTGTCGGCGCGCGAGGACATCGCCCTGCCGCCCGAAACAGTGGTTTTCGGCGAAATCAGCCTCTCGGGCGCGTTACGCGCGGTCAGTCAGACAGAAAACAGGTTGAAAGAAGCCCAAAAACTTGGTTTCTGCGCAGCACTCGCGCCGCGTCTGATCAAACCGGCGTCATTTTCGGGAATTGAGTTGAAGGAAATGCCGGATCTCGCAGAAGTGGTCGGGCAGGTATTTGGCGCGGGGTGATGGTGCGCCGTGGACAGGAGTAGCTAATGGAAGGTTTCAACCTCGTAGATGCAGCGGTGGCAGTGGTGATACTGGCCTCTGCCATCCTCGCATATTCGCGCGGGTTCATCCGCGAGAGTCTGGCGATTGCAGGCTGGGTGGCCGCAGCCGTGCTGGCTTTTGTCTTTGCCCCCACAGTGCAACCGCTGATCCGCGAGGTGCCCTATGTCGGCAATTTCATCGGCGACAGTTGCGAATTGTCGATGATCGCCGCTTTCGCCGTGGTCTTCGCCGTGGTGCTGGTGATCGCGTCGCTCTTCACGCCTCTGTTTTCAAGCTTCGTGCGCAACACGGCGCTGGACGGGATCGATACCGGCGCAGGCTTTCTGTTCGGGATCGCGCGCGGCTTCTTGCTCGTGGCCATTGCATTGATGGTCTTTGAACGCGCTGTTCCGCCGGGCACTGTGCCGATGGTCGCCGAATCGCGCTCGGCCAGCATCTTTGGCCAGTTTTCGGGCAATCTCGATGAAGCGGTGCCGCAAGATGCGCCAAACTGGCTGGTGGGCAAATATGAAGAGCTTGTGGGCAGCTGTCGCTGAGGTCAGTGCGTGACAGCGCCCGCGCAATCGTCTAGAGCGGTGCCAACTGCCCTAGCGATGCGAGTGCCTAGATGCTCAGCCACCCTTTCGATGATGACAAGCTGCGCGAGGAATGTGGGGTTTTCGGATGTATCGGGCTTGAGGATGCTGCGAATTTCGTAGCCCTCGGCCTGCACGCCCTGCAACATCGTGGTCAGGAAGCCGGCGGGATCATTACCCATCACCCCGAATCGGGCTTTCATTCGGCACATAGATTCGGCTTGGTGCGCGACAATTTCACCAAAGCCGGTGTGATCGAGGCGCTGCCCGGCTCCATCGGGATCGGCCATGTGCGCTATTCCACAGCAGGCTCCAAAGGGGCGACGCAGATCCGCGACATCCAGCCGTTTTTTGGGGAATTCGCGATGGGCGGCGCGGCGCTGGCGCATAATGGCAATATCACCAATGCCGATGCGATCCGGCGCGAGTTGATCGAGCGCGGCTCGATCTTTCAGTCGAGTTCGGACAGCGAGTGCCTGATCCATCTGATGGCACGCTCCTATCAGAAGACTATCCCCGAGCGGATGAAGGACGCGCTGCGCCGCGCGGAAGGCGCGTTTTCCATCGTCGCGATGACCCGCACCAAACTGATCGGCGTGCGTGATCCGCTGGGCGTGCGCCCACTGGTGCTGGGCCGTCTGCATGGCGGCTATGTGCTGGCCTCCGAGACCTGTGCGCTCGATATCATCGGCGCGGAATTCCTGCGCGAGATCAATCCCGGCGAAATGGTGGTGATCGGCGCCAAGGGTGTCGAGACGATGCAACCTTTCGAGGCCCAGAAATCGCGCTTTTGCCTGTTCGAGCATGTCTATTTCTCGCGCCCTGACAGTTTTTACGGCGGCCGTTCGGTCTATGAGACGCGGCGGCAGATCGGGGTCGAACTGGCGCGCGAAGCGCCCGTCGAAGCCGATATGGTCTGCCCTGTGCCCGATAGCGGGACGCCTGCGGCGATTGGTTTCAGTCAGGAATCGGGCATCCCCTTCGCCCTGGGGATCACGCGCAATCAATATATGGGCCGCACCTTCATCGAGCCGTCACAGGCGATCCGGTCAATGGGCGTGCGTCTGAAACTGAATGTCAACCGCACCCTGATCCGGGGCAAGCGCATCATTCTTGTCGACGATTCCGTGGTGCGCGGCACGACCAGCCAGAAGATCAAGGAAATGATTCTCGAGGCAGGTGCGGCGGAAGTGCATTTTCGTATCGCCTCGCCGCCCACGGCCTGGCCCTGTTTCTATGGGGTGGATACGCCCGAGCGCGAGAAGCTGCTGGCCGCGAATATGTCCGAGGACGAAATGCGCGACTATATCGGCGTCGACAGCCTGCGCTTCATCTCGCTCGACGGGCTCTACCGGGCGGCAGGCGAAGCACAGGGGCGCAACGCGGCCTGCCCGCAATATTGCGATGCGTGTTTCTCGGGGGAATACCCGGTCGCGCCATCGGATATGATCGAGCGTGGCTTCACGCCCAAACACGCGGCGGAATAGCGCGGCCTGAAAGACTGAAGGCATGAAAAAAGGCGGGCCGCTCAGGCCCGCCTTTCGTTTATCCAGTGGCGCAGGGCTTAACCCTTGCGGGCCTTGAGCGCCGAGAATGCGCCGGTCACGATCAGTGCGGCGACCGCGGATTTGACCACACCGCCCAGCAGGAACGGGGTCGCACCGGCAGCAATTGCACCATTGAACGCCAGCGGCGTCACCGCCCAGAGCCACAGCACACCCGGCACGAACAGCAGCGCCGCAGGGATCATGGCCGCAGCGAACAGCCGACCAAAGCCACGGTCAAGGCCGCGCTCGACCAGATAGCCGGTCAGCCAGGCCATGGCGATGAACCCGATCAGGAAACCACCTGTCGGCCCGGCCATATAGGCCAGACCAGCCGCACCGCCTGCAAAGACCGGCAGCCCTGCCGCGCCCTGCGCCAGATAGGCCAGCAGCGTGGCCCCCGCCAGCCGCGCGCCATAGGTCAGCCCGATCAGCGAAATTGCGAGGGTCTGAAGCGTCATCGGCACCGGGAACATCGGCACGCTGACCTGCGCCGACATGCCCACCAGCACGGAGCCAAAGGCCACCATGGCCAGCTTGCGCATCAGCGAGTGATCCGCGCCAAGAGTTGTCATCAGTGGTGAGTGAGCCATTCCGGACCCCCTTTTTGTGAAAGCTGCGTTGCGAAATGTTATGCGACAGCCGCGCCGATGTGGCAAGAGCGCGCGCGCAGCGATCTTGCTGGTTGCGCTCTCGGCCGAATTCCTCTAAGCGGGCGCATCTTTCCGCGACAGCTTTCACCGGCGCAGCTCTCGTAGGCAGGGGCGGAAGGATCATTGCCCTGCTTTTTGAAATGCGCCCTGTACATGAATGGAGATCGCATGCCGCTTTACGAGCATGTCATGATCATGCGTCAGGACCTGTCCAACACACAGGCCGAAGCCCTGATCGAGCATTTCAGCACCATCCTGACCGATAACGGCGGGACGCTCGTGGATCACGAGTATTGGGGCATCAAGACGATGGCCTACAAGATCAACAAGAACCGCAAGGGCCATTACGCCTTCCTGCGCACCGACGCGCCTGCAAGCGCCGTGCAGGAAATGGAACGCCTGATGCGCCTGCATGACGACGTGATGCGCGTTCTGACCATCAAGGTCGAGGAACATGTCGAAGGCCCGTCGGTGCAGATGCAAAAGCGTGATGAGCGTGGGGATCGTGGCGACCGCGGCGACCGTGGCGACCGTGGCGACCGTGGCGACCGCGGCGACCGCCGCCGGGCATCCTGAGGAGGACTGAAATCATGGCTACAAAACCGTTTTTCCGCCGTCGCAAGGTCTGCCCTTTCTCGGGCGACAGTGCTCCTGCCATCGACTACAAGGACATCCGCACGCTCCAGCGCTACATTTCCGAGCGCGGCAAGATCGTGCCCTCGCGCATCACGGCCGTTTCGGCCAAGAAGCAGCGTGAGCTGGCCCGCGCCATTAAGCGCGCGCGTTTCCTGGCACTTCTGCCCTACGCTGTGAAATAAGGAGCCTGATCCATGCAAGTGATCCTTCTGGAGCGCGTGGCCAAGCTTGGCCAGATGGGCGACGTGGTCAACGTCAAGCCTGGATACGCGCGCAACTACCTGCTGCCGCAAGGCAAGGCCCTGCGGGCCTCGGACGATAATGTTGCGTCCTTCGAGCATCGCAAGACCGAACTGGAAGCGCAGAACCTCGAGACCCGCAAGGAAGCGCAGGCCGTCGCCGACAAGATCGACGGCGCTGTCTATGTCGTGATCCGTCAGGCGTCTGATGGCGGCGCGCTCTACGGCTCGGTCAGCCCGCGTGACGTGACCGATCTGCTGGCGGAAGCCGGTGTCAGCGTTGAAAAGCGCCAGATCGTCATCACCAAGCCGATCAAGTCGCTCGGTCTGCACAAGGCGCTGGTGCATCTGCACCCCGAGGTTGAGGTCGAAATCGGCCTGAACGTCGCGCGCTCGGCCGAAGAAGCCGAATTGCAGGCCTCTGGCAAGTCGATCCAGGAACTCGCAGCCGAAGAAGAAGCGGCAGCGGAATTCGAGATCTCGGAGCTGTTCGATGATATCGGCGCTGCAGGTCAGGACGATGAAGACCCGCGCAATCAGGGCATGAGCGAAGATCCGCGCGACAGCTAAGCCGCGCCAGCCCCGAGACAGCACAAGGCCCGCCGTAGAATGTGGCGGGCCTTTTCATGGGTTTTTGTTCCGAGATTCCACCAAAGTCGCGAAATCTTGTCGCTTTATTGCCCGAAAATCGCGGATACAAATCCTTTACCCTGCGCAAAGCTTGCTTTGGCGGCGGATGCACTATACATATTCAACTAATTGAAGATTTGACAGCACCCCGACGCGACAACGCCCATTTCAGGACAGGATCGACTGATGACCCTTGAGCGAGCGACTGCTGAAACCGCAATTGACGCCGCAGATCTTGTTGAGTCGCACGAAGACCACGATTGCAGCGATCTCGAACCTGTCGACATGCTCGAACAGGCGCAGGCGGCTTCGGCCTTTCTGAAGGCGCTGGCGCATGAAGGACGGCTGATGATCCTGTGCCATCTGTCTTCGGGCGAGAAGTCCGTAACCGAACTGGAACAGCTCCTGCACTCGCGGCAGGCGGCGGTCAGCCAACAACTGGCGCGCTTGCGGCTGGAAGGCATCGTGTCCTGCCGGCGCGAGGGCAAGACCATCCTCTACGCGCTCAAGGATCCCAAGGCCGCGCGGCTTATCGGTGTGGTCTACGAGATGTTCTGTGCGCAGGCCCGCAGCTGAGCCCGTCCTGATTTTTAGTGACCCCCCTGCCAGGCTTCAGTATAGATGTTGCGGGGGCGGCGTTTTCTGAGCCGCGCACGGGAGGTCTGGCATGTGGGAACTTTCGCCGTCGATTCTGGCGGGCAGCACAGGGCTGATCATCGGTCTTGTGTTGGGCTACGCTGCGCGGATGGGCGATTTCTGCACCTTGAACGCGATTGAAAGCGCAGCCTATGGGGGCGACCAGCGCCGCGCGCGGCTCTGGGGGGTGGTGCTGGGCGTTGCGATGATCACCCTCTTTGCCGCCGAGGCGCTGGGTTACGCGCTGATCACTCAAAGCCCCTATCACAGCATCGCCTTCAACCCGATGGCCGCGATTTTTGGCGGGCTGGTCTTTGGCTATGGCATGGCGCTGGCAGGCAATTGCGGCTTTGGCGCGCTGATCCGGCTCGGCGGGGGGGATCTGCGCTCGTTTCTGATCGTGATGATCATGGCGGTGAGCGGCTTCATCACGCTGGCCGGGCCGCTCGCGCCCTTGCGCGTGGCGCTGTTTCCGCAGATCGACGCCGAAACCCCGCAGGGTTTCGCGCATGGCTTCGCCGCTCTGACAGGACTTCCGCCCTTGCTGCTGGTCGTGCCGCTGGGTCTGGGGCTGATCGCGCTGGGGCTGGCGCATCCGCATCTGCGCCATGCCCCGCGCAGTGCAGCATGGGGCGCGCTTGTGGGGCTGGCCATTGCGAGCGCCTTCATCGTCACGTCGATCCTGCATCAAAGCACGCTGGCAGCTGTCCCGGTCGAGGGATTCACCTTCACCGCGCCCCTGGGCCGCACGATTCTCTATCTGATGACCTCCAGCGCGGGGGGGCTGAATTTCGCTGTGGGCTCGGTCGTGGGGGTGGTGCTGGGTGCCGCGATCGCGGCCTTCTGGCGCAGACGCTTCCGTTGGGAAGCCTGCGAAGACCCGCGCGAACTGGGCCGCCAGGTTGCGGGTGCCTGCCTGATGGGGGTGGGCGGTGTGATCGCCGTGGGCTGTTCGGTCGGGCAAGGCGTCTCGGCCATGGCGACGTTGGCCTATTCCGCACCGCTGGTGCTGATCAGCATCATCGCAGGCGCGCTGCTCGGCCTGCGCCAGCTCTTGCGTGGGTTCCAATCCGCATGATCTGCGCCAAGTGCCCTCTGCGGCTTGCACAGCGCCGAAAGACAGGGCATCAACGCCAGATCCTATCCGAATAAAGAAGACCCATGAGCCGTATTTGCCAGATCCAGATTGACGATAGCGGGCTGCCCGCACCGACCGTGGAAATCGAACAGGAACGCAAGGTTGCGATGTTCGATCTGCTGGAGGATAACAGCTTTGCGCTGGTTGCACGCGCCGGTCAGACGCCGCCCGATGGCCCTTTCGCGCTGACGCTGGCCATCCGCGACCGCAGGCTGGCAATCACTGTGGCAGATGAAGGCGGCGCGCTGCTGACGGAGCTGCTCTTGTCGCTCAGCCCGTTCCGGCAGGTCGTCAAGGATTACTACCAGATCTGCGGCAGCTACTTTGAGGCGGTCAAGACCATGCCACCCAGCCAGATCGAAGCCATCGACATGGCCCGGCGCGGCATCCACAATGAAGGCGCGCGCATCCTGCAGGAGCGGCTGGAGGACAAGGCAGAGCTGGATATCGACACGGCACGGCGTCTCTTCACTCTGATCTGCGTCCTGCATTTCGGGGGCTGAATGACGAAAGCCTTCCCCTCTTCAGTGCTGTTTTGTTGCGACCATAATTCCGTGCGCTCGCCCATCGCAGAGGGGTATATGAAGAAGCTCTACGGCCAGCGCGCCTATGTCCAGTCCGCCGGCGTGCGCAATGATCGCGAAGTCGACGGCTTCTCGGTCGCGGTCAGCCGCGAGGATGGGGTGGAGCTTGAACGCCACCGGGCGCGCTCGTTTGAGGAGATGATCGACTGGGGCGATGATCTGGGGGCCTTTGACCTGATCATCGCCCTGTCGCCTGCCAGCCAGCGCCACGCACTGGAGCTGACACGCTTTTCCAGCATTGACGTCGAATACTGGCCGATCATGGACCCTTCGGGCCTCGGTGAGACGCGCGAAGCGAAGCTTCACGCCTACCGGCAGGCGCGCGAGCAGATCAAGAAACACCTTCTGGACCGGTTCGGTCCACCATCACGGAGCGCAGGGCATGAGTGACACAATCATCCACCGCTATTTTGACGCCTTCAATGTGGGCGATACCAACACGATGATAGCATTGGTCAGCGACGATGTCACCCATCACGTCAATCAGGGCGACACGCGCAAGGGCCGCGCGGCCTTCACGGAGTTCTGCAGCCATATGGGTGTCAGCTACCGCGAGCAGTTGCGCGACATGGTGATCTTCCTGTCGCCCGATGGCACCCGCGCGGCGGCGGAATTCACGGTGCATGGCGAATATCTGCAGACCGATCCCGGCCTGCCCGAAGCCCATGGCCAGCGCTATGTCCTGCCTGCCGGATCCTTCTTCACGATTGACGGGGACAAGATCACCCGCATCACCACCTATTACAACCTGCAGGATTGGACCCGACAGGTTTCCGAATGAGCCTGCGCTATGAAACCTTGACCGGGGCGGGCATCGGTGCAGTCATCGACGGGGTGGCACGTCTGCGCATCGCCGTATTCCGGGACTGGCCCTATCTCTATGACGGTGATCTGAACTATGAGCGCGATTACCTGAGCGGCTATCAGACCACCCCGAACGCGCTTGTCGTCGCCGCCTATGACGGCGCAGAGCTGGTCGGGGCCTCGACCGGGTTGCCGCTGTTGCAGGCCGATGCGGAATTCACTGATGCCTTCGCCGACACCTCTCACGACCCCGCGCGGATCTTCTACTGCGCTGAATCCGTGCTGCTGCCCGCCTGCCGTGGTCAGGGCGCCGGGCATCGCTTCTTCGATCTGCGCGAGGCCCATGCCCGTGCCCAGGGCTTCGCGCAAACCGCCTTTTGCAGTGTGATGCGCCCGGCTGATCACCCGGCCCGCCCGTCCAGCTATCGCCCGCTTGATGCCTTCTGGCGCGGGCGCGGCTACGTCCCCGTCCCCGGTGCCATCGCGCGGTTTCACTGGCGCGATCTGGGCGAGGCGCGTGAGAGCGAAAAACCCCTGCAATTCTGGATGCGTGATCTATGAAAATCGCCTGCGCGGCCTACTCGCTGGACCAGTTTTCCGATTTCGCCGCCTATCAGGCGAAACTGACGCACTGGGTCACGCAAGCCGCGGATCAGGGCGCAGAATTGCTGGTCTTCCCCGAATATGGCGCGATGGAGCTTGCAAGCCTCGGCGGCGCGGCGGTCGCGGCGGATCTGGAAGCCGCGCTGCACGACGTGATGCGCCACGCAAGCGCCGTGCAGGACCTGCATTGCGCGCTGGCTCAGCGCTTCGAGGTGCATATCCTCGGGGCTTCGGGGCCTGCGATGGCCGACGGAATTGCGCGCCCTGTCAACCGCGCCGTCCTCTATGGGCCGGGCGGCGTGATCGGGCATCAGGACAAGCTGATCATGACCCGGTTCGAGCGCGAAGACTGGGACATCGCGCCCGGTGCGGGCGTGAACGTGTTCGACACCGCACTCGGCAAGCTCGGCGTGCTCATCTGCTATGACAGCGAATTTCCCCTGCTGGCCCGCGCGATGGTCGAGCAAGGCGCGGAAATCCTGCTGGTGCCATCCACAACCGAAACCATCGCAGGCTATACCCGCGTCAAGGTCGGCGCGATGGCCCGCGCGCTGGAAGGCCAATGTGTTGCCGCTCATGCGCCACTGGTGGGCATGGCCGACTGGTGCGCGGGGGTCGAAGAAAACCACGGTGCCGCCGCAATTTACGGGCCGCCTGATGCAGGCTGGCCCGAAGACGGGGTGCTGGCCATGGCGGCGCTCGATGCGCCGGGTTGGGTGACCGCAGAGGTCGATCGCGCCCGCATCGCGCAAACCCGCGCGGATGGCGTGGTGCTGGGCGTTCGCCACTGGCCCGAGCAATATGCCCGGATCGGGCAGCGCGCCACACGCTGATCCCGCACCCGCGCCCGAGAGAAAGCGTTTAGGGCTTGATTTTTCGCGGATAGCACCGCATTTACTGGCGCGCGCAGGACATGCTGCGATTTTAATATGGAGTGACCATGGCCAAGGAAGAACTGCTCGAATTCCCCGGTGTCGTCAAGGAACTCCTGCCAAATGCGACATTTCGGGTCGAGCTGGAAAACGGCCATGAAATCAACGCACATATGGCAGGAAAGATGCGCAAGAACCGCATCCGTGTTCTGGTAGGCGACAAGGTTCAGGTGGAAATGACGCCCTATGACCTGACCAAGGGGCGGATCAATTACCGCTTCAAATAAGCCGATGCGCCTGATCCTCGGCTCTGCCAGTCCACGCCGCCGGGAAATTCTCGGCACACTGGGCATCTCCCCCGATGCGGTCATGGCGGCGGATGTGGATGAAACCCCACTCAAGGGCGAATTGCCCCGACCCTATTGCGAGCGCGTCACGCGGTTGAAGCTGGACGCCATTCCCTGCGCTGCAGGCGACATCGTGTTGACCGCCGATACCACCGTCGCGATGGGCCGGCGCATCCTTGGCAAGCCCGAAACAGCGGCCCAGGCCGCAGAATTTCTGCTCGGCCTGTCAGGGCGGCGCCACAAGGTCATCACGGCGGTCGCCGTGCGCAATGCCGATCAGGTCTGGATGCGGACCAATGTCAGCAGCGTGAAGATGAAACGGCTGTCAGATGTCGAACTGAATGATTATCTCGCCTCCGGCGAATGGCAGGGCAAGGCGGGCGGCTATGCCATCCAGGGGCGCGGCGGGGCTTTCATCCCGTGGATCGAAGGCTCTTACACAGGCATCATGGGCCTGCCTGCGATGGAAACCGCGCATCTGTTGCACGCCGCCGGGTTGAGGTGGGCGGCATGAAAGGCAGTGTGATCGCACTCGACCATTTTCAGGACCGCGAAGCGGCCGCACTGATGTTGGACGGACAGCTCGACGACCTGCTGATCGCCGATGACCGCGCCCTTGCGCCTGAGACGATCTGCCGTGGCAAGCTGGGCCGCCCGGTCAAGGGCATGGGCGGGGCTTTCGTCGACCTGCCAGATGGCCAACGCGGCTTTCTACGCCAGATCAAGGGCTTGCGGCCCGGTGTTGATATGTTGGTTCAAGTTGGCCCGGCCAGCGAAGCCGACAAGGCCTTGCCACTGAGCACGCGGCTTCTGTTCAAGAGCCGCTATGCGATCGTGACGCCGGATGCACCGGGGCTGAACATCTCGCGCGCCATTGTTGATGACGATCTGCGCGCAGAGCTTGCAGCCATGGCGCAGGCGGGCATGGCCGGCGCTGCCGAAGACTTGGGGCTGATCCTGCGCTCGGCTTGCGAAACAGCCGCGCCCGACGCCATCGCCGAGGATATCACCCGCATGCGCGCCCTCACCGAGGCGGTGCTGGCCAATCATCGCGGCGCGCCCGAAGTTCTGGTCGACGCGCCTGCGCCCCATCTTGCCGCCTGGCGCGACTGGCCCAGCCCCGATACGCTGGACGATGCGCCGGGCAGCTTCTCGCGCCAGAATGTGCTCGAAGCGCTCGACGCGCTGCTGCGCGCGGATGTGCCCCTGCCCGGTGGTGGGCAGATGATCATCGAGCCCACCCGCGCGCTGATCGCGGTAGATGTGAATACCGGCCGCGACACCAGCCCTGCCGCAGGGTTGAAGGCCAATATCGCCGCCCTGCGCGATCTGCCGCGTCAGTTGCGGCTGCGCGGGCTGGGCGGGCAAGTGCTGATCGATTTTGCGCCCTTCCCCAAGAAGGAACGGCAGGTTCTGGAACAGGTCATGCGCGCGGCATTCCGGCGCGACGGGCGCGATGTGACGCTGGCAGGCTGGACGCCCCTGGGCAATTTCGAAATCACCCGCAAGCGCGACCGCACGCCGCTCTCGGTGCTGCTGGGATGAGCTGTCCGATCTGCCGCAAGCCTGCGCAGGCCGCGTATCGCCCGTTTTGCTCGCGGCGTTGCGCTGATGTCGATCTGGCGCGGTGGCTACGGGCCGATTACACCATCCCGACGCCGCTGACCGGCCTGGAGGATGACCCGGATCTGCGCGACGAAGATCAGCAGCAACGCGACTGACGCGCTTTGCCCGCTCTGACCTGACGCCCCGTTTTCGCAAAACAAAACCCCCGGCACGTAGGCCGGGGGTTTCTTTCTGTGCGGTAGCGCAGAGGCGCGTGTCAGATCAGTTGCGATCCTTCAGCGCCGCGCCCAGGATGTCGCCAAGGCTTGCGCCCGCATCCGAGGAGCCGAACTGCTCGACCGCTTCTTTTTCTTCGGCAATCTCGCGCGCCTTGATCGACAGACCAATGCGGCGGGTCTTGCTGTCCACGGAGGTGACGCGCGCATCGACCTTGTCGCCGACCTGGAAGCGCTCGGGGCGCTGGTCAGCACGGTCGCGGGCCAGATCGGAACGACGGATGAAGTTCTTCGTGCCGTTATATTCGACCTCGATCCCGCCTTCTTCGATCGCGGTGACAGTGCACGTCACGACCGAACCGCGCTTCACGCCTTCAACCGCATCCGAGAAGCTGTCATTTTCCAGCGCCTTGATCGACAGCGAAATACGCTCACGCTCGACATCCACTTCCGACACAACGGCATTGACCGTGTCGCCCTTGCGGAAGTCCTGAATGGCGTCCTCGCCGCGCTGATCCCAGCTGATATCCGACAGGTGAACCATCCCGTCGATATCGCCTTCGAGACCGACGAACAGACCGAATTCGGTGATGTTCTTGATCTCGCCTTCGATCTGGCTGCCGACCGGGTGGGTTTCGGCGAAAACCTCCCACGGGTTGCGCTGGGTCTGCTTGAGGCCCAGAGACACGCGACGCTTGGCACCGTCGATTTCGAGCACCATGACATCGACTTCCTGGCTGGTCGATACGATCTTGCCGGGATGGACGTTCTTCTTGGTCCAGCTCATTTCCGAGACATGCACCAGACCTTCGACACCGGCTTCCAGCTCGACGAATGCGCCGTAATCGGTGATGTTGGTCACGCGGCCTTTATGCACGGAACCCAGCGAATACTGCGTCTCAACCGTATCCCACGGATCGGCCTGCAGCTGCTTGATGCCAAGCGAGATGCGATGCGTGTCCTTGTTGATCTTGATGACCTGCACCTTGATCGTCTCGCCAATGGTGACGACTTCGGACGGATGGTTGACGCGGCGCCATGCCATGTCGGTGACATGCAACAGGCCGTCCACGCCGCCCAGATCGACGAAGGCACCATATTCGGTGATGTTCTTGACCACACCATCGGCGATCTGACCTTCGGCCAGCTTGCCGATGACTTCGGCGCGCTGCTCGGCGCGGCTTTCTTCCAGAATGGCGCGACGCGACACCACGATATTGCCGCGGCGACGGTCCATCTTCAGGATCTGGAACGGCTGCTTCAGACCCATCAGCGGGCCTGCATCGCGCACGGGGCGCACATCGACCTGGCTGCCGGGCAGGAAGGCCACAGCACCGCCCAGATCGACCGTGAAGCCCCCCTTGACGCGGCCAAAGATCGCGCCTTCGACGCGGGCTTCATCGGCATAGGCTTTTTCCAGACGATCCCACGCGGCTTCGCGGCGGGCTTTCTCACGGCTGACGACAGCTTCGCCGCGCACATTCTCGACGCGCTCGAGATAGACCTCGACCTCGTCACCGACAGCGACAGACGGAGCTTCACCGGGATTTGCGAATTCTTTCAGATCGACGCGGCCTTCCATCTTGTAGCCGACATCGATGATGGCCTGGCCTGCCTCGATGGCGATGACCTTGCCGGTAACCACGGACCCCTCGG
>REBU01000079.1 GCA_007692585.1 Paracoccaceae bacterium | reverse complement strand
CCCAGTGCCTTGATCCCGTCGCGCATGGCCGCAAGATCCACGACTGCCGGGACGCCAGTGAAATCCTGCATCAGCACGCGGGCCGGGCGATAGGCGATTTCGCGGGGGTTCTTGCCGCCTTGCTTGCCCCAGTCGGAAAAGGCCTTGATGTCCTCGACCGTGACGGTCTTGCCATCCTCGAAGCGCAGCATGTTTTCCAGCACGACTTTCAGCGCGGCCGGAAGTTTGCTGAATTCGCCAAGCCCTGCCGCTTCCGCAGCCGGGATCGAGTAATAGGCGACTGTTTTGCCGCCTGCGCTGAGCGTCTTGCGCGTGCCTGAGCTGTCTTTTCCGACGATGATGGTCATGGGGCTTTGGCCTCCCTTAAGGATGAACAGGGTCTTGCTGCGCTTGACTTAGCCTTTTCCGGGGCGTCGGATCAAGTGAAAATGGACGGTTTGTATACCGTTGTGCACAAAAAAATCAGTGTTTGGCCTGACCGTTGGCACTGTGGCGCGTTTGCCGCGCTTGAGGATTTCTCGCAAAACCTTGATTGGCCGCCCGGGGGGGAGAAGGCTAGACCAAGTTTCTGGTGACTGAGGGAAGACATATGCGTTTCGGACTGGGCTTGCGGGTTGTTCTTTGCGCCGTCTTTGGCCTCGCGCTGCCTGTCCAGGCGCAGCACAGCCCGGTGGTGGTGGAGCTGTTCACGTCGCAAGGCTGCGCCGCCTGTCCGCCCGCGGACCGCATCCTTGAAACGCTCGCCGACCGCGAGGATGTCATCGCGCTGGCGCTGCATGTCGATTACTGGGATTACATCGGCTGGACCGACAGCTTTGGCCATGCTCAATTCAGCGAACGTCAGAAAGATTACGCAAGGGCGCGCGGGCGCGCCTCGGTTTTCACGCCGCAAATGATCGTGGGCGGGCTTGACGAGGTCAAGGGCTCGTCCCAGCCGCAGGTCATGGGCGCGATCAACCATCACTTGGGACGGCGCGCGGTCGGGCCGCATGTCGAGCTGACACTCAGCGGCGCGCCGGGATCCGAGATGCATATCGAGGCGCGCGCGCCCGATGGGCTGGAATTCGCGACGGATGTGTTTCTGATACGGTACAAGGATGCGGAAACGGTCGAGATCATGGCGGGCGAGAATGCTGGCCGGTCTGCGGTTTATCGCAATATCGTCACATCCTGGCGCAGTCTGGGAACATGGGACGGGATCGGGCGGTTTCAGCACAGCATCGCGACCGATGGGCCGGAAGCTGTGGTGGTGATCTTTCAGGAGCAAGGCCACGGCCCGATTGTTGCCGCCGCGCGGCGGCGGTAGTGGTCGCCTGGCTGGACAGTGGCGCGCCCAGCATTATGTCATCACAGACCACAAAGACAGAGCGATGCACAGATGACAGTCCCCCTTATCGTCAATGGAACCCGATTCGAGGTGCAGGCCGCGCCCGAGACCCCGCTTCTGTGGGTCTTGCGCGATGAGCTGGGCCTGACGGGCACGAAATTCGGCTGCGGTGTCGCGTCCTGCGGGGCTTGCACGGTGCATGTGGATGGGGTGGCGATGCGGTCCTGTCAGCTGCCCGTGGGCGATGTCATGGGCGATGTGCTGACCATCGAGGGGCTGGGCGCGCAGGGGCTCGCGCCGTTGCAAGAGGCCTGGATCCGCCATCAGGTCGCGCAATGCGGCTATTGCCAGTCGGGTCAGATCATGCAGGCGGCGGATCTGCTGGCCTCGGTGCCGGACCCCACGGATGCGGATATCGACGCAGCGATGGGCGGGAATCTCTGCCGCTGTGGCAGCTATTCCGCGATCCGCGCAGCGATCCATGATGCGGCGCGGATGATGCGCGAAGGGGGCGCGGGATGAGCCGTCTGGGCACGATCACACGGCGTACGCTTCTGGTTGGCGCGGTTGCGGTGGCCGGGGGGGCTGGCTTTGGGATCTACCAGATCCGCCGCCCTGTGGAAAACCCGCTGCGCCCCGAAGAGGGGGCTGCGTTGAACCCGTTTCTGATCATCGATCAGGCGGGCATCACCATCATCGCGCCGCGTGCCGAGATGGGGCAGGGCGTGCATACCACGCTTGCGGCCATGGTCGCGGAGGAGCTTGATGCTGATTGGGACGCCGTGCGCGTTCTGCATGGGCCCCCGGCGGCGGCTTATTACAATGCGGCGCTTGCCGATGGTGCGCTGCCGGTGGCGGATTATGCCATGGCCGATTGGCAGCGGCGGGTGACCGAGGGGCTCGGGGCCGCGACGAAGCTTCTGGGATTGCAGGTCACGGGCGGGTCGACCTCGACCGTGGACGGGTTCACGCGGATGCGCATGGCCGGGGCGTCAGCACGCGAGGCGCTGAAGACGGTTGCCGCCGAGCGCTTGGGTGTGGCGGTCGCGGAGCTGCGCACCGAGGGCGGTCGCGTGATTGCGCGGGATGGGACCGAGATCGATTACCGCGAACTGGCCGAAGCCGCCGCCGCGCGCCCCGTGCCGCAAGTCGAGCTGCGCCTGCCTGAGGACTGGAAACTGCTGGGCCGGTCGCTGCCGCGCAGTGACATGCGCGCCAAGGCGACGGGGGCGGCGCAGTTTTCCACGGATATCGTGCTGCCGGGGCTGAAATGCGCGACGGTGCGCATCTGCCCCTACTTGGGCGGTGGCATGGCGGGGTTTGACCCAGAGCCTGCGCTGGCTGTGCCGGGGGTCGAACAGGTGCTCGATCTCGGCGACGGGATCGCGGTGGTGGCGTCGAATACATGGGCGGCGATGCAGGGGGCCGAGGCCGCAGTGATCGACTGGACGCCGTCGCCCCTGCCTGAGACGACGGATGCGATGATCGCGCAGATCGCCCGCGCCTTTGACGACCGGCCCAATTCGCGGATGCGCGACCAGGGCCGCCCCGACGATCAGATGGCGACGCTGGAGGCCGAGTATCACGTCCCCTTTCTGGCCCATTCGACGATGGAGCCGATGGGCGCGACCGCGTGGCTGCAAGACGGGCATCTGACGCTCTGGGTCGGCAATCAGGCCCCGCGCGAACACGTGAAGGTCGCTGCAGAAGCCGCTGAAATAGATATGGAAAACGTGACGCTGCACACGGTTTTTCTGGGCGGTGGCTTCGGGCGGCGGGTTGAGACGGACATCACTCGTCAGGCCGCGCGGATCGCGGCGATGCTGCCGGGAGTGCCGATCCGCCTGACCTGGTCGCGCGAAGAGGATATGCGCCACGACTTCTACCGCCCCGCCGCCATCGCGCGGATGCGCGGCGCGGTCGCGGAAGGGCGCGCGACGCTGTTTGATGCGCAGATCGCAGCCCCTTCGGTCACCCGCGCTGCCATCGGGCGGCTGGCGGGGCGCGAGATGGGCGGGCCGGACAAGGGCCATGTCGAAGGCGCGTTCGATCAGCCCTATGCGATCGAGCATTACCGCGTCGCGGGGCATCTGGCGGATCTGGACGTCCCCATCGGCTTCTGGCGCGCGGTTGGCAACAGTTTCAACGGCTTTTTCCACGAAAGCTTCATTGACGAGCTGGCCCATGCTGCCGGGCGCGACCCGATGGACTTCCGCCTCGACCATATCCGCCCGGAAAGCGCTGTGGCGGCCGGCGTGCTGGACGCAGTGCGCGATCTGAGCGACTGGGACGCGCCGCGCGCGCGAGGCGTCGGGCGCGGGGTGGCCTTCACCTGGTCATTTGGCACGCCGACAGCAGTCGTGATCGATCTTGAACGCGACGCGTCGGGGCGCATCCGTATCCCGCGTGCCTTCATGGCCTGCGATCCGGGGCTGGTGCTCGACCCTGGCATCGTGCGCGCCCAGATGGAATCAGGGCTGATCTACGGGCTGTCGGCCGCGCTGATGGGCGAGATCACCTTCACCGACGGGCGCGCGGATCAGGGCAATTTCCCCGATTACGACGCGCTGCGCCTGTTCAACACGCCCGAAATCCGCGTGACGATTCTGCAGAACAATCCGCATATGGGGGGCGTGGGCGAGCCCGGCACGCCGCCAGCCATGCCCGCGCTGGCGAATGCGTTCTTCGATCTGACCGGCACCCGCATTCGCCGCCTGCCATTGGCCCAGCATGCAGATTTCCTGATCTGATTTCATCCTTGTAAAAATATCCCGGGGGGTCCGGGGGGCAGCGCCCCCCGGCTTTTTGTGGCGCCATTGGTTCAAGCCCAATGGCGACGGGGCAGCGCCCCCCGGCTTCCTTTCTGCGCAAGCGCGGGATAAACTGACCCCTTGGATTTGTTGC
>REBU01000013.1 GCA_007692585.1 Paracoccaceae bacterium | reverse complement strand
TTGGGAATTTGCGCGCTTTACGCTGCAGCGGTGTTTCGCTGGGTGTGAGAGCGCGCAAACAACTGCATGCCTGCGCACGCCTGATGGTGGTGGGGGCATGCGAGAGACGAAAACTAAGGGTTCAATCCAAGGGAGGATACACCATGAACCGACTACTGAGGACATCAACCGCGCTGGCACTGGCGCTGACTGTGATGGGCAGTCCGGCCTTTGCCGACATGGACGCCGCGCGCGCGTTCCTTGACGAGCATATTGGCGATCTGTCCGTCTTCACCCGCGAGGAGCAGGAAGCCGAGATGGAGTGGTTCATCCAGGCCGCCGAGCCATTTCGCGGTATGAATATCAACGTGGTTTCCGAGACGATCACAACGCATGAATGGGAATCCCGCGTTCTGGCCCCGGCCTTCAGCGCGATTACGGGCATCAACCTGACCCATACGCTGATCAGCGAGGGCGATGTGGTCGAACGCCTGCAGACCCAGTTGCAGACCGGTGAAAACGTCTTTGACATGTATATCAATGATGCGGACCTGATCGGGACGCATTGGCGCTATCAACAGACCCGCAACCTGACCGACTGGATGGAAGGCGAGGGTGCCTCGGTGACCAATCCGCAGCTCGATCTGGATGATTTCATCGGCATCTCGATGGGCACGGGGCCGGATGGCAAGCTTTATCAGCTGCCGGTCCAACAGTTTGCGAACCTGTACTGGTTCCGCCACGACTGGTTCACTGACCCCGAGATCATGGCCGAGTTCGAGGCCGAATATGGCTATCCGCTGGGTGTGCCGGTCAACTGGGCCGCTTACGAGGATATCGCCGCTTTCTTCACCGGGCGCGAAATCGATGGTGTGAAAGTCTATGGCCACATGGATTATGGTCGCCGCGATCCCTCGCTTGGCTGGCGTCATACCGATGCGTGGCTCTCAATGGCTGGCGCGTCTGACCTCGGCCTGCCCAATGGTGTGCCGGTTGATGAATGGGGCATACGTGTTGATGAAGACTTCCGCCCTGTCGGCTCGTGCATGAACCGTGGCGGGGCGACGAACAGCCCGGCCGCGGTCTATTCGATCCAAAAATATGTTGATTGGCTGAACGATTACGCACCGGCCGCAGCGGCTGGCATGAACTTCTCCGAATCCGGTCCTGTGCCCGCACAGGGCAATATCGCCCAGCAGGTGTTCTGGTACACGGTGTTCACGGCTGACATGGTCGAAGAAGGTCTGGCCGTGGTGAACGAGGACGGCACGCCGAAATGGCGCATGGCACCCTCGCCGCATGGGGCCTATTGGCAGGAAGGCATGAAGGTTGGCTATCAGGATGCAGGTTCGGTGACGCTTCTGGAATCGACCCCTGTGGACCGCGCGCAGGCGGCCTGGCTCTATGGTCAGTTCATTGCGTCGAAAACCGTTGATCTGGCCAAGTCGCATTACGGTCTGACCTTCGTGCGCGACTCCACCATCAACCATGAAAGCTTCACCGAGCGCGCACCGCGTCTGGGTGGTCTGGTTGAGTTCTACCGCTCGCCCGAGCGCGATCTGTGGACCGATACCGGCTTCAACGTGCCGGATTATCCGCGTCTTGCGCAGCTTTGGTGGCAGAATATCGGGGATGCGTCCTCGGGTCTGCGCACAGCGCAGGAAGTGATGGATTCGCTGTGTGAGCAGCAGGAAGCCGTCATGGCGCGTCTGGAGCGCGCAGGCGTTCAAGGCGATGTCGGCCCGCGTCTCAATGAAATCCGCGACGATGAATACTGGCTCTCACAGCCTGGCGCACCCTGGCCGAAGCTGGATGACGAGCGTGGCGAGCCGGTCACGATCGCCTATGAAGATCTGATCCGTCGCTGGACCGAGTGATCCTTCCTGTGGGGGCTGCGCAGCCGCGTGGCCCCGGCGCACTCACCAGAGGCAGCGCAACGCGCTGCCTCTGTCGTTCATGCAAAAGCTGACGTTATGACGAGGTCATCAGGTGCGCTGCAGTGTCACCACAGCAGCGGTGTGATCCGACGAATGGCCACTCTGCGATTGCGCGCTTCCGACCCCAGTGTCGGGATGCGCAGATAGCGCTTTCCATAGCCTTGTACGATCAAATTTTCTGGCGGGATATCGAAGAACTCGGTCAGGGCAAGCGCCACCGATTCTGCCCGCCTGTCAGATAGCGCAAGGTTGAATGCCGCAGGGCCAGTGGCATCCGTGTGCCCTTCAATCAGGAACAATTCACGCGGATCCTCCGTGACCAGCCGCTCCATCAGGCGACCGACCTGCAACAGCTTCGCGGCCTCCTCGGGGCGGACATTGGCGCGATTGGTCTCGAATGTGATCAGATCGGGGCTGAGCAGCGGCACCATTTCGCGTAATTCCCGCGTTTCGCGGATCTGACGCAGCGAGAAGCGGCGATCCAGCGCGCGGGCGTCGGCTTCGGCCTCGCGCAACAGCGCCAGCGCCAGTTCGGGGTCCGCGCGCGGCGTGATGCGCAGCTCGCGCGTGCGCGGCGGCGGCAGGGTCGACATATCGATCACATCGATTTGCCGCGTATCGTCCAGCAATACGACGACAGTGCCATCGGCCAGCACACGCTCGCGGCGCAGCACGCGGCCCGTGGCGTCGCGGATGGTGACGGTTTCCGTGCCATCCATCCGTGCCCAGCGGGTCCGGGTCGACCCGTCGTCAAAGCGTTCGATCCGACGGGTCGCGCCATCTTGCAGCAGGATGGCATCATCGTCGCGCCACAGCTCCAGCGCGCCGCCCCCCTGATCAACCACCACACGCTCGTCAGAGCGCGCGACAACGCGGTTCTGGTTGATCACCATACCGACAGCCAAAGCTCCCAGCGCGACCAGGCCCGCGCGCTCCAGATCGCGGCGGTCCCCCGCGCTCCGGTCTGCGCGAGCCTGCGCATCGGCGCTTGCATCGAGCGTCAGGCGCGAGTCGAAATCATCGCGACTGGTGCGGATCTGGTCGCGGGTGATCTGCTCCTCGGTCACATCTTCGCTTTCCACCTGCGGCGCGCCTTCTTCGGCGTCATCGGGCAGGCGCGCGGCCAGCGGGCGCGCGTCAGTTTCGTCTTCGGGGGTGGTGGTGGTATCCGCCGTCACACCCGCCATGGCCCCGAGGATCCCGAGGGCCGAAGCAACATCGGGCGATTGCATCAGGGTGTCAATCGCGGCCTGTTCCGCAGCATCCAACTCTCTGGGAGCTTCGACCGGGGCTGTGATTTCGTCTTGCGCGATGTCCTCAACCACCAGTTCGGGGGCTTCATCAGCCATGGCCTCGGCGGCGCGAAGCATCTCCTGGCGTTCTTCCTCCAGCGCGCGGTCTGCGCCTTCCTCTGCGCCGCGCAGGGCGTCCAGCTCATCTTGCGCCACCTCCTGAGGGTCCACAAGCAGATCGCCCTCATCGGGCGCTGCGCCCTCCTCGAGGTCTTCAAGCGCGCGGGCAAGATCTTCGAGGGCGTCGTCAACCGCCTCGGGTTCCGCATCTGCCGCAACATCCGACTGCGGCTCGGGACGCTCATCTGCGGTCGTGCTGTCCTGCGCGGCGCTGTCTTCGGGGTCGGTCAACTCTTCCAGCGGCGCGGCAATTTCAGGCTCCGGGGAATCGTCTGTCTCAGGCTCCAGCGTGTCTGGATCTTCCGGCAGCTCGGCATCCACGATCTCGTCTGCCGCAGCGTCCGCATCTGCGCTGTCGGCCAGAGCATTTGCTTCCAGCGCCTCCAGCGTGTCATCAAGCTCTGCCAGAACGTCCTGCGCGCGCTCCTGCATGTCTTCGTCCTCGGACAGCGCGTCCATGTCGGAAAGCAAGATGTCGCACGTCGCAAGGCTGACATCCTCAGCGCAGTCCCGGATGACGTCACGCAGCGGCAGGCAGGTCGCCGCGCCGGACTGGGATACCAAGCATTCCTGCACCGCCGGGCCAAATACAGCGCGTTCTTCCGCCGTCAACTCGGAAACCTGCGCCAGCCCTGCGCCAGCGTGAAGCGACAGATACAATGTAAGTGCTGTCGTCGAATAGAGGCCGGATTTTGTCACCTTGTACTCCCTGATCAAACCAGAACGGTTGATGTCTTGGCTGCCACGGTTTTGGCCTGCGTCAAAGCGCAGAAGACCGTCCATCGCGCGATCTTTACCGCGCATAACAGTCTACGCCTGAGCACAGCAAAAGTTCCCCGCGTCGCGCATGGGCGTGTCGATTCTCCTCACCAAGACGAAGGGGAAGGCAAGACAACGGATTCGCGCATGGCAGGCGGTGGTAGGCCCGGAGGG
>REBU01000047.1 GCA_007692585.1 Paracoccaceae bacterium | reverse complement strand
TCTCCAGCAGGTCGAAAACCTCGCCCGCCTTCTTCTTGTCCACCCCATTCGCCACAGCCCCATCGACGAATTTGGGCCGCTCCTTGGCCATTTCCTCGGCGATCTTCTTGCCCATGGCGCGGCGCAGAAGGTCCGCGCCGCCCAAGCTATAGCCCGCCATGACCTGCGCGATCTGCATCACCTGTTCCTGATAGACGATGATGCCTTGGGTTTCCTCAAGGATATGGTCAATCGAGGGATGGATCGATTCGAGCGGCTTGAGGCCGTTCTTCACCTCGCAATAGGTTGGGATATTCTCCATCGGCCCCGGACGATAGAGCGCCACAAGCGCCACGATATCCTCGATACAGGTGGGTTTCATGCGCCGCAGCGCATCCATCATGCCCGAACTTTCGACCTGAAACACAGCAACCGTGCGCGCGGAGGCGTAAAGCTTGTAACTCGCCTCATCATCGAGCGGGATCGCGTTGATATCGAGATCCACCCCGCGACGGCGCAAGAGCTCGATGGCGTTCTGGATCACGGTCAGGGTTTTCAGCCCCAGAAAGTCGAACTTCACCAGCCCTGCCTGTTCAACCCATTTCATGTTGAACTGCGTCGCAGGCATGTCAGAGCGCGGATCGCGGTAGAGCGGGACAAGCTGATCAAGCGGCCGGTCGCCAATCACCACACCCGCAGCATGGGTGGAGGCATTGCGCAAAAGCCCCTCAAGTTTTTGCGCGTGCGTCAGCAGACGGTCGACCACTTCTTCGGATTTCGCCATCTCGCGCAGGCGCGGCTCATCCGCGAGCGCTTTCTCGATGCTGACAGGCTTCACGCCCTCGACCGGGATCATTTTCGAGAGCTTGTCGACCTGTCCGAAAGGAAGTTGCAGCACGCGGCCCACATCGCGCACAGCGGCTTTCGACAGGAGCGCGCCGAAGGTGATGATCTGGCCCACTTTGTCATGGCCATATTTTTCCTGCGTATAGCGAATGACCTCCTCGCGGCGGTCCATGCAGAAGTCGATGTCGAAATCCGGCATGGACACACGCTCGGGGTTCAGGAACCGCTCGAACAGCAGCGCATAGCGCAGCGGGTCGAGATCGGTGATCGTCAGCGCATAGGCCACCAGACTGCCTGCCCCCGACCCGCGTCCCGGCCCCACAGGGATGTCATTGTCCTTGGCCCATTTGATGAAATCGGCCACGATCAGGAAATAGCCCGGAAAACCCATGCCCTCGATGATGCCCAGCTCGAATTCCAGCCGCGCCTCATAGTCTGTGACGGGTGCTGCATGAGGGATCACGGCCAGCCGCGCCGCCAGCCCTTCGCGGGCCTGACGGCGGAGTTCCTCGACCTCATCCTCGGCAAAGCGCGGCAGGATGGGGGCGCGGCGTTCGGCCTTGTAGGCGCAGCGCCGCGCGATCTCGACGGTGTTTTCCAGCGCCTCAGGCAGATCGGCAAAGAGCGCGGCCATTTCTTCGGGCGTCTTCAGGTAATGCTGCGGGGTCAGCCTACGGCGGGGCGCGGCCTGATCGACATATGTGCCATCCTTGATGCACAAAAGTGCGTCATGGGCCTGATACATGTCGGGGCTTGGGAAATAGGCGTCATTTGTCGCCACCAATGGCAGACTCAACGCATGGGCCAGTTCGACAAAGGGGCGCTCGGTGACGCGCTCGGCTTCCATCATCTGCCCGTCTTCGCCCGCATGGCGCTGCAATTCGACGTAGAGCCGGTCAGGAAAGGCCCGCGCCAGCCGCTCCATCAGCGCGCGCGCCTTGGGCATCTGGTTGGTCTGAATCAGCTTGCCGACCGCACCTTCCGCCCCACCGGTGAGGCAGATCAGCCCGTCGGCATGGGCCTCCAACTCCTCAAGCGTGACCTGCGGGACAGGGCGATCTGTCGGCAAATAGAGGCAGGAATTCAGCGCCATCAGGTTCATGTACCCCGCTTCCGATTGTGCAAGCAGCACAACGGGCGCAGGCATGCGCAGCTTCTCGCCCGCGACGGGCGGGTCATACGCAACCGAGATCTGGCAGCCAAGGATCGGCTGGACGCCCGCGCTGGCCGCCAGAACCGAGAATTCGAGGGCGGCGAACAGATTGTCCGTATCCGTGACTGCAATCGCCGGATAGCCCTTGGCTGCGCAATCCTTGACAAGTTTCTTGATGGGAAGCGCCCCTTCGAGAAGGGAATATTCGGTATGCGTGCGCAGGTGGATGAAACGGGGAGCTTGGGTCATGGTGCAAGCATAGATCGGGCCTGCGGAATGGAAAAGAGGGCATGATCATCCAGCGGGCATTCGCGATCCTCCGGCACGATCCGGACAGATTTCACTTGAGTTGCAGCGGCGGCATGGCTTTTGTAGAGGCGAGAAGACGGCACCGAAGGCCGCTGACAGGGGGACCACTGCAATGCGCCAGCCACTCTTGCGACTGGACGGACTGACCAAGGCCTATCCGGGCGTGCTGGCCAATGATGATATCTCCTTCGAGATTGGCACCGGGCAGATGCATGCGCTCTTGGGCGAGAATGGCGCGGGCAAGTCCACGCTGGTCAAGATGATCTACGGTCTGGTCAAGCCCGACCGCGGCACGATGACCCTGCGCGGCGCGGACTATGCGCCCGCCCAGCCATCCGAAGCGCGCCGCAATGGCGTGGCGATGGTGTTTCAGCATTTCAGCCTGTTCGACGCGCTGGACGTGGCCGAAAATGTCGCGCTGGGCATGGAAAACCCGCCGCCGCTGCGCGATCTGGCGCGGCGCATCCGCGAGGTCTCGACCGCTTACGGCCTGCCGCTCGATCCCAATCGACTGGTGGGCGATTTGTCTGCCGGCGAGCGCCAGCGCGTTGAAATCGTGCGCTGCCTGTTGCAGGAGCCCAAACTTCTGATCATGGATGAACCGACCTCGGTGCTGACCCCGCAGGAGGTCGAGGTTCTGTTTCGCACCCTGCGCCAGCTGGCGCAGGAAGGCACGGCGATCCTCTATATCTCGCACAAGCTCGATGAAATCCGCGCGCTCTGCGACGAGGCCACGATCCTGCGCGGCGGGCGCAAGGTCGCAACCTGCGACCCGCGCGAGAAATCCGCACGCGAGCTGGCTGAATTGATGGTCGGGCAGGTGCTGACCCCGCCCGAGCGCCCGGCCAAGCCCAAGGGCGCGGCTCTGCTGCAGGTCACGAACCTGTCCTTGACCTCGAACAACCCCTTCGGCACGTCGCTGAAGAATATCAGCTTCACGCTGCATGCGGGCGAAGTGCTGGGCATCGCCGGCGTCGCGGGCAACGGACAGGACGAATTGCTGCTGGTGCTGTCGGGCGAAGTGCCGACAGGCGCAGATCAGGTGCAGCTGAAAGGCACGCCCATCGGCCATCTCGGCCCCAATGCGCGACGCAAACGCGGGCTGGTGGCGGCCCCTGAAGAGCGCCTCGGCCATGCGGCCGCCCCCGACATGAGCCTGACGGAGAACGCGCTTCTGTCAGGCGCGCAGCGCAAACGGCTGGCGCGCAGCGGCTTTATCAACTGGAATGCAACCGACCGTTTCGCGCGCGAGATCATTGCGAAATTCGATGTGCGCACACCGGGGCCGAACGTCTTGGCGCGCGCTCTGTCTGGTGGCAATCTGCAGAAATTCGTCATTGGCCGCGAAATCGAGCTGGCCCCTGATGTGATCGTTGTCAACCAACCCACATGGGGCGTCGATGCGGCCGCGGCGAGCTTCATCCGCCAGGCGCTTCTCGACATGGCCAATCGTGGCGCGGGCGTGGTGGTGATCAGTCAGGATCTCGATGAATTGCTGGAACTTGCTGACAGTTTCGCGGCCCTGAATGAAGGGCGCATGACCCCGGTGCGCCCCGCAAAGGGGCTGAGTGTGGACGAAATCGGCCTGATGATGGGCGGCGCGCATGACATGACGCCAGCGCATGGGGTGAACGCATGATCCGGCTGGAGAAGCGCAAGGAGCCCTCGACCTTCTGGCGCATCGCCAATCCGTTTCTGGCGGTCGCGCTGACCATGGTCGCGGGCGGCATCATGTTCGCGGCGCTGGGCAAGGATCCCATCGCCGCGATCCGGCTGATCTTCTTCGATCCGATCTTCAGCGCACAATTCGGCAGTTATTCGCGCCCGCAACTCTTGATCAAATCCGCCCCGCTGATCCTGATCGCCATCGGGCTCGCCATCGGTTTCAAGGCCAATATCTGGAATATCGGCGCGGAAGGGCAGTACATCATCGGCGCGCTGTTCGGCGCGGGCGTCGCGCTGGCCTTCTTTCCCGCGCCGGGGTGGTACATTTTCCCGCTGATGGTGCTGGCGGGCGCGTTTGGCGGATTTCTCTGGGCGATGATCCCCGCGATCCTCAAGACGCGCTTCAACACCAATGAAATCCTTGTGTCGCTGCTCCTCGTCTATGTCGCCGAGCGCATCCTTGCGGCCATGGCGCTGGGGCTGATGCGCAACCCTGATGTTGCGGGTTTCCCCGGATCGCGCGATCTGCGCCGCTATGAGGCCGCACATAATGCCGAGCTGATCGCGGGCACCGGCATTCATTGGGGCGTGGTCGCAGCGCTGGTCGCCGTGATCTTCGCCTATGCCATGATGACGCGGCATATGCTTGGCTATCACATCAAGCTTGCGGGCCAGGCACCGCGCGCCGCGCGTTTCGCAGGCGTCTCGCCCGCGCGGCTGGTGGTGGTCTGTCTGGGGATTTCCGGGGCACTGGCAGGGCTTGCAGGCATGTTCGAAGTCTCTGGCCCCGGCGGACAAGTGCGCATCGAATTTGCCAGCGGATACGGGTTCACGGCGATCATTGTGGCATTTCTGGGCAGGCTTAACCCACTTGGCATCGTACTGGCAGGGCTTCTGCTGGGGCTGACCTATATCGGCGGCGAATTGGCGCAGATGATGCTGCAACTTCCGGGCGCATCGATCCAGGTCTTTCAGGGGATGCTGCTGTTTTTCCTGCTGGCGCTCGATTTCCAGACCAATTACCGGCTGCGACTGACCAAGGGAGCGCGCATATGATCCTGGGCTCGATCAACCCCGCTGTTCTGATGGCCGCCCTGATGGTCGCCGCAACCCCGATCCTGCTGGCCGCAATCGGCGAATTGGTGGTCGAAAAAGCAGGCGTGCTCAATCTCGGGGTCGAGGGCATGATGATCATGGGCGCCTGCCTCGGCTTCATCGTGGCAGTCAATACAGGCAGCCCGGTGCTCGGCTTTGTGGGCGCGGCCTGCGCGGGCATGGCGCTGTCGCTGCTGTTCGCGCTGCTGACACAGGCGCTGATGACCAATCAGGTGGCCTCGGGCCTTGCGCTGACGCTGTTCGGACTGGGGCTGACGGCACTGCTCGGCCAGCGCTATGTCGGCATCACGCCGCCGCGCACCCCCAAGCTGGACCTTGGGCCGCTGTCGGAAATCCCGTTTCTGGGCCGGGCGCTGTTCAGCCACGATATCGTCGTTTATCTGACCATCGCGCTGGTCGCCGCGGTCTGGTGGTTTCTGAACTACAGCCGCGCAGGGATGATCCTGCGCGCCGTCGGCGAAAACCATGACGCGGCCCATGCGCTGGGCTATCATGTGCGCCGCGTGCGGGTGTTTGCGATCATGTTCGGCGGGGCCTGCGCGGGTCTGGGCGGGGCCTATCTGTCGCTGATCCGCGTGCCGCAATGGACCGAAGGTATGACCGTAGGTGCAGGCTGGATCGCGCTCGCGCTGGTAGTCTTCGCAAGCTGGCGGCCGTGGCGCGCGCTGGCCGGAGCCTATCTCTTTGGCGGTGTCGTGGTGCTGCAACTCAATCTGCAGGCGGCAGGCGTCAAGATCCCGGTCGAGTACTTGTCAATGTCACCCTACCTGATAACGATCTTCGTGCTGGTTCTGATTTCGTCGGGCAAGGCGCGCGGGTCGCTCAATGCGCCCGGTTCGCTCAACCGGCCGTTCCACGCCTCGGACTGAGGCTTCAAGCTGCCAACAGGGAGAGACCCCAAAATGAAAAAACTGCTCACAGCCGCCCTTCTGAGTGCGGCGCTCGCCACCCCGGCGGTGGCCGACACCACCAAGGTCGGATTCATCTATATCGGCCCCGTGGGCGATTTTGGCTGGACCGCTGGCCATGACCGCGCCCGCCAGGAAATGCAGGACCATTTCGGCGATGCCGTCGAAACCACCATCGTCGAGAATGTCGATTATGGCGCGGATGCCGAGCGCGTGATGACGCAAATGGCGCTGTCAGGCACCGATATGATCTTCGCCGCCTCTTTCGGCTACGGGCCGGATGTCAACGCTGTTGCCGGACGCTTCCCGAATGTCGCCTTCCAGCACGCGACAGGCTACATTCAGGAGCATGACAACATCTCGCTCTATGATGCGCGCTTCTACGAGGGCCGCGCGGTGCTGGGCCATATCGCGGGCAAGATGACCGAAACAAACACCATCGGCTATATCGCGTCCTATCCGATTCCGGCGGTGATCTCGGGCATCAACTCGGCCTTTCTGCATGCCAAAGCCGTCAATCCCGATGTGACCTTCCGCATCATCTGGACCTATAGCTGGTTCGATCCTGCGCTCGAAGCCGATGCGGCCGAAACCCTGATCGAGCAGGGCGCGGATGTGATCATGCAGCATACCGACTCCACGGCGGCTGTGCGGGTGGCCGAAGATGCAGGCGTGATGGCCTTCGGGCAGGCCAGCGACATGGTCGATTTTGGTCCTACTGCACATCTCAGCGCCATCGTTGACCGCTGGGCTCCCTATTACATCTCGCGCGTGCAGGCGTTGAAGGATGGTGCTTGGGAAGCGCAGAATTCCTGGCTGGGCTTTGCCGATGGCATTATCGAAATGGCGCCCTGGAATGACCGCATCCCTGCCGAACTTCAGGCTGAAGCCGACGCGCTGATCGCGTCCATCACCTCGGGCGAGTATCATCCCTTCACTGGTCCGATCAATCGGCAGGACGGGACGCCTTGGTTGGCAGAGGGCGAAGTCGCCCCGGACGCGGACCTTGCGACGATGAATTTCTATGTCGAAGGTATCACTTCGGACCTGCCGAACTGAGGCAAGGCCGCAGATCGGAAAATACCATGGGCGCAGGCGGAAACCTGCGCCCTTTTTCATGTCCGCATCGCTCAGCCCATGACCGCAAGCCCTGCCCCGCCGAGGGCTGCTAGGATGACAACAGACCAAGGTGGCGCTTTCCACGCGACCAGTGCAACGAAGCACAAAAGCGCCAGCGTGAAATCGCGCAAATCCATGATCGCGCTGGTGAAAACCGGCGAATAGAGCGCGGCCCCGAGGATTCCCACAACAGCGGCATTCGCACCCTGCATGAAGGATTGCGCCCGATCCATCATGCGGAACCGGTCCCAGAAGGGCAGAACCCCCACCAGCAACAAAAAGCCCGGCAGGAACACCGCCAGAAGCGCCAGAACCGCGCCGGCCAGCCCGTTGGGTTCCGGCCCAAGCACGGCACCGAGATAGGCCGCGAAGGTGAAAAGCGGCCCCGGCACAGCCTGCGCAGCTCCGTAGCCTGCGACAAAGGCCTCAGGTGTGACCCAGCCGGGGGCCACGACTTCGGCCTGCAGCAGCGGCAGCAGCACATGCCCACCGCCAAAGACAAGCGCACCGGCACGATAGAAGCTGTCGATCAGCGCGAAAGCCTGCCCTTGCCCTGAAAGAATCGGCAGGACAGCCAGCAGCAGTCCAAAACCTGCCAGCGCCGCGACGCTTTGCCCGCGCGACACTGGCATCGCTACGGTGGCGCTGTGCGGCATTGCGTTCCCGCGCCGCAGTATCAGACCGGCCATTCCACCCAGGGCAATCGCGCCGACCATCCCCGAAGCCCCCGGCACGAAGGCCAGAACCGCCACCGCCACCACAGCAATTGCCGCGCGCTCCCGGTCCGGGCAGAGCGCCTTTGCCATGCCCCAGACCGCCTGCGCAACAATCGCCACGGCCACGATCTTCAGACCGTTCAGCACCCCGGTTCCAACTGGTCCCGCGATGCTGGCCGCCCCCATGGCGAAACCGAACAACAACAGTGCCGATGGCAGCGTAAAAGCCGTGAAGGCCGCAAGTGCTCCCAGCCACCCCGCGCGCAACAAACCCAGCGCGAGCCCGACCTGCGACGAGGCCGGGCCGGGCAAGAACTGACACAGCGCCACAAGATCAGCATAGGCCCGATCATCCAGCCATTTGCGTCGTGTCACCAATTCGTCGCGAAAATAGCCGAGATGCGCGATTGGCCCGCCGAAACTGGTCAGGCCCAGCTTCAAAAATACGGCAAAAACTTCGGCTGGTCCGCCCGCGACAGAAGCAGCGTTTTTCTCAACCATCACATTGCTCTAATTCAGGCCAGAAAAGCTGCCCCTCGCACGCCGAACAGATCATTTGCGGGTCATCGCGTCAAGCCGCAGCCGTATCGCCAGCATCCCACAGCATGGCAGCCTTGCCTGCCTGCCGACGACTCTCGGCGTCACGCAACAGCCCACCCGCTCTAGGTGCCCCATTCCGACGCCTTCACCCAAGGAGTGAACAGGGCCACGCGCGCCTTCCTGCCGCAAATACCGGCCTCCGCAGCGCCAATCCACACCCGCCATGACAGCGAATGCTCCCTTGCAGATGCGCTGCCTTTGCCGGGCGCAACGCGCCGTCGCTCACAACAACCCTTCCGCCCTGAAACTCACTTCACTGGATGATCCGATGACAAGATGATCATGCAAGGTGATGCACAAAGCCTCTGCGGCCACGCGTATCAGATGGGTCATCGTGATATCCGCATCCGAAGGGCTGGGATCACCGGATGGATGATTGTGCACCAAAATCAGAGCTGTGGCGTTCAGTTCCAGCGCGCGCCGAACCACTTCGCGCGGATAGACCGGAACGTGATCGACGGTCCCCTCTCCCAGCGCTTCATCTGCGATCAACCTGTTTTTGCGGTCAAGGAAAAGCACCCGGAACTGTTCGGTCTGTCGATGAGCCATGACAGTATGACAGTAATCAAGCAGAGCCTGCCAGCCCGAGAGCACGGGTTTGTCGGAAATCCGCGCCCGCACCATCCGATGGGCACAGGATTCGACCAACTTCAGCTCCGCCACCATTTCGGCGGTGACGCCCGCGACGCTGAGCAATCGCGCGGTCGGTGCCGCGACAACCTTGTTGAAATCGCCAAAGACGCGAATCAGGCGCTGCGCCAATGCCTGAACCTGCGCCTGTGCAGCGACGCGCGACAGGATCAGCTCAAGCAGCTCACGATCTTCGATCCCCACCGCCCCGCCCAGCAAGACGCGCTCGCGCAAGTGCCGCCGCGGGTCCGCCCTGTCGTGTCGCCCGACAGTCGCCAACGCACCGACCCTGTCCATATCAATTACAGTCTTCGCAGTAGATGCCAAATTAGGGGTCATGACACGCTCGCTATCCGCCTATCCCCGCATCATGGAGGGGGAGTCATAACAATGCGTTAACCCTGAAAAAATTCTGTTTTGGATTATTGCCAGAACGCGCAGGCGGTGCTAGCCTGATCACAAGTGTGGCATTTTTTTGTGAACAAGCAAAAATCCGCGCACTTGCTTGAGGCATTTTGAGCAGTCAATAAACAAAAAACAAATTCATACCTTTAGGAGGACTACAATGAAAAAGATCGCACTCCCGGCACTTGCGCTTGCGTTGGCGCCGTTTTTCGCGACACCGGCGGCCGCATGGAAAGGACACGTTGTCGAATGTTTCGACAAGGTCTATGTGGCTCCAGAATATCGCACCACCAAACATCTGGTGAAAGAAGCGAAAACCACGCTTGAGTATCGTAATGGTGCCGGAGTTGAGCAAGTTTACCGCATGCATTATCCGGCGCTGTATGAAGAGAAGAAGCACCTCGTGCGCCCAGGCCATTATGTGATGCGCCCCGCGCCATGCCGTAAGGGCAGCTAAGCCTTTCGGTCACGGGCAGACCTTGATCTGACAGCGGGTAACCTGAGCAGATCAGCGGTGTCGCGTGTCATGACTGTGCTTTACCGGCGCGTCAGTTTCGGCGCGCCGGGACATCTCTGTTACTAGCCGTTTCGGTATGAACAACAAGATTCGAGGATGGAGCTATTCATGCGTGCAGGTCTTCTGATTGCTGTATCACTCATGATTTCAGGATGTTCGTATTTCTTTCCGACCCGCTCTGACACCAGTTGCGAGAGCGCCAGCCATGCGCTGCGTGTCCATGATTCGCGGATTGAAGCTGCACGTTCGGCCGGAACTCTCGGCTTCACGGCCAATCTTGCATCGCGCGGATACCAGACCTACCATTGCGTCACAACAAGCGGGAACCAGATTGCTTGCTCAACGATCAGTGCCGGGCTGGAGGCGCATAATTCGGATCGGCTGATGCGCATGTTGCGCGAGCGAACAGTCATCGAAGACCGGGTCGCCCGCGCCTGCCAGATCTAATCAGCTTTTCATCCCGTCCCAGAAGCTCTTGACCTTGTTGAAGAAGCTGGAGCTTTCGGGATTGTTCTCGGCGCTGAGCTTCTCGAATTCTTCGAGAAGTTCTTTCTGTTTGTGGGTCAGGTTTACTGGCGTTTCCACCGCGAGTTCTATCAGCATATCCCCATGCCCCCCGCCCCGCAACGCCGGCATGCCCTTGGACCGTAGGCGCATCTGACGCCCCGACTGGCTGCCTGCCGGGATCTTCACGCGCGAACGACCACCATCGAGCGTTGGCACCTCGACCTCGCCCCCTAATGCTGCGCGGGCCATGCTCACAGGGACGCGGCAGAACAGCGTCAGATCTTCGCGCTTGAAGATCGGGTGCTCCGAAACATTGATGAAGATGTAAAGGTCACCTGCAGGACCGCCCCGCAGCCCGGCTTCACCTTCACCCGACAGACGGATCCGCGTCCCCGTTTCGACGCCCGCGGGGATATTGACCGACAGGCTCGCTTCCTTCTCAACACGCCCGGCGCCCGCACAGGCCTTGCAGGGGTTCTTGACGATCTGACCGGAGCCTCCGCAAGTCGGGCATGTCCGCTCGACCGTGAAAAACCCCTGCTGCGCACGCACCTTGCCCATGCCTGAACAGGTCGGACAGGTGACTGGCTCTGCGCCGCCTTCGGCCCCGGTGCCCTTGCAGCCGTCACATTCCGACAAGCGCGGCACGCGGATGGTTTTTTTCGTGCCGGTATAGGCTTCTTCCAGCGAAATCCGCAAATTATAGCGCAGATCCGACCCGCGCGAGGCGCGCGACCGCGCATTCCCCCGCCCGCCGCCGACGAAATCGCCGAACAGATCTTCGAACACATCGGAAAAGGCGCTGGCGAAATCCTGATTGCCCCCGAACCCGCCCGGATGCGCACCGCGTCGTGCGCCGCCACCGCCCATGCCGCCGTCAAAAGCCGCATGACCGTAGCGATCGTATGCGGCCTTCTTGTCGGGGTCTTTCAGCGCGTCATAAGCCTCGTTCACTTCCTTGAACTGCGCTTCGGCGTTCGGGTTGTCTGAGTTGCGATCCGGGTGCAATTCCTTGGCCTTCTTGCGATAGGCTTTCTTCAACTCGTCCACTGTCGCGTTGCGAGAGACCCCAAGAACGTCGTAAAAATCGCGTTTGGCCATGCTGTGTGCTTCCTAAAAGGTGACCCGGCCCGAGATTTCAGGCCGGGTTCCATCAAGATGGGTCAGGATTTACTTGCGCTTGTCTTCGCCAAGGTCTTCGAAATCGGCGTCCACGATGTCATCGTCGACATTGCGCGGCTCATCAGCGTCGCTGGTTTCCCCGGCAGCGGCTTCGGATTGCGCCTTGTAGATCGCTTCACCGAGCTTCATCGAGGCTTCCGTCACGTTCTGGATGCCCGATTTGATCTTGCCCGCATCATCACCTTCAAGCGTGTCCTTGAGTGCGGCAATCGACAATTCGATCGCTTCCACCGTGGTCGGATCAACCTTGTCTTTATGGTCTTCAACGGCCTTCTCGGTCGAATGAATCAGGCTTTCCGCCTGATTGCGGGCCTCGACCAGTTCGCGACGCTTCTTGTCCGCTTCAGCATTGGCTTCGGCATCCTGCACCATTTTCTCGATATCCTCGTCGGACAAGCCGCCCGAGGCCTGAATGGTGATCTTCTGTTCCTTGCCCGTGCCCTTGTCCTTGGCCGAGACATTCACGATGCCGTTTGCGTCAATATCAAAGGTCACCTCGATCTGCGGCATGCCGCGCGGGGCGGGCGGGATGTCTTCCAGGTTGAACTGACCCAGCAGCTTGTTATCCGCCGCCATTTCACGCTCGCCCTGAAACACCCGGATCGTCACAGCGTTCTGGTTGTCCTCAGCGGTCGAGAAGACCTGGCTTTTCTTGGTCGGAATGGTCGTGTTGCGGTCGATCAGACGGGTGAAAACCCCGCCCAGCGTCTCGATGCCCAGCGACAGGGGCGTGACGTCGAGCAACACCACGTCTTTCACATCGCCCTGCAGCACGCCTGCCTGAATGGCCGCGCCCATTGCCACAACTTCATCGGGGTTCACGCCCTTGTGCGGCTCCTTGCCGAAGAAGCTCGTCACTTCCTCGATGACCTTGGGCATGCGGGTCATCCCGCCGACAAGGATCACCTCGTCGATATCACCCTTGGACAGGCCTGCATCTTTCAACGCCGCGGCACACGGCTTGAGCGAATTCTTGATCAGATCGCCGACCAGCGATTCCAGCTTGGCGCGGGTCAGTTTCATGACCATGTGCAGCGGCTGGCCCGTGTTCTTGTCCATCGAAATGAACGGCTGGTTGATCTCGGTCTGCGAGGACGAAGACAGCTCGATCTTGGCCTTTTCCGCAGCTTCCTTCAGGCGCTGCAGCGCCATCTTGTCGAGCGTCAGGTCAACACCGTTCTCTTTCTTGAACGTATCGGCCAGATAATTGACAATGCGCATGTCGAAGTCTTCGCCGCCAAGGAACGTGTCCCCATTGGTCGATTTCACCTCGAACAGCCCGTCGTCAATTTCCAGAATGGTGATGTCAAACGTACCACCGCCAAGGTCATAGACCGCAATCGTGCGGGTTTCCTTCTTGTCCAGCCCATAGGCCAGCGCAGCAGCAGTCGGCTCGTTGATGATGCGCAGCACTTCCAGACCGGCGATCTTGCCTGCGTCCTTCGTGGCCTGACGCTGAGCGTCGTTGAAATAAGCGGGCACCGTGATCACGGCTTGCGTGACCTTCTCGCCGAGATAGCTCTCGGCGGTTTCCTTCATCTTTTGCAGGATGAAAGCGGAAATCTGGCTGGGGCTGTATTTCTCGCCACGCGCTTCGACCCAAGCATCGCCATTGCCGCCATCGATGATCGCATAGGGCACAAGATTCTTGTCCTTTTCGACCTCTGCATCGACCAGACGGCGACCGATCAGGCGCTTGACTGCGAACACCGTATTGGTGGGATTGGTGACGGCTTGACGCTTGGCGGGCTGCCCGACAAGGCGCTCATTTTCGGTGAAAGCGACAATCGACGGTGTGGTGCGCGCGCCTTCGGCGTTCTCGATCACGCGCGGTTGGCTGCCATCCATGATGGCAACGCAGGAATTGGTTGTCCCAAGGTCGATACCGATGACTTTACCCATAGTTTTCATCCTCTGCTTCAAGCGATGTGGCAGCGGGCTGGTCCTCGCAGGCCCCGGCCCATCTGTTGATTTTCAGACCCATCCGGGTCTCTTGGGCGCTATATAGGAAGGGGCTTCGGGGCCTGCAACCGTAACAGTCCTGTGAAAATTGCAGAAAAGCGCAAATAATGCCGATACTCAACACAGGGGCCTTCCGGCGGGGGGCAGAACATGGCATGCCCTGCAGCGTCACTTGAAACAGGAGTAGTGTAGACATGCTATATGTTGATATCCCGACCCAGGCCGAGATTGGCCAGATTGTTGCCGCACGCGGTGAGGCGCTGATCAGCATCTACCTAAAGACCACGCCCGAAACCCAACATATTGATGCGGCGCGGACCCGGCTGAAGCAACTGACCAACGATGCTGTCGCGCAGCTGGAAGAAGTCGGTGTCGCAAAACGCACGATCTGGCCGATCGAGGAACAGCTCCATGACCTGATGGATGATGATGATTTCTGGCGCACACAGGCCAATTCTCTGGCCATTTTCGTAACCCCGGACGGCCTGCGCAGCTTCCGGCTGCCGAACCATCTGACCGAGATGGTGCAGGTCTCGGACCGTTTCCACATCAAGCCGTTGCTGCGCGCCGTGTCGATGCCGCAGCACGCCTTCATCTTGGCGCTGGCCGAAAACGAACTGCGCGTGATCGAGCTTCTGGGCGACCAGCCGGCGCAGGAATTGCGCATTCCGAACCTGCCCAAAGACGCGGCTTCCGTCGCAGGCACGGCGAATGTCAATTCGCGCAGCTATTCGGGCCGTCAAGGCGGCGGCGAAGGTCAGAAACACCATCTGCGCCAGTATTGCCGCCAGATCGACGCAGCGCTGCGCGGGCTTCTCGCCGGGCGTCATGAGCCGCTCATCCTGGCCGCGACCGACCCGCTGCTGTCGATCTATCGCTCGATCAACAGCTACCCGCATCTGGCCGAACACGCGATCACCACAAGCCCCGTGCGCGTTCCCGCGCATGAGCTGGGCGCGCAAGCCCGCAACATCGTGGACGAGATCAACGCGGCTTCGGTTGCGGCTTTTGGCGATCTTTATTCCGCGCGCGAAAATGACGGGCGCGCCACCACGCAAGTCGCGCGGGCGGCACGGGCGGCGACCTTCGGGGCCGTCGATACGCTTCTGGTCGACATGGACAGTGTCGTGCCGGGCGTGGTCGACGAGACCAGCGGCGAGATCACGATGGACGACAGCGAAAGCGCGGTCAGCTACGGTGTAATCGACGAGATCGCGGGACGAGTCATCGCCAATGGCGGCAAGGTCATTGCAGTGCGGCGCGCGGACATCCCGCAAGAGGCGGAACTCGCCGCCGTGCTGCGCTACGCAATCTGACCCAGTTCGGGCACAACAGGGAAGGCCGGGGCCTGCAACCCCGGCCTTTTTTATGGCGCGCTTAACGCATCGGCAGGCGCGTGGCCCCGTCAAGCCGGATCGTGGTGCCGTTCAGATATGGGTTCTCGATGATCTGCGCCACCATCAACGCAAATTCCGCCGGATCGCCCAGGCGCGCGGGAAAAGGAATATTCGCGGTGATCGCTGTTGTCGTTTCCTCTGGCAGCGCTTCCATCATCGGAGTGCGGAACAGCCCCGGTGCAACAGCCACGCAGCGAATGCCATCCCGTGCCAGATCGCGCGCAACCGGCAGGCTCATCGCCGCAATCCCACCCTTCGAGGCCGCATAGGCCGCCTGCCCCACCTGTCCATCCTGCCAGGCCGCAGATGAGGTATTCACAATCACCCCACGCTCGCCCCCGTCCAATGGCTCCAGCGCTTTCATCTGCGCGCAGGCATGGGCCATGACATTGAACGACCCGATCAGATTGACGCGAATCACACGCTCGAACACTGCCGTCGAAGGTGTGCCATCGCGCTGCACGACGCGCGCAGCATTGGCCACGCCCGCGCAGTTCACGACGGCCCGTAACGCGCCGCGCGACGCGTCCACCGCCTGCGCAACTGCCGCGCCCACGGCCTCGGCATCGCCGACATCGACCTGATAGGCCCGCCCGCCGATCTCACCCGCCACAGCCTGCCCGCGCTCCGGATCGAAATCGAAAATCGCCACTTCAGCGCCCAGCCCTGCGAGATGTCGTGCCGTCGCCGCCCCCAGCCCACTGCCGCCCCCCGTGACGATGGCCATATGTCCTGCAATTTGCATGCGCCCTCCTTGCTGCTTGCTCAAATGACATCAGCTATGCGAAGGCCCGCGCGGCGGCGCAAAGGCGACGTTACGTCACATGCTTGTCGCCCGCCCCTGCCCCGGCTAAGACATCCCAAAACGAAAGAGGCCCCAATGCCCCCTCCCAAACGCGCATGGCAGCGGATGCTGTCGGGGCGCAGGCTTGATCTGCTTGACCCGACGCCTGTCGATATCGAGATCGAGGATATCGCCCATGGGCTGGCTTTTGTCGCGCGCTGGAACGGGCAGACGCGCGGCGACTGGCCCTATTCTGTGGCCGAACATTCGCTGCTGGTCGAGGAAATCTACACCCGCATGACCCCGCGCCCCGAGCCACGCTGGCAACTCGCGGCCCTGCTGCATGACGCGCCGGAATATGTCATTGGCGACATGATCTCGCCGGTGAAAGCCGCTATCGGGCCGGGCTATGAAGGGCTTGATGATCGCCTGACTGCCGCGATCCATATCCGCTTTGGGCTGCCTGCGAAACTGCCTGCGCCCGTCAAGAAAAAGGTCAAGGCCGCAGACCGGGTTTCAGCCTGGATGGAGGCCACGCAGCTCGCCGGGTTTTCGCCAGAGGAAGCTGACAGGTTTTTTGGCCGCCCAGATCCTGCCCTGCTCAACGGGTTGGCATTGCATCTGCGTCCACCCGCTGCGGCGCGGGCGGCCTTCACGGCGCGCCATGCCACTTTGCTGGCACAGGTGTAAACGCAGCTTGTCACTTTGGCGCGGGCGTGCCAAATCTGGGCAAAGAGAAGGGTTCTGCTGATGACTGATGACTTCACCGACCAGAAACGCCGCGCGGCCAGCTGGTTTCGCGAATTGCGCGACCAGATCGTAGCTGCCTTTGAGGCGGTCGAGGACAAGCATGACGCAGGCCCGCTCTCGGACCGCGCGCCCGGTCGCTTCGAGATCCGCAAGACCGAACGCCATGGCCCGGACGGGCAGGATGCAGGCGGCGGGCTGATGAGCGTGATGCGCGGCGGGCGCGTCTTCGAGAAGGTCGGCGTCAATGTCTCGGAAGTCTACGGCGCGCTGGGGGACCAGGCGCAGCGCTCGCTGACCGCACGCAAGGAAATTCCCGGGCTCGACGCCGATCCGCGCTTCTGGGCCAGCGGGATTTCTCTGGTCGCCCACATGCAAAACCCGCATGTTCCTGCCGTGCACATGAACACACGCATGTTCTGGACGCCCGGCGGCTGGTGGTTTGGCGGCGGCTCGGATCTGAACCCTTGCATCGAATATGACGAAGACACCGCCGATTTCCACGCGACATTGCAACGCTATTGCGACCCGCATGGGACGGAGCTTTATCCGCGCTTCAAGGCCTGGGCGGATGAGTATTTCTTCATTCCGCATCGTAAGCGCGCGCGTGGTGTGGGCGGAATTTTCTACGATGACCGCTGTACAGGCGACTGGGAGGCGGATTTCACCTTCACGCAGGATGTGGGCCGCGCGTTCCTGCCCGCTTTCCTTGCACAGGTCGAGCGGCGCAGGCAGATGGCATGGACGGATGCGGATAAGGAAACCCAGCTGATCCATCGCGGACTTTATGCCGAGTATAATCTGGTCTATGACCGGGGCACGAAATTCGGGTTGCAGACCGGGCATGACCCGGATGCGGTGCTGATGAGCCTGCCGCCTTTCGCGCGTTGGGTCTGAGCGGCCTGCGCGCGACACATTCCGAGGGATCACTGCGGGGGGAGCGCATGAAGATTTGCCGCACAAAATCTGCAACCCGCAGCCTGATTGCCGACTGGCGCAGCGCGTCAGACGCGCCGGTCGTGCTGGTCCCGACCATGGGCTTTCTGCATGACGGGCATCTGTCGCTGATGCGTCTGGCCCGCGCGCGAGCGGGGACACAGGGCCGCGTTGTGGCGTCGATCTTCGTCAATCCGACGCAATTCGGCCCGGGCGAGGATTTCGACAGCTACCCCCGCGATGAGGCCCGCGACCTTGACCTGCTGCGCAGCGAAGGGGTTGACGCTGTTTTCATGCCCGGTGCGGCAGAGGTCTATGACCCGCAGGCCCAGACCATTGTCGAGACGGCCGAGCTTGCGAGAACCTTGATCGGCAAGCTCCGCCCCGGCCATTTCCGGGGGGTTGCGACCGTCGTGACCAAACTGTTCAACATCATCCGCCCCGATGCTGCTGTCTTTGGCGAGAAGGACTACCAGCAACTCGCGGTGATCCGCACCATGGAACGCGATCTGGACATGGGCATCGAGATCATAGGTGGCCCGATCCAGCGCGAAGCAGACGGGCTGGCCATGTCCTCGCGCAATGTGCGCCTGACGCCTGCGGACCGCATCAGCGCCAGCGTGCTTGCGCGCGCGCTCGATCAGGCCGAAGCGATGGCCCCCACAGGCGTCACTGCATCGCGGCTACGCAGCCATGTGCGCGCCACGCTCGACGCCGAGCCGCGCGCGCGCGTGCAGTCGGTCGATATTCGCGACGCGACCAGCCTCGCCACTATTTCCGGCCCGCTGACACGTCCAGCGGTCATCCTGCTCGCGGTCTCCTTCGGGAGCGTCTTTCTGATCGACAACCGCGTCGTCCATCCTGCAAGTGAGGTCTCATGAGCACGCAAGCCCCCATCCGTCGCATGACCGTTCCCCAGATCCGCGCCCGCAAGGGTGGCGATCCGATTGTCTCGCTGACATCTTATCACGCGCATACAGCGGCCATCGTCGACAAATACGCGGATTTCATTCTGGTAGGCGACAGTCTGGGGATGGTGATGCATGGGATGGACTCGACCATCGGCGTTCCGCTTGATCTGATGATCATGCATGGTCGCGCGGTCGTACGCGGCACGAAGCGCGCGCTGATCATCGTCGACATGCCCTTCGGCACTTATGAGGAGTCGCCGAATATGGCGTTCCGCAACGCCGCACAGATCATGAAGGAAACCGGCTGCGGCGCGGTGAAGCTGGAGGGCGGCGCGCGCATGGCCGAAACGATCCATTTCCTTGTCGAACGCGGAATTCCCGTCATGGCCCATATCGGCCTGACCCCGCAATCAAGCCATGTCATGGGCGGCTTCAAGACCCAGGGCCGCGATGAAGACACATGGGACGCGCATATCGCGGATGCCAAAGCCGTGACCGAGGCCGGAGCTTTCGCGCTGGTCGTCGAAGGCGTGGTCGCCCCGCTCGCGGACAAGATCACAGCGGCGGTAGAGATCCCGACGATCGGAATTGGCGCGTCCGTGAATTGCGATGGTCAGATTCTGGTGCTCGAAGACATGCTGGGACTGAACCCTTGGGTGCCGAAATTCGTCAAGAAATACGGCGATCTCGGCCCGGCCATCGAAGCGGCGGTGGCAAGCTATGCCGAAGAGGTCAAGACCCGCGCCTTCCCTGATGAGGAGCATGTCTACCGCTGAACGCATTGGGTCGGGGCTTTAGACCCCGACTTCCGGCCCCGGACAGATCAGCGGACGGCTGGAGCGCTGGACCTCATAAAGCTCGGTGCTCTCGCCTTCGCCCATGAAGCGCGCATTCAAACCAGTCTCGCCGCGCCAGAAGATCCAGCAATGCTCGTCACCGGGGCGGTCATCATAGATGAAACATATCTGCTCATCGCGCGCGAACCAGCGCCCTTCGCGACAGTCCTCACCCATGAAGGCCCATGTCGTGCGCCGGCCCGGGCGGAATTCCTCGATCCCATAGGGCAACCCCTCAAAGCCGAAGGTCAGGGTGCGGCCGGTCACATAGGCTTCGAATTCGGCCGCCGTCATCGGGGTCTGCGCGCCCCCCGCCCCGCCAAGCACCGCCAGCGCGCCTGCTACCAGAAATGATCGCCAAGCTGTCATCCGGGGTCTCCCTCAGCCGTTGCCAGAACGCGCGCCACGCGCTTGTCCATCATGCGAAACCACAGCCGCGGCACAAGAGCGATCACGCCCATCGCTGGTAAACTATACGGCAGAACCGGCATCTGTGGCGTCAACCGCAGCGCCGGGTAAATGCGGCCCGGATGCGCATGGTGGTCGGAATGGCGCGTCACATTCACTGCCATCAGCGAGGTGAACCAATGCGGGCTGTTCCAGCTGTGCTGCGGCCCCTGCGGCTCATAGCGACCATCGGGCAACTGCCGCCGCGCTAGCCCGTAGTGCTGCAGGTAATCGACCATCGCATGCTGGAACTGCGCATAGGCCGCGAAACCGGCCAGCGCGACGACGCCTGCCCCGCCAAAGGCCAGTCCAGCCAGTGCAAGAAAAGCCAGCGCGCCGCCGATATAGCTGACAAACGGGGTGATCCGGCCAGAGCGCGCGGCGCGGTCACGCTCAAGCCGGAAGCTTTCGACCAGATTCAGCGCAAGGCTGCGCGGCAGGTAGCGGTAGAAACTCATGCCGAGCGGTGGGAAATTCGGGTCTTTGGGCGTGGCAACATGGGCATGGTGCAAAAGCCGGTGCGACGTGGTGACATGGCCGTAAAGCATTGAAATAAAGACCCATTTGCCCAGCCTGAACAGTCGCCGGTCACTGCGATGGATCAATTCATGCGCATTGGCGATGCTCACCTGTCCGAAATAAAGACCGAAGGCGAAGAACACCGCCACCCGTTCCGCCAACCCCAGCCCGGTCGCGCCCGCAAGCGCCGCAACCCCGAGCCCCATCAGCGCGAAATGCGCCAGCGCGATCAGCACAGAGAGCCTGTTGGCCGCGCGCTCAACTTCTTCAGGCTCTGCATCTGGCAGGCGGCGCGTGATCAGCGTATCGGCAGCGAAAGCCAACGCCGAGACATAAGCCAGTGCCACGACGGCCCAGAGCCCGCCCCAGAACGCGCCCGCGCCAAGCAGCACGACGGGGGCAATGGCAGCGAAGGCGAAGGGCAGAACGGGCATGCGATCTCCGGTGTTTGGCGACATATATCATGGGCGTTTGCCCTTGCCACCCATACGCAATGCCACGCTTTTCAAAGCACGCCACATACGTTAGCTCTGGGGCGGGACAAAAAGGATGAAGGCATGTCGTTTTTCTCTAAGTTGAAAGAGCGGATGTTCCGGTCTTCGTCGAAGCTCGATCAGGGGCTGGAAGCGCTGGTCGAGGATCAGAGCGACGCGCCCGCGCCCGCAGCGCCCCCGCCGTCCCCGGAACAAATAGCCCCTGAAGCTGCGCCAAAGCCCGAAGCGTCCAACCCGGTCGCGCCGCCGCCCGTGCCCCCCGCGACCGAGACCGAGGCCCCAAAACCCGGCTTTCTGGGCCGTATGCTGGGCCGCGACGACGCCCCGCGCCGGGTGCTCGATGATGAAATGCTCGAAAGTCTGGAGGAATTGCTCATTCAGGCGGATATGGGCGTCGAAACCTCGATGCGGGTCTGCGCCAATCTGGCCGAAGGACGTTTTGGCCGCAAGCTCTCGGTGCGCGACATCAAAACCGCGCTGGCCGCTGAAATCGCCCGCATCATGGAGCCGGTGGCAAAACCCATGCCGCTCTACGGAGTGCGCCCGCAGGTGGTGCTGGTCGTCGGTGTCAACGGGGCGGGCAAGACCACGACCATCGGCAAGCTCGCCAGCCAGTTCCGTGCGGCGGGCAAATCGGTGATGATCGCCGCGGGCGACACGTTCCGCGCGGCCGCCGTGGAACAGTTGCAGGTCTGGGGCGAACGGGCCGGCGTGCCGGTGATGACTGCGCCCGAAGGGTCGGACCCCGCAAGCCTTGCTTATGACGCCTTGGCGCGCGCCAAGGCGGAAGGCGTCGATCTGCTGATGATCGACACAGCCGGGCGCTTGCAGAACCGCGCCGATCTGATGGAGGAACTCGCCAAGATCCTGCGCGTCCTGCGCAAGCTCGATCCCGACGCGCCGCATAACACGCTGCTGGTGCTGGACGCGACGACCGGGCAGAACGCGCTCAACCAGGTGGAGATTTTCCGCAAGCTGGCCGATGTCAGCGGGTTGGTGATGACCAAGCTCGACGGGACCGCGCGCGGCGGCGTTCTGGTGGCGCTTGCCGACCGTTTCGGGCTGCCCATCCATGCCATCGGCGTGGGCGAGCAGATCGACGATCTGCAAGCCTTTGACCCCGAGGAATTCGCTGCAGCACTGGTAGGGGCAAACGATCAGGCGTGACCCGCCGCCCCTGACAGATGCCGGGGATCAACCCCGAGGCTTTTGAGCACCGCCAGCCATTTGGCGCTGTCTTCCGTGCCGAACAGCAGATGCGGGGCCGCATCCGCGATCAGCCAGCCCCCGGCCTGTATCTCGGCTTCCAGCTGCTCGGGCGCCCAGCCCGCATAGCCCAGCGCGATCAGCGCCTGCGCAGGCCCCGCGCCGCGCGCCATCTCGGCAAGGATCTCGACCGAGGTGGACAGAACCACGCCTTGGCCGATTTCCAGACTGCCCTCGTCGCTGAAGAAATCAGGGCTGTGGACCACAAAACCGCGTCCGGTCTCAACCGGGCCGCCGAAATGGACAGGCCCATCTTCAAACGCAGCACCAAGCCCGGCCGCATCTTCCGTCACTGGCAATTCGAGATTGTCGAGAAGCGTTTTCAGTCGCAGATCTGGCAGCGGCTTGTTGACGATGATCCCCATCGCCCCATCCTCGGAATGGGCACAGAGCAACACCACCGAATGTGCGAAGCGCGGATCCGGCATGGATGGCATTGCGATCAGGAATTTTCCGCTCAAATGATCCATACGGCCCTGCACTCTCCTGTGGCTGCCCATTCTGCCAACAGCACAAGCATGCCTTTGCGCGCTCTGCTTGCCAAGGGGCCGGGAATAAATTTGCGCCCTATCCGTCACAGACACGAAAAGTCGCGCCCTTGTGACTTCCCATTTCAGCGCCCACGCGGAATCCCTGTTCGGATGAAATTCTCGCGACTCGCCCCAATCTTCTCGATCATTCTGTCGCTTTGCGGCAGTGCCGCTTTGGCCCAGCAAGGGTCCGATGTCGTCAATGCTCAGATGCAACCCGGTTGGAAGACCAGCGCAGGCACGCATATGTCCGCGCTGAAGCTGCGGCTTGCCCCCGATTGGATCACCTATTGGCGCCATCCCGGCGAAGCGGGCGTCGTGCCGCGTCTGGACTGGAGCGGGTCAATCAATGTCGCGCAGGCCCGTATCCTTTGGCCAGAACCCAAGCTGCACATGAAGGCAGGCTTTGCCAGCGTCGGCTATGCTGATCAGGTCACGCTGCCCATCGAGATCACGCCCATCGACACGGGCCAGCCGGTCGAACTCGATGCGACACTCAGCCTCGGGGTGTGCAATGATATCTGCATCCCGATCGATTTGCCGCTGAACCTGTCGCTGAACGGCGCGGGGGTGCATGACGCGGCGATCGCCACAGCACTGGAAAAGCGCCCGCGCTCGGCGCGCAGTGCGGGGCTGCGCGATGTCTCCTGCACGATTGCGCCGCACAAACGCGGTGTGCAACTGAGCGCTGCGCTGCGCATGCCGCCATCGGGCTTGCGCGAATTCGTGGTGATCGAGGCTCCGGGACTGGCCGCGCGCGTGCTGCCCACCGAGCGGCAGGGCGATATGCTGATCGGCCACAGCCTGATCCGCAGCACAGGGGGCGTGCCTGCGATTGATCGCTCTGCCGTGCGGCTGAGCGTGGTCAGCGAGCACGGCACTGTTGTGCATCAGGGTTGCGTCATTTCCGACTGAGCCCGACCGCGCTGCGCCCGCAGCACAGCCAGAGCGCCAATGACCCAGACGATCCCCAGCGCCAGCGCCGTGCCGCCGACAAACAGGATGAATGCGGCGCGCATGCCGCCCTCTGCCCCGCCATTGATCTCAGCCAGCAGCGCAGTGCCAAGCGTGGCCGCGAACCACAGCGCGACCAGCGCCACTGCCGCCAGCGGGACCAGCGCGATCCCGCGCGCAGGCCGCGACAGCGCACGGCGCAGCGAAGTCATCTGGCGGCTGATGTCATGCCCGATGGCCAGCATCGCAGGCACCAGCAGCAGCACGATGAACATTCCAAAGCCCAGACCATAGACCAGCGTGATCACTGTGGGTTTCAGGAACGCGGCCTGTGTCGAATTCTCGAACATCAGCGGCGCAAGTCCCAGAACCGTCGTCAGCGTGGTCAGCATCACAGGGCGCAGGCGGTCGCAGGCGGCATCTATGATCGACGGAATCAGGCCCCGGTCTCGCGCGTATTGATCAACGGTCGTGACCAGCACGATTGAATCGTTGATGATGATCCCGGCCATCCCGATCACGCCGACGACCGAGAACATCGACAGCGCCATGTCCCAACTCAGATGGCCATGGATCACCCCGATCAGACCGAAGGGAATGACCGCCATCACCACCATCGGGCGCAGCCAGCTGGAAAACACCCAAGCCAGTGTCAGGTAGATCAGGATCATGCACAGCGTGAGCCCGATGGCGGCGTCGGACATGAATTCGCGCTCCTGCTCGGCCTGCCCTGAAAGCCGCGTGGTGATGCCGAATTCGGCCTCCAGATCAGGCAGGATGACTTCGGTCATCAGGCGCGTGACTTCGCGGGCGCGGGCCGGGTCATCCTCGGACAGATCACCCGTGACCGTGACCACGCGCAGCCCGTTCTCGCGCCGGATCAACGAAAAGCCCTGCCGGTCAGAAACCGAGACCACATCGCCCAGCGGCACAAAACTGCCCGAGCCCGTGCGCATCATCATGCTGTCGAGGAAATCCTCGGCGCGCTCGGCACTCGGCACCTCAACGCGGATGCGGCCTGTGCGCAACCCGTCGGGGAAGGTCGCGGCCTCGATCCCTGACAGCCGGTTGCGCAGATCACGCGACAGCCCGTCGATGGTGAAGCCCAGCGCCTGCCCCTGCGGGGTCAGCTGCAGGATCAGCTCCTGCTTGTCAAAGGGCAGATTGTCTTCCAGCCCGGTGATTTCCGGAAACGGCGCGAGTGCGGTGCGCAATGCTTCTGCCGCTGCTTTCAGCGTTGCAGCATCCCCACCGGAAAAGTCCACCGACAGCGAGTCGCCGCCCGGCCCCTGCCCCCAGGACCGGAAACTGAATTCCTCCATGCGCGGATGCGGCTGCACCTCGTCCTGCAACGCAGAGGCAAAAGCGAAGGACGACAATGTGCGGAAATCGGCATCGACCAGATCAACCGTGATCGAGCCCAGAAGATCGCCGTCCTTGTTTTCCGCCGAAGCCAGCGGTCGGCCCGTATGTCCGCCCAGTTCCGTCATGGTGAAGATCACGGGGTTGGTGCCGCTCTCGGTTTCCAGACGTGCCGCCAGCGCATCAGTGGCGCGCTGCAATTCGCGCAACGCCTCGCGCGTATCCTCGCGCGTTGCACCGTCCACCATAACGATATTGCCGGTGATCGAGCCCTGTTCGGGCGGCGCAAAGAAACGAAATGGCAAATCGCCACGCACAAGATGCGACATCTGAACGGCCAGCAGCGCAATCAGCGCGGCCACGACCGGGTAGCGCGCTGCAATGACCAGATGCATCAGCGGGCGAAAAGCGCGCGCGCGCAGCCATTGAAAGCCGCGATTGACCTGACGCGAAGGCCAGTCATACCAGCGTTCCCGCGCCCCGCTGGCAATGGCATGATACATATGGTTGGGCAGGATCAGGAAACATTCGACCAGCGAGGCGATCAGCACGGCGATCACCGTCAGCGGAATATCCGCGATCAGCGTGCCGAACCGCCCGCCGACGAGAATTAGCGCGCCAAAGGCCAGGATCGTCGTGATCGTGGCTGCAAAGACCGGCTGCGCCATGCGGGTCGCGGCATTCTCGGCGGCCTCGGCGGGGCTTTCACCCAATTCGCGCGCGCGATAATCGGCGTGTTCGCCCACGACGATGGCATCATCGACGACGATCCCCAGCGTAATGATCAGCGCGAAAAGCGAGATCATGTTGAAGCTCAGCCCCAACAGATACATGATCGCAATCGCCGCCAGCATCGCCGCCGGAATGCCCGCCGCCACCCAGAAGGCCGTGCGCGCATTCAAGAAGAAGAACAACAGTACCACGACCAGCCCCAGGCCCAGTGCGCCATTCTTCAGCAAGATCGCGATGCGCCCGGAAATGAACTCGGCCCGCGTCGAGACCAGCTCGATCCGCGTGCCCTCGGGCAGGCTGGCGGTCATCGCATCGGCGATCTGCTGCACCTGCGCCTGAATGGCCACGGCATCGCCACGCGCCGAACGCTCGACCCGCAGCGTGATCGCCGGGTCTTCGCCGACCCAAGTGGCGCGGTCGCGGTCAATCCGCCCTTCGCTGAGCAGCGCCACATCCCCGACCGTCAGCACCGAGCCATCGGCGCGCGTGCGCAGAGCAATGGCGGCGACATCTTCGGCGCTGCGTCGCTCGACGCCCGTGCGCACGCGCGCCGTGCCCGAAGCAACTTCGCCCGACGGATCGGCGCTGACCGTCACCCGGATCGCCTGCGCGATATCTGCCATGCTCAGATCATGCTCGATCAGGTTGCGGGTCGGCACTTCGACCATGATCTCGGCGCTGGCGACACCCTGAATGGTCGTGCGCGTGATCCCGGCATCATAGAGCCGGGCTGCGAATTCATCGGCAAAGCGCGCGAGTTGCTCGACCGCGACCGGGCCGGTGACCACTACATTTGTCACCCGGTCCCCCCAGTTGGAGCGCCGCGTGACCGGGTCTTCGGCATCTTCGGGCAGATTGCCAACCAGCCCGATGGCATCCTGCACGTCGTTATTGCCGCGCGCCATGTCCCAGCCGGTCTCAAACTCGACCGTGAAACTAGCGCGGCCCTCGCGCGATTGCGCCGTGACCTGACTGACGCCTTCGACCGCCTGAAGGGCCGGGCCGACAAGCTGGACAATCCCGCGATCCACATCTTCCGCACCCGCACCGGGCCAGCTGATCGAGACAGTGACATTATCGACCACGACATCGGGGAAGAATTGCGTGCGCATATTCGGGATCGCCGCAAGTCCTGCGACCAGCATCACGACCAAGAGCAGATTGGCCGCCGTGCGGTGGCGCGTGAAATAGCGAAACAGGCCCAGCGCCTGAACCGAAAGCGTGCCGCGCGCCCGGGCAAGGGGGGTCATATCAGCCACCGCCCGGCCCACCCCTGCCCGTGCCCCCACCGTTCTCAAGTCGTTCGACGATCGTGGCAGGCACAGCTTCTTGCGACAGCTGCGCGAGCATCCGCGCCCGCGCCTCGGCGGGCATGCGGGCATTGGCTTCGACCTGCGCGATCAGCTTGGCGCGGCGGTCGGCGTCAAGTATGACCATTTCGGGCGCCTCCGTCACTGGCTCGCCGGTCGCGGTCTGGCGTTGCGGGCGCACCAGAATGCCCGCGCCCAGATTGGGCGTGATCTCACGCACGATCTCGCGGCCTGTAAGCGCGGCGCTGACCTCGATAATCACATCACCGCCCTGCCGCCGCAGCACCGAGACCGGCAGCGCGTCGAGCCGGTTGTCGTCATTCAGCGCGAGCACAGTGCCCGCTGCAGTGACAGCCGCCGCAGGCACCAGCGCCACAGTGTCGAGCGCAGGCTCTGGCAGGCGGACGGTTACGAAATCACCGGGCCGAAAGCCCCGTGGCGCGTCGAGATCGACATAGATGCGCCGCCCGCTCTGGCCCTGCTCGACCGTGGCTGAAGCCCGCACCAGCCGCCCCGGCGAGGTGATCTCGAACCCTGCGACTTCCAGCGCGACCGTGGCCTCGCTCTCGCGCAACTGGCCCACCTGATCCAGAAGCCGCAGATATTGCGCCGTTGAGACCCGCACGGCCACTTCCAGCGCATCCGGGTCGATGATCCGACCGAGCTGTTCATTGGCCGTGACTAGCCCGCCTTCGGTCAGGGTGATTTCGGTCAGCGTGCCGGTGAAACTGGCATAGACACGCGTATCGGCGAGCCGACGCTCGGCCTCGGCCAGCGTGATGCGCTGGCGGTCACGAGCGGCGATGGCCTGATCCAGCCGCGCCTCGGCCTGCGCCTCGGCCTGCCTGCGCCCGACCAGCGCCTGACGCGCGGAAGACGCCGCGAGTTCGGCTTCTTCCAACGCCGCTTCGGTCGCCACCCCGCGCGCAGCCAGATCCTGACGCCGCGTGAGCGCGCGCACCCGCAGGTCCAGCTGTTCCTGCGCCGCACTCACATCTTCCGCTGCGAGTTCCAGCGCGCGCGTCGCATCGCGCAACTCCGCCTCGGTTCGCGCCATATCGGATTGCGCCAAGGCCAGCGCAGCTTCAGCATCTGCGGGATCGATGCGGAACAGAAGCTGGCCTTCCTCGACCCGCGCGCCATCCTCGAAACCGGCGGCCACTTCCAGCACCGGCCCGCCCACAGGGGCGCGCAGATCGAGCGAGCGGCGTGTGCGCACCTCGCCAAAAGCCGCAAGGACCGGCGTCACCTGCTCGGGCGCGATGGTCATTACGCGCACATTGAAGGTGCGTTCACGCCCGGCACCGGGGCCGCCAGTGGGGGCTTCGGCGCGGGTCTGGATCGCGCTGATCAGCGTGTATCCGGCATAGGCCAGCGCCCCAAAAGACAGGGCCGCAAGAAACAGCGCCATCAGGCTACGGGTCAGAAAACGCATCGCTACTCCAAATATGCGGATACTGTAATCCACAGATGATACGCCGCACAGACAGCGACAGTTCACCCCATCAAACGCAACATCGCGTTACTTCCGTCGCAAATGTTCGTCCAGTCGCGGAAAAATCTCGACAAAGTTGCAGGGGCGGTGGCGGAAATCGAATTGTAGCGACAGGATTTCGTCCCAGGCATCCTTGCAAGCACCGGGCGAGCCGGGCAATGCGAACAGATAGGTGCCCTGCGCCACCCCTGCACAGGCGCGCGACTGAATCGCGGATGTGCCGATTTTTTGCATCGAGATGATGGTGAAGACCGTGCCGAACGCCTCGATCTCTTTCTCGTAGACATCGCGATGGGCCTCGACCGTCACATCACGCCCCGTCAAACCAGTGCCGCCGGTGGTCAGGATCGCGTCAATGCCCGGATCCGCGCACCAGACGCGAAGTTGCGCTGCGATCTGGTCACGCTCATCAGGCAGGATATGACGCGCGGCCAGCACATGGCCCGCGCCTTCGATCCGCGCGGCCAGCGTATCGCCGGATTTGTCCGACGCCAGATCGCGCGTGTCCGAAACGGTCAGCACCGCAAAACGCACGGGCAGGAAGTCTTTGGTCTGGTCAATGCGGCTCATGTCATGGTCCTGAGTTTTGCCTGCAGCGCGAGCAGATCGGCCCAGGCCTCGCGCTTGGCGGCAGGGTTGCGCAGCAGATAGGCCGGGTGCAGCATCGGAAGCGCGGGTCGGTCGCCAAGGCTGCGCCATTGCCCGCGGATACGGGTGATGCCCTCGCTCGTGTCCAGCAGGGTCGCAGCGGAAATACGTCCCATCAGGATGACCAGATCGGGCTCCGCAAGCGCAATATGGCGCAGCACAAAGGGGCGCATCATCGCGCGTTCCTCAGCGCTCGGATCGCGGTTCTGGGGCGGCCGCCAAGGCAGGATATTGGTGATATAGAGCGCGCGGGCCGGGTCGGGGTGACCGCGCTTCATGTCGATGGCCGCGAACATCCGGTCCAGAAGCTGGCCTGCTTCGCCCACAAAGGGGCGGCCCTGCAGGTCTTCCTCGCGCCCCGGTGCTTCGCCCACGATCATCACCCGCGCGCCCGCGCTTCCATCGCTGAACACAAGATTGCGCGCGCCACGGCGCAATTCGCAATGCGGATAGGCCTCAAGCGCAGCGCGCAGCGCATCAAGATCATGCGCGCTGTCAGCGGCGGCCTGTGCTGCAGCGACCGGATCCAGCTGCGGCGGGGCCACAGGCGACGGGGCCGCAACACCCTTGGTTGTGGGCTTGGGCGTCGGGGCCGGGGCGGGATCGAGCGCGTAGCGATCGACCGGCGCATCGCATATGGCCTCATCCACGCCCATTTCAACCTGCCATTCGAGGCAGGCGCGCGCGATGTGCCAATCTGTCTCCCATCCGAGGCTTTCTGTCATGGCTCTATCGTAGGCCCCCGCCCGCGCAGCGTAAAGCGGCCTTGTCGTCGCAAGGCGCGGTTTCTATAACAGCGCAGGCATGACAGGCGGGGCGCAATGGTATTTTCACAGACTCACCTTCTGGGCATCGAAGACCTCAAGCCCGCCGAGATCACTACAATCCTCGATCTGGCCGAGGATTATGTGGCGCTCAACCGCTCTGTGGAGAAACATGGCCGCGCGCTGGACGGCATGACGCAGATCAACATGTTTTTCGAAAACTCCACCCGCACGCAGGCCAGTTTCGAACTGGCGGGCAAGCGGTTGGGTGCGGATGTGATGAACATGGCCATGGCGCAATCGAGCGTGAAGAAAGGCGAAACGCTGATCGACACCGCGCTGACGCTGAACGCGATGCATCCCGATCTTCTGGTCGTGCGCCATGGCGCGTCAGGCGCGGTCAATCTTTTGGCCGAAAAAGTGAACTGCGCTGTGCTGAACGCAGGCGATGGCAAGCATGAACACCCGACCCAGGCATTGCTCGACGCGCTGACGATCCGGCGCAAGAAAGGTCGCCTGCACCGGCTGAGCATCGCCATTTGCGGCGATATCGCGCATAGCCGCGTGGCGCGCTCGAACCTGATCCTGCTGGGCAAGATGGAAAACCGCGTGCGCCTTGTCGGCCCGCCGACGCTTATGCCCAAGGATGTGTCCGAATTCGGCGTTGAAGTCTTCGACGACATGCGCGCAGGGCTTCAGGACGCCGATGTGGTGATGATGCTGCGGCTGCAACGCGAGCGGATGGATGGCGGTTTCGTGCCCTCCGAGCGCGAATATTTCCACCGCTACGGGCTGGATGCCGAGAAGCTCGCCTATGCCAAACCCGATGCGATTGTCATGCATCCGGGGCCGATGAATCGCGGGGTGGAGATCGACGGGGCGCTGGCCGATGACATCAACCGCTCGGTCATTCAGGAACAGGTCGAGATGGGGGTCGCGGTGCGCATGGCCTGCATGGACCTGCTGGCGCGCAACCTGCGCGCGCGGCGCGAACGCGACCGGCTGCGGGAGGCCGCGCATGGGTGAGGAAATCCGCACAAGCCTGCTGGCCGAAACTGTCTTCGTGCCCGAACAGGGCGAAAAGAAGCTGCGCGACATCCGCGCGGATAAAGCCACCTATTGGCGTGATCACGGCGTCATGGCCGTGCTGGGCATGGGGGTTGTCGGGATGGTGCTGGCCTTTATCGGATCGGATCATGTCGCCTTCGGCAGTCTGGGGGCCGTGCTGGCGCTTGGCGTGCGAGGGGTGTGGCTTTACAGCGAGCAGATGAAATTCCACTGGGTGCTGAGCAACACACGGCTGGTCGGCCCTGCGGGGCGCGAGGTTTATCTGCTGGAGCTGGAGAAAGTGCGCCGTCTGTTCAGCGACATCCAGCTGATCACGAAATCCGGCGACAAGCATCTGATCAAGCATGTCGCCGGCGCAGAAAGCGTGGTCGCCGAGATTGAGGCCGCCCGTGCCAAACGTGCCAAACGAAAGCCAGGGTGATGACCAGCACGCCGCCCGACGCGATTATCCTGCGCCCCGGTGAGCGCCTCTTGGCGTTCATCCATCAGGACCGCGAGGTTCAGATCCTGCGCGAATCCCTGGTGGCACTTGCGATCTTCACTGTGATCTACACAGGGCCGATGCTGCTCGACCTCGCTGCGGGCCGTGCGCCAAAAGGGGGCAATCTGGGGCTTATGCTCAGCATGGCGCTGCTGTTCGGGCCGATCCTGTTCCAGCGCGCTTTTGCGCAGACCCCGCCCTATGTGCTGACCAGCCAGCGGCTGATCGTCGCCGAAGACGACCAGATCGAGCTGCGCGATATCCGCCGCATCCGTGTTTGGTTGTCGAGCCTTGCAATCCATACGGCGCAGCAGAAATCCGTGCTTGTCTATCTTGTCAATCCGCCGGTGGTGGCGCGGCTTATCCGCGACACGCTGGCCCCAGAACGGAGCGCCTGATGCATCTGTGGTTCCACAATGCCCGCCTGATCGACCCGGAAGCCCGCGCCGAGCACATCGGCGCCATCACAGTCGAAGACGGGCAGATCACGGCGCTGGACGGCCCCTGCCCTGCGGATGCCACGGTCGTCGATTGCGGTGGCAAATGCCTCGCCCCCGGGATCGTCGATCTGGGCGTGCAGGTGGGCGAGCCGGGCGCGCAGCACAAGGAAAGCCTGCGCACGGCGGGGCTTGCAGCCGCGCGCGGCGGGGTGACCACGATCATCATGCGCCCGGACACGGACCCTGCCATCGACACGCCCGAAGTGCTGGAATACGTCACCCGCCGCGCCACCGCGCGCACGCCGGTCAATATCCGCGCCATGGCGGCGCTTACCCGAGGGCGGGAGGGGCGCGAGATGGCCGAGATCGGCCTGCTTCTTGACGCGGGCGCGCTGGCCTTCACCGATGGCGACCGGGTTGTGGCCGATACACGCATTCTGTCGCGGTGCATGACCTATGCGGCGGGTCTTGGCGCGCTGATCATCGGGCATCCGCAGGATGCGGGCCTGTCGCGCGGGGCCTGCGCAACCTCGGGCAAATTCGCGTCCCTGCGCGGGTTGCCGTCAGTCTCGCCCATGGCCGAGCGGATGGGACTGGACCGCGACATGGGCCTCGTCGAGATGACGGGCGCGCGCTACCACGCTGACCAGATCACCACCGCGCGCAGCCTGCCCGCGCTGGAGCGGGCCAAGCGCAACGGGCTTGACGTGACCGCGGGCATCTCGATCCATCACCTGACGCTGAATGAATTCGACCTTGGGGCCTATCGCACCTTCTTCAAATTCACCCCCCCGCTGCGCAGCGAAGATGACCGGCGCGCCATGGTGCAGGCCGTGGCCGATGGGCTGATCGATGTGATCTGCTCGATGCACACGCCGCAGGACGAGGAATCCAAGCGCCTGCCTTTCGAGGAAGCCGCCGCCGGGGCCGTGGGGCTGGAAACCCTGCTGCCGGCCGCGATGCGCCTGCACCATTCCGACGGGCTGCCGCTGCCGCTGATCTGGCGCGCGCTGTCGCTGAACCCGGCGCACCGGCTGGGGCTGGCGGGCGGGCGACTGGCGGTCGGCGCGCCTGCTGATCTGGTGCTGTTCGACCCTGACGCGCCCTTCGTGCTCGACCGGTTCGCATTGCTGTCGAAATCGAAAAACACGCCCTTTGACGGGGCGCGGATGCAAGGACGGGTGCTTGCCACCTATGTCGCAGGCGCGCCCGTCTTCACGCAGGAGGCACAGCATGCCTGAGATCATCAACCCGCTCTGGCTTCTGGGACTGGTCGGGCTGATCTCCTATCTGATCGGCTCCATCCCCTTTGGCGTGGTCATTGCCCGCGTGATGGGTCTGGGCGATCTGCGCCAGATCGGGTCGGGCAATATCGGGGCCACGAATGTCATGCGCACGGGCAACAAGCTTGCGGGCGTGCTGACCTTCCTGCTCGATGCCGCGAAAGGGGCCATCGCGGCGCTGATCGCCTGGGCACTCTTTGGCGAGGATGCCGCCCAGACAGCGGCGCTGGCAGCGTTTCTGGGCCATCTCTACCCGGTGTTTCTGGGGCTGAAAGGCGGCAAGGGGGTGGCGACTTTTGTAGGCACATCACTGGCGCTTGCATGGCCTGTAGGATTGGTGATCTGCGCCATCTGGGCTGTGACCTTCAAACTCTCGCGCATATCGTCGCTCTCTGCATTGATCGCGGCGGCACTGGTACCCGTGCTGGCGCTGGTCTTGGGCTACGGGTCCATGGTCGGGCTGTTTGTGATCTTGGCCGCGATGATCTTCTGGAAACATGCCGAGAATATCCGCCGCCTGCGTCTGGGCACCGAGGCGCGCTTCTCGCGCAAGGACTGACGCCCGCCCCCTCCCCCCATGCCCCCGCATCAGTGAAAATCGCGACTGGGAAAGAGCTGTTTGGCCTGATCGCGCGGATGACGCACAGAGCGGGGCTGGCGCGTGGGCACAGGACGGCGCGCCTCGTCGCTGCGCCCCTCAGTGGGGTCAATCACCCCGCGCCCCAGCGCCGCCAGCAGATCCGAGCGATCCTCGATCGCCTCCGCGATCACATGGATCACTGCGCCTTCGCGCTGCACCCGGCCGGTGACCTTGAGCAGCCGCCCGCCGATCACCGCGCGGCGGTTCGCCTCGTAGATCTTGGGCCAGACCACGATATTGCTGACCCCGGTTTCATCCTCCAGCGTGATGAAAATCACGCCTGAGGCCGTGCCGGGGCGCTGGCGGGTGATCACCAGCCCGCAGACCGTGACGCGCCCCGTCGCCATGACCAGCCCCTGATGCGCCGTCAGCCCCGGCAAGCGCGGGCGCAGAAGCTCCATCGGATGGGCGCGCAAAGACAGCCGCAGGGTCAGGTAATCCTCAACCACAGCCTCGCCCAGCGACAGGGCAGGCAGGGCCACATCCGGCTCCGCGATGCCCTCCCCCTCCAGCCCCGTGTCAAACAGCGGCAGGGGTTTGGGCGCGCGCAGCGCACGCACGGCCCAAAGCGCCTCGCGTCGCGCAAGGCCCAGCGGGGCCAGCGCATCGGCTTCGGCCAGCCGCGTGAGCGTCGCAGGCGCGACCCCGGCGCGGCGCCAGAGACTGTCGACATCCGTGTAGCCATTGCCGCGCGCGGCCACGATCCAGCCGGCATCCTCCGCGCTCAGGCCGCGCACCTGCCGAAAGCCCAGACGCAGCGCCAGCCGACCATCGGCGCGCAGCTCCAGCGTGCAATCCCATTGCGAATGATTGACCGAGACAGGCCGCACTTCCACCCCGTGCTCGCGGGCATCCCGCACGATCTGGGAGGGCGCATAAAACCCCATCGGCTGCGAGTTCAGAAGCGCGCAGGCAAAGGCCGCCGGATGATGGCGCTTCGCCCAGGCCGAGGCATAGACCAAGAGCGCGAAACTGGCCGCGTGGCTCTCTGGGAAGCCATATTCGCCAAAGCCCTCGATCTGCGCGAAACAGGCTTCCGCGAAAGCCGCATCATAGCCGCGCGCGGCCATGCCTGCCAGAAACCTGTCGCGGAAGGTGCTGATCGTGCCCATGCGCTTGAAGGTCGACAGCGAGCGGCGCAGGCGGTCGGCTTCTTCCGGCGTGAACCCTGCCGCAACCACGGCGATCTGCATGGCCTGTTCCTGAAACAGCGGCACGCCCAAAGTGCGTTCCAGCACGCCGCGCAGCTCCGAGCTGGGCAGATGCACCGGCTCCTTGCCCTGACGGCGGCGGATATAGGGATGCACCATGCCGCCCTGAATCGGGCCGGGGCGGACAATCGCGACCTCGATCACCAGATCGTAGAAAACCCGCGGCCGCATCCGGGGCAGGAAATTCATCTGCGCGCGGCTTTCGACCTGAAAGACGCCAATCGCATCGGCGCGGCAGAGCATGTCATAAACCTGCGGGCATTCACGCGGCAGATTTTCCAGCGTGTAGCGCGGCCCGCCATGTTGGGCGACCAGATCGAAACATTTGCGGATGCAGGTCAGCATGCCCAGGGACAGCACATCGACTTTCAGAATGCCCAGCGCGTTGATGTCATCCTTGTCCCATTCGATGACTGTCCGCCCTTCCATCGCGGCATTCTCGATGGGACAGAGCTCATCCAGCCGCCCCTTGGTGATGACAAAGCCGCCGACATGCTGGGACAGATGCCGGGGAAAGCCGATGATCTCGGCAATCAGCGCGAGCGTTCGGGCCAGACGCGGCTCGGTGGCGTCCAGCCCCAATTCGCGCAACCGTTCAGGCGCAGGCGGGCCAGAGCGCCAACCCATCGAGGACGAGGCCAGCGCCGAGACCACATCCGCCGAGAGGCCCATGACCTTGCCGACTTCGCGCACCGCCGCGCGCGAACGGAAATGGATCACGGTCGCGGTCAGCCCTGCGCGGTCGCGCCCGTAACGCGCGTAGATATGCTGGATGACTTCCTCACGGCGCTCATGCTCGAAATCCACGTCGATATCAGGCGGCTCGCCGCGCGCCTCGGACATGAAGCGCTCAAAGACCATCGAGATTGTGTCGGGCGGCACTTCAGTGATCCCCAGCGCGTAGCAAATCACCGAATTGGCGGCTGACCCCCGCCCCTGACACAGAATACCCCGCGACCGGGCGAATTCGACGATGTCATGCACCGTCAGGAAATAGGCCGCAAAGCCCAGATTGGCGATGATACGCAATTCTTTCGCGACCTTGGCAGCGGTGTCAGGATCCGCGCCTTGCGGGAAGCGCCGCCACAGCCCTTCGGTGACCAGCCGCTCCAGCCGCGCCTGCGCGGGTTCGCCATTGGTGATCTCGTCGGGATAGTCATAGGACAGCTCGTCGAGGCTGAAGGCGCAGCGGGTCGCGATCTCGATTGTGCGGCGGATCGCGGCCGGGTGGTCGCGAAAGAGCCGCGCCATCTCCGGCCCGGATTTCAACCGCGCCTCAGTATGGGGCAGCGCGCGACTGCCCAGCTGGTCGATGGTCGTGCCCAGACGCAGACAGGTGAGCACATCCGCAAGCTTGCGGCGCGGGGCCGTATGCATCAGCGCATCGCCCAGCGCGACCATCGGCAGGGCCAGCGCCTGCGCGCGCTGCGCGATCCGCGCCAGTCGCACCGGGTCGCGCCCGTCATAGCGCGGGGCCGCGCCCAGATAGCAATTCCCCGGCCAGCTGCGCGCCATCTCGCGGATCTGCGCGTCGCTCGCCCCCGCCCCGGCCAGCGCGATCAGCACCATCTCGCCCGCGCCGGCCAGCAGATCGGCATGATCAAGATGACACTCCCCCTTGGGCGCGCGCCGTTTGCCGAGGCTCAGCAGACGTGACAGCCGCGCATAGCCGCTGCGGCACAGTGGCAACGCCAGCCATTCCACCGCACTATCGCGAAGCACCAGCCGCGCGCCGATGATCAGCCGGGGCAAAGGTCCGTCCGGCACAACCAGCGCGGCGCCCGTCTCGGTCTGGCGGCTGGAGGTGTCCGTCTGGCGCTGGGAACGGATCGTCACGGCTTCGGCCTGCGCACGGGCCAGCTCGCGCAGCGCGACATGGGCACGCACCACGCCCGCAAGCGTGTTGCGATCGGTGATCGCAATGGCATGCAACCCAAGCTCGGCAGCGCGCGTCACCAGTTCTTCGGGATGCGAAGCCCCGCGCAGGAAGGTGAAATTCGACGTCACGCAAAGCTCGGCATAGCTGGCCGCAAGATCCAGACCGTCAGGCATGACTCCCCAGACAAATGTTCACTTATTGTTCTTTAGTGTGATTCGTCCTCTCCGGGCAAGTGGGCAAAATCGGCCTGGCCCGGGGGCCAGTCCGCCAGATCTCAACGCACAAAGCGATATCGCTCTGGTTGTGGCTTGATGCCACTGGTGCTTGCCTTTACAGATTTGATTGGTTGGGCCACAGGGGTCCAGCCTTGCCTCTGGAAGGGTCATGATGTCAGTTGACGCCACACGTTTGTCGCGAACGGCCCTCCTGATCTCTGACAAAACCATCCTGAAGACCGAACCACCTGCAAGATCCGTGTGGCGGCGCATCATCCGCTGTTTTCTTGGGGGCAGCCTGCCGTTTCAAAACGAAATTCTGCATTATCAGGCCAATCCAGACCTATTCCCGAACATTCAGACAATACCAGAGGCGAAACTCATCCTGATCGCCTATCGCGCGCCCATCGGGCCCACGACCCCGGAGGATCTGACAGAGGACATGATCCGCGCATTGTGGGACGATATCGGCGCAATGCGGGGCCATTGCAGCTTTGGCCCTGTGAAACACACCGCCTTCCGGCTGATCAACGGCCCTGTGCCGCGTGCGCTGCGCGATCTGTTCAAAAGCCGCGCAATCTCGCCCCGCAGGAAACTGCATCTGGCGTTTCGGCTTCTGGCACTCCAAGTCCGACAGACGCGTATTGGTGGCACCGGGCGCGTGGTTCATAATGATCTCATGCTGCACAATATCCTGAAATACGACAGGGAGTTTCTGCCCATCGATTTCGAAGATGTGCTGGTTGAACGCAAATGGATTTATGCCGACATTACGGACCTGATCTTTCAAAGCGAAAACTGGACATATGACAGCGCCCTGAACCAATTGCGCAAGATATCGGGCAAAGAAAAACCGCCCGCCTCCGATGCGGTCCTGAAGGCGCATCTGAAATTCGGCTTCCTGCGATACCATATCCGCGCGACGATCATGGCACGGCTGACCGCAGAACAAAGATCAAGAGCAGCGGCGCAGCTGGACAGGGACTTCTCGTGACGCTGATTTCTCTGCGCAATCACCAGAATCAAAAGATGCTATCCACCTGATTGACGACACCCTGTCCGAAGCCGCGCCGATCCCGAAACCGAAACCACCGTCAACGTCCCCCCAGAGATCTGATCTTTCATGAAAAAACATCTGCTTGGTGGCGACACACAGAAAGTCTTTCGCGGCATGCTGACCCTCGCACTGGGCAGCGGCGCGGGCAAACTGATCGCATTGGCCGCAATGCCGATCCTGACCCGGCTATACACGCCCGAGGACTTCGGAGCCCTGGCCGTTTTCACAACGCTTGTCGCCTTGCTCGTTCCGATTGCGACCTTGCGCTATGTGATTGCACTCCCATTGCCGCGCCACGACGGGACCGCAATGAACCTGCTGGTGCTGTCACTCGGATTGATGACCGGCTTGACCGCGCTCTTTACCCTCGTCATCGCGTATCTCGGCGAACCGTTGCTCACCGCCCTTTCAATGGAGGTGCTCGTGCCGTTCTGGTGGCTGATCGCCCTGGCGATATTCGGCGCGGCTGCGTATGAAACACTGTCGATGTGGGCGACACGCAAGCGCGCCTACAAGCTCATTGCGCAGACCAATATCACACAAAACGCTGCCGGCGCTGGCGTCAAGATCCTGCTGGGCCTTATCGCGCTGCAACCGCTGGGACTACTGATTGGACAGGTGGCCGCACAATCTGTCGGGATCACACGGATCATGCGAAATCTGCGAGAAGACCTCGTTGCAAACACGCGTCATATTCGCATGTATCGGATCGCTCTCGTCGCACGAAAATATATTGCGTTTCCGTTATGGCGCGTGCCCTCGCAATTCGCGCTGATCTTCTCGATGCAGGCGCCGATCCTTTTCGTCGCAGCCCTCTATACGGCAGAGATCGTCGGACAGTTCAGCCTCGCTACCGCTGTCATCGCAGCACCGGCGGGTTTGATTGGCATCAATACGGCAAGAGCCTTTTATGCCGAAGCATCGGCTCTGGGCAGAAACCGGACTGCTGAAATAAGAGCGATGTTCCTCTCTGTAATCAAGCGATTGGCGATAGCATCCCTTATCCCGATGGTAATCCTGTTCCTGTTCGGGGAGGTGATATTTTCGCTTGTCTTCGGGGCTGACTGGGCGATCGCAGGCAGTTTCTCCCAAGCCTTGTCGATCTATATCTTCTTTCAATTCATCCATATGCCTGTCGGCCGTGTTTTCGATTTACTCGCGGGCCAGCGCCAATATCTTGCGCTGAATTTGCAGCGCGTTGGTCTCACGCTCCTTGCACCGATCCTCTCTGCAAGTCTCGATTTACCCGCTCTGCAATTCGTCTGGATTTACGCGATCGCCCTCTCTGCGCATTACGCAATCAGCATCTTGTACGCGCTGCATTTCATCGATCGCAGCCAAAAACTCGTGCCATCATCCTGACCGCGCAGGCGCAGAACCGTGGCAACTCACCATTATTGGGGAGTAGATTCTGGCGGGTATCTGGGGCGTCCCACGACGTGGTATCCACGTCTCATGGCTAATCCGCGAAGGGATACCCGACATGAGCAGTAATCGCGATCATTATGAAATCTATGAAAAACTTGCTGACATGATCGACTATTGTCAAAGCAATAATCTGCCGGAAACGCAGAATATGCTGACACGCTGCATGGGCGTTCTATGCCGCGAAGAAAGCCTACAGAACGGGGCGCATGACGATAAGGTCTGCATGTTTCCCGTCAGCCGCAGCATTGCCGAACGTCTCTGATCCCGAGAACCCACCGCAAGGCTGACGCCAGGCCGCCGCATAGCGCGGCTTGGGCTTCATAGTTCGGTTTACCTCGCTGGTATGCCGGACCGCACAGATAGCACCCCTAGGGGTGCTCCCTCTGCCTGAATTCTGCGCGAATCCTCGCGGCAGTCAACCAATTTGCTTGCCTTGAACATATCTTGGACTGTATCCAAGTCTCAGCACTCGCCTTTCTTGCACGGGGCCAGCTGAAAGAGCCTTGGCCCTGCGGCATGGACGGGACGCAATCCAGCCTCCCGTAGTGCCTGCTCGCGGCAGGGGAAGCCAAGGCGATGGATCAGGTCAATGCCGATGAAAGCCCACAAAATAACGCCGCTTTTCAGGCTTGACGCGCTTATCGAGCGACTTGACGGCGTGATGTCTCAGGCGGAAATGCAACAGATCGCTGTGGGATTGCGCGATGCGCTTGGCGTGGCGCATGTCGTGTATCACTGGGTGGCGACCAGTGGCGAGATGAACCTTGGCACCATCCCGGACCAGACCAGGATTTCCGAGCGCAGCAGCATCGACGGCTACCGCGTCGATGGCTATCGCGGGCAACATTTCGGCTGCGGCACATATGATCCGGAATGGGTAAGCCACTATCTGGAGAAGGGCTATCTGCGCATCGATCCGGTCATTCTGGGCTGCTACCAACGCTTTCACCCTGTGGACTGGCGCCAGCTCGACTGGTCGAACAAGGCCGCGCGGGCCCTTGCCGCGGATGCGGCGGCTTTTGGTATCGGCACGCAGGGCTATTCGATCCCGTTGCGCGGCCCCAAGGGGCAATTCGCGCTGTTCTCGGTCAGCGCATCTTGTGATGATGCGCAATGGGACGCTTTCATTTCGGACAAGCGCCGCGACTTGATCCTGATTGCGCATTACATCAATCAGAAAGCGCTTGAGCTGCAACCCGACACCGAGGCTGAACCGCTGCAACCGCTCAGCCCGCGGGAGCTGGAAGTGATGACCCTTCTGGCGCTAGGCTACAGCCGCGCGCAGGCGGCGAATACGCTTTCGATCTCGGAACACACGTTTCGCGTCTATGTCGAAAGCGCGCGCTACAAACTCGGGGCGCAGAACACGACACATGCCGTCGCGCGCGCGCTCTCGCGCGGCCTGATCGTCGTCTGAACATGCCCCTGTTACATCAATAGCCGACCTGCGCGCGCTCCCCTAAATTCGATTTAACGGGCTCATGGCATTCTGTCCCCTGTCAGCATGGGGGAAAGACCAATGATCCGTTATATTTACGCCGCCGACCTGCACAAACATCCGGCGCTGGCGCGTTCCATGTTCCGCGACCGCGCCGACCAGTTCAGGACCCGTCTGGGCTGGGCTGTCACCGTCGATGCGCAGGGCGAGGAGCGCGATGAGTATGACGCCATGAACCCGCTCTATATCATCTGGGAAGACGCGGACGGACGCCATGGCGGCTCGATGCGGCTCTTGCCGACCACAGGGCGCACGATGGTGAATGACCATTTTTCGCATCTGACCGATGGGACACAGATCCAGAGCCCGCTGATCTGGGAATGCACCCGCTTCTGCATTGCGCGCGGGGCCAATCCCGGCGTGGCCGCAGCGCTGATGCTCGCTTGCGGCGAAGTCGTTCGTGCCTTTGGTGTGGCCCATTGCGTCGGGGTTTTCGACGCGCGCATGGTGCGCATCTACAAGCGCATCGGGGCCTGCCCCGAAATTCTGGGCTTTCAGGGCGAAGGCCGCGAGATGATCGCGATTGGCCTGTGGGAATGTTCTGATGAGGCCCAAAGCGAGGGCGCCGCGCGTCTGGGCATCAACCCAGACCAATCCCGCCGCTGGCTGGCCGACTCCTTTGGCTGGCCCATTTCCGACGACACGGACCCGGCCCCTGTGCAAGCCCGCCATCGCGTCATGTCCAACATCGCGGCCTTGCCGCGCGCAATGGCCTGGGCTGGGCATCAGGCCGCCTGCTGATTGCATGCGCCGCTGACGCTTGCTCAGTGGCTCAGGATCACCGGATACAGCGACAGCACCAGAAGCCCCGCCATCAGGTAGTTGAAGCCGCGCAGCAAGCGCGGCTTCTGCAGCATTCGGCGCAAGCCAACCCCCATGACGGCCCAGACTGAAATCGAGGGCAGCCCGATCAGCATGAAGCTGAGCGCGACGACGGCCACCGCTTGCCAGCTCTGCCCAGGTGCATAGAGCGTGACCGCGCCCAGCGCCATGACCCAGGCTTTCGGATTGACCCATTGAAACAGCGCCGCTTGCAGCAAGCTGAGCGGTCGCGCTGTGCCTGTCTCGCCATCAGGCGGCGCGGCGCGTGCGATTCTCACAGCCAACCAGAGCATATAGGCCACAGCGAAAACGCTCAGCGCCATCCGTGCAGGCGGGTAGGTCACAAACACCCCCACCAGCCCCAGCCCCACGACAAAGACCATCACTCCCATCCCGACCGCGATGCCGAGCATATGCGGCAATGTGCGCTGAAACCCGAAATTCACCCCCGAAGCCAGCAGCATGATATTGTTAGGCCCGGGTGTGACCGAAGTGACGAAAGCATAGGCGACAAGGGCGAAGAAGAGTTCGGGGGTCATGGGAACCTCTGACAAATTTCAGCCAGATTAGCCGGTCCCGATGCAGGAATAGTTGCAAACAATGCGCAAATCGGCGTATCTTTGCAATCCATGAGCGATCTGGATCATATATCTGAGCATATATTGCGCGTCTTGTCGCAGGACGGGCGCATCTCCAATCTGGAACTAGCCGACCGCGTCGGCCTGTCGCCCTCGGCGTGTCTGCGCCGTGTGCAAGAGCTGGAGCGGCGCGGCGTGATCACAGGCTACCGCGCGGTGATCGACCCGGCGGCCACCGGCATCGGCTTTATCGCCTATGTCACAGTTGGCCTGTCACGCCACACCAAGGCCGCGCAGGCGGAATTCGAGCGGCTGATGCAGGCCGCGCCACAGGTCCGCGAATGTCACAACATCACAGGTACCGTCGAATATCTGCTGCGCGTCGAAGCCCGCGATCTCGCAGCCTACAAGCAGTTTCACACCGAATATATGGGGGCCTTCCCCTATCTGGACCGTTTGACGACAATGGTGGTCATGGGATCACCAAAAGACGCCCGCGCGTGAGCGAAAAAGCGCTTTTTCGCGTGCATTCGGAAGAAAATTCACTATGCTGCAGCGCAGCAAAAGGGGCGAGACATGGCTAAAGGCAAGGTAATCACCATCGCGCAGCAAAAAGGCGGGTCCGGCAAGACAACGCTGGCGGTCAATCTGGGCGTGTTGCTGGCACGCAAAGGCGCGCGCGTGGCGTTTCTGGACACAGACCCGCAGGGCTCGCTCGGGCGGTGGTTCATGACCCGCCACGAGACCGGGCGCACAGAGGGGATGGAACTGTCCACCGCTTCGGCCTGGGGGGTGGGGTATGAGGTCGGCAAGCTGCGCGACATGGCCGATTTCGTCATCATCGACACGCCGCCCAAGGCGGATTCCGACCTGCGCCCGGCGCTGCGGGCCGCCGATCTGGTGGTGGTGCCGGTGGCGACCAGCCATGTCGATCTCTGGGCCACGGATGGTGTCCTTGATCTGGCGCGGCGCGAAGGGCGCGAGGTTCTGGTGGTGCTGAACCGCGCGCGCCCCGGCACACGGCTCGGCACCGAGATCGAAGCCGCCGCGCAGGAGCTGGACGCGAGATTGGCACAGACGCAGATTTCCAACCGCGTGGCCTATGCCGAAACGCTGGGCCAAGGTCTGGGCGGGATCGAGTCTGCGCGCAGCCCTGCGATGCGCAGCGAGCTGGACGCGCTTCTCGCCGAGGTCGAGGCGTATCTCGCCGAAGCCGACTGAGGCGCGCAGCTTATGGACGCCGACCGGTCGCTGCGCTATCAGCGCGGGTAAATCACCCCTGTCGAAAGGTGCGCCCATGTCCGGCCACGGCCCTGCAATGCCCATGACCTCGCATAAATCCGGCCCGCTCAGCGGCACTGCGGAAGTGCCGGGCGACAAGTCCATCTCGCATCGCGCGCTGATCCTCGGCGCGCTCTCGGTGGGCGAGACAGAGATCACCGGGCTGCTCGAAGGGCAGGATGTGCTCGACACGGCGCGCGCGATGCGGGCTTTTGGCGCTAGCGTCATGCAACACAGCCCCGGCAACTGGACCGTCACAGGAGTGGGCGTCGGCGGCTTTGCCGAACCCGACAGCGTGATCGATTGCGGCAATTCCGGCACCGGCGTGCGGTTGATCATGGGGGCGATGGCAACAACCGACATCACGGCGACCTTCACGGGCGACGCCAGCCTGAACAAGCGCCCGATGGGGCGCGTGACCAATCCGCTGGCGCTGTTCGGGGCCCAGTCCTTCGCGCGGCGCGGCGGGCGTCTGCCGCTGACGCTGATCGGCGCCGCAGAGCCTGTGCCAGTCGAATACCGCCTGCCCATGCCCTCGGCGCAGGTGAAATCGGCAGTGTTGCTGGCAGGGCTGAACGCGCCCGGCCAGACCGTCGTGATCGAAGACGAGCCCACGCGCGACCATACCGAACGGATGCTGCGCGGCTTTGGCGCCGAGATCACCACTGAGGATACGGACGCCGGCCGCGTCATCACCTTGACCGGGCAGCCCGAATTGCGCGGCCAGCGGGTCGCGGTTCCGCGCGACCCCAGCTCTGCGGCCTTCCCCGTCTGCGCCGCGCTGATGGTGCCCGACTCCGAGGTTTTCGTCCCCGGTGTCAGCCAGAACCCCACGCGCAACGGCATCTATCTGACCTTGCAGGAAATGGGCGCGGATCTGGTGCTGGAAAACCCGCGCGAAGAAGGCGGCGAGCCGGTCGCCGATCTGCGCCTGCGCGCTTCAAGGCTGAAGGGCATCGAGGTGCCGGCTGAGCGCGCAGCCAGCATGATCGACGAATACCCGATCCTGGCCGCGCTGGCCGCGACCGCGTCGGGCGTGACCGTCATGCGCGGCATCAAGGAATTGCGGGTCAAGGAATCCGACCGCATCGACGCCATGGCGCGCGGGCTTGAAGCCTGCGGTGTGCGGGTGGAGGAAACCGAAGACAGCATGAGCGTTCATGGCATGGACATCGTGCCGGGCGGGGCGCGCGTTCAAACCCATCTCGACCACCGGATCGCGATGAGCTTCCTGTGTCTGGGGCTGGTTTCCGCCGCGCCGATCACCGTGGACGATGCGACACCAATCGCGACGTCCTTCCCGGCTTTCGAGGGGCTGATGGCCGGGCTTGGCGCGCAGATCACACGCGACAATCGGTGATCTCAGCGCGGGCTCTGATCCGCGATCAGGTCCGGGCGGCGTTCGCGCGTCAGCCGCTCGGATTCAGCGCGACGCCAGCGGGCGATCTCGGCATGGTTGCCCGACAGCAGCACCGGCGGGATCGCCTGGCCCTCCCACTCAGCGGGGCGCGTGTATTGCGGATGCTCCAGACGCCCGTCGGAAAAGCTCTCCTCCGTGATCGAGGCCGCATTCCCCAGCACATCGGGCAGCAGACGCACTGTCGCATCGAGCATTGCCTGCGCGGCCAGTTCGCCGCCCGTCAGGACGAAATCGCCCAGACTGACCTCCTCGATCCCGAAATGATCGATCACACGCTGGTCGATCCCCTCAAAACGCCCGCAGACCATCGTGATCCCGCGCGCCTGTGACCATGCGCGCGCCCGCGCCTGCGTGAAGGGCCGCCCGCGCGGGCTGAGGCAGACAAGCGGCCAGTCGGCGCGCGCGTCAGGCGTGCCGCGCATCGCCACTGCAATCGCCGCGCCCAATACGTCCGCGCGCAACACCATGCCCGCCCCGCCCCCTGCCGGCGTGTCATCGACATTGCGATGTTTGCCGATCCCGAACGGGCGCAGGTCAATCGCTTCCAGCCCCCAGAGCCCGTCCTGCAGCGCCTTGCCGGTCAGTGACAAGCCCAGAACGCCCGGAAACGCCTCGGGGAACAGCGTGATCACCCGCGCCTGCCAGGCCCGCGCGGGCGTGCCGCGCTGCTCAAGGCTGCGCGGGGTCAGCGACGGCGTGATCGCCAGCCGCCCTTTTGCGCGCCGCTCGGTCATTCCAGCAATCCCTCTGGCGGGTCCGCGATGATGCGCCCCGCGGCCAGATCGACCGTCGGCACGATGGCTTGCGTAAAGGGCAGCAGGATCGCCCCCCGCTTGCCCGGCGCGACCAGTTCCAGCAGGTCCGACGCCCCATGGTTCAGCACCGCCTTGACACGGCCCAGCGACTGCCCGCCAGTGTCGAACACCTCCAGCCCGATCAGATCGGCATGGTAGAATTCATCATCCGGCAGCCCCGGCAACTGGCTGCGCTCCGCAAATAGCCGCACCCCGCGCAGGGCTTCAGCCGCGTCACGCGTTCCCACCCCGCTCAGCCGCGCGGCAAAGCCCTGTGCGACCTGCGCACCCAACGCGACGTTAAAAACCCGTGCGCCGTCTTCGGACAAAAGCGGACCATAGTCGCCGATCGCGCGGGGCTCTGCGCAAAAGCTCTTGAGCCGCACTTCGCCGCGCGTGCCGTAGGCTCCGGCAATCGCGCCGACGCAGATATGATCCTTGCTGGGTTTGGTCATGCGCGCGCCTCGCTGTGCTGCGCGGCCAAGAGGGCCTGCGCGTAAATCTCTTCCATCCGGTCGATCTTGGCCTGCCAGTCGAACTGCTCCGACACCCGCGCCAGGCCCGCCTGCCCCATCGCCTGCGCCCGCGCGGGATCCCTGGCGAGCGCCAGAATGGCGTCGGCCAGCCGCGCGGCAAAATCCTGGGGCGGTTCGGGATGCACAAGGAACCCGGTCTGCGGCGTCACATAATCCGCAGGCCCGCCCCAATCGGATGCGATCACCGGCAGGCCCAGCGCCATCGCTTCCAGCACGACCGCGCCACCGCATTCGCGCAGGGAATTCAGGATCAGCGCATGGCTTGCGGCGAGATGGTCGCGGCACTCGGCCTGCGGCAGGAAGCCCAGAAAACGCACGCCATCGCCTGCCAGCGCGGCCAGACACGCGCGCTCGGGGCCATCGCCCAGAATATCGAGCCCGATGTCAAGATCAGGCCGCGCGGCGCGCGCAATCGCTAGCGCTTCGAGCGTGACATCCACCGCCTTGAGCGGGATCAACCGCCCCATGAAGATCAATCGGAACCCGTCAGCCTTGGCCACGGCCTGCGGCGCGGCCCAGAGGGTGAAATCAACCCCGTTTTCCACAAGGTCGATGACCTGCGGATGCGCGACCGGCAGCGCTGCGCGCGTGCGCGCATTGGCCACCAGCAGGATCGTCGCGCGCCGCTTGCCGGGGATGAGCCAGTTCACACCCCGCGCCATGGCCCGCCCGAGCCGCAGGAAAACCCGCCCGAGTTTCGCGTCATGGTGGCGGTAACTTGGCGGATAATCCATGCCGCCATTCATCGGCCCGATCACCACCGGCACGCCCAGACCATGGATCAGCGAGGGCGCGGCAGGCGAGACAGGGATGGGTTGATGAATGATCTCGACCTGCCCTGCCGCAACCAGCGCGCGCAACTGACGGCGCATCGCCAAAGCGGTCAACAGCACCAAAAGATTGCCGAACAGATGCTCGCGCAAAATCGTGGGCAGCGGCGTCCCAAGCCGGAAGATCAGCCGATGCAGGCGCGTGTCGGGGATGAAAATCGCGTCAGCGGCCAGATCAGGCGCATCAGCCTGCAACCCCGCGCGATTACGCGCATGGGTGATCAGGCTCACAGCATGGCCACGGTTGCGCAACAACTGGGCATATTTCAGCGGCAGAACCGCTTCACCGCCAAAGCGGGCCGAGGCATTTTCCGCAGCGATGGCGATTTTCATGCGACCACTCCGGCCAGCGCGGGGCAGGCAAGCGCGGGTCACAAGACCCGCGCTGCTCCATCACTCGGCCGCAGCTTCCGCCTTGGCAGCTTTTTCCGCCACGCGCTCCTTGGCTTTCTTGCCGGGCTCGGCTTTCTTCATGTTGGCGCGGGTGGTCTTGGCGCGCACGCCTGCAGCTTCAAGAAAGCGCGCGACCCGGTCGGTTGGCAATGCGCCCTGATCGAGCCAGTGCTGCACGCGCTCCATATCCATCTTGATGCGCTCTTCGCTGTCCTTGGCCAGCAGAGGGTTGTAGGTGCCCAGCTTTTCCAGGTACCGGCCATCGCGCGGCATGCGCGAATCAGCCGCGACAATCGCGTAATGCGGGCGCTTCTTGGCGCCACCACGGGCGAGACGGATTTTAACAGCCATGTGAGTTTCTCCTTTGAATGGCGTTAGGCGCGGGCATAAAGTCCGGCGCGCAGTCGGGGGTCAGCGTTGCAACCTCTCGTGGTGACGGATCACTTCCGAGATGATGAAATTGAGGAATTTCTTGGCGAATTCCGGGTCGAGATCGGCCTCCTTGGCCAACCATTCCAGCCGCTCGATCTGGCGCTCTTCGCGGGCCGGATCAGAGGGGGGAAGCTGATGTTCGGCCTTCAGGCGGCCAACGGCCTGCGTGTGCTTGAAGCGCTCGCCCAGCGTGTAGACGAGGATCGCGTCCAGCCGGTCGATGCTGTCACGGTGATTGGCGAGGATCTCATCCGCGCGTCGGGTGCCCTCAGTCATGCGCGCCGCCTGTCATCTTGTTGGGACCAGTCATTTCTTGCGCCCCAGACCCAGCCCAGACAGCCCACCGGGCAGCCGCATGCCGCCCATTCCCGGCGCTCCCAGACCGGGCATTTTCATGCCTTCTTCCATGCCGCGCCCCAGATCGGCCAGCTGGTCGGGCGACATGTTCGCGGGGTCAGGCATCCCCTTGCCCTTGCCCAGCATCCCCGCCATGGCCTGCTTGAGCATACCCTTCTTGCCCATGACCTTCATCATGTCGGCCATCTGGCGGTGCTGTTTCAACAGCTTGTTCAGATCCGAGACTTCCAGCCCGGCCCCGGCCGCAATCCGCTTCTTGCGGCTGGCCTGCAGGATCGCGGGGTTGGCGCGTTCCTTCTTGGTCATCGAATTGATCAGCGCGATCTGGCGCTTGAGCATGCTGTCATCAAAGCCCGCCGCTTCGGCCTGCTTGGACATTTTCGCCATGCCCGGCATCATGCCCATCACGCCCTGCATGCCGCCCATCTTCATCATCTGCTCAAGCTGCATGCGAAGGTCGTTCATGTTGAACATGCCCTTCTGGAAGCGCTTCATCATGCGCTCGGCCTGTTCGACCTCGAGCACTTCCTGCGCTTTTTCCACAAGCGCAACGATATCGCCCATGCCAAGAATACGGCCCGCGACGCGCTTGGGATCGAACACTTCCAGCGCGTCGGTCTTTTCGCCCAGACCCACGAACCGGATCGGCTTGCCAGTGACCGCGCGCATCGACAGCGCCGCACCACCGCGCCCGTCGCCATCCATCCGCGTCAGCACCACGCCGGTGACGCCGACCTTGCCATCGAACTCTGCCGCGACATTCACCGCGTCCTGCCCGGTCAGACCATCGACGACCAGCAGCGTCTCGCGCGGGCTGACCGCGTCGCGCACCGCCTGCACTTCATCCATCAGCACTTCGTCGATATGCAGACGGCCCGCGGTATCCAGAAGATAGACATCATAGCCGCCCAGAGTGGCCTGCTGCTTGGCGCGCTTGGCGATCTCGACCGCGTTCTGGCCCTTGACGATGGGCAATGTGTCGACGCCGATCTGCCCGCCGAGGATCGCGAGCTGTTCCATCGCGGCAGGGCGGTTCGTGTCGAGCGAGGCCATCAGCACGCGCTTGCCTTCGCGATCCTTGAGGCGGCGGGCGAGCTTCGCGGTCGTGGTGGTCTTGCCCGAGCCCTGAAGACCAACCATCAGCACCGGCGCGGGCGGGTTGTCGATCTTCAGCCGGTCGGCTTCTTCCTCACCCGTCAGCATCGCGATCAGCTCGTCATGGACGATCTTGACCACCTGCTGGCCGGGCGTCACGGATTTGGTAACCGACGCACCCGTGGCTTTCTTCTGCACCCGCTTCACGAAATCACGGGTCACATCCAGCGAAACATCGGCTTCCAGCAAGGCCACGCGAACTTCGCGCAGCGCCGCGCGCACGTCATCTTCCGAGAGCGCACCCTGTTTCGTCAGCCGGTCAAAAACCCCGGACAGGCGTTCAGAGAGGGTCTCGAACATGCGCATTCTCCTCACCCTCATTACGAGGGCAAATAAACCAGTGTTGCACCCATGGGCGCAACGCGCTGATGGGTGGCGATCCTCTGGCAAGCCAAAGGACCGGAAGCAAGTCACTTCCGGGATAGCGCCTGTTAGCCTGCGGGATGGGGCCGTGTCAAGCATGGAACCGACGGCAACCCGTCACGTTTCAACCCCGTGTGTCCGGGGCACGCCATCGGACTTTCCCCGAGACTTTTCCATGAATGACACGGAGAACCACATGACTTTCACAAGATTGCTTCTCTCAAGCGTCGCGGCAAGCGCATTCGCGCTGCCCGCCCTTGCCGATATCGAGTACACTGTCGAAACTCTGGCCGAAGACCTTGACCGCCCTTGGGGCATGACCTTCTTGCCCGACGAGGGAGACATCATCCTCACATTGCGCGGCGGCGGGTTGAAGCTCTGGAACGAAGAGGACGGCACGCGCGAGATCGGCGGCGCGCCAGAAGTCGTGTCCGAAGGTCAGGGCGGGCTGCTCGACATCGCTGTTGGCCCGAATTTCGATGATGATGGCTGGCTCTACATGACATGGGTCGATGAGGTCGAGGACGGCACCACGACCCATGTAGGTCGCGCCAAGCTGGATCGCGACGAAGAGCGCATCACGGATCTTGAAACGCTCTTTGTCGTCAGCCCCGGCATTGAGAGCACTGCGCATTTCGGGTCACGGATCGTCTTTCACGAAGGCTTCATGTATGTTGGCTTCGGAGACCGCAACAGCAAGGACTTCTCTGAAGACCACATCTCGCAGGATCTCAGCAGCGAAAACGGATCGGTGATCCGCCTGACCCTCGACGGCGAGATCCCGCCTGATAATCCGTTTTTCGGCCGCGAGGATCACGCGGAAGCCATCTGGTCCTATGGCCATCGCAACATCCAGGCGATGACCGTGCACCCGGGAACCGGCGATATCTGGATCACCGAGCACGGGGAATCCGGGGGGGATGAGATCAATGTGCTCGAACGCGGAGGCAATTTCGGCTGGCCGCTGGTGTCTTTCGGTGTCGATTACCGCACCGGCGAGCAATTTGCCCAGACCCCGCAAGACGGGGATGGGTTCATCTCGCCCACATATAACTGGCCTGCCGGGCGCGACGATCACTTTCCGCCTTCCGGGATGACCTTCTACACAGGCGAGGCTTTTCCCGAGCTTGAAGGCCATTTGCTGATTGGCAACCTCTTTCACCGCTATCTCGGGGTGTTCAACGAGGATAACCGCGTCATTGATGAGCGTGCCCGTTTGCTCGATGGCGAAGATCTGCGCGTCCGCGATGTCGCAATCGGACCGGATGACGGCTTCATCTATGTGCTCGCCGACGGTGAGGATGCGCCACTGCTGCGTCTGACGCCCCGGTAATCGGGCCCAAAACGGGGCGCTGTCAGCGCAGGGACAAACGAGGCAGCTGCGCAAACGATGACTTTCTGGGTTTTCGCGAAGCAGATTCTTCAAGAACCCGGATGGTCATCTGCCAAATGCGGCTGCTACAGTTCGAGTCTTCGCAAAAAGCGCCGAGAACCGCCATGTCCCTGCCCCGAGCCTCCGAGAAATCGCCCTACTATGTCCCACGCGGCGGCTTGCCTCCGCAGACGCAACTGACCACTGATCGCGCCATGTTCACCGAAGCCTTCGCCGTGATCCCGCGCGGCGTGATCAGTGACATCGTGGCAAGCGCCATGCCCTTCTGGGACAAGGCCCGGTTCTGGGTGCTGGCCCGCCCGCTCAGCGGCTTCGCTGAAACATTCTCGCAATATATTGTTGAACTCGGGCCAGGGGGCGGGAGCCTCTCGCCGGAGCCGAACCCTGCCGCGCAAGCCGCGATCTTCGTGGTGCAGGGCAAGCTGCAGATCACGCTCTCTAGCCAGACACATGACCTGACCGAGGGCGGGTTTGCCTATCTGCCTGCAGGCAGCGCGTGGCAGGTGCTTGCTCAGGATGAGGGTTGCGTCTTTCACTGGTTTCGCAAACGCTACAGCGATGTGGAGGGTCTTGATCGACCTGAAGCAATTTTCACCAATGAACGCGATATTACCCCAAGTGCCATGCCAGCCACCGATGGCGCCTGGGCAACCACGCGCTTTGTAGACCCGGCTGATCTGCGCCACGACATGCACATTACCATCGTCACCCTGCAACCCGGCGCAGCCATCCCCTTTGCCGAGACGCATGTGATGGAGCACGGGCTCTATGTGCTGCAAGGCAAGGGTGTATATCACCTCAACCGTCAATGGGTCGAGGTCGAAGCCGGCGATTTCATGTGGCTGCGCGCCTTCTGCCCGCAAGCCTGCTATGCAGGCGGCCCCGAGCCGTTTCGCTACCTGCTCTACAAGGATGTCAACCGCCACGCACCGCTCCCCTGATCAGAGCGGAAATCTTGACTTGCACCCCGCGCCCACTCCACGCTATGAGGCGCGTGTTGGACAGTTGGCCGAGTGGTCGAAGGCGCACGCCTGGAAAGTGTGTAGGCGGGGAACCGTCTCGAGGGTTCGAATCCCTCACTGTCCGCCATT
>REBU01000024.1 GCA_007692585.1 Paracoccaceae bacterium | reverse complement strand
AGGGGCTCGACAAGGACGCGGTGGATGTCGTTGATTTCCGTCAGGAATGCCGCCGTTTCGCCGAAGGCTGGATCGACATCCAGCGCGAGGAGTTCAAGCGTCTGGGCATCACCGGCAAATGGGACCGGCCTTACCTGACGATGGACTACCACGCCGAGGCGGTGATCGCCGACGAGTTCATGAAACTCGTGATGAACGGGTCGCTCTATCAGGGCTCGAAACCCGTCATGTGGTCGCCGGTGGAAAAGACCGCGCTAGCGGAGGCGGAGGTCGAGTATCACGAACATACGTCGCATACGATCTGGGTGAAGTTTCCGGTTTTAGAGGCAACGGGCGACAAGAATCTTGCCGAAATAGCGGGATCAATGATTTCAGATCCAGAACTTAGTGAGACTGTCACAGAAAACCTGCTTGCTAAGGCGGTGGATCAATTGCTCAGCGCATCTGTTGTCATCTGGACAACAACCCCCTGGACCATCCCGCAAAACCGCGCGGTCTGTTTCGGGCCAGAGATCGCATATGGGCTTTACGAAGTGTCTGAACTTCTGGAGGGCGCGAAGGAAGAGGTTGGTGCGACGATCATCCTGGCCGACGCTCTGGCCGAGAGCGCGCTGGCGGCGGCCAAGGTCAAGGCCGAGCGCAGGCGCGATGTCTCGGCGGCTGAACTGGGCGCGCTTGTGCTGGCGCACCCGTTCCGTGGCGCGGAGGGCGCTGATGGCGAGTGGGCGTTTGATGTGCCGATGATCGCGGGCGACCATGTCACCGATGACACAGGCACGGGTTTTGTTCATACGGCCCCCAGCCATGGTGATGATGACTATCAGATCGGCCTGAAGCACGGTCTGCCCATGACCTATAATGTGCTGGAAGATGGCAGCTACCGCGCCGATCTGCCACTCTTCGGCGGCGAGGTGATCATCAAGCCCGATGGCAAGGAAGGCGGCGCGAATGTCGCTGTGATCAAGCAACTCGCCTATGCGGGCGCGCTGTTTGCCAAGGGCAAGCTGCGTCACAGCTACCCGCATAGCTGGCGGTCGAAAGCGCCGCTGATCTATCGCAACACCGCGCAATGGTTCGCGGCCATCGACAAGCCGCTGGACGATGGCATGAGCGCGCATGGCGACACGATCCGCGCCCGCGCCCTGGAATCCATCGATCGGCTGGTGAAGTGGACCCCCCAGACCGGGCGCAACCGGCTTTATTCGATGATCGAGGCGCGGCCCGACTGGGTGCTCTCGCGCCAGCGCGCCTGGGGCGTGCCGCTGACCTGTTTCACCAAGCGCGGCGCAAAACCGACCGATCCTGACTTTCTGCTGCGCGACGCAGAAGTGAACGCGCGCATCAAGGCAGCATTTGATGCTGAGGGCGCAGATGTCTGGTATGTGCAGGGCTTCAAGGAGCGTATGCTTGAAGGGCTGCATGACCCCGACGCCTATGAACAGGTCTTCGACATTCTCGATGTCTGGTTTGATAGCGGCTCGACCCATGCATTCGTGCTGCGCGACCGCGAGGATGGCGCGTCCGATGGGATTGCGGACCTCTATCTCGAAGGGACGGACCAGCATCGCGGCTGGTTCCATTCCTCGATGCTGCAAGCCTGCGCCACGAAGGGCCGCGCGCCCTATCACGGGGTGCTGACGCATGGCTTCACGCTGGACGAGAAGGGCATGAAGATGTCCAAGTCCCTCGGCAACACCATTGCGCCGCAGGAGGTGATTGACGAATACGGGGCCGATATCCTGCGGCTCTGGGTGGCGCAGAGCGACTACACGGCGGATCTGCGCATCGGCAAGGAAATCCTGAAAGGTGTGGCTGACAGCTATCGGCGTCTGCGCAACACGATGCGCTTCATGCTGGGCAATCTCGACGGCTTCACAGACGCCGAGCGCGTGGCCCCTGAGGATATGCCGGAACTGGAGCAATGGGTTTTGCACCGTCTGGCCGAGCTGGACACGCAGGTGCGCAAGGGCTATGCGGCCTATGATTTCCAGGGCGTTTTCCGCGACTTGTTCAGTTTCGCGACCTCGGATCTCTCGGCCTTCTATTTCGACATCCGCAAGGATGCGCTCTATTGCGATGCGCCGGGCAGCCTGCGGCGGCGGTCGGCGCGCACGGTGCTCGATCTGCTGTTTCACCGCCTGACGACATGGCTTGCGCCCATCCTTGTGTTCACGATGGAAGATGTCTGGCTGTCGCGTTTCCCCGGTGACGACGCCTCGGTGCATCTGCAGGATTTCCCTGACACGCCGGGTGCGTGGCGCAATGAGGTGCTGGCGCAGAAATGGGCGGGCATCCGGGCTGCGCGGCGCGTGGTCACGGCAGCGCTGGAAATCCAGCGGCGCGACAAGGTGATCGGGGCCTCGCTTGAAGCAGCGCCTTGCGTGCATGTGCGTGCGCCCGAGGTCATGGCGGCCCTGAAAACCGTCGATTTCGCCGATATCTGCATCACGTCGGATGTGGTGCTGACTGCCGATCCGATCCCGGCCGAGGCGTTTCGCATGCCCGAAGTGGAGGGCATCGGCGTCGTCTTTGAGCGCGCCGAGGGCGTGAAATGCCAGCGCTGCTGGAAGATCAGCCCGGATGTGGGTCGCCACGCGCATGCAGGCGTGTGCCAGCGCTGCAGTGACGCGCTGGGCTGAAACACCCCTTGAAGTCAGACATATTCGCATGGATGAGTATGTCTGACGTCCAGGAAGGGAAATCAGATGAAATTGCGCATCGTCACCGGGGTTCTGATGGGAACCTTCATGTCCGTCATCATGTCGGGCTTCATCACGGCAGTGAATACGGGCTTTGACGCGGGGTTTGTGGCGCGTTGGGCCTATGCGTTCTCGGTCGCCTGGGTGATCGCCGTGCCGCTGGCCGCGTTGGTCGGTCCGGTCGCGCGGAAATGGGCGGAAGCGCTGGTCCGCGCGTGACTCGGGGCCTGGCGGCACTACCTGCGCCGTGACACGGACAGGGAGTGCAGCATGAAACAGGCGCTGGTCATCGGGGCATCAGGCGGGATCGGACGCGCGCTCAGTGCGGCGCTTGCGGCAGATGGCTGGCAGGTCACGGCCCTGTCGCGCAGGGATGACGGGCTGGATGTCACTGATGAGGCGTCCGTCGCGCAGCATCTGGGCGCGCTGGCCGGGCCGTTCGAGCGCATCATCATCGCCACGGGCGCGCTGGAAATCGATGGCCACAGCCCCGAAAAGGCGCTCAAGCATCTGAGCGCAGAGGGCATGGCCGCGCAATTTGCGCTCAACACGATCGGCCCGGCACTGGTGATGAAACATGCCGTCGCGCTCTTGCCGAAGGAGGAAGCTGCGGTCATGGCAGCACTCTCGGCGCGCGTGGGCTCGATCGGCGACAACCGGGCGGGCGGCTGGCACAGCTACCGCGCGTCCAAAGCCGCGCTGAATCAGATCATTCGCGGCGCGGGCGTGGAGCTGGGACGCACGCATAAGCACGCGGTCTGCGTGGCGCTTCATCCCGGTACCGTCGCCACGCGCTTCACCGAGAAATATCTGGGCCGCCACCCCGCTGTGCCGCCCGAAGATGCCGCCGCCAATCTGCTGCGCGTGATCGACGGGCTGACGCCCGCGCAATCGGGGCAGTTCTTCGACTGGGCGGGGAAGGCCGTGCCATGGTGAAGTTGATCCTTGTGCTGGGCGACCAGCTTTCGCCAGACATCGCGGCCCTGCGCGAAGCCGACAAGGACCGCGATCTGGTGGTCATGGCCGAAGTTGCGGCAGAAGCGGAATATGTGCCGCATCATCCGATGAAGATCGCCTTCCTCTTCACCGCGATGCGCAAATTCGCGGGCGAGTTGCGCGCGAAGGGCTGGCAGGTGGCCTATACTAGGCTCGATGACCCGGAGAATGCAGGCTCGATCCCCGGCGAGTTGCTGCGCCGTGCTTCGGAGACGGGCGCGAAAGCCGTGATCGCCACGGAGCCGGGCGAGTTCCGGCTGATCGGGGCGTTGCGCGACACACCGCTCGACATGACCCTGCTGCCCGATGACCGTTTCCTGTGTTCGCATCAGGAGTTCGCGAGATGGGCCGAGGGGCGCAAGGCGCTCAGGATGGAATATTTCTACCGTGAGATGCGCCGCAAGACCGGGCTGTTGATGGATGGCGACCAGCCCGAAGGCGGCAAGTGGAATTTTGACCACGACAACCGCAAGCCCGCCAAGGCGGATCTCTTTCGCAAAGGCCCGCCCGAGGCGCGTGGGGATCCGGTGCTCGACGCGGTGCTCGATCTGATTGAGGCGCGCTTTCCCGATAACTTCGGCACGTGCCGGCCCTTTCCCTATCAGACCGACCGCGCCGGAGCGCTGCGCGCGCTAAACCATTTTGTCGAACATGCCTTGCCGGATTTCGGGGCCTATCAGGATGCGATGCTTGAAGGCGATCCGCATCTCTATCACGCGGTGATCGCGCTCTATCTGAATGCGGGACTGCTTGGCGTAATGGAAATCTGCAAAAAGGCGGAGGAGGCTTACCGCGCCGGACACGCGCCGCTGAACTCGGTCGAAGGCTTCATTCGCCAGATCATCGGCTGGCGCGAATTCATGCGCGGTATCTATTTCCTTGAGGGGCCTGACTACACCCGCCGCAACGCGCTGAACCACCAACGCAAGCTGCCCGCAATGTATTGGGGCGCGCAAACCCGTATGAACTGCATGGCGCAAGCCATTGGTCAGACGCGCGATCTTGGCTATGCGCATCACATCCAGCGGCTGATGGTCACGGGCAATTTCGCGCTGCTCGCTGGCATCAACCCGGCGCAGGTGCATGAATGGTATCTGGCCGTTTATGTAGATGCTTATGAATGGGTTGAAGCGCCGAATGTGATCGGCATGTCGCAATTTGCCGATGGGGGCATCGTGGGCTCGAAACCCTATGTCAGCTCGGGCGCCTATATCGACCGGATGTCGGATTACTGCAAATCCTGCGCCTATAAGGTCAAGGCCAAGACTGGCCCGGACGCGTGCCCCTTCAACCTGCTCTACTGGTCCTTCCTGATCCGGCATCGCGACCGGTTCGCGGGCAACCCCCGTATGGCGCAGATGTATCGCACCTTCGACAAGATGGATGAAACGCGCCGCAAGACCGTGCTGGCCGAGGCCGAAGCCTTTCTCGATCGCATGGGGCAGGGTGCGACAGTCTGAGCTTGCCGCGCCCGCAGCACTCGCCTATCCATGGGGTCATGTCTGAGCCACGTTACCCTGATCTGATCCGCAGCTTGCCTGCGACCGTTCCCTTCATCGGGCCGGACGCGCATATGCGCCAGTCGGGCCGTCCCTTTCGTGCGCGGCTCGGCGCGAATGAAAGCGGCTTCGGCCCGTCCCCCAGGGCCGTGGCCGCGATGCAGGCCGTGGCAGCCGAGGCCTGGATGTATGGCGACAGCGAAAGCCATGATCTGCGCGCGGCTCTCGCGGCCCATCACAAGATCGCGCCGGAGAATATCATCGTGGGCGAAGGGATCGACGGGCTTCTGGGGATGCTCGTGCGGCTGCTGATCAGCCCTGGCGATCCGGTCGTGACTTCGGACGGGGCCTATCCGACCTTCAACTATCATGTGACGGGCTTTGGCGGGGTGCTGCACAAAGTGCCGTACCGCTATGAAGCCGAAGACCCCGCAGCGCTTCTGGAACGTGCTGAAGACGTGCAGGCAAAGCTCGTTTATTTCTGCAATCCCGACAACCCGATGGGCAGCTGGCATCCGGCGCGGATCGTGGCGCGGATGATTGAAGCCGTGCCTGAGGGCACGCTGATGGTGCTTGATGAGGCCTATATCGATGCCGCCCCCGAAGGCACGGCACCGGCGCTGGATACCGACAACCCGCGCGTCATCCGCATGCGGACCTTCTCCAAGCTCTACGGGCTTGCCGGGCTGCGGGTGGGCTATGCGATTGGCGCGGCCCCGCTGATCGCAATGTTCGAGCGGATCCGCAATCATTTCGGCATGGGCCGCCTCGCGCAGGCGGGCGCGCTTGCGGCGCTGCAGGATCAGGAGTGGCTCGCGCATGTGCAGACCGAAGTCGCCACAGCGCGCAGCACGCTTTCTGCCATAGCCGCCGAGAACGGGCTGCATGCCCTGCCATCGGCTACGAATTTTGTCACGATTGATTGCGGGCGCGACGGGGATTTCGCGCGCGCTGTGGTGCAGGGGCTGATGGCGCGTGATATTTTCGTGCGTATGCCTTTTGTTGCGCCGAATGATCGCTGCATCCGCGTCAGTTGCGGCCCCGCGCCCGAACTTGCGGCGTTTGGCGTAGCCTTGCCCGAAGTGCTACGCGCCCTGCGCTGAGATCAGCGCAGAAGTTGAGAATCTCGTGTGGGTCTCAGTGCGAAAGCTGTGCTCCTTGCGCGTGTTTCAGCGCAAAAGCTGCGACAGGAATCCCGCCAGGTCATCCGTGTGGTGGTGAATATGCGCAGCCTCAAGCCGTTCCGGCGCAACATGGACTGTGCGCATGCCCAGATCATGCGGCACCGCCAGATTGCGCGGGTCATCCTCGAACATCGCCGCCCCGGCAGGGTCCAGCCCGTCGCGCGCGAAGATGCGGGCGAAAGCGGCGGCTTCGGGCTTGGGGCGATAATCGGCATGCTCCACCCCGTAGATCGCGTCGAACAGGCCCGAGAGGCCGCGCGCTTCGAGCACGCGTGCCGCATAGGGCGCAGAGCCATTGGTATAGACGATCCGCCGCCCCGGCAGGGCCGCGATCCGGTCGCGCAGAGCAGGGTCGGGGGAAAGCACCGTGAAATCAATATCATGCACATCGATCAGATAGGGCTCTGGGTCGATGCCATGAAGCGTCATCAGCCCCGCAAGCGTCGTGCCATATTCGGCCCAGTAAAGCTTGCGCAGCCGGTTCGCCTCGGCCTGATCGACGCTGAGCGTGGCCATGACATAGGCCACCATCCGCGCTTCGATCTGATCGAACAGGCGCATTTCGGGCGGATAGAGCGTGTTATCGAGGTCAAAGACCCAGGCGCGCGTGGTGCGGAAAAATTCGGCTGGCATATCGCGCATTCTAGCGTCACAAGGCCCGAGCGCAAGCGCGGGGGGTTGCCAAAGGCTCCAAAGCCGGGTTTTCTGTGTGCAATTGTATGCGAGATCGAGATGACTGATACCAAGCCTGTGAAAGACGCCTATACGCTGATCCTCGAAGCCATTGATGTCGGAATGTACAAGCCTGGTGACCGGCTGGTGGAATCGGAGCTGGCTGACCGGTTTGGCGTGTCGCGCACACCGATCCGCGAAGCGCTGCAGCGGCTGGAAACCCAGAGCCTGCTGACGCGTGACGGGCGTTCGCTGATCGTGGCCTCGCTCGATCACAATCAGTTGGCAGAGCTGTATGTTGTGCGCTCGGAGCTGGAAGGGCTGGCAGCACGGCTTGCCGCGCGCCATGCCACGACCGAGGAAATCCGGCTGCTGCGCGGCATGATCGAGGAGGACCGCAAGCTGATCGACGATCCCCATGCGCTCAGCCGGGCGAACAAGCGCTTTCACAAGCAGATCCATCTCGCATCGCATAACCGCTATCTGGTGCAGCAGCTTGACCTTGTGCACCGCTCCATGGCGCTTCTGGCCACCACCTCGTTGTCGTTTGAGGGGCGCGGGCAGCAGACACTTGAAGAACACAGCAAGATTGTCGAAGCGATTGCCGCGGGGGATTGCGACCGTGCCTATGAGGCGCTGAAAAGCCATATCTCGCTGGCGTTTGAAACACGGCTGCGTCAGGATTCCATGTCCGTCGAGCGCTATTCGGTCTGAGCCGCGCGCGGCGCGCCTGCGCTCAGATATAACGCCGCGCGTAGCGATGGCCGAGGCCGGTCAGGATCTCATAGCCAATCGTGCCGATCACATCGGCCAGATCATCGACCCCTTGATGCGGTCCGAGCAGGTCCAGTCGCTCCAGCTCCCCCTCGACGGCGCTGACATCGATGGTCAGCAGATCCATCGAGACACGCCCGACCAGCGGGCAGGGCACATCGCCCGCCCAGAGCGTCGCGCGGCCCGACAGCGCGCGCTGGATGCCATCGGCATAGCCCGCCGCAATCGTCGCCAGCCGCATGTCGCGCGTGGCGGTGAAGCTGTTGCCATAGCCGACAGTTTCGCCCGCCATGACATCGCGGATCTGGATCACCGGGATCGACAGGCGCACAACCGGCTGCGCGCCCGCGAAGGGCTGGCCACCATAGAGCCCGATGCCGGGGCGGGTGATGTCGAAATGATAGTCGCGCCCCAGGAGCACGCCCCCCGTCGCGGCCAGCGAGCGCGGCACGCCCGCGCCATCGGTCAGGGCCTTGAATTCCGCAAGTTGCTGCGCGTTCATTGGATGTTGCGGCTCGTCGGCGCAGGCGAGATGCGACATGATCAGTTTCGGCCCTTGCCCCAGCGCAATCGCGGCCACGGCCTCCCATTCGGCAGGCTCCATGCCCAGCCGGTTCATGCCGGTGTCCAGCTGGATGCCGAACGGATGACCCGGCAGCGCTTCGAAATGGCGGGCGAGTTGTTCGGCGGAGTTGAGCATCGGGGTCAGCTTCGCCTCCGAGATCAGACGCGCGTCGCCTTCCATATGGCCGCCATAGACATGGATCGGCAGGTCAGGGCCAATCGCGGCACGCACCGCCGTACCTTCTTCGGCCATGGCCACGAAAAACCGCCGCGCGCCCGCCGAGGCCAGCGCATGCGCGACATGACCCGCGCCCAGACCATAACCATTGGCCTTGACCGTCGCGCCTGTCTGCACGCCTGCTGCAGAGCGCGAATCGAGTGCGCGCCAATTGGCCTTGAGTGCCGCGAGAGAAATATCGAGTTGTGCCTGTGCCATGGACGCGCACCTGCGCCAAAGCATGCGCCAAGGTCAAGCCGAAAACGAAGCTGCACAGGATGGGGGCGCAATCATCGCGCTGCGCCCGCAGCCCGCCGCGTGCTTTTCCTTGCGTCGCCGGGGCGAAGGCTCTAGGCACAGTGCGTCACAACAAAAAGATCCGGAGATCACTGATGGCCAGACCCAGAATTGCACTGATCGGCGCAGGACAGATTGGCGGCACGCTCGCTCATCTTGCTGCGATCAAGGAACTTGGCGATGTTATCCTGTTCGACATTGCCGAAGGCACCCCGCAGGGCAAAGCGCTCGATATCGCGGAATCGGGCCCCTCGGAAGGGTTTGATGGCCGTTTCAAAGGCACCAATGACTATGCCGATATCGCAGGCGCCGATGTCTGCATCGTGACCGCTGGCGTGCCGCGCAAGCCGGGCATGAGCCGCGATGACCTGCTGGGCATCAACCTCAAGGTCATGAAATCCGTAGGCGAGGGCATTGCCGCTCACGCGCCTGATGCTTTCGTGATCTGCATCACCAACCCGCTCGATGCGATGGTCTGGGCGCTGCGCGAATTCTCCGGCCTGCCGCATAACAAGGTGGTCGGCATGGCAGGCGTGCTCGATTCGGCGCGTTTCCGCCATTTCCTGTCGCTGGAATTCAATGTCTCGATGCGCGACGTGACCGCTTTCGTGCTCGGCGGCCATGGCGATACCATGGTGCCGCTGGTGCGTTATTCGACCGTGGCAGGCATCCCGCTGCCCGACCTGATCGAGATGGGCTGGACCAGCAAGGACAAGCTCGACGCGATCGTGCAGCGCACCCGTGATGGTGGGGCGGAAATCGTCGGCCTGCTGAAAACCGGCTCGGCCTTTTATGCACCTGCGACCAGTGCGATCGAGATGGCGGAAGCCTATCTGAAGGACCAGCGCCGCCTGCTGCCTTGCGCGGCCTATTGCGATGGCGAATTCGGCCTGAAAGGCATGTATGTCGGCGTGCCCACGATCATCGGTGCGAACGGGATCGAAAAGGTCATCGATATCAAGATGACCAAAGACGAACAGGCGATGTTCGACAAGTCAGTGGAGGCCGTCCGCGGTCTGGTCGACGCCTGCAAGGGCATTGATTCCTCGCTGGCCTGAGCGCGCCGAGTGTCATAAATCTGTCAGGCCGCGCTTTGCTGCGCGGCCTTTTTTGTTCCAAACCCATGTTTGCGATCACATTCAATGCACCGCGGCATGGTGGAAAAAATTTGTGATCACACATTTTCAAACTGTGATCACATAGTGCCTTTTTTTCGCTCATTGCGCAAGAATTCGGCAGATAGACGTTGTTTTTCGTCCGGTTTCTGCCATGCACGGCCAAAGACCACGGCAGCAATGGGACAGATCCATGAATATTCACGAATACCAGGCCAAGGGGCTCCTGCGCTCTTACGGGGTGCCCGTTTCGGACGGTCGCATCGTTTTCAAGGCGGAAGAGGCGAAATCTGCGGCGAGCGAACTCGATGGCCCGCTCTGGGTGGTCAAGGCACAGATCCATGCAGGCGGTCGCGGCAAGGGCAGCTTCAAGGAAGCCTCTGCTGGTGAAAAGGGCGGGGTGCGGCTGGCGAAATCCGTAGCCGAGGCCGAGGAACACGCCAAAGCCATGCTGGGCCGCACGCTGGTCACGCATCAGACCGGCCCTGCAGGCAAGCAGGTCGGCCGCGTCTATATCGAAGATGGCTCGGATATCGAGCGCGAATTGTATCTGGCGCTGCTGGTGGACCGCGTGTCCTCGCGCATCAGTTTCGTCGTCTCGACCGAAGGCGGCATGGATATCGAGGAAGTCGCGGCCCATACGCCCGAGAAGATCCTGTCCTTCAGCATCGACCCCGCTTCGGGCATTCAGGGCTTCCATGGCCGCCGCGTGGCTTTCGCGCTGGGGCTGGAAGGCAAGCAGGTCAAGCAATGCGTCGATCTGGTGAACAAGCTCTACAAGCTCTTTGTCGAGCGTGATGCCGAGATGGTCGAGATCAACCCGCTGATCGTGACCGACACCGGCGATCTGAAATGCCTCGATGCGAAGATGGGCTTCGATTCCAATTCGCTCTACCGCCAGCAGGAAATTCTTGCGCTGCGCGACGAGACCGAGGAAGACCCCAAGGAACTGGCCGCGTCGAAATACGACCTGAACTACATCGCGCTTGATGGCGAGATCGGCTGCATGGTCAATGGCGCGGGTCTGGCGATGGCGACGATGGACATCATCAAGCTCTACGGGGCCGAGCCTGCCAACTTCCTGGATGTGGGCGGCGGTGCGACCAAGGAGAAGGTGACCGAAGCTTTCAAGATCATCACCTCCGACCCCAATGTGAAGGGGATTCTGGTCAACATCTTCGGCGGCATCATGCGCTGCGACATCATCGCCGAAGGCGTTATTGCAGCCGTCAAGGACGTTGGTCTGCAAGTGCCGCTGGTGGTGCGTCTTGAGGGCACGAATGTCGATCTTGGCAAGGAGATCATCCGCAATTCGGGGCTGAACGTCATTGCGGCGGACAATCTGCGCGACGGTGCGGAAAAGATCGTCAAGGCCGTGAAGGGCTGAGGCACGGGAAGGGGACCGGGGACGTGATCGCAGCCTTTGACAGCTATGGAGTGGCCTTTGTGGGGGTGCCGAAATGCATGTCCACATCGGTGCTGCGCAGCTTTTACCGGCTCGAACACGGGGCGGCGTTTGACCGTGCGTCCTTCGGTGGAAATATCCACCGCTTCTACCGCCAGCGTCTGGCCGGTCGCGTCCGCGCAATCGAGCCACCCGATCTGTCGGGGCTGGCGGGGCTGTGGCTGTTTACCATCATCCGCGATCCGATCCGGCGTTTGCTGTCGGTCTATACCAACCGCGTGCTGGCCCATCGTGACATCGCAAAGGCGCTCGAAAAAGCCCCCGACGCGACGCTGGAGCCGATGCCCGCTGCCGATACGTTTTTCCGCGATCTGGCCGCATACCGTGCGGCTGTGCCGTCGATCCGCCATCATACGGACCCTTTCGCCCAGTTTCTGGGGCCTGATCTTGGCCGCTTTGACGCTGTGTTTCAGGTCGAACAGGCGTCTGCCCTGCAAGACCAGCTCACCGCGCGGCTGGGGCAGGCGTTCACGCTGGAAAATGAACAAAGATCAACCGCGCGCCTGTCGTTTGACGACCTGTCACCCGAGGCGCGCGCGGCAATACTGACCCATACTCAACCGGATTACGAGCTGTTGGCCGCGTACTACAGCCCCGAATCCAGCTTGCGCCGCCCGCTGCGCGCATAACTACAGGAGTTGCATTTCTCATGGCCGTTCTCGTCGACCAGAATACAAAAGTCATCTGTCAGGGCTTCACCGGCAGCCAAGGCACTTTCCATTCCGAACAGGCGATTGCCTATGGCACCAAGATGGTCGGCGGTGTGACGCCGGGCAAGGGCGGCAGCACGCATCTGGACCTGCCGGTGTTCAACTCCGTGCATGAAGCGCGCGCGGTGACCGAGGCCAATGCCTCCGTGATCTATGTGCCCCCACCCTTCGCAGCTGACTCGATCCTTGAGGCGATCGACGCCGAGATGGAACTGATCGTCTGCATCACCGAAGGCATCCCGGTTCTGGACATGATGCGCGTCAAGCGCGCGCTGGAAGGGTCGAAATCCGTGCTGATCGGCCCGAACTGCCCCGGTGTCATCACGCCCGACGCCTGCAAGATCGGCATCATGCCGGGCCATATCCACCGTCGCGGCTCCGTGGGGGTTGTATCGCGTTCGGGCACGCTGACCTATGAGGCCGTGAAGCAGACGACAGATGTGGGCCTGGGCCAGTCGACCTGCGTGGGCATCGGCGGAGACCCGATCAAAGGGACGGAGCACATCGACGTGCTGGAATGGTTCCTCGCGGATGACGAAACCGAATCGATCATCATGATCGGCGAAATCGGCGGCAGCGCCGAAGAGGAAGCCGCGCAGTTCCTCAAGGACGAAGCCAAACGCGGCCGCTCCAAGCCCTGCGCGGGCTTCATTGCGGGCCGCACGGCGCCTCCGGGCCGTCGTATGGGCCATGCCGGTGCCATCGTCGCAGGCGGCAAGGGCGGCGCGGAAGACAAGATCGAGGCGATGAAATCCGCCGGGATCGTGGTCGCCGACAGTCCGGCAGGTCTTGGCGAGGCCGTGCTGAAAGCAATTGGCAAGTAATTGATGATAATCGACCCCGCGTCAGTAACGGAGGCGCAAGCGTGACATTCGTGAATGCAGTCAAGACAGGCTTCAGAAACGCTCTGGTCTTTTCCGGGCGGTCGCGCCGCCCGGATTACTGGTGGTTTTTCCTGTTCGCCTTTGCAGGTGCCTTTGTCATCAGCATCATCGAAGCCATGCTTCTCGGTGCGGGGTCGCACCTTCTTACCCGCCTGTTCCAGCTTGTGGTCTTCGTGCCTTTTCTGGCCGTCGCGATGCGGCGTCTGCAGGATACGGGCAAACCCGGCTGGTGGATCCTGCCGCCGACGGCCATCGTGATCATCACGGCGATCGTCGCAGGCTCGGTGATGCGCCGGGCACTTGCCGGCGTGATTGATCGTCCTGAAGGCGTCAGCGATGCTGAGATGGTGGCGGCCAGCGCATCGCCCGCGTTGCTGGGCGGCCTGCTGCTGGCGCAGGTCCTGGCGGGTGCGCTGATCATCTGGTGGATGTCACGCCCCAGCCAGCGCGGCGCGAATGTTTACGGTCCCGAACCGCGCGTGCGCGGAACCAAATCCTGATGAAACTGTCTCTGTCACAGAGGTGCGAAAATGAATGACCACAGCCCAACCCCGATCCAGGGCGAGACCTTCCTCGAAGGTCAGAACGCTGCCTATGTCGAAGCGTTGCAGGCCCGCCATGCGAGTGATCCGGCCTCTGTCGACGATGTCTGGGCCGACTATTTCCGTTCGCTTGGCGAGGGGGCACAGGACGCGCAGGCGGCGGCCAACGGGCCGAGCTGGGCGCGCCGCGACTGGCCGCCGGTGCCAGCCGATGAGCTGACCTCAGCGCTGACAGGCGAATGGCCGACCGCGCCCGCTGCGGCAGAGAAGAAATCCACGGCTGAAAAGATCACCGCCAAGGCCGCCGAAAAGGGCGTAAGCCTGTCCGACAGCGACGTCCGCGCCGCTGTGATCGACAGTTTGCGCGCGCTGATGATCATCCGCGCCTATCGCATCCGGGGCCATCTCGTCGCCGATCTTGACCCGCTGGGCATGCGCAAGGAAGAACCGCATCCCGAGCTTGAGCCCGCGTCCTACGGCTTCACCGAAGCCGATATGGACCGGCCCATCTTCATCGATAATGTGCTGGGGCTGGAAGTCGCGAGCCTGCGTCAGATCATCGACATCCTCAAGCGCACCTATTGCGGCACATTCGCGCTGCAATTCATGCATATTTCCGACCCCGAGCAGGTCTCCTGGCTCAAGGAACGCATTGAGGGTTTTGGCAAGGAAATCCAGTTCACCAAGCAAGGCCGCCGCGCGATCCTCAACAAGATGGTCGAAGCGGAGGGTTTCGAAAAATTCCTGCATGTCAAATACATGGGCACCAAGCGCTTCGGGCTGGACGGGGCTGAAGCCACGATCCCCGCGATGGAGCAGATCATCAAGCGCGGCGGTGCGCTGGGTCTGCGGGAAATCGCGATCGGCATGCCGCACCGGGGGCGTCTGAACATTCTGGCGAATGTGATGGGCAAACCCTACCGCGCCATTTTCAACGAATTTCAGGGCGGCAGCTTCAAGCCCGAAGACGTCGATGGGTCGGGTGATGTGAAATACCATCTCGGCGCGTCCTCGGACCGGGAATTCGACGGCAATACGGTGCATCTGTCACTAACGGCCAACCCGTCGCATCTTGAAGCGGTCAATCCTGTCGTTCTGGGCAAGGTGCGCGCCAAGCAGGACCAGCTGTCGGATACTGAACGGCGCCAGGTGGTCGCGGTGCTTCTGCATGGGGATGCGGCTTTCGCCGGTCAGGGCGTCGTGGCCGAGGGATTTGGCCTCTCTGGGCTGAAAGGGCATCGCACTGGCGGGACGATCCATGTGATCGTGAACAACCAGATCGGCTTTACGACTGCGCCGCATTTCTCGCGCTCTTCGCCCTATCCGACCGATATCGCGCTGATGGTCGAAGCGCCGATTTTCCACGTCAATGGCGATGATCCGGAAGCTGTGGTCCATGCCGCCAAGGTGGCGACCGAATTCCGGCAGAAATTCCTCAAGGATGTGGTCATCGACATCATTTGTTATCGCCGCTTCGGGCATAACGAAGGCGATGAGCCGATGTTCACCAATCCGGCGATGTATACGCGGATCAAGAAGCACAAATCCACGCTTCAGCTGTATACCGAACGGCTGGTCGCGGATGGGTTGATCCCCGAAGGCGAGATCGAGGATATGAAGGCTGCCTTCCAGTCCTTCCTGAACGAGGAGTTCGAGGCAGGCCGGACCTACAAGCCCAACAAGGCCGACTGGCTGGACGGGCGCTGGTCGCATCTCAACCGCGAAGGTGCGGAGTATCAGCGCGCGCAGACCTGGATCGCGCCGGACACGATGCAGGAAATTGGCAGCGCGCTGACGCGCTACCCCGAGGGGTTCAATATTCACAAGACCGTCGCGCGCCAGCTGGATGCCAAGGCCGAGATGTTCGCCTCTGGCAAGGGGTTCGACTGGGCCACGGCAGAAGCGCTCGCCTTTGGCAGTCTTGTGACCGAGGGCTATCCGGTCCGTCTGGCGGGGCAGGATTCGACGCGCGGTACGTTCTCACAGCGCCATTCGGCCTTCATCGATCAGCAAACGGAGGATCGCTACTACCCGCTGAACAACATCAAGGAGGGGCAGTCGCGCTATGAGGTCATCGATTCGATGCTCTCGGAATATGCGGTGTTGGGCTTTGAATATGGCTATTCTCTGGCCGAGCCGAATGCGCTCGTGATGTGGGAAGCGCAATTCGGCGATTTCGCCAATGGCGCGCAGATCATGTTCGATCAGTTCATCTCCTCTGGCGAAAGCAAATGGCTGCGGATGTCGGGGCTGGTGATGCTCTTGCCGCATGGGTTCGAAGGGCAGGGGCCGGAACACAGCTCGGCTCGACTTGAGCGTTTCTTGCAACAATGCGCGCAGGACAATTGGATTGTCGCCAATTGCTCGACTCCGGCGAATTACTTCCATATCCTGCGCCGCCAGATCCATCGCAGCTTCCGCAAGCCGCTGGTCCTGATGACGCCGAAATCGCTTCTGCGCCACAAGCTGTGCATTTCCGAGGCCGCGGACTTCCTCGAAGGGTCGAGTTTCCACCGGGTGCTCTGGGATGATGCGCAGAAGGGCAACAGCGACACGGTGCTTAAACCAGATGACAAGATCCGACGTGTGGTGATGTGTTCGGGCAAGGTCTATTTCGACCTGCTGGAGGAACGTGATGCGCGCGGGCTGGACGACATCTATCTGCTGCGCGTGGAGCAATTCTACCCCTTCCCGGCGATGGCGCTTTTGAAGGAATTGGAGCGCTTCCCGAATGCCGATATCGTCTGGTGTCAGGAAGAGCCGAAGAACCAGGGCGCGTGGGCCTTCATCGAGCCGAATATCGAATGGGTTCTCAGCCGTCTGAACGGGACCAGCAAACGCCCCAGCTATGCCGGTCGTCCGGCCTCGGCATCGGTCGCGACGGGGCTTGCCAGTCAACATAAAGCACAACAAGAAGCGCTGGTGAATGACGCGCTTACAATCGAGGGATAACAACGACATGTCCACCGAAGTTCGAGTGCCCACCTTGGGCGAAAGCGTCTCGGAAGCCACGATCGCCACATGGTTCAAGAAACCCGGCGATGCGGTCGCCGTGGATGAAATGCTGTGCGAGCTGGAAACCGATAAGGTTACAGTCGAAGTGCCTTCGCCGGTCGCGGGCACGCTGGGCGAGATCGTCGCAGCCGAGGGTGAAACCGTCGGTGTCGATGCGCTTTTGGCCATGATCTCCGAGCCGGGCAGCGCGCCAGCGCCGACCCCGTCGCCTGCGGCCAAGAATGACGCATCGGAAAGCGTTGATGTGATGGTGCCTGCGTTGGGGGAGAGCGTGTCCGAGGCCACAGTCGCGAGCTGGTTCAAGAAACCGGGCGATACGGTCGCGGTTGATGAGATGCTCTGTGAGCTGGAAACCGACAAGGTCTCGGTCGAGGTACCGAGCCCTGTGGCCGGTGTATTGGACGAAATCGTCGCGGCTGAGGGCAGCACCGTTGCGGCAGGTGGCAAGCTGGCGGTGATCTCAGGCAGCGCAGGTGCGGCTTCCGCGCCTGCCGCTGCAGCCCCGGCTACATCCAGCAGCAACGCTACGGGGCGGGACGTGGAAGACGCCCCTTCGGCGAAGAAACTGATGGCTGAGAAGGGGCTGTCATCTGATCAGGTGACCGGCACGGGCCGGGACGGGCGCATCATGAAGGACGACGTGCAAAAGGCGGCTGCGGCGGCCCCAGCGGCTGCGCCGACTGTGCCCACCCCAACCGCAGCCCCCAGGGCGGCAGTCCCCGCCGATGATGCTGCGCGCGAAGAGCGGGTGAAAATGACCCGTTTGCGCCAGACCATCGCGCGTCGCCTGAAGGAAGCGCAGAACACGGCTGCGATGCTCACCACCTATAACGAGGCGGATATGGGCGGCGTGATGGAGCTGCGCAACGCCTACAAGGATCAGTTCGAGAAGAAGCATGGCGTCAAGATGGGCTTCATGTCCTTCTTCGTGAAAGCCTGCTGCCATGCGCTGATGGAAGTCCCCGAGGTCAATGCCGAGATCGACGGCACGGATGTCGTGTACAAGAATTACGTCCATATGGGCGTCGCGGTGGGCACGCCCTCGGGCCTCGTCGTGCCGGTCCTGCGTGATGCGCATAAGATGGGCTTTGCCGAGATCGAAAAGCGCATCGGAGATTTCGGGAAGCGCGCCCGTGACGGGAAGCTGTCGATGGCCGAAATGCAGGGTGGCAGCTTCACGATCTCGAATGGCGGGGTCTACGGCTCGCTGATGTCCTCGCCGATCCTGAACCCACCGCAATCGGGCATTCTGGGCATGCACAAGATCCAGGAACGCCCCATGGTCGTGAAAGGCCAGATCGTCGCCCGCCCGATGATGTATCTGGCGCTCAGCTATGATCACCGCATCGTTGATGGCAAAGGCGCTGTGACCTTCCTCGTACGCGTGAAGGAAGCGCTGGAGGATCCGCGGCGGTTGTTGATGGATTTGTAAGTTGCGAAAATTAAGAGTTAGCTGACCCCATGGTAATGGGTCGAGGAGGAGAAATGGATCTCAAAGAGTTCATTCGTGAAACCCTTACCAGCATAATTGAGGCCTCGAATGAGATACAGAAAAAATACGAGGGTGACGGGATCATAATCAACCCGCCTGTGAACTATAAAGACAGACAAACTTTTTTGGAAGATAGTGAGCATCACACTCATCGTCGTATCGAAGAGGTGCAATTTGATGTGGCAGTTACCGCCAGCTCTGACAAGGCCGGCGGAGCTAAAGCTGGGCTTCGGGTGTTCTCGGCTGAAGTTGGAGCAAACAAGTCAAATCAGCAGAGCCGCGAGGAGGTGAGTCGAGTAAGGTTTTCGATCCCACTTGTGCTGTCACCAAGCACTGCTGAAATAAACAATCGGGAAGCAGCAAAGAAAACAGCGGAAGCAACGAAAACAACACCGAGGCGAAATCACAAATCCACGGGCGGGATGGCGGTTTAATGACCTCCGAGCTCACCGCCCTTACCCTCGCCGCCCTGCTGCAAGTCGTGCAGTTCATCCTCTATGCACTGCCCGCGAATCTCGAACTCGGCACGCGCTACACGGCCGGCTCGCGCGACCATGCGCCCGATCAGCAAATGTCCAAACGCACCGCCCGCCTTGGGCGCGCGCTCGACAATCACTTCGAAGGGCTCATCCTCTTCGGCATCGCCGCGATTGTGATCAGCCTCTCCGGCCAGTCCAGCGCGCTGACGGCCTTCTGCGCCTATGCCTATCTCATTGC
>REBU01000014.1 GCA_007692585.1 Paracoccaceae bacterium | reverse complement strand
CCGCAAAGCTGTCCTTCGCGCACTGGTCGCAAGATGGATTTGTGGCACCGGCAAAGGGGATGGCGGCTTCAGGCAGTGCGTATCGGGTCAGGAGTCCGCACCTCAACAGATAGTAGCGCTAGGGTGGGGCGCAGCGAGATGTGGTAGGCGTAGGCGCGCAACTGCGAAAATGCCACAAATTCGCGGGGTTATCGCCCGAACTTCGACCGTTTTTCTGGACCCGCGCGCCGCGGCGCGCTACACTCGACATCAAACGGGGCAAAAGACCCCATGACCTGAGGCAGTCCATGGCATTTCCTGAGCGGTTTTCGAACCTGCCAGCTTACGCATTTCCGCGCCTGCGCGCGCTTCTGGATCATCACCAGCCCGGTGGTGTGCCCGTCTCCATGTCCATTGGCGAGCCGCGCCATGAGATGCCGGGCTTCATCGCCGAAGTGCTGGCGGCCAATCTTGACGGCTTTGCGCGCTATCCGTCCAATGATGGGATCGCGCCGCTGCTCGATGCCATCGTGGGGTTCATTTCGCGGCGCTATCGCGTGCAGCTCGCGCATGACAATCTGATGGTGCTCAATGGCACGCGCGAGGGGCTGTTCAATGCAGCACTCGCGCTCTGCCCGGAGCAGAAGGCAGGGGCCAAGCCGGTCATCCTGACGCCGAACCCGTTCTATCAGGTCTATGCGGTGGCGGCGCTCGCGGTCGGGGCCGAGCCGCATTACGTCCCCGCGACCGAGGCCACGGGGTTTTTGCCGCGCTACGCCGATCTGGCGCCCGAGTTGCTGGACCGGGTGGCGATTGCCTATCTGTGCTCGCCGGGCAACCCGCAGGGCGCGGTGGCCGATGTGGCATATCTGCGCGAGATGATCAGGCTGGCCGAGCGCCATGATTTCCGCATCTTTGCGGATGAATGCTACTCCGAGATCTATCGCGACACCCCCCCGCCGGGCATTCTGCAGGTGGCCGCCGAGATGGGCGCGGACCCTGAGCGGATCGTGTCCTTTCATTCGCTGTCGAAACGCTCGAACCTGCCTGGGCTGCGCTCGGGGTTTGTTGCAGGTGGCGTCGAGAGCATCCGCCGCATTCGCCAGTTGCGCGCCTATGCCGGTGCGCCGCTGCCCGAGCCCTTGCAGCATGTTGCCGCCGCCGCCTGGAATGACGAGGCGCATGTGGACCGCTCGCGCGCGCTTTATCAGCAGAAATACGCGCTGGCGGACCGGATTTTCGGCGCTGTGCCGGGGTATCGCGGCCCGGAGGCAGGGTTCTTCCTGTGGCTGCCGGTCGCGGATGGCGAGGACGCCGCGCTGAAGCTGTGGCGCGAGACGGGGATCCGGGTCTTGCCCGGCGCGTATCTGGCGCGCGATGACGGGCAGGGCAATCCGGGCAAGGGTTTTATCCGCGTGGCCATGGTCACGCCAATCGATGAACTGGAAGACGCGCTCAAGCGGCTTCGGAACAGTCTTTACAAGTGACGGGGCAGAACTGATGGCATCTTGGAACTCTGACGGGCGCGAACCTTTGCTGGACGGCAATCTGCAGATGTTGCTGCAAAAGCGCGGGCGTGAGTTGCTGGGCGTCGCTCTGCTGGGGCTGGCGGCGCTGGTGGCGTTGATGCTGGGCTCCTATTCGCCGCAGGATCCGAGCTGGATGGCCTCGACCGATCTGCCGGTGCAGAATTCGCTGGGGCGCCTGGGCGCGGCGATCGCGGCCCCGCTGATGATCATCATCGGCGTGGCCAGCTGGGGCCTTGCGCTGTTTGGTGCAGGCTGGGGCCTTCGGCTGATCGCCGGGCGCGGGCATGACATGGCGCTGTCGCGCGCGGTTTTCCTGCCCATCGCGCTGGCGGTCACGGCAGTCTGGGCGGCGACGCTTCTGCCATCAGCGGGCTGGGACAAGCTGCACGGGATGGGCGGGATTTTCGGTGACACAGTGCTTGCGGCTGTGGTCAATGCGCTGCCGATGAGCCCTTCGGCGGGTGTGACCTTCATGGGGTTCGTCATGGCGGTCGCGTCGCTGGCAATCTGGGGGTTCGTGCTGGGGGTGGAGCGTACGGAGCTGCGCCAGTTCGCGCGTTTCGTCGTTGCGGGTGTGATCCTGTCATATGCGGGCTTGATTGCACTGATGTCGAGCGGCCTCAGTGGCGGAACGCGGGGCCTGCGCTTGGCGGGCGGCGCAATGGCGCGTGGGCTGGCTGAGAAGCGCGCCGATTACATGGCAGCGCGTGCCGCGCGTGCCGATGCGCGCGCCTATGCCGAAGAGCCGCCGCTCTATTATGAGGACGCGTACGGGGACGGGTACGGGGACGGGGACGGGCATGGGGCCCCTGCGCCTGCGCGCACGGCCCCCAGCCGGATGGCCCCTGCGCCTGCCATCGCGCCCAGAATGGCTGCGCCCGCGCGGCGCGGCACGCCGGTGATCCGGGCGGCTGCCTATGACCCGCAGCACGAGGACGTGTCCCATGATGACGACGCGCTGTTCTATGCCGAGGAGGACACCTATCCGACGCCACCGCCTCAGTCCGCCCCGGTCTATGCAGCGCGGCCTGCGCCTGCGCCGGTGCAGCCACCGCAGCAGGCGGGGGCGGGGCTGCTCGCCAAGCTCAAGGCGCTTAGCGGGCGACCCGCCGAGCCCGTCCTGCCGGATTTGCGCAATGAACTGGTCGAGCCGCCGCTGAGTGCGGCCGCGCAGCGTGTGCAGCCTGTTGGTGAAGCGCGCATCAAGTCGCGGATTGCCGATGTGATCCGGGATCGCAAGGCGCAAAAGCCAGTCTTCAGGCTTGACCGGACGCGCGGTCCTGTGGCCGAACCACCGTTGCGCGCGCCCGTAGCGCCGCCTGTGCAGGCTGCGGTGCCGCAGGCGCCTGCACCCTTGCGCGCAACGCTGTCGCATGCCCATGTTGATCTGGGGCCGATGCCCGACTGGATGATGGCGCCGCCTGCGGTGCATTTCGCGCCTCAGCCTGAGCCACAGCCACAGCCCCAGCTTCAGCCGCAAGCGCAGCCCCCCCGCCGGGCGCATCCTGACTATCCCGCGCCCCAGCCTGTCGCCGAGGCGGATCTGACCGAGACCTATTTCATCCCCGATGAGGCCGATCTGACCGAGCCGCCCGCCCCGCGCGGTCCGCATGTGTTGCAGCGCCGTGTCGTCGCCACCGCGCCCAAGCGCCCGGCGTTGTCGCGGCAGGCGCAGGCCGAGACAGAGCCAGTCTTTGAATTCGAGCCCGCCCCTGCCCCGGTTTTTGAGTTGCCGCCGCTGGGACTGCTGGAAAGCCCAAGCCAGGTGCAACGCTTCACGCTGAGCGACGAGGCGCTGGAGGAAAACGCGCGGATGCTCGAAAACGTGCTCGATGATTATGGTGTGCGTGGTGAGATCGTCAGCGTGCGGCCCGGCCCGGTCGTCACGCAATATGAGCTGGAGCCCGCGCCCGGGCTGAAGGCGAGCCGCGTGATCGGGCTTGCCGATGATATTGCGCGCTCGATGTCGGCCCTGTCGGCGCGCGTGTCCACAGTGCCGGGGCGCTCGATCATCGGGATCGAACTGCCCAATGCGCACCGTGAAAAGGTGGTGCTGCGCGAGATCCTGTCGGCGCGCGATTATGGCGACAGCAACATGCGCCTGCCGCTGGCGCTGGGCAAGGCGATTGATGGCGAGCCGATTGTGGCGAATCTGGCGAAGATGCCGCATCTGCTGATCGCGGGGACGACGGGGTCGGGCAAGTCGGTGGCGATCAACACGATGATCCTGTCGCTGCTCTATCGCCTGCCGCCCGAAGAATGCCGCATGATCATGATCGACCCGAAGATGCTGGAACTCAGCGTTTATGACGGCATCCCGCATCTTTTGTCGCCTGTTGTGACCGACCCCAAGAAGGCCGTCGTGGCGCTGAAATGGGTCGTGGGCGAGATGGAAGAGCGCTATCGCAAGATGTCCAAGATGGGCGTGCGCAATATCGAGGGCTATAATGGCCGCGTGCGCGAGGCGCTGGAGCGTGGCGAGATGTTCAAGCGCACGATCCAGACCGGCTTTGACGACGAGACCGGCGATCCGGTCTTCGAGACGGATGAATTCGCGCCCGAACTTCTGCCCTTCATCGTGGTGGTGGTCGATGAAATGGCCGATCTGATGATGGTCGCGGGCAAGGAGATCGAAGCTTGCATCCAGCGCCTGGCGCAGATGGCGCGGGCGTCGGGCATCCATCTGATCATGGCCACGCAGCGGCCTTCGGTCGATGTGATCACCGGCACGATCAAGGCGAATTTCCCGACGCGGATTTCGTTTCAGGTGACCAGCAAGATCGACAGCCGCACCATTCTGGGCGAGCAGGGGGCCGAGCAGCT
>REBU01000015.1 GCA_007692585.1 Paracoccaceae bacterium | reverse complement strand
GGTCCGAACGCCCGGAGCGCAAGCTGAGGGCTGGCAAAACACCGCGCAACACCTTGCGTCCGCACCAGTAACGCAAGCTTAGGTTGTTTGGGTGACTTTGACTCGCTATGATAGCTTGGAGGCATCTATGCGGCGGAAAGCTCTAGTTACGTTTGCAACTGCACTTTTGACATTCTTCGCTTTTGGTATGCTATCCCTGAGTTTGCTTGTTTTGTCACTTCAATAAATACCGTGGAGTCGTATTAATGAGTTCTGAGATGAAGGAGTGGTTCAAAACCGCCTCCGCAACTTTTGCTGGGGGTGCAGTTGCAATAGCGCTTGTCGCCATCCCAACCTATGTTTGGCTTCCCCGGGAATTTGATCGATTAAATAATGGTATAATCACCGCAACAGAAGCTAGCGTCGAGGCAAAAGAAAACACAACCAAGCTTCTTGATGAAATTTCAGAAATGAAATTTTCTATTGCGCGGATGGACGCCAAGCCGATTAATGAGTTATTCCTCCTTGTTGTAGGAGATGGCGTCACCGCGAACTCAATTGCTCCTGCCTATATTGCAAATTTTATTGAACTATTACCCAACGACCTAGTCTTGCACTTGTACGACAACAATAAGCTTTCTGATTTTCATTATTCAAATTTTGGACAGAAAGATTGGGTGTTCGTACCTCGCCGCAGCTTCTCTGGAATAAGCGCACAGCAACAACAGCAGTTGATTGAAAGCTTTGAGCGAGGCGATGTTGAGTTTAGGCTTGAGTAACTTTTGAGCAATACAAGAAATGCAATCAGATTTGAATTTTTGCGCCCGCATTTTTTTGCCATGACCATTTCAGCGCATAAAGTCAGTTTCGACGACGCAACCATGTGGCTCGCTCTGTCAGATGGCCGCACGCTCGGCGTGCCGCTGGTCTGGTTTCCGCGCCTGTTGAATGCAACACCAGCGCAGCGCGAAGGCGTTGAAATCACACCATTCGGCCTGCATTGGCCGGAACTCGATGAAGATATCGCGATCCCCGCCCCGTTGGTAGGCAAACTCGCAACGCGTGCCGCCCGCGCAGCCCCGCCACTCTGAAATCTAAAGGAAAAGTGGTGGGCGACCCTGGACTCGAACCAGGCGTGGGTCTCCCCGGCGGAGTTACAGTCCGCTACCGCAACCTCCCGCGTGACAGCGTCAGCAACAGACGCTACGCTCGCGCCATGCCCAACAGGACTTTCATGGTCAGGCAGGTCTGGATCGCTGCATCGCTGTAATCGGGCTGGTGCCCACGCTTACCGGTGGGCGCGGCTTCCCGGGTCATGGCGTGAGCGTAGCGTCTGTCGGCTGACACGTTCTAGCACCTGTCCCAGCGTGTTGCCGTGTTCGCCTGCCAGCCGGAACGGTGCAACAGCGGCGTGTCATCCTCGAATTCGGGAAAGCCGATGCAGAGATAAGAGAAAAACCGCCAGCTTGCGGGCACGCGACACAGGCGCGCCATCTCGGCAGGGTCAAGGATCGACATCATCCCCAGCCCCAGGCCCTGCGCCCGCGCAACCAGCCAGAGCGTGTGCACAGCCATCGCTGTCGATTGCTCCAGCGTCTGGGGCATGGTTTGCCGACCAAGGCCGCGTCCCTCCATGGGGGCGGTTTCGGTGAACACGGCCAGTTGCACGGGCGCGCGATCGATCCCGGCGAGTTTGAGCTGCGCGTAATCTGCCGCCGCCGGTGTGTCATAGCTGTCGCGGGCCGCGCGGTTGCAGCGCTCAAACAAAGCCTGCACCTGACCGCGCAGGGCGGGGTTTTCGACGCGCAGCACCCGCCAAGGCCGCGCATTGCCGACCGAGGGCGCCTTGTCCATCGCCGCGCGCAGCGTGTCGAGCAGCGGCTCCGGGACCGGATCGGTCCGAAAATGCCGCACATCACGGCGCCATGTCAGCAATCTGTCGAGCAGGGCCGACATCGCAGGGCTATCGGTCATGCGGTCCATGCGTGCTCCGTCCCTTGCCGGCGTCTGGCCCGCCGGATGCAGACCACGGCGCAGGCGTCAAGCCCTGCTATCATCCCGCCGCGCGGCTGTCATCGGGTCATGGCGCAGCCGCGATGGCCCGCGCAATGAAATCAACCAGCGCTTCGCGATCTGCCGGGTTGGCGATGCGCTGTTCGGGCATGCGCGATCCGGGCGTATAGGCCTCAGGTCCGAATTCGAAAAGCTCGGCCACAGTTTGCGGGGTCCAGACGATATCGAGATTACCCAGCGCGTCGGAATAGTCATAACCCGGTTGCGACGCGATGGGCTGGCCGAAAATACCGTGCAGGCTTGGCCCCGCGCGAGCATGATCACCCGGTTGCAGCGAGTGGCACACAGCGCAGGCTTGCCAGACCTCATAGCCGCGGCTGTCATCGCGAAACTCTGGCACGGCGTTTTGGGACACGGCACCGAGGCGACGGCCATCATCGAGCGACCAGCGCCGGATCGTGGCGTCCATGCCTGCGGTGAAGATTTCCGTGTCATCCAGCGCCAGCGCCCAGACCGGCCCTTCGGCGGCCTGAAACATGGCGCGCTGGCCCAGATCTGCGCCCTGCAATACCCAGACTGTGCCATCAATGGCAGCCGCCGCCACATCGGCGCCGGACGCCCCCACGGCCACAAGCGGGCGATCCGTCAGGAAGCGTTCGGGCAGCATCTCGCCCATGGGCGAGAAAGCGCGCAGCGTGCCTTCGGCGAAGATGACCACGACGCGCCCCATCGAGATCGTCAGGCCATTTGGCAGGTCAGGCAGATCGACCCGCGCGCGCAGGTCCAGCTCCGGGCTCCATCGCGCGAAGCGGAAATCGCCACCCACGCTGACCAGCGAGCCATCGGGCAGAAAGCCCAGCCCGGTCACCCGGTCTGCATGCGCCATATGGCGGCGCAGCTCGCCAGTGTCGCGGGTCAGGATCGCGACATGGCCATCCCGAAACCCTGCCGCGATCCGCGCACCGTCGGGGGCGACATCAAGCGATGCGATGGCGGACGGTCCCGGCGGGGTGGCCAGCACAGGGTCGCGCGCGGCAGCGGTCCAAAGCGCGATCCTGCCGTCCTGACCAGCCGTGACAAAGCCGCCATCGGGCAGATGCGCGACAGCTGTGACATTGCCATCGTGAAAGCGGGTGACCCGCAGCGCCGCCGCCCGCTCCAGATCCCAGAGGATGGCGCGGGTGTCAAAACTGCCCGACAGAAGCGCTCCGTTCTGCACGGCGAGCGCGCCCACAGGGCCGCCATGTCCCACCAGATCGGCCTCAGCCGCGCTGGCGGCAACGGCCAGCGCGCCGAGCGTTGAGATCAGACACAGCCGCATGTCAGGGGCGAGAGAGATCATCGCACCCGCCTTTCGCGTGGTTCAATTCCCGATCAGGTTGCTTCCGGGGTTATCGACCCGCGCGCCTTCAGTCGTAAAGGCCGCATGCGAGGGCTGCTGGAAGCCGGCATCGAGGAAATTCGCGGCCCCGACGGCCACCAGAATCGCAAAGGCGATCGCGGCGAGGAAAGCTTTCATAGGGGTTCTCCTGTCATTTTCGTGGATTGAGGGTGTGAGCGCTGTGTGGACAGCCCGTCCATGAGCGCGCGGGCCATCTGTTGGTATATCTGGCCCAGCGGGCCATCGGGGGCGCGCGCGACCAGCGGCTGACCGGCGTCAGAGGCGGCACGCAAGTCCATCGTCAGCGGCACGGCCCCCAGAAAGGGCACGCGAAGCCGCGCGGCTTCGCGGCGCGCGCCGCCATCGCCGAAAATCGCGTGGCTGCTGCCGCAATCGGGACAGATGAAATGCGCCATGTTTTCGATCAGTCCCAGAATGGGCACATCGACCTTGCGGAACATGGTGATGCCGCGCCGCGCGTCGATCAACGACAGATCCTGCGGCGTCGACACGATGACCGCGCCCGCCAGCGTCGTCCCCTGCGCCAGCGCCAGTTGCGCGTCGCCGGTGCCCGGCGGCATATCGACCAGCAATACGTCGAGCGCGCCCCATTCGACATCGGCCATCATCTGTGTGATCGCGGACATGATCATTGGCCCACGCCAGACCATCGCTGCTTCCGGCTCGACCAGCAGGCCCATCGACATGGCGCTCAGCCCGTAGGCCTGCATCGGTTTCAGGCGGCGCCCCTCGCCCAGCGCGGGCTTGCCATGCAGGCCCAGCAATGTCGGCAGCGACGGGCCGTAGATATCGGCGTCGAGGATGCCCACTTTCAGCCCCAGCGCGCGCAGGGCCAGTGCCAGATTGACCGTGGTGGTGGATTTCCCGACACCGCCTTTGCCCGAAGCGACTGCAATCACATGGCCGATCCCGGCCAGCGGGTCGGGCTTGCCCGACGGTTTGGGCG